>NZ_JBARWZ010000019.1:0-33043 GCF_049647105.1 Actinophytocola sp.
GCTGTGGCCACCGGGCGCACCGCGTTGTGCCGCAACGCTATTCGTCGACGATGACGCCGGGTGGGAGCGCCTCCGGCTCGGCCATGCCGCTGGGCTTGCGATCCTGGTACTTCGCGTAGTAACCCTCGTAGCCGCGCAGCCGCGCGATCGGCGACAGCACCTTGAAGATCAGCCGTTGCAGGAACCACGGTGGCTTGCTGAACCGCATGACGTCCTCGAACTCCAGCGCGGTCACCGCGGTCTGCCACAGGTTGGGCATGCCCTCCGCGTTGGTACTGCCGTCCTGGGCCAGGCTGAACAGCTGCCGGAACACCATCTGTTCGAACCGTTCGCTTGCGCCGCGAACCTCGACGAGGATCCGCGCAGGCTCGTCACTGGCGTTCCACCAGTAGTGGGGAGTGTTCGCCGGCGCGAGCACGCTGGCGCCGATCCGGTCGACGATCTGCGTGCGCCCGGCCAGCCGCACCCCGAGTTTGCCTTCCAGCAGGGTGAAACGTTCCTCGATCGAGGGGTGGTAGTGCTCGCCGACGACCGCGCCGCCCGGCTCGAGATACAGATCCCAGAGGATCCGCTCGCCGTTCGTCACGTCGTTGCCGACCCGGATCACCACTCGCTCGCCGCACGCCGGATTCTCATAGACTTCGCCGCGGCGGACTACCATCTGAATCTCCTTCCAGTAACTGTCGCTCTGTTCGATCGGTCTCTGGTTCCGGCGACGCGATCAGCAGGGTGGTCTCGAGCGCGAGGTCGCGCGTGCCCTCCCAGCGCAGGTTCGCGGCACGGAACAGGTCGCGGTACTGGCGCTCGGTGCGTTCACCGCCGCCGGCCGCCACGAACAAGTGCAGGTCCCACAGGAGGGGCAGCAGGTCACCACCGGAGTCGGCGACCACTCGTTCGACGATGAGCAGCCGGGCCGCGTGGCCGGTCATGGCATCGCGGCAGTTCGACAGCAGGCGCAGGCACTGCGCGTCCGGCCAGTCCTGCAGTACCCGGGAGAGCAGGTAGACGTCGGCGTGTGCTGGCAGGCCGGTGAAGATGTCCTCGGCGACGACGTCGAACCGGTCGGCCGGGAAGCGCTTGCCGAGCTCGGCCTCGGCCAGCGGGACCATGCCCTCCCGCTCGACGAGGATGCCGTGCAGCCGCGGGTACGCGTCGAGCACCGCGGCGAGCAGTTGCCCGGTGCCGCCCGCGACGTCGACGACCACCTTGGCGTCCGAGAGATCCACGGCCGAGGGGACCTCGGCGAAGAACGTGCTGCCCGCGGCCATCGCGGCCTGGAACCGTTCGCCAGCATCGGGCACCGTCGCCAGGTAGTCGTGTATCGAGCGGCCGAACGCGGTCGCGAAGCCCGACTTGCCGGTCCGCAGTGCGGCGGGCAACGAACCCCATGCCTTGTGGAACTCGCGGCCGTACAGCCGGCACAGTGCGTTCATCGAGCCGGGGACGTCGGTGCGCAGCCGGTGCGAGATCGCGGTGAGGCCATAGCCGTCGGCGTCGCCGTCGAACACCTCCAGCGCGACCAGCAGCCGCATCAGCCGCAGCATCGGGTCCGCCGCGACTCCGGTGCGCCGCACCAGTTGCGGCAGGGTCCGGTGACCGTCGGCGACGTGATCCGCCAGCCGCAGCTCGGCGGCGGCCGACAGGGCCTGCGCACGCCAGGTGCCGGTGATCAGATCGATGACCGTCCGGTCCGGATCGGTGACGTTGCCGGTCATCGCGTGACCGGTCCGGCGACGGCGCTGTGGTCGGCCGGTCGGGTGAGCAGGTCCCGGTGCGTGCGCCGCAGTTCGCGCTTGAGGACCTTGCCGGTGACGCCGACCGGCAGCCCCACGCGATCGCGGGCCAGCACCAGCGCCGACAGGCGCGGCAGGTCCTTCTCGGCGAGCGCCCGGTTGCACTCGGCCAGCAACACCTCGGCCGGCGGGAGGTCGGGTTCGGTGAGCAGTACGACGGCCGCGGGCCGGTCGTGGCCGGGTGACGCGGGGTCGCGCACCGCGAACACCGCCGCGTCGAACGCGTTCGTGCTGAGCAGGACCACCTCTTCGAGCGGCAGGCTGTGCACCGGGCCGGTGCTGGTCGTGATCACGTCCTGGATCCGGTCGAGGTGGTAGAAGGTGCCGTCGGTGTCCCTGCGCACGACGTCGCCGGTGAGGAGGTATTTGCCGACCCTCCATCGCTCGTCGAGCGTGGGGTCGTCGACGTACCCCGGCGTGACGCTCGGCGCGTGCACGCCGAGCCGCCCGGCCTGGCCGTCGGGGAGCCGCGTGCCGTCCTCGTCGAGGACGACCGCCTCGCGCACCGCGGGCACCGGCTTGCCGATCGCCCGGTCGTAGTGGGTGCTGTGCACGGTGTAGGCGGTCTTGAACAGGACCATGCCCATCTCCGAGGAGCCGAGACCGTCCACATAGGTCGAACCGCGGTCGCCGACCGCGACGAGTGGCCGGATGTGCCGTTCGTGCGAGGCGTCGCCCATGCCCATCCAGGTGCGCACGGTGGTGGCGGCCCGGTCGGAGAGGTCCTGGGTCCGCAGCTCGGCGAGCGAGATGGGGAACCCGATGACGGTCGTTGGCAGGAAGTCGTTCATCGCCTCGGCCGGCGAGCGGCCCGCGTTGTCGTCCATCATCAGGGTGGGCAGGCCGAGCATGAGCGCGAGGCTGACGTAGCTGAGCCCGGCAGAATGGCTCTGTGGCAACGCGGAGAGCAACCGATCGTCCACACGCGAAGGAAACGTCCACAACCGCCGGCGCTTGCCCGCGAAGAACGACCCGTGGGTGAAGGTCGTCGGCTTCGGCGTACCGGTGGTACCGGACGAGTGCGAGATCAGCACCATGTCGTCGGGCAGGTGGTAGTGACGCGGCGGTGTCACGGTGGACCGCGCCGAGGCGTCGAAGCCGGCGACCTCGACGGTCGGGACGCCGAACCGCGGTCCGGCACCGTCGAAGACGAGTTCGCGATCGCCGATCACCAGGTCCGGCGCCGCGCTGGCCATGAACTTCGCCACGACGTCGACGGCCATCCTCGGGTTCGCCAGCACGGTCACTCCGCCGAGGCTCGTGATCGCGATGTGGTGCAGGAGTCCCGCCAGACCGTCCGATGTGTACACGCCGACGCGGGTGCCGTGGCCGACGCCGCGCTCGGAGTAGGCGGCCGCGTACCTGATCACCGTGCTCCGCAGGCGGTTCAGTGACCAGCCCTGCATGCCGCGCCGGTCGTACTGGTGCAACAACGCGCGCTCACGCGCCTTGGCGGGCGCGATGCGGTAGGCATGCCAGAAGAAGTTCCCGGCGCCCAGGCCCGCCGTCAGCGCGAGGCGCAGGCGACGAGGCAGAGATCTGTGAGTTCCGGTCACGTACATCGCGAATTCCTTGCCATCGTTGTGGTCGGCGGCTCGGCCTCGACGCTACGGCTCCCGCCGCGCCGGACCGCTCGGCATCTTGCTGGAATGCTGGGAATCGGGCGCAAGAAACCGGAGGAGACGCTCGGCCGCGCGCCCATAGGCTCGGTCGGGACATCTCGCTGCCGGGCCACTGGAGGAACAGCCATGACGACGCTGGCGGGGCGGACCGCTCTGGTGACCGGCGGCAGCCGGGGGATCGGTGGCGCGATCGCGACCAGGCTGGCCGCGGACGGCGCGACGGTGTACGTGCACTACGGAAGCCGTGACGCCGCTGCGAAGGAGACGGTCGCGGCGATCGAGGCGAACGGCGGGCGCGCGGTCGCGATCAAGGCGGAGCTCGGCGCGGACCCCGGCGACGGTGTCGCCTTGTTGTGGGAGCGTTTCGACGCCGCGTGTGCGGAGCGGGGCGAGCCGGCGGAGCTGGACATCCTGGTGAACAACGTCGGCGTCACGTTGCCTGGCCGGATCGGGGAGGCCACGGTCGCCGACTTCGACCGGATGATGGCGCTCAACACCAGGACTCCGTTCTTCGTTACCCAGCAAGGCTTGCGCCGCCTCCGGGACGGCGGCCGGGTGGTGACCCTCTCGTCGGCGGTCACCCGGCTGGCGCTTCCTGATGCGATCGCCTACGCCATGTCCAAGGCCGCGCTCGACGTGTTCACCGTGGTGCTGGCCAAGGAGCTCGGTACGCGCGGGATCACCGTCAACGCCGTCTCTCCTGGATGGACGGACACCGAGCCGAACGCGCCGGTGCTGCGTGACGATCCCGGAGCCGCCGCCGCGATCGCGGCGCAGGCGGCGCTCGGCCGGTTCGGTCAGCCGGCGGACGTGGCCTCGGTGGTGGCGTTCCTGGCCGGACCGGACGGCGCCTGGGTCACCGGCCAGGTGCTGGACGCCAGCGGTGGCATGCGGCTGTGAGGCCCCCGGGTGCCGCCCGCCGTGGTGCTTCCCGGGTCACGTCACGCGGTGCCGAGCAACCGCGGTGCGAAGATCGTGTCGGAGGTCGCCGCCCAGATCCGTTCCCGCAGGATGGTCGCACGGGCGTCGGCCGGTAGCGTCGCGGACGGAGCGGGTTCGGTGGCCGCCGCGATCCGTTGCCGCATCGGCTCGGTGACGTCGTCCGGCAAGGGTGTCAGCCTGGCCCGCTCGAAGTGGCGGGCCAGCCGGGCCGACAGGTCGGCTGGCGTGTCGTTCCTGGCACCGAGCAGCACGTCGCACACCCCTCGGTCCGCGAACGCGACGAGCACCGGGCCCGGCGCGCAGTCACCGACCCAGTACCGCAACTCGACTCCGTCGCCGCCTGCGCGGAAGGCGGACGGCGTCATGCCGAGGATGTCGGACACGCACGCGTAGAAGTGCCCGCTCGAATTGAAACCCGCGCTGTAGATGGCATCCGTGACCGTCTGCGCGCCGGCGAGTTCCGCCCGCAGCCGTTGCGCCCGGCACGCCGCGACGTACGAGTGCGGTGTCAGTCCGGTGACCGCCTTGAACACCCGATGGAAGTGGAACCGGCTGAACCCCACCGACATGGCCACCTCCTCGAAGCCGGGAATCGACGTCTCGTCCGCCAGCCGGACGCACGCCGTGGCGACGGCGTCGAGGTACGGGTCGCACTCGGCCGGGTCGAGGGGACGGCAGCGGCGGCACGCCCGGAACCCGGCGCGCTCCGCGTCCTCCGGTGTCGCGTGGAACAGGATGTTCTCGCGCCGGGCCGGACGCGACACGCAGGATGGTCTGCTGTAGACACCCGTGGTGCGGACCGAGTAGTAGAACCACCCATCGGCACGGGCGTCCCGGTCGCGCACTGCCTGCCAGCGTTGTTCGTCGCTCCAGTACGGATCCCGCTCGGGCTGATCGGTACGCATTGTTTCCTTCCGGGTTGGTCAGCGGCCTGCGGCGAGAACGCGGTACGCCTGCAACCGCTCTGGGTCGCGCAACAACTTGCCGTTCGCCGTGCGCGGCAACGTGGGCAGCACGTGCAGGCGGATCGGCGGCGGCGCCGAGCCGAGCCTGCCGCGGCACCACGCCGCCATGTCGTTGGCGGTGAACAGACCCGGCCCGGCGATGTGTGCCTCCACCATGTCGGCGCCACCCAGCACCACCGCCTCGCGGATCAGCCCGTGGTCGCGTAGCGCGCGCTCGATGGCGAGCAGGTCGACGTCCGCGTCCATGCCGGCGCCGCCCGCCCGCCCCAGCAGTCGCAGGACGCCGGAACGGGAGTCCTGGTGGACCAGGTCGCGGGTGTCGAACCAGCCGCCGCGGTTCGCGGCGTTCGCCACGAGATACGGCGATTCCGGCAGGCGCACCTGGAGCGTGCCGGCCACCACCCTGGTACGGAGGCCGGGCACCGGCCTGCCGACCGCAGGCGCGTGCTCGCCGTGCAGGTCGGCGGCCACCAGCCCGGTCTCGGTGGTGCCGTAGGCCTGGCCCACCGGTACGCCGTGCCGGTTCGCGAAGCGATGAGCGACCCGGTTGGGCAGCACCTCGCCGCCGGAGAGCGCCACCCGCAGGCGGCCGGGCAACGCGGGAAGCTCCGCCAGCGTCTCGATGTGGTGGGGCGCCGCGATGAGCACATCGGCCGCCGATAGCGCCGCGAGCACCAGGTCCGGCCGAGGGTTCGGGCAGAACGCCATCGTGGCCCCGACGTTCATCGCGTGCAGCACGCCGCCGATGAGGCCGAAGGACCGCGCGGGTGACTCGAGCAGCAGCACCGTGTCGCCCGCGACGGGCATGCCGGGCAACTCCGTCATCCGGTCCAGCTCCATGAGAAGCGAGGCCGCGGTGCGTCCGGCCGGCTTCACCGGGCCGGTGGTGCCCGACGACAGCTGGACCAGACAGTGATTGGTGCGTGCGGGCGTCCCCGCCGGGTCCCGGCGTACGAGCACCTGGCACTCGTCGGCGAAGACCTGCCGGAGGCGTGGTACCGCACCGATGGTGAGGTGGAACTGCGGCCGGTCCTGGCCGAGTGCCCGGACCAGATCGGCCTGGGACACATGCGCTTCGGCGAGAAATGCCTGAGCGCCGAGCTCCCAGATCGCGAACAACGACCACAGCTGGGTGAAGCTGGCCGTGCCGTGCACGGCCACCGTGCTACCGGACTTCACGCCAAGCCGTGCGAGGAGTTTCACCATCCTGGACACCTCGGCCCGGAAACGGCACGCGGTGACGGTGTTCGCTCCGCGCGCCGTGATCGCGGCGGGATCGATCGCATCGAGCAGTTCGGCACCCCACCAATCGGTGCTGGTCACGCTGCCTCCCCATCACTCGCGCGGTGGCTACTTCTCCAGGCAGAACTCACCGACCGGCCAGCCGACGTGGCGCTTGTCGGTGACGAGGTAGCCCAGCACCTGGTCGGCGGGCCTGAGCTCGGTCACGTTGAGCACCGCGCCACCAGGTCCGAGCACGCGCACATGCCAGTCGTCCTGGACGATCAGGTTGACGGGGGTGCCGTCCTCCGAGATCGCGTTGATGCTGAGCAGCGGCCGCGACTCGAGCTTGATGCGTCCCACCACGATGCGCCGGGTCCGCCCGTCGGCACCGACACCGAGTACGACGCTGCCTGCCTTGAGCTCACTCAGGTAGTTGGTGCGGTTGTCCGCGCCGTAGACGTAGGAGTGGAGCGCGCCGGCGTTGATCCGGAAGGGCCGCGTCGGCATGTACGGCAGCGGGTGGGTCTCGCTGCAGCACAGGATGAAGCCCTGCGAGTAGGAGCCGACGAGCATGCCCTCGTCCGGCTCGAAATGCGTGCAGGTGTCGATGCACACCCGGTCGCCGAGGCCCCGGTGCTCGATGGACTGGATGGTGAGCTTCGTGAGCGCCAGTGCCGGTGTGGTCGACTGCAGCAGCCTGACCAGCTCGAACACCTCGGCGGCCGACGGCGGTGCGTGCAGCACCCCTTCGGAGCCCTTCTCAAGGACATCGATGATGATCCCGGCTTCCTCCAGGTCCGCGGCCTGGCAGATCAGCTGTCCGTCCGCCGCGTCCGCGGCGGCGATGACGATCTCCAGGGGAATCTTGGTCGGGTCGCGGAACTGCACGATGGTGTAGGGGAGAGTCGACGCGGCCCGGCACGCCAGGTCCAGTGACGCGTCGTTGTCGACGTGCACCAGCGCCGCGATGTCACCCCCGGCACGATGCCGGGTCTCCAGCGCGCGTAGTTCCTCGACCGACGCGGCCGTGCAGAGGGGGATGATCCCGTCGGTGGCCGTGTTCGGATCATCGGTCATCAACACGCGTTTCACGGTGTTCGGCAGCGGGTCCAGCTGCGCACGATCGTCCGCAACCACGGCGTCCACCCGTGCGTGGAGGGAGGCGTCGACGACGGCCTCCCGATGAGCGTCGGAGACTGTTCGCAGGTCGATCCAAGCGAGCTTCACGAAACACCAGCCATCTCTGTGTCGTGGGTGGGAGCCGGTGTGGAGGCCGGCTCGTGGACGATCGCGGTCAGCGCCCTGACCACGCCTTGCGGATCGGCGTCGCTGAACACGCGCCGACCCATCGCCAGCCCGCCGCAGCCGGCGGCCATCGCCGATCGGGCGAAGCCCGTGACGGAACCGGTGCTGCTGGCACCACCCGCGACGATGACGGGCAGGGGGGTGCTGGCGACGATTTCGGCCATGCGTTGCGGGGGAGTCGTCAACACGGTCTTCACGATGTCCACGCCGAGATCGGTGGCGACCGCCACGACGTGGGAGACCAGCTCGGGCATCGTCGGATCGGCGATACGTGGGCCCCTCGGGTACATCATCGCCAGGAGCGGCACGCCCCAGTTGTCACACGCGGCGGCCACCGTGCCCAGGTCATGGAGCTGAGTGGTCTCGGTGTCCGAGCCGATGTTGATGTGCACGCTGACGGCGTCCGCGCCGAGACGAACCGCTTCCTCGACGTCCCCGACCAGCGTCTTGGCGTTGCTGTCGGGTGCGTACGCGGTGCTGGCACTGAGCTGGACGACGAGGGCGCGTCCGGCCAGGGACCTCGGGCTGATGGTCCGCGCCCGGCCCTTGTGCACGACCACCCCGTCCGCGCCGGCCGCGCAGACCGCGTGGACCAACTGGTCGAATCCCTGCGCCGAAGCGATGGGACCATCCGACACCGAATGGTCGAGCGGGATGAGGAGGTACTTTCCGTCGCGTGGGCGGGACAGTCTTTCCATGCGTACGGACTTACCTGACAGGAACGTAGTCGACATGTCTCTTCCACCGTTCAAGATTGGATCGCGTCAACCCGTGCACGATCTTCACCGGCCGGGCGTCGCTGTCACATTTTGAGCGTGGCAGGAGCTGCTGAGGATTCGATCGAGGCTGATTTCCGCACACTCCGGCGCCGCGGCGTACGATCGGGCAGACGGTGGCGCCCACGGCGAAATTCACTGGTTCGGAGTAGTCCGGTGGCGTTACGATGAACGATGGTCGCAGGTCGATCAACTGTCGGGGGTGATTGTGCGCATTCGTGTGCTCGGTCCGATGTCGATCATTCAGGAAGGACGGACATATCTGCCGAGTGCTCCAAAGTCCAAGCAACTGCTCGCCTTATTCTTGCTCAATGTGAATGTTCTCGTCACCATTGACGCGTGTGTTGAAGAACTCTGGGGGAGTGCACCACCGAAGTCGGCATTGGCGACATTACAGACATACGTCCTGCAGATCCGGCGGGTGATGCGGACGATGCCGTTCGACAACGCGGGCCACGACGAACCGCTCCAGACGCGCAATCAGGGGTACCTGTTCACCGCGGAGCCGAGCGACGTCGACCACCTGGTCTTCGAACACCGGGTGACCCGAGGCCGACAGGCCGTTCGCCGCGGCGCCGACGCGCAGGCCTCGGCGGATTTCGCCGAGGCTCTCGATTTGTGGCGAGACGAGGTGGTGTCCGATGTGCAGATCGGCCCGCTGCTCAGCGTGCACCGGATCACCTTGGCGGAGACGCGTCTCAGCGTGCTCGAGCTCCGGATCGAGGCGGATCTGCGGTTGGGACGGCATCACCTATTGCTGGACGAGCTGTCGATGTTGAGTAGTGAGAATCCACGGCACGAGAACATCAATGCTCAGTACATGATCGCTCTGTTCCGCTCAGGATATCGTACCCGTGCGCTCGAGGTGTACGACCGGTTACGAAGACGCCTTGAGGTCGAACTCGGCATGGAGCCATCGCCTCAGCTTCAAGCGCTGTATGTGTCCATTAACGACTTTCCGGCATGGGCTTCTGGTCAATAGCGGAAAATTTCATATCGGCGATGTCGCCCGGGTGAGTTCTTCGTCGAACGGCGGCGAAAATTACGGGAAGCGCCGGAACGATCATTCCGGCCGATGGAATTTGGCCGCGAGCGGAATTGCCTCCGACAGGATGGCTCGGTGCGCTTTCACCATGCAGACGATCTCTGGCATGACTTTCGGCGCTCGTGCCCGCCGCGAGGTTTCGGAGGGAATCATCACGGACCGTGCGCCGGGTCCCGGGTCGAGCGCTACGGCGCGGCAGAGGGCGGAGTGCACGGAGTCCTGGCTGTCTGAGAGCCAGGCTTGACGCCGCGCGCCACGAGCACGAGGTCGGTGCCTGCCTCGGGGTGATCGCGCGGTACTACCTTCCCGCGCTGGTCGAGCATCCGGAGGTCGAGGTGGCGGTCGTCTGCGACCGGGACCCGGCCACGGCCGCCATCGCCCCACCCGGCGCCGCCTTCTTCGACGACGTGCGTGACCTGGTGGCCGCGCCGGACGTGGACGCCGTCGTGGTGACCCTGCCCGAACGACCTGCACCATCCGGTGTGCCGGGACCTGCTGCTCGCAGGCAAGCACGTCTGCTGCGAGAAGCCGCTCGCGGTGCGGCCGGAGGACGCCGACGACGGCGGCCGGTTGCTGGTGCTGCGCTCCGCGTCGGCGCGGGACGTGCGCCACGCGCTCCCGCCGCTACTTGGCAGCTCGGCGGTGCTGGTGCGGTCGGCGACCTCCTGGCACGCGGCGGAACCACCCGGTCCGCGCTCGCCGGTGCGCCGCTCGGTCACCGCCACGTTCTGGCGCGGGGCGGGGCCGGCGCCGAGGACCGGTTGATAGGATCGCTCGCCGCGACGGGGGCAGGGGGGGCGGTCGACGATGGCACGGCCGGATGACACGAGGACCGGCAACGATGCGCCGCCGCGGCCGCGGCGGGTCGTGGTGCTCGGCACCTCCGGGTCCGGCAAGTCCACCCTGGCCGCCAAGCTCGCCGAGCTGCTCGGCACCGACCACGTGGAGCTCGACGCGTTCAACCACGGTCCGAACTGGACACCACGGCCGGTCGAGGAGTTCGCCGCCAACGTCGCCGAGGTGATGGCGCGGCCCGCCTGGGTGGTGGACGGCAACTACATGAGCCGGACCAGCGACACCCTGTGGCCCTCGGCCGACCTCGTGATCTGGCTCGACCTGCCGCTGCGGGTCATCCTGCCCCGGATCGTGCGGCGTACCATCCGCCGGGCCAGGGCGGGTACCGAGCTGTGGAACGGCAACACGGAACGCTGGGGCGCCCTGCTTGGCCGCGACTCCCTGTTGGTGTGGGCGATCCAGTCCCAGCGCAAGAACAAGGCCGAGCTGCCCGCGAAGCTCGCCGGGCTGGCGAGAGCCGGCGTGCGCGTGGTCCGGTTGACCTCCGCCAGGGACGCCGACCGGTGGCTCGCCGAACAGGCGGCCTGCTGACCGATGCGGTACCGGGCGCTAGCCTGCGCAGGCTGGGCACCGACCGCATCGACCTGTACCAGATCCACGCCCGGACCCGCGGCCTGGGTCCGCACGACCTGAGCCTGCGTAGTCAGGTGCCGAAGCCCCGGTTCGGCGGATTCGCCCGCAGCATCGCCGAGAACACCTCGGTCAAGGTGTGCGCGACGGCCGAGGGTGCGTCCGTGCCGGTGATTGTCTGCAGGGCGCCGCCGTGGATCAGGACGACCAGGCCGTGCACGAGGGCCCAGCTGATGAGGGACACCTCGTCGGCCGGCCGGTCGGCTCGAACCTGATCGGCAGGGTCCACGGCGCTGTCCACTGCGCTGGCGAGTACCCCGAAGGACTCGGAGCGTGCCGCCACCAGGGCGGGGTCGTCGCCATGGACCTCGTTGGGATTGAACATCAGCTCGAACACCGCCGGGTTCGCGATGCCGAAGTCGAGATAGGCGCTGCCCAGCGCGGCGATCCGGTCGATCGCGTCGGTGTCGCCGGTGTCGGCGCGCAGCAGTGCCCCGGTCAGGCGCTCGAAGCCGTCGACGGCGACCGCGGTGAGCAGTCCCGCCCGGTCGCCGAAGTGGTGTTTCGGCGCGGCATGGGACACCCCCGCGCGGCGGGCGACGGCACGCAGGCTGACCCCGCCCGCCCCGTGCTCGGCCAGTTCGTGGCGCGCTTCACGCAGCAGCGCGTTCGCGACGTCGCGGGCGGCTGGTGCGTCATCCTTCATGATCCGAGCCTTTCGCCTCCGCTTGACATTGTCAAGCAGTCATGCACATACTCAGGTTGACAGTGTCAAGGAGATCGGGAGAGGACGGCATGACCGGCGTACGTGATGACGTGTCAGTGGGATTCCACAAGGGATTCGACGATCAGGAGAACGAGGTCACCATCCCGTCGCTCGAGGTCGAGAGCGGTGCCCTGCCCGCCTGGCTCTCGGGAACGCTGCTGCGTAACGGGCCTGCCCGCTTCCGGCTCGAAAACGGGACGCTGAACCACTGGTTCGACGGCCTGGCGATGTTGCACAGGTTCGACATGGCCGACGGTTGTGTCAGCTATACCAACAGGTTCCTCGACACCCCGGCCCGGCGCGCGGTCCAGGACGGCAAGCTGCGGTACTCGGAGTTCGCCACCGACCCGTGCCGTTCCCTGTTCAGGCGCATCGCTCAGCAGTTCGTCGGCACGCGGTTCGGCGCCAACGCCAACGTGACGGTCGGCAGGATCGCCGACGAGTTCGTGGCGCAGACCGAGGTGCCCATGCCCGTCGCCTTCGACAAGGACACTCTCGACACGATCGGCGTCCTCGGGTACGAGGACCGGCTCAAGGGCCAGCTGACGACCGCTCACCCGCATTACGACCGGGACCAAGGGCTGGCCTACAACTACCTGCTGAAGTTCGGGGCGAAATCCTCCTACGGCGTCTACGAGTTGCCGGACGGATCCCGGACGCGCAGGCTGGTCGGCGAGGCCGACGTGCGAAAGCCGTCGTACATGCACAGCTTCGCCATCAGCGCGAAGTACGCGATCCTCATGGAGTTCCCGTTGGTGGTGAGTCCGCTCCGGATGCTGTTGAGCGGTAAGCCTTTCATCGAGAACTACCGGTGGGAGCCCGAGCGCGGCACCCGGTTCTCCATAGTGGACCTCGGCACCGGGGCCGTCACCCACGCGCACACCGGCGAGGCGTGGTTCGGCTTCCATCACGTCAACGCGGTCGACCGCGGCGACGACGTGATCGACCTCGACATCATCGTCTACCCGGACGCCGGGGTCGTCCAGCACTTCTACCTCGAGTCGCTGCTCGACGGGCCCAACCACAACGTGTTCCCTGCCAGCGAGTTGCGCCGGTTCACCATCGACGTGGCGACCGGCGCGGTCACCGCACGCACGCTGGTGGATCATGCCGCCGACCTGCCGCGCATCAACTACGCGTACAACACCAAGCCCTACCGGTACGTCTACGCCAACGGCATCGCGGAACGCGGCAGGTCCATGTTCCCCGACACGATCGTCAAGTTCGACGTGGAGTCGGGCGGGGTCAAGGAATGGCGGCACGACAACCACTTCCCGGGCGAACCCGTGTTCGTCGCCCGGCCGGACGCCGATGGCGAGGACGATGGCGTGCTGCTGAACGTGGTGCTCGACGCGAACACGGAGACCTCGTACCTGCTGCTGCTCGACGCCAGGGACCTCTCGGAGATCGCGCGTGCCCGGGTTCCCCAGCACGTGCCGCTCGGCTTCCACGGCACCTACGTTCCTACCGCGCCCACCGGCCGGTGAGCCGGGGGCGGGCGGGGTTCTGTGCGGTCAGCGGCGGCGCAACTACAGAGAGAGAAATGTATACATTCGACTAGATCTCGGTGTCATCGTGCGGGAGGATCAGTGATCTGACGTCAGTAATGTATACGTTTGCTCGACGACGGTGGATGCGCGTCGGGTGGGCTGGAGGCGACGATGCACTACCTGAACACCACTCGGCACCTGATCACACCGCCGTCCGACGCGACGATCGACGACCTCATGAAGCTCCTCACCGAACAGATCGTCCCGAGTGCGGCGACCCTGTCCGGGCTGCGGTCGATCTCATGGCTGCTTTCTCACGACGGCATGACGTTGCAGGCGTTCAGCGGGTGGGGGGCGGCGGAGGACCTGTCCCGCGCCGAGCACAGCGACCAGCACGTCAACAACGGCAAGATCATCAATGAGCTGCTCGGCGGCCTCGCGGGCCCGCAGGAGCACTCGTACTACCGCCTGCTCGGGGAACGGTCCTTCGAGTGAGCGGCAGGCGGGCGGGCGGCGGGTCAGCGCAGTGCGTACAACTCGTAGACGAGCACGTCGCCGGTCCGCTGTCCCTTGCCGACGGCCTGGATGGTGTTGAGCCAGGTGTACCGCTCGTCGTCGGTCTCGAACGTCGGTGTCGAGTAGACGATCCCGCCCTCGGCGGGCGGCCGGTCCGCGCGGCCCTGGTAGGTCATCGCGATCGTGGCGCCGTCGTCGGTCTCGAGGACGAGGCGCGCGTCCACGCTGACCGACCCGTCCGGGTGCAGCCGGACCCAGTCGCCGGAGCTGTTGCCGCGCTGGGTCGCCATGACCCGGTCACCCTCCCAGCGCAACTCGCCTGCCTCGCCGATCAGCCTGCCGCCCTTGCCGGTGTCCGGCATGCGGAACTGCCGCGCGATGAGCACCGTGAGCGTGCCGAGTGGTTCCAGTTCCATCGCCACCAAACCTCCTAGCGCCGAGTGCTGTGCCTTGCGCGGAGCGCCACCAGGGGTTGACACCGGCGGCAACAGAACATCATTCTGCGTAGAAGAAGTCAACTAAGGACGAGGTGAGCGATGCCGCTCGGTCTGTCGGTCGCGAGCCGCAGCGGGCTGCCCGCCCGTCGCTTCGCCGAACTGGCCGTCGACGCCGAGGCCGCGGGCCTCGACGCGTTCCTCGTCGCGGAACGGGTGGCCGACTCCTTCGCGCTCTGCCAGGCGGCGCTCGCCGCGACCTCGACCATCACCGTCGGCACCGCGGTCGCCAACGCCAGGTTGCGGCACCCGGCACTCACCGCGATGACGGTCGCCACGTTGGACGAGCTGTACGGCGGACGCGTCCTCATCGGACTCGGGGTCGCCAACGCCGCCCTCAACGAGGGCGCCCTCGGGCTGCCGCCCTCGGCCCCGGTGCCGTTCATGCGCGACTACGTGCGGGCACTGCGCGCACACCTCGCGGGCGACGCGGCGGGACCCACCCTGGACCGCGCGCCCGCGCGGGCGGACGTCCCGATCTACGTCGCGGGCCTGCAGCCGCGCATGCTGCGGCTCGCGGGCGAGGTCGCCGACGGAGTACTGCTGAACCTCACCACCCCGGCGACCCTGCCCGGTGCGCTCGCCGAGGTGGCCAGGGCCGGCCGGGACGTGACGGTCGCCTGCATACTGCCGTGTGCGGTCGGCACGGGCGCCGGCACGGCGGGCCGGGAGCTCGTCGTCGGCTACGCCCTGCATCCCGCCGCCGCCAAGCTGTTCGCCACGAGTGGTTACCTCGGCGAGATGACCGCGATCGCCGGCCTGCTGCGCGACGGCGAGCGCGCGCGGGCACTCGACCTCGTCACCGACGCCATGGTCGACGACTTCCTGCTGCACGGCGACGAGCACGACGTCGCGAAGCGCATCGCCACCTACCAGGCCGCGGGGGTCGACCTGCCGATTCTCTTCCCGATCGCCGAGGAAGGCGACTGGGACAGAGCCGTCACGGCGACCATCGACCTCGCCGCGAAGATCCGTCCGTCCATCACGAAAGAGGTTTCGGCATGCCCGCGCCCATGACCCGGCCGAAAGGCCTCAACCACGTCGCCTACGTCACCAAGAACACCGGCGAGACACACCGCTTCTACACCGAGGTGCTCGGGATGAAGCTCGTCGGCCACGCCCAGGAGGACTCCGTGGGCAGCACCGGCGAGAAGATGAAGTTCCTGCACACCTTCTTCGAGATGGAGGACGGCAGCTGCATCGCCTTCTTCGAGATCGAGGGCGTCGACAAGGACCACCACGACACCCCGCTGCCGCGCTGGGCCGCGCACTTCGCGATGTCGGTGGAGAGCATGGACGAGCTCGAGGCGGCCCACAAGCGCCTGCTCGACGAGGGCATCGAGGTCCGAGGCGTCGTCGACCACGAGGGTACGTGGAACTCCATCTACTTCTTCGACCCGAACGGTGTCCGGCTGGAACTCACCTACCAGAGCCGCGAGCTCGACGAGAACGACGCGTCATCGGCACGGGTCGCGGTCGCCGAGTGGGTGGAAGAACACCGCAGGGGTCGCGCATGACCGCCACGCTCACCTCGGCAGCCGTCGAGGCGGCCGACGAGCAGGCGGTCCGGGACCTCTTCACCCAGCGTGGCTGGGGTGACGGCCTGCCGGTGGTGCCGCCGACGCCGGAGCGGGTCGCGAGGTTCGTCGAGGCGTCGGGCGTCGCGCCGGACGCCGTGATCGGCACCCTTCCCGAGCAGGGCCGCGTGCTCACCTGCGAGAAGATCGCGGTGAACGCGGTGGCCGCCGGTTGCCGCGAGGAGTACATGTCGGTGCTCCTCGCGATCGTGCGTGCACTGTCGACGGAACGCTTCTGCTTGCACAGCACGACGATCAGCGGAGCGACGACGCCGCTGGTGATCATCAGCGGCCCGGTGGTGAACCAGATCGCGGTGAACACCTCCTTCAGCGTGTTCGGTCCCGGCCACCAGGCCAACGCCACGATCGGCAGGGCCGTCCGGCTGATCCTGCAGAACCTGTGCGGTGGCGTGCCGGGCGTCATCGACAAGGCGACCTTCGGCCATCCCGGCAAGTTCAGCTACTGCATCGGCGAGAGCACGTCGGCGAACCCGTGGGAGCCGATCCACGCCGACCGCGGCGTGCCCGAGGACGCGAGCGCGGTGACCGTCTTCGCGGGCGAGGCACCGATCTACGCCCGCAACGACTGGGCCAGCGAACCGGGTCCGATCCTGGCGACGATCGCCGACGCGATGCTGCCGTCGCACTACGCCGGTGGCTGCTTCGTCGTGGTGATCGGTCCGCTGCACGCGGCGATCCTGCACAAGGCGGGCTACTCACGCGCCGACGTGCGGGCCGAACTGTTCAGGCGGGCGCGGCGCAGCGTGGCTTCCATGAAGAACGCCGGTCGTCTGCCGGGGCCCGTCGAGCCCGGTGACGAGGACGAGATGCGCACCGTGGTGTCCCGCGAGGAGGACTTCCTCATCACCGTCGCAGGCGGCGACCTCTACGGCTACTCGACGGTGATCCCTTACTGGATCGGCGGATCCGACTCGACGCCGGTCACCGAGGCGCTCTCGCCGGACGAGGAGCAGCGCTGCCAGATCCCGGTTCCCGAGGAGACCTGATGACCTCTCTGCTCGTACTCGACCCGACCAACGGCGTCGCCACGACGACGACGGAGCTCGTCGCACGACCGTCGTCGTTCGCCGGCCTCCGCGTCGGCTACCTGGACAACACCAAGCCCAACAGCGACCGCTTCCTGGACATCCTCGCCGCCACCCTCGCGGCCCACGGGGTCAGTGCGGCGATCCACGAGCGGAAGGCCTACGTCGGACGCCTCGCGGAACCGTCCCAGTTGGACGACCTGGCCGCGCGGTGCGACGTGGTGATCACCGGTGTCGGTGACTGCGCGGGATGTTGCTCCTGTTCGGTCCAGGACGGGATCGCACTCGAGAAGCGCGGCATCCCGACCTTCGTCATTTGCACGTCGGAACTCCTGACCACGGCGGTGATCGCGGCGTCGACGGTGGGCGTGCCCGACTATCCGTTCGTGGTCATCGACCACCCGTTCGGCGCGCTCGGCGTGCCGGAGCTGCGGGAGCGTGTCGCCGTTGCCCACGAACAGATCAAGGCACAGCTGGTCGATGAGTGACCGGCTGACCGGTCGCGTGGTGATCGTCACCGGCGGCGCAAGGGGACTCGGCCGCGCCTATGCGGACCGCCTGACCGCCGCCGGTGCCACCGTGTGCGTCGTGGACGTCGAACGCGGCGCTCCGTACGAGGCGGACGTGACGTCGGCCGATGCCGTCGACGCCGTCGTCGCGGCGGTGCTCGACCGGCACGGCCGGATCGACGGCCTGGTGAACAACGCCGGTGGTGCGATGCTGCCATCGGCTCCGTTCGACTCGTTCAGCAGAGCGGAGTGGTCACGGGTCGTCGACGTCAACCTGACGGGCCAGTGGGTGTGCGCGGCCGCGGTGGCCCCGGCCATGCGTGCCGCCGGGTACGGGAAGATCGTCAACGTGAGCTCGACCGTGGTCGCCAAGGGCGGTCCGGTCGGTCTTTCCCCTTACATCGCGGCGAAAGCCGGTGTCGTCGGCCTGACAAGGGCCCTGGCGCGGGAGCTGGGGCCGGCCGGTATCCGGGTCAATGCCATCGCCCCCGGCTACATCCCGGTCGACACGCCGAAGGCGGTCCACTCGCCCGCGGCGGCCGCCGCGCTCGAGGAGCGCGTCGCGGCCGAACAGTGCCTTCCGTTGGTGGGGAAGCCCTCGGACCTGGCGCCGGTGGTGGAGTTCCTGTGTTCGGCGGACTCCGACTTCGTCACCGGCCAGGTCCTCAACGTCGATGGAGGCTGGGTGCACGGATAATCCACTCACCTCGGTGGCGTGGCACCGACCTGCGTGTAGTACTCCGGACCGGCCGTGTGCGGGTCCCGGTAGATGACGAGCTCGCACGGCGTGGCCGCCAGCCCCGCACACCGCATGGCCGGCCACGGGGCGCCCACCCGCTCGATCGGCACGATCGTGTGCGCGACGGCCACATGTGCCTGGTACACGGTGATGTCGTCGCGCAGGAAGCTGATCGGATGCCGGTCGCCGACCACGCCGAGGTGCCATGGCGCCGCGTAGCGCCCGTCCAGGATCTGCCGTCCGCAGGAGCCGCACGGGTCGAGGGTGAAGACCCAGCGGTCCTCTTCCTCCACAACGGACACACCGCCGTTGTGGCCCACCGACATCTTCTCCGCCCATGACGCGAGACGAACCTCGGGAGGCCGCGCGAGGTCCCCCGCCATCCGAGGGGCCCAGATGACGTCGGTCGCATAGCGCAGGCAGTCGTGCAGGCCCTCGGTGCCGTAGGTGGAGTTGACCAATGTCAGCAGGGCGGTCACGGTGTCGCGCCGCAGCGTCTCGGCCGTGTAACAGGCCGAGTGGATCTCCGTCCACCGCGCGAGGATCGACTGCTCGTCCCCGGCCGCGGCCAGTTCGGCGAAGGCGTTGGCGGTCGGGCTGTCCGGTCCTCCAAGGACATCCCGCGCCACCTGTGCCGCGGCACCCGTCAGGTGTGGCACCCCGTCCGAGGGCCAGAGCTCGTGCACCGGGAACGCCGCCGCGGCGGCGTCGTAGCCGTGGCGCTCGATGAGCCACCCGACGGTGACCGCCGACCACCGCGCGTACAGGTCGGTGATGTCCCGGATCAGGGACGCCATGCGGGTGTAGGTGGTGCGCACCTCCTCGGCGCCACCTTCGTGCAGCGCGTCCCTGAGGCGGTCGAGGGGAGGGCGGCACATGCGGTCCAGCTCAGCCTGATCGAAGGTAGTCACGGCTCGATTATGTATCCAATCAACCATGATCGGGCATCGTCGAAGCTTGACATCGCCACAAACTTGGCTGGATTGTATTCAAATATGGAAAGTGTGACGCCTGGGGCGCCGCCGTTGGCCGGGGTGCGGGTCATCGAGCTCGGCCAGCTCATCGCAGGACCGTTCTGCGGTCAGCTGCTTGCCGACTTCGGTGCCGATGTGATCAAGGTGGAGCAGCCGGGCGACGGTGACCCCATGCGTCGCTGGGGCCATGCCAGCAAGGGCAAGTCGTTGTCCTGGAGCGTGATCGCGCGGAACAAGCGCTGTGTGACCGCCGATCTGCACACCGACGATGGCCGGGAGTTCGTCACCGCACTGGCGGGCCAGGCCGACGTGCTCGTGGAGAACTTCCGCCCCGGCACGCTGGAGCGCTTCGGCCTCGGCCCGGCGACACTGTCCGAGCTCAACCCGCGACTGATCGTCGTGCGGGTCAGCGGCTTCGGCCAGACCGGCCCCTACGCGTCCCGCGCGGGCTACGGCTCCATCGGGGAGGCCATGGGCGGGCTGCGTTACCTCGTCGGCGAACCCGACCGCCCACCGAGCCGCATGGGCGTCTCGCTCGGCGACATGCTGGCCGGGATGAACGCGGCCATGGGCGTGCTGCTCGCGCTGCGGGCGCGGCAGCGGGACGGCACGGGCCAGCAGATCGACGTCTCCATCTACGAGTCGGTGCTGTCGATGACCGAGGCGCTCGTCGCCGACCACGCGATCGCCGGGGTGCGAAGGGAACGGTCCGGGTCCGTCCTGCCGGGCGTCGCGCCGAGCAACGTGTATCCCACCAGCGATGGTGAGTTCATCCTCGTCGCCGCCAACCAGGACACCGTCTTCCGCAGGCTCGCGACCGCGATGGGGCGACCGGAGCTCGGCGCCTCCGACGAGTTCGGCACGCACACCGCGCGCGGGGCGCGGCAGGCCGAGCTCGACGCGCTGATCGGCGACTGGACCGGCGGGATGACCGTGGCCGGGGCCCTGGCGGTCCTCGATGACCACGGTGTACCCGCCGGCCGCGTCTACACGGCCGCCGACATGCTCGTCGACCCCCACTTCATCGCGCGGTGCAGCCTCGTCGAGGTCGAGGACGATGACCTCGGGCCGATCCCCATGCAGGCGGTCGCACCCCGGCTCTCCGCGACGCCGGGCGCGGTGCGCTGGGCAGGCGCGGGCCTCGGTGCGCACGACGCCGCGGTACGGGCCGAACTGGGCACGCCCGCCGCCCCAACGGGGTGACCGGCGCCCCTCCGGCGAGGAGCCGCCGGAGGCAAAGCGCAACCGGTTCGGGACATCCCACCCGCGAAGCGGGGCCCATGAAAGAGTGGACCCTCCGGTGTGACCGGAAGCAGGGGAAGGGGAGTCATGGCCAAGGCCGCGGAAACGGCGTACGAGGTCATCCGCCGTGGGGTCCTGTCCGGTGAGTTCGCCCGAGGTCAGCGGTTGCGCGAGGAGGAGCTCGCCACGTTCGTCGGCGTGTCCCGCACGCCGGTGCGCGAGGCGCTGCGCAGGCTCAACGCGGAAGGCCTTGTCGACTTCACCCCCAACCGCGGCGCGCGGGTCACCGCGTGGTCCGAGCGCGAGCTGGAGGACCTCTACGAGGCACGCGCCCTGCTCGAAGGCTTCGGCGCGCGGCTCGCCGCCACGCGGATCACCGCCGACGAGCTCGCCGCCCTGCACGACACCGCCGACGAGATGGCAGAGGTGGCCGAGCGGGGCGGGCCGGTGGCCGACCGGCTCACCGAGCTCAATGGACAGTTCCACCGCGCCATCGTCACGGCGTCCCGCAACACCCAGTTGGACTCGTTGGTACGCGGTGTCATGGACGTGCCACTCATCTACCGGACGTTCCAGCGCTACTCGCCGGAACGGTTGCTGGCGAGCCAGATGCACCACCGCGAGCTCGTCGAGGCGTTCCGCGCCGCTGACGGCGAGTGGGCTGAATCGGTCATGCGGGCGCACATCCTGGCCGCCAGGACCACCGTCCTGCAGTCGCTGCGTCGCGACGCGGACGGAGCGTCGTCGCTCGATTACGCGAAGTTGGATACAAACGGCGAGTAGTAGCAGCGGTTGAAGAAAGTATTTCTGCCCTGCGGATGCACTCCGGCAACCGTTCCCTGCCTGTCAGATCTGACGTAACAGCAGGTTGAACACCTCTCCGGCGCGACGGAGGCGGCTACCGCGGACCGGTAACGATGCGCGCACCGCTCCTGTGGATTGTGAAACGAGTCTTGATTTGCGGGTCAGATTGCGTACAAACTGAGCCGGTCAGCGTTCGGGGACGCCGACTCGCGGGAGCAACGCGACACCCACCGTCATGGTGATTGTGGACAGTGGGCGGGAGTCGTTGCCCTGTCGGGAAAGCGTTGTTAGTGTCCACCCCGGTCGTTCTGACTAGAAGAGAATGTTTCTGCCAGCGACATCGGGCGTCCCACAACGAGGTGATGGATGCGATTCGGACAGGTGAACTCACGGCCGGCGCTGCTCGACGCCGACACCTGGGTCGACGTGGTCGCCGCGTCCGGCGGGCGGTTCGGCTCGGCCGACGCGATCTTCGCGGCGTGGCCGGAGTTCCTCGCGTGGGCAACGGACGTACTGTCCGCCGGCCCGGACAGCGGTGGACGGCATCCGCTCGACGGCGTGACCATCCAGGCGCCGCAACCCACCCCGCGCCAGGTCTTCGGCGCGGGCCTGAACTACGGCAGCCACCTCGCCGAGGCCGGGCGTCCCGTGCCCGACCTGCCGCTGTTGTTCACCAAGTTCCCGTCCGCCATCGCGGGCCCCGGCGACGACGTCGTGCTCGCGACCGACATGGTCGACTTCGAGGCCGAGCTCGTCGTCGTGATGGGTGCCCACGCCGACCGGGTCGAGCAGGAGGCCGCGTGGTCGTACGTCGCGGGCCTCACGGCGGGGCAGGACCTCAGCGCCAGGGACGTGCAGCGGTCCGGGCAGCTCTCGATCGGCAAGTCGTTCCGCACCTTCGCCCCGACGGGACCGTGGATCGTCACCGTGGACGAGTTCGCCGACCCGGACGACATCGGGCTGCGGTGCGTCCTGAACGGCGAGGTCGTCCAGGACGGGCGCACGTCGGACATGGTCTTCGGCGTCGCCGAGCTGATCGCACTGCTCTCCGCCGTCACCCCGCTGCTACCGGGTGACCTGATCTTCACCGGTACGCCGGCCGGCGTCGGGGTCTTCCGGGAGCCGAAGTTGTTCCTGCGGCCGGGAGACGAGCTGGTCACCGAGATCGAAGGGGTCGGCACGCTGCGCAACACGTGCGTCGCCGTCGAATCGCCGAACCCCGCGCAACGTCGGTGGGCGGCCGTTGCCGCCCCGACCCGACAGCCCACCACCGGGCCGGACGTGCCGGCCACTGAGAAAGGGAACGGCTGATGAACAAGAACGGGATCGCCGCCCGGGCGGTGGCCGGCGTGGCGGTCGCCGCGCTGGCTCTCTCCGGCTGCGGCAGTTCGGACTCCGGCGACAGCGGCGCGAGCGGCGGCTCCGGCGGCGGCGGAGGAACCTACAAGCTGGGCCTCGTCACGAGCAGCGCGGGCGCGTTCGCCAGCAACTCGAAGGCGATGCAGGACGGCGCCGAGTACGCGGTGAAGGTGTTCAACGACGCGGGCGGCCTCAACGGCAACAAGGTCGAGCTCGTGGCGGTCGACGGGCAGAACAACCCGACGAGCCTCGCGACGCTGATCCCCGAGCTCGTCACGAAGGACGAGGTGTACGCGATCGTCGGACCGGTCGACAGCGCGGGCTGCGACATCGCCTGCGCGACGGCGAACAAGCTGAAGGTGCCGATCGTCAGCCCCGGCGCGGGCAGGCCGGGCGTGCTCGAGAACTCGCGGCCCTACGGCTTCACCCTCGCCCAGCCGGACGCGGACAACAGCACCGCTGTGCTCACGAAGGTCATCAAGGACGAGGGCTTCAAGACCGCGGCGATCATCACCGACGACGCCAACGCCACCACCAAGGCCCAGGCCGACCTGTTCGGCAAGATCTTCAGCTCCACCGGGGTCGATCTGGTGAAGACGGTGACCTTCAAGACCGGTGACTCGAGCTTCGCGTCCCAGATCACCTCCGTCGCCGGGTCCAAGCCGGACATCCTGGCGCTCGCCGCGGGGCCGGACGACGCGGGCCGCATCGCCAAGGAGGTCAAGAGCCAGAACCTCACGACCACCCTCATGGGCACCGGCTCGCTGCAGTCCGGCGGGGCCGCCTACGTCGCCGCCGGTGGCGACGCGACGGAGGGCACCATCGCCGCCGCGCAGTACGACCCGCACGCGACCGGCGATCCGGCCAGTGAACTGCTGGAGCAGGCGCAGACCGACACCGGCCAGGCGGACATCCCGCTCAACTTCGCCTACGCCTTCGACGCGGTCAACATGATCATGCAGGTCATCAAGGACAAGGGCATCAACCCCGGGGGCGAGATCCCCCAGGACCGGGTGTCCATCCAGGAGGGCCTGAACGGCATCGAGGACTTCACCGGCATGGCCGACAAGACCTCCTTCAGCGATGATGGCACCGCGGTCCGGCCCCAGCTGCGTGCGGTGGTCGAAGGCGGCAAGTTCGTCATCGACCAGGCCGCGAGCTGACCAGGTCACGAGGATGCTGACCCAGCAGCTGTTCAACGGGTTGTTGCTCGGGGCCACCTACTGCCTGGTGGCCCTGGGCTTCAACCTCGTCGTCGGGGCGATGGACCGGTTGAACTTCGCTCTCGGTGAGACCGCGATGGTGAGCGCGATGATCGGCGCTCTCCTCATGGGTGAGAGCGGATGGCCGTTCGCCCTCGCCTTCCTCGCGTCCACAGTGGCCGGTGGCATCGTCGCGGTGGTGGTCTACTTCGCCTCGTTCCGCTTCGTGCCGAAGGAGTATCCGACGGCCTCGATCCTCTCGAGCCTCGGGTTCGGTCTCATGCTGACCGCCATCGTCACGAAGTTCCTCGGCAGCGACCAGCGTTCGGTACCGGACGTGCTGCCGAACGTGCGGATCGACCTCGGCATCTTCCAGGTCTCCGGTACACAGCTGGTGATCCTCGTCCTCGCCGCCGTCCTGACGGTCGGCCTGTACCTGTTCCTCGAGAAGACCGTCTGGGGCACCGCCATCCGGGGGGTGTCCGACGACGCGACGATGACGGGGCTGCTCGGCGTGCCGGTCCGCAGGATCATCCTGCTGACCTTCGCGCTGTCCGGGGTGCTGGCCGGTGCCGCAGGCCTGCTCACCGGACTCGCGTTCCACACGGTGAGCCCGTTCGACGGGTTCAACACCACACTGACCGCACTGATGGTCATCGTCGTCGGCGGACTCGGCAGCGTGAGCGGTGGCGTGATCGCGGCCCTCGCGATCGGCATCATCCAGACACTGACGGTCGCCTATCTGTCCGCGACCCTGCGCGACCTCATCGTCTTCATCCTGGTCGGGATCGTCCTGCTGGTACGGCCGCAGGGGCTGTTCGGGCGGAACGCCGGCGTACTGGAACGGGTGTGATATGTCCACCTACACCGAGTCGATCCTGTTGCAGGTCGGTATCAACGTGTTGCTGGCCCTCGGGTACTGGATCGCCGTCTCCACCGGCAAGTACTCCTTCGGGCACGCCGCGTTCATGGCGATCGGCGCCTACACCGCGTCGATCCTCACGATGAACGTCAACTGGCCGCTACCGGCCGCGATGCTCGCCGCCGCGGTCACCGCCGCGGTGGCAGGCGCGATCATCGGCTGGATGGCGCTGCGGTTGTCGATGCTGTACCTCGCGATCATCACCTTCGTCTTCGCCCAGCTCGTCGACGTGCTGCTGTCCGAATGGGACTACGTCGGCGGAGCCAGCGGCATGATCGGCATGAGCGGGACGACGGTGCCGATCGTCGCCGTCTGCGTCGTGGTCGTCGTCGCGTACCTGGTGTTGCTCACCCGGTCCCGGCTCGGCCTGGCCTATTCCGCGATCCGTGAGGACGAGCAGGCCGCGATGGCCTCCGGCCTGAAGATCACGCTGATCGCCGTCGGCGCGTTCGCGACGTCGGCGGCGGTGACCGGCGTCGCGGGCGCCCTCGCCGCGCACCAGCTGATGATCATCACGCCGGAGCTGTTCGGCCCGCAGCAGGCGTTGCTGATCATTCTCTACTGCGTTTTCGGTGGCACCCAGTACTTCTGGGGAGCGGCGCTCGGCGCGATCGCGCTCAGCCTGCTGCCGATCTACTTCGACTGGCTCAGCGACTGGTACATGATCGTCTACGGCCTGTTGTTCGTCGCGCTCATGATCGTCCGGCCACAGGGTCTCATCGGCAGGGCGGCCGTCGGCTCCAACCGGCGCCTGCCGATGTGGCCGAGGGGCGCAGACAAGGAACGGGAGCGTGAGACCGTTGCCTGAGCCACTGCTCCGGGTCGCCGGGATCAGCAAGCACTTCCAGGGCGTCGAGGCCCTCGGCGAGGTGGACCTCGAGCTGCACGAGGGCACCATCCACGGCGTGGTCGGTCCGAACGGTGCGGGCAAGACGACGCTGCTCAACGTGATCTCCGGCTATGTCGCGCCGAACGCGGGCAGCGTCAGCCTCGACGCCGCCGACATCACCGGGCTCACCCCGCAGCAGCGGGTGCCGCTCGGGGTGGTCCGGACCTTCCAGAACATCAGGCTCTTCGGCGGGCTGTCGGTCCAGGACAACCTGCTGATCGGTCAGCACAGCAGGGCACACACCGGGGTGGCGTCGCTGTGGCCGCTGCGCACCGGCGCCGAGCGCGGGCTGCGGCTCGAGGTCCGGGAGGCCCTCGAGCTCTTCGACCTCATGCCCTACCGCAAGCGGCGGGCCGCCGAGCTCCCTTACGGCCTGCAGAAGCAACTGGAGATGGCGCGGGCGCTCGCCGCGCGGCCCCGGGTGCTGCTGCTCGACGAGCCGGCGGCAGGCATGACGACCGACGGCAGGCACGCGCTCGTCCCCCGGATCAGGGAGCTGCGGGACCGGGGGATGAGCGTGATCGTCGTCGAGCACGACATGGACGTGATCGCGAAGGTGTGCGACCACGTCACCGTGCTCAACTTCGGCCGCAGGCTCATCGACGGCTCACCGGAGCAAGTGTTGACGAGCGACGAGGTGAGGACGGCATACCTTGGCACATGAGACCCAGAGCCTGACCGGCAGCGACGTGGCCGCCACGCCCTCGCAGGAGCGCACGCTGCTCGAGGTCAGCGGGCTGCGGGCCGGTTACGGCCGCATCGTGGGGGTCGACGACGTCAGCCTGTCGGTCAAGGCCGGCGAGCTCGTCGCGCTGCTCGGCGCGAACGGCGCGGGCAAGAGCACCATCCTGCGTGCCCTCTCCGGAATGATCACGCCGTGGTCGGGCAGTGTCGTACTCGACGGCACGAAGGTCACCGGCATGCGCAGCGACGCGCTCGTGCGGGCCGGGCTCGTGCACGTCCCCGAGGGCAGGCGGGTGCTGCCAAGGCTCACCGTCGAGGAGAACCTGCGGCTCGGCGCGTTCTCCCGCAAGGACAAGCACGGCATCGGCGCGACGATGGAAGAGGTGTTCGAGCGCTTCGGGCATCTCGCCAAGCGCAGGCACCAGAAGGCGGGCACGCTCTCCGGCGGTGAGCAACAGATGCTGGTGATCGGCAGGGCACTCATGGCCAAGCCCAAGCTGCTGCTGCTCGACGAACCGTCACTCGGCCTCTCGCCCCGGCTCGTGCAGGAGGTGTTCGACCTCATCCGCGGCCTGGCGGCGGACGGGCAGACCGTGCTCCTCGTCGAGCAGAACGTGGTGCAGGGCCTCAAGGTCGCGGACCGGGGCTACGTGCTCACCACGGGTCGCGTCACCAGCACCGGGACCGCGGCGCAGCTGCTCGCCGACCCGTCTCTCGTACGCAGCTACCTCGGTGGACAGGAGGACCCCACATGACAGACCGCGCACGTTTCACCGGCTCCTCGGTGATCGTCACCGGCGCCGCGTCCGGCATCGGAAGGGAGACCGCGATCCGCTTCGCGGCGGAGGGCGCCAAGGTGACGGTCGCCGACATCGACGAGGCTGGCGCGCGGGCCACGGTCGACGCGATCGAGGCGGCGGGCCACACCGCCCGCGTCTCGGTCACCGACGTGTCGAGCACCGAGGCCGTCAGGTCCATGGTGGACGGTGCGGTCGCCACCTACGGCAGGCTCGACGTGCTGCACAACAACGCCTACTGGGCGCCGATCAACCGCACGGTCACCGACACCTCCGACGAGGAGTGGGAGCGCACGATCGCGATCACCCTCAAGAGCGTGTTCCTCGGCTGCAAGTTCGGCATCGAGGCGATGCTCGGCAATGGCGGTGGGACGATCGTCAACACCGCGTCGACGGCGGGGCTCGTCGCGTCGCCGTCGTTCGCCGCCTACATGGCCGCCAAGGGCGGCGTGATCGCGCTGACCCGCTCGGTCGCGTTCGACTACGGCAAGCAGGGCATCCGCTGCAACGCGGTCGCGCCGGGCCTCACCAGGACCGCGGCGACCGACCCGGTGTTCGCCGACCAGGACCGGCTCGACTTCCTCACCGCCAAGCTCCTGCTCGGCCGCGCGGGCGAGCCGGTCGACATCGCGATGGCCGTGCTGTTCCTCGCGAGCGCCGAGTCCGGCTTCATGACCGGGCAGACGATGGTCGTCGACGGTGGCAGGCTCATCGCCTGATGAGTCCACAAGAGACAATGATTGGCGGTACGGGGTGACCACTCCCACCAACGGGGTCGAGCTGCTCGGCATCCCCATGGCCGCGGCGAACGGCCGGATCGACGTCTACTCCGGCGTTTCCCGCATGGCCGGGAAGGTGTGGGGCTCGCTGCACAGGGCGGCGACCCCGTCGAGGACCGTCGTGGTCGTCGTGCACCCCGCGTCGAACTTCCTCGGTCACTACCTGCTGGCGCCGCTGGCCGAGCGGGGCGTGGACGCGGTCGGCCTGACGACACGCTACATCGGCAACGACAGCACGCTGCTGATGGAGAACTGCGTGCTCGACATCGGCGCGGCCATCAAGTTCCTGCGCGACCGGGGCTACGAGAGGATCATCCTGGTCGGTAACTCCGGCGGTGGCGGGTTGACGGCGTTCTACCAGAGTCAGGCGGAGTCGCCGACGATCACGCACACCCCGGCAGGCGACCCGCCGGACCTGACCACCGCGACGCTGCCCCCGGTCGACGCGCTGGTCGAGCTGATGGCCCATCCCGGCCGCGCGATCGTCTACACGGAGTGGCTGGACCCGGCGATCGTCGACGAGCACGACCCGAGCAGGCGCGACGCCGAGCTTGACCTCTTCGACGAGCGCAACGGTCCGCCCTACTCGGCGGAGTTCCTGACCCGCTACCGAGCGGCGCAGGTCGCGCGAAACCGGCGGATCACCGCGTGGGTACGGGAGAAGCTCGCGGAGCTGGCGAAGGACCAGGACGGCGTGCAGGATCTGCCGTTCGTCGTGCACGGCACCGGTGCCGACCCGAGGTTCACCGACCTCACCATCGAACCGACCGACCGCGAGGCGGGGACGATGTGGGGACCGGCGGCACACGCGAACCTGATGCCCGCATCGCTCGGTCACCTGTGCAGCCTGCGGTCGTGGCTGTCCCAGTGGAGCATCGACGACACCAACTGCGACGGTCCGTTCCACCTGACCCGCACGAGCGTGCCGACGCTGGTGATGTACGGGACGGCCGACCAGGTCTGCTTTCCCAGCCACGCCATCTCGCTCTACGACGCGGTTCCGCACGCCGACAAGGAGCTCGTCGCCGTGCGGGGCGGCACGCACTACCTGTCCGGCCAACCCGAACTGATGACGCAGGTGGCCGACACCATCCTTTCGTGGCTCGAGTCGACGGGAGTACGGGCATGAAGCTGCACGCGGATTTCGCCGAGCTGAGGGTCGACCCGGGCGAACAGCACATCACCGACCGGCACGAGCTGTTCAACCTGGTCAACCTCATCGAGTTCGGGGGCGCGGCCGACCGCCCGACCCACATGCCAGCCGATCTCGGTGGCACCGGACAGGTCGTGTTCTGGGAGTCGACCGGCGCGGCCGACCAGCTCCCGTTCTGGAACACCAACTTCGACGGCGACTGCTACCTCTACATCGTGGCGGGCAGTGTGCGGGTGGAGTTCAAGGAAACCGAGGGCGACAAGCACTACGGGCACCTGATCGCCCGTACCGGTGATCTCTTCTGCCTGCCGCGCGACATCGCCCATCGAACCTTCTCCGGCGACGGCAAACGCCGGATCACGCTGGAGATCATGCCGCGCAACGAGTTCTGGGCCGGTATCGGCCGGCATCCGGTCGACGCGGACCCGAGCGCGGCGGTCGGGGGCTTCTCCTTCGCCTACGACGGTGACGACGCGGTGGTGACGTGGCCGTCGGGTTCCCTGCGGACGCCAAGGCACTTCTTCGTGCGCGGGGTCCGGGCGATGGTCGCCTACGAGATGCACCTCGGGATGAACGAGTTCGAGAACGGGTTCACGGTGCGCGACCTCGGCGACCGCGTTGAGCTGACGGCGCCCGGGCACGCCGAGACCCTCGGCGGACGCGAGGTACTGGCCGTCTTCAAGGGACTGCTCGACGCGGCCTGAGCCGCGCCGAGGTGGGGCGTTGGGCCTGGTTGTGTTTGCCTCGCCGGGTTGCCTCCGGCGGCTCCTCGCCGGAGGGGCAGGTCTCCGGGATGGCAGGGAGCCCCTTGTGGCGGGCTTGCGCCGCTCGGCGGCGTCCCCGTCAGGGGTGGTGGACTGGCGCGATGTCCCGAAAGCGTCTTTGAGGGCGTTGAACGTCCCGAAAGCGGCTTTCGTGCCACCAACCATGCCCCGCCACGCAGGCAGACCAACCGGTGGAGCGTCCCGAAAAGTGCCCTTCCTAGGTGCCCGGTACCTCGGCGACGTGGAGCAACCGGGCCAGGAGCTGGTAGTAGCCGATCAGCATGACGAGTTCGGCGACCACCCGTGGGCCCACGTCCACCGCCGCGGTGCGCACCGCCGCCAGGTCGGGAGCCGGGTCGAGCAGTGCGGCGCACAGCGCGAGCACCTGGCGCTCCCGCTCGTCGGCCAGTTCCGGGATCGCACCGGCCGAGAGCGCGTCGAGCGCGTCGTCCGGGATGCCGGTGGCCGCCGCCAGCCTGCGGTGGGCGAACACCTCGTACGGGCAGCGGGCCCGCCCGGCGACCAGCATGGTCGCGAGCTCCCGTTCCCGGTCCGACAGTGACAGCCCGAACCGGATCCGCGCACCCACCGCCTGCACGGCGTCGCCGAGCTCCGGTGCGAACAGCAGGCCGTTGAACGGCCCGGCCAGCCTGCCATCGGCGTCGACCACCGGGACCGTCGCCGCCGCGCCTGCCCGCGGGCCACCGGCGATCCGGTCGTAGAGTGCCCGCTGCGCCTCGTCCAGCGTCGCGGGGTCGAGCAGGGGCAGTACCGGATGGTCAGCCATTCGTCGTCCTCGTCAGTTCGGCGATCACACTGCGCGTCGCCCGCTCGCGGAGCTCGTGCAGCGACCCCTCCGAGTAGAACGCGACATGTGGGCTCAGCACCACGTCGGGCCTGCGCAGGATCGGGTGGTCCAGGGGGAGCGGTTCGGCCGGGTAGACGTCGAGTCCGAGCCCGGACAGGCGGCCGTCGTCAAGGGCGGCCAGCGCCGCGTCGAGGTCGAGCAGACCGCCTCGGCCGCAGTTCACCACGACCGCACCCGGCCGCACCGCGTCGAACACCGCCCCGCCGACGCTGCCCGCCGTCGACTCGTCGAGCGGCAGGTGCACCATCACGATGTCGGCGCCTGCGGGGGAGTCGGTGACCTCGACGCCGAACGCACGCCACCGGTGGCCGACCTCCCTGCCGATCGCACCTCTGCCGAGCACCGCGACCCTGCTGCCCGCGAGGCGGCGTACCGGCAGCGCGGGCAGGATGCCCCACCCGCCCGCGCGGGTGGCCGCGTCGTAGCCGGGCAGCCGTCGCCACAGTGTCAGCGCCAGCGCCATGGCGTGCGTCGCGACCTCGTCGACGCAGTAGCCGGTCACCCTGGTCACCGGGATGCCCCTGGCACTCGCCCGTTCGACGTCGATGTTGTCGAGGCCGACCCCGAGCCGGGCGATCACCCGGAGCCGGGGCGCCGCGTCGATCACCGCCCGCGTCACCGGCGCGAAGCAGGTGATGATCGCGTCGGCCTCTGGCACCGCCGCGGCGAGCACCCGCTCGTCGTGCGAGCCGACCAGCCGCACGTCGATCCCGGCCGCCGCGCACAGTGCCGACTCCACGTCGACGTCGCCCCACGCGACGTCGGTGATGACGGCGAGGGTCATCCCGGCCAGCCCGCGTAGGGGAGCCGGTCGACGGTCTCGAGGCGCAGCAGCCGGTTGTACTTGGCGAGCCGCTCCGAGCGGTGCACGGACCCGACCTTGATCTGGCCTGCGTTCCACCCGGTGGCGAGGTCGGCGATCGTGTCGTCCTCGGTGTCGCCGGACCGTGCCGAGACGACCGTGCGGAAACCGGCCGCACGGGCGGCCAGCAGTGCCGCCCGCGCGCCGGTGAGCGTGCCGATCTGGTTCGGCTTCACCAGTACGGCGTTCGCCGCGCCGTACTTCGCGCCGGTGGCGACCCGCTCCGCGTCGGTGGCGAACAGGTCGTCGCCGACCACCTGCCGGGGCGCGAGCCGCGTGGTCGCGTCGGCCCAGCCCGTCCAGTCGTTGTCCCCGAGCGGGTCCTCGACCGACACGATCGGATAGTCGGCACACCAGCGGGTCAGCGTCGTGAGCAACGCCTCAGGGTCGGGCACCTGCGTGGCCGCGACGTCGATGGCGATGCCGACCGGCAACCCGGTGTCGGCGATCGCCGAGGCCAGCAGCGCGAGCGGGCGTTCGTCGTCACCACCGGGCAGTGCGAGACCGCCCTCGTCGGCGACCAGCCGCGACCACAGCCTGCCGTGCTCGGCTTCGACCAGCTCGGCCGCCCGCCGCCGCACCCGCCACACGTGCTCGATGGCCTCGGCGAACGTCGTCGCGCCGGTCGGGATCGCGAGGTAGTCCTGGACCGTGCCGCCGCCTTCCGCGTGCCGGCCGCCGGAGAAGATGTTGACCATCGGGCAGGGCAGCGACACCGGGCCGCCGTCGGCGAGGTAGCGCCAGAACGGCACCCCCGCGGCCACCGCGCCTGCCTTCGCGGCCGCCGTCGACACCCCGAGCGTCACGTTCGACGGACCGGTGAGCACCTCGTCCACCTCGTCGACCGGCCAGCCGACGACGGCGTCGGCGATCTCGCCCTCGATCATGGCCACCGCGGCGCGCACCCCGAGGCCCGCGTAGCGGTCGCCGCCGTCGCGCAGGTCGGCGACCTCGAACTGGCCGGTCGACGCACCGGTCGGGACCAGCGCGGCCGCGCTCGCTCCCGACCCGACGGTGACGAGACAGCCGACGGTCGGGTGTCCCCGCGAGTCGAGGCACTCCCACGCGCGGACAGCGGTCACACGGACGGCGGTAGCACGGACGGCCATGGCAGCGGTCCTCCCTCGCGCACGAGCGCGGTCCCCAGCGTGCGCACCTGCGCGCGCCGCTGTTCGTCGAGATAGGGCAGTGGCGACAGTCCGTCCACTCTGGCCAGCAGGGTCGCGCCGAGCACCCTGGCGAGCCAGTCGTCGTCGACCGGGCCGTAGGTGCCGGCGAACAGTGCGCACGCGGCGCGCAGCTCCTCGGTGCGTGCCGGCAGGTGTACCGACTTGGCGACCAGGTGGGTGAGCAGGAACGCGAGGTCGAACACCGGGTCACCCGCGCAGGCGACCTCCCAGTCGAGCACCGTGACGTCCGGGTCGGATCCGCCGCGGCGCACGAGGATGTTCTTGGGGGAGTAGTCGCCGTGGATGAGGTGCGTCGTGGTCGAGCGCAGCCGCTCGACCAC
>NZ_JBARWZ010000020.1:0-15967 GCF_049647105.1 Actinophytocola sp.
GGTGTGATCCCCGCGTCGCGAATCGCCAACTCGCTGGTTCCCAACCGCAAACTCATCGGTCCCGAACCGTGGACTCGCGGGTTCTGAACCGTGGACTCGCGGGTTCTGAACCGTGGACTCGCGGGTCCCCAACCGTGGACTCGCGGGTTCTGAACCGTGGACTCGCGGGGTTAGTCCCGGGGTTGGGCCAGGGACTCGCGGTGGATGACCGAGGCCGCCACCTCTTCGACGCGGGGTGAGGGCTGGGGGGTGTCCAGTGCCAGCGTGATCGCTCGGGCGCCGATCTCCACCAGGGGCAGGCGGACCGTGGTCAGCGGCGGGGTCACGTCGCGGGCGATGGGCATATCGTCGAAGCCCACCACTGACACGTCGGCCGGGACCGACAGGCCGCGGTCGCGTAGGGCCGACAGTGCGCCGATCGCCATCGAGTCGTTCAGCGCGACTATCGCCGTCAGCCTCGGGTCCGCGTCCAGCAGGGCGTCGGTGGCCGCCGCGCCGCCGTCGCGGTCGAACTCCGCGTAGGCGATTCGCTTCGACGGCAGGGAGCGGCGGTGTTCGCGGGCCGCTCGGCGCAGGCCCGCGAGGCGGTCCGTAGTCGTGGTCAGCTGCCTGGGTGCCGCTACCACGCCAACGTGTTTGTGCCCCGCTTCGAAGACGGCCGCCCCGATCAGGTAGCCGCCCTCCTCGTTCGCCGGCATCACCGCGTCGCCCGCGAGCTTGTGGCGGCCGACCACCGACACGCGGCCGCCGGTCGACATGTACGCCGACAGCTTCGCGTTCAGCGACTTCGTGAACGCCGGGTCGTGGTAGCCCGAACCGGCCAGGATGATGGCCTCCACCTGGTGGGCACGCAGCAGCTCCACGTACTCCAGCTCGCGGTCGGGATCACGGTACGAGTTGCAGATGATCACAAGGCGCCCCTGCTCGGACGCCACCCGCTGCAGACCACGCGTGATCTCCGCGAAGTACGGGTCCGACACGTCGTGCACGATCACGCCGACCGTCGTCCGGTGGGAGCGGGCCAGCAGCTGCGCGTGCGCGTTCGGCACGTACTGCAGTTCCTGCACCACGCGGAGCACCCGCTCGCGCAGCTCCTCCGACACGATCTTGGGGCTGCCGTTCACGATCCGTGACACGGTCGCGGCGGAAACCCCGGCTTTACGCGCGACATCGGCAAGCGTCGCCATGCCAGACCTCCGCCGTTGACACCAATTACCCTGCCCGCCTAGCGTCAGACTACAAGGAAAGGCCTTTCCCTGCGCCTGGAGGCGTGATTACCGCCAGTGTCCATTGCGCGGCCCCGCGACAGCAAGGCCGCCACGCCGAGGGGTACCGATGCGTGATCAACTACCCGGCGCGGTAGGCGTCTCGAAACTCTGCGTATACGACACCGTCACCCCCGACGGCCTCCCCGGCGGCACCCCGCACCTCCACCTCTGCTGCACGGAGGCGTACGTCGTCATCGCGGGCACCGGAAAGGTCCAGACCCTTTCGGGTCAGGACGGGTTCGCCGAGCACGACCTCCGGCCCGGCACGGTCCTGTGGTTCACCCCCGGCACCATCCACCGCCTGGTCAACGACGGCGGCCTGGAGATCATCGTGCTGATGAGCAACACCGGCCTCCCCGAGGCGGGGGACGCCGTGCTCACCTTCCCACTCGACGTCGTCCGCGACCCCGGCCGCTACGCCGAGGCGGCGGCCCTCCCGGACGGCGGCGCCCCCGGCGCCGACATCACCACCGCCTACCACCGCCGAGACCTCGCCGTCCAGGGCTTCCACGACCTGCGCGACGCGGACGCGCTCACCGAGTTCTACGAGGCGGCCATGAAGCTGAAGCAGCCGCTGCTGGACGACTGGCGCAAGCGCTGGGAGCAGGGCGCCCACGAGGCCGCGGCGCGGACCGGCCGCCAGATCGCCGCCTTGATCGACAACGATCCCGCTCACCTGCGTGAATCCCGCGTGAGCAGCAGACCGGGGCCGGACGAGGTGGGCCGCCTGGGCATGTGCGGGCTCCTGAACACATACCGTTACGACTGATAGCGGGAAAGCCCTTGCCTCTCGCCGGTTCGGACAAATAGCATCCTAGGAAAGCGCTTGCCTGCCAGTGTGCCCCCCGCGGGAGGACTTCCGTGCGCAACCGGTCCCATGTCATCGCGTTGGTGACGGCCCTGGTGCTCGGCATCGTCGTGGCCCCGGCCGCGGCTGCCGCACCCCGCTTCACCGTGCTCGTCTTCTCCAAGGTCAACGGCTACTACCACGACTCCATCCCGGCCGGCCGGCAGGCGATCACCGAGCTTGGCGCCGAGCACGGCTTCGAGGCCGTCGTCTCCGACGACGCGACCCTGTTCACCGACACCGGCCTCGCGCGGTTCGACGCGGTGGTCTTCAACAACACCAACGGCCGCGACGGCGCCATCCTCGACGCGAGCCAGCGCGCGGCCTTCGAGCGCTACATCAGGGCGGGTGGCGGCTACGCGGGCATCCACGCCGCGAGCGGCACCGAGTACGACTGGGCCTGGTACGGCTCGCTCATGGGTGCCTTCTTCGACAAGCACCCCGCGATCCAGCCACTGAAGGTCCAGGTCGACGACCGCGCGCACCCGTCGACCAGGGACCTGCCGCGGATCTGGGCACGCACCGAGGAGCCCTACGACTTCCTCGGCAACCCGCGCGGCAGCGTCCACGTGCTCGCGAGCTACGACACCCGCAGCTACACCGGCCACACCATGGGCGCCGACCACCCCATCGCGTGGTGCCAGAACTTCGAGGGCGGCCGCTCCTGGTACACCGGCCTCGGCCACGACGCCGCCGACTACCGCGATGCCGCGTTCCGCTCCCACCTCCTCGGCGGCATCGAGTGGGCCGCGGGCGCGGTCCCCGGCGACTGCGGCGCCACCGAGGACGACCGCTACACCAAGACCCTCCTCGATGGCGACACCGACGATCCGCTCGCCATGGAGATCGACAACAGCGGCCGCGTGTTCTACCTCCAGCGCGGCGGGCAGCTTGGTGTGTACGACCCGAAGAAGGGCTACAGCCACGAGGCGGGCAAGTTCGACGCGTTCGTCCTCCACACCCACGGCATGCACGGCCTCGTCCTCGACCCGCACTTCGAGGACAACGGCTACCTCTACGTCTACTACTCGCCACGCACCAAGGCGGTGAACCGCCTCTCGCGCGTCCGGTTCGACGAGTTCACGAACACGATCCGCGACGAGAAGGTCCTGCTGGAGTTCTTCTCCCAGCGCGAGATCAACGCCCACGAGGGCGGCGGCATGGCGTTCGACCGCGCCGGCAACCTGTACCTGTCGACCGGCGACAACGTCGACCCGTGCTGTGAGGGCTTCGCGCCGATCGACGAGCGCGCCGGCCGCCAGAACCAGGACGCGCAGGGCACGTCCGCGAACACCAACGACCTGCGCGGCAAGATCCTCCGCATCCACCCGGAGGCGGACGGCACATACACGATCCCCGATGGCAACCTGTTCGCGCCGGGCACGGGCAAGACCCGCCCCGAGATCTGGGTGATGGGCCTGCGCAACCCGTATCGCCTGCACATCGACCCGGAGACAGACTGGGTGTACTGGGGCGAGGTCGGCCCGGACGCGCAGAACGACAACCCGGCGCGTGGCCCCATGGGCTACGACGAGTTCAACGTCGCCAAGGAGGCGGGCAACTTCGGCTGGCCGCTGTGCATCGGCCACAACCGCGCGTACGTCGAGTACGACTTCACGACCGGCGCATCCGGCCAGCCCTACGACTGCGCGGGTGGCCCTGTCAACAACTCGCCCAACAACACTGGCCTGACGAAGCTGCCGCCCGCACAGCCCGCGTGGCTGCCCTACCCGTACCGCGTGTCCGACGAGTGGCCCGAGCTGGGCACGGGCGGCCGCCTCGCGGTCGGCGGCCCGACCTACCACTACGACGCGGAGCTGGAGTCGGAGACGAAGTTCCCCGAGTACTACGACGACACCACGATCATCGCCGACTGGACCCGCAACGCGATGTTCGAGGTGAAGGAGGACGACAACGGGAAAGCCGTGTCCCTCAACGGGTTCCTGCCGCGTGGCGGTTTCCTGCGACCGATCGACATGGAGTTCGGGCCGGACGGTTCGCTGTACGTCATCGAATGGGGCACCAACTACGGCGGCTCTGGCCGCGGCGACCCCAACTGGGACTCGGGCATCTACCGCATCGACTACGTCCGGCCAGGTGAGCGCGCGCCGGTCGCGAAGGCCGCCGCGAGCCCGTCGTCCGGTAGGGCACCGCTGACCGTCCGGTTCACCGACCGGTCGACCGACCCCGACGGCCAGGCCCTCACCCACGAGTGGGACTTCGACGGCGACGGCACGATCGACTCGCGTGCTGCGAACCCGGTCCACACGTTCACCGGGAACGGCACGCACCAGGCACGGCTGATCGTCACCGATCCGACCGGCCGCCGGGAACCGGTCAACGTCAAGGTGACCGTCGGCAACACGGCGCCGAAGGTGACGCTGCGCTCGCCGCTAGACGGCGAGGTCTTCGACTGGGGCGTGCCGATTCCCTACCAGCTCACCGTGACCGACGCGGACGGCGGCGTCGACTGCGCCGAGCCACTCACCAAGGGCGGCGCCTGGCACGCGCGCCAGGTGCACGCGGTGAGCCAGAACCGGGGCTGTAAAGGGGAGTTGGTGCCGGCGATCCCCTCGGGGCACACCGCGGCCGACGACCTTACCTACGTCCTCGACGCGAGCTACACCGACACCGGCCGCCCGCGGCTGACCGGCCGCGACAGCGTGACGTTGCAGCCGCGCCGCAAGGAGGCCGAGCACTACGACCGGTCCAGCGGCGTCCGCGTGACCCGCAACGACGGGGGTGGCGGCCTGGTCTCGGGTTTCTCGAACGGTGACTGGCTGTCCGTCGCGCCGGTGAACCTGAGGAACGTGGGCAGCCTGAGGTTCCGGGTGGCGAGCGGTGCCAACGGCGGGACCATCGAGGTCCGGTTCGGCGCGGCGGACGGTCCGCTGCTCGGCTCGGTCGCGGTGCCGGTGACCGGCGGCGGCCAGACGTGGACCGAGGTGACCGCCCCGGTCATCGACCCCGGGAGCACGCACGAGTTGTTCCTGGTGGCAAGGAATTCCGGCGCGACCGGCGACCTGTTCAACGTGGACTGGTTCGAGTTCGGCTCGCGGAGCGAAGCAGCGGAGCGGGCGCCGTCTGGACTGACGAGCACGGAGGCCCGGCGAGGAACGAGCCCGGGGCCTCCGCGCGCAGGAGGGAAGACGGCGTCTTAGCGGAGCTGCGGAGCGACAGAACGTGGAGGAATGATGACAGTGGCCAACGAGACGACCAACGAGACCCGGGCTGATCCGGCGCCCCCGGCCCCGGCGCGGGAATCCGCTCCGCGCAGCGGCTTCGGCACGAAACTGGTGCGTCTGGCCGACGCGATCTGGCGGCCCGCCGTGCTGCTCGCGCTGATCTTCGTGGCGTGGTGGGTGGTGACCGCGCAGGGCTGGGTCGCGAACTATCTCGTGCCCACGCCGGGTCAGGTGTGGGAGCGGACGATGCAGGACTGGTCGTCCCTGATGTACCACTCCTACGTCACGTTGTACGAGACGGTGGTCGGCTTCCTGCTGGCGAGCGTGCTCGGCCTCGCGACCGCCGTGGCGATCGCGTACTCGAGGACGCTGGAGCGCACGCTCTACCCGATCGTCCTGTTCGCACAGGTGATCCCGAAGATCGCGATCGCGCCGCTGATCGTGGTGTGGTTCGGCAACGACCTCGCCCCGAAGATCATCCTGGCGGTGCTGATCGCGTTCTTCCCGGTGGTCGTCTCGGGGGTCGCAGGCCTCCGGTCGACCGATCCCGAGTTGCTGGAGCTGTCCGCCACCATGGGCGCGAGCCGGTGGCAGACGTTCCGCAAGATCCGTTTCCCGAACGCACTGCCGCACCTCATGGCGGGCGAGAAGGTCGCGGTGACGCTTGCCGTGGTCGGTGCTGTGGTCGGCGAGTTCGTCGGCGCCAGCGAAGGCCTCGGTTACCAGCTGATGATCGCCAACGGCAACCTCGACGCGCCCCTGTTGTTCGCCGCTCTGATCCTCATGTCGCTCATCGGCATCCTCCTGTTCGTGATCGTCGAGGTGCTGGAGTCGCTGCTCATCCCGTGGCACGCCAGCCGCCGGTCCGCCACCCCGCTCACTACTTCCTGAGAGGCAAACCCAATGAAGCGTTTACTCACCGGCATCGCCGCGGTGGCCCTGCTGGCCGCCTGCGCACCGAGCGGGCAGGACAACAACGACTCCGGGGCCACGGAGGCGCCCGCCGACGCCACCGAGGTCACCTTCACCCTCAACTGGGTGCCCTACGGCGAGCACGCCCCCTTCTTCTACGGCATCCAGGAGGGTTTCTACGCCGAGGAGGGCATCGACCTGAAGATCGAGCCGGGCAGCGGTTCCGGCAACACGATCAAGGCCGTCGCGCAGGGCCAGACCATGTTCGGCTGGGCAGACACGCCGCCGCTGCTCAACGCGATCACCTCCGGCATGGAGGTGAAGAGCGTCGGGGTCTTCCTGCAGAAGGGCCCGGCGTCCGTCGAGTTCCTGGCGGACAAGGGTTTCAAGTCCATCAAGGACCTCAAGGGCAAGCGCGTCGGCGGCACCCCGGGTGACGCGATGTACGCGACGTTCCCCGCGCTGCTGGCCGCGAACGGCATGGCGCCCTCCGACGTCACCGTCGTGAACATGGACGCCGCCAACAAGATCGCACAGCTCGCCGAGGGCCAGGTCGACGCGATCATGGGCTTCTTCCATGACCAGGGCCCGACCATCGAGGCCCGCACCGGCAAGCAGGTCGACCACCTGCTGTTCGCCGACTCCGGTCTCAACCTGATGGGGCTGGGCATCGTGGTCAGCGACGAGACGCTGTCCTCGCAGAAGGAGCTCGTCGGCAAGTTCGTGCGGGCCACCCAGAAGTCGTGGGCCGAGGCCGTGAAGAACCCGGAGGCGGCCGCGAAGGCGATGGTCGACCTGGCGGAGAACGAGCCGCCGGAGGAGGTCCTCGTCAAGCAGCTCAAGCTCGCGGAACCGTTGCTGCAGCTGGAGACCGCGGGTGCGCCGGGTGTCAACACCGAGGAGCAGTGGACCGACACGATCGGCATCATGGCCGACAACGCGGGCCTCAAGGACGCCGGCGAGCCGTCGAAGTACTGGGACGGCAGCCACGCCAAGGGTGACGGCTCGTGACGTCGGTCATGGCCGGTACCGCCGTCGACGTACAGAACCTCTCGGTGCGCTTCCGTTCCAAGCGGTCCGCCACCACCGCACTCGACGACGTCAGCATGCGGGTCGAGGCCGGTGAGTTCATCTCGATCGTCGGCCCGTCCGGGTGCGGGAAGTCCACGCTGCTCAAGGTGGTCGCGGGTCTGGTGAAACCGAGCGAGGGCAACGTGTCGCTGTTCGGGGACGCGGTCACCGGTCCCCAGCGCAACATCGGGTTCGCGTTCCAGCGGGCCGCGCTGCTCGAATGGCGCGGGGTGCGCAGGAACATCCTGCTGCAGGCCGAGATCCGCGGTCTCGACAAGACGAAGGCGGCCCGCCGGGCCGACGAGCTGATCGAGCTGACGGGGCTGCGGGGGTTCGAGAAGGCGTTGCCGCACGAGCTGTCCGGTGGCATGCAGCAGCGGGTGGCGCTGTGCCGCGCGCTGCTGCACGAGCCGCCGGTGCTGCTCATGGACGAGCCGTTCGGTGCGCTGGACGCACTCACGAGAGAGCAGCTCAACGCCGAGCTGAACAAGATCTGGCGGGAGACCGGCACCACGATCCTGCTGGTCACGCACTCCATCGCGGAGGCCGTGTTCCTCGGGACCCGGGTGGAGGTGATGAGCCCGCGTCCGGGCAGGCTGATGCGGACCCTCGAGGTCGATCTGCCGAGGGAGCGGGACTACGCGCAGGTGATGACCGACCCACGGTTCGGTTCCCTCACCCGCGAGATCCGCCAACTGCTAGGTGCGCACGAGTCGCACTAGTCTCAACAGGAGTATCGACATGACTCGAAGGTCAATCGGCATCGTGCTCAACGGCGTGACCGGACGCATGGGCTACCGCCAGCACCTGGTCCGCTCGATCCTGGCCATCCGCGACGACGGCGGCCTCCCGCTGCCGGACGGCACGGTGCTGTGGCCGGAGCCGGTGCTGGTCGGCCGCAACGAGCGCAAGCTCGCCGAGATCGCGGGGCGGCACGGGTTGTCGGACTGGACAACGGATCTGCACGCCGCGCTCGCCCGCGACGACGTCGAGATCTACTTCGACGCGCTCACCACCCAGCGGCGCGAGAAGGCGATCCGGCAGGCGATCGAGGCGGGCAAACACATCTACACCGAGAAGCCCCTCGCCATGGACCTCGCGGGCGCCCAGGACCTGGCGCGGGCCGCCGAGGCGGCTGGGGTGCGCAATGGTGTGGTGGCCGACAAGATCTTCCTGCCCGGGCTGCGGAAGCTGAAGCGGCTCGTGGACGGCGGGTTCTTCGGCCGCGTGCTGTCGGTGCGTGCCGAGTTCGGCTACTGGGTGTTCGAGGGCGACTGGCAGGCCGCGCAACGGCCGTCGTGGAACTACCGGGCCGAGGACGGCGGCGGGGTCGTGCTGGACATGTTCCCGCACTGGCACTATGTGCTGGAGAACATGTTCGGCCCGGTCCGCGCGGTGCAGGCGACAATCCGCACGCACATCCCGAAGCGCTGGGACGAGAACGGCGAGGAGTACGCGGCCACCGCCGACGACGCGGCGTACGCGATCTTCGAGCTGGACGACGGTGTCGTCGCGCAGTTCAACTCGTCATGGTGCGTCCGGGTGTTCCGGGACGAGCTGGTCGAGTTCCAGGTGGACGGTACGCACGGCAGCGCCGTCGCCGGCCTGCGCCGCTGTCGCGCCCAGTCCAGGGCCGCCACGCCGATGCCGGTGTGGAACCCGGACGCGCCGCCCAATGTGGACGCTCGTGGCGACTGGGCAGAGGTGCCGGACAACGAGCACTTCGACAATGGTTTCCGCGTGCAGTGGGAGCGGTTCCTGCGCCACGTCGCGGCAGGCGAGGAGTTCCAGTGGGACTTCGCGGCGGCCGCGCGTGGCGTGCAGCTCGCCGAGCTGGGCCTGAAGGCGGCGACCGAGGGCAGGCGGATAGAGATCCCGGAGTTGTCGTGAGCGGAGCTTGCGGAGTGAACCATCGATATTCAGGACGCCACGGAGCCTGCGAGGGGGCGTCGTGACGTCGATCGTGTTGCCGGGCGGGGAACGCTACGAGCTGCGTGGCGGTGTTCCTTTCGATGCCGGGTTGTCCCCGTCCACCAGCCGGATCGCGTACGCGGCCGCACACGTGGTCGCGGACCCGCTGGCCGAGAACGCCCCCGGCGCCCCCGCGGCCCTCGACTGGGACGCGACGCTGAGGTTCCGGCACCACCTGTGGCGCCACGGGCTGGGCGTCGCCGAGGCCATGGACACCGCGCAGCGCGGCATGGGCCTTGACTACCCGGCCGTCCGCGAACTGGTGCGGCGCAGCGCGGCCGAGGCCCGCTCGGTCGGCGGCCGGATCGTGGCCGGTGTCGCCACCGACCAGCTCGACGGCCCGGCGACCGTGCCGCAGGTCCTGGACGCGTACCGCGAACAGCTCGCGGACGTGCTGGAGACCGGCGCGGTGCCGGTGCTGATGTGCAGCAGGCACCTCGCCGCGGCCGCGAAGGGCCCGGACGACTACGTGTCGGTGTACTCCGCGCTGCTGTCCGAAGTGGACGATCCGGTGTTGCTGCACTGGCTCGGCCCCATGTTCGATCCGGCGCTGAGGGGCTACTGGGGTTCGACGGATCCCCACGTCGCCGCGGACACGGTGCTGGCACTGCTGAAGGATCACGCGTCCACAGTGGACGGCGTCAAGATGTCACTGCTGGACGACGCGTTCGAGATCGAGCTGCGCCGCAAGCTCCCGTCGGGCGTCCGCATGTACACCGGCGACGACTTCAACTACCCGAGCCTGATCGCGGGTGACGAGCACGGCCACTCGGACGCGTTGCTGGGGGTGTTCGCCGCGCTGGCGCCGCTGGTCGGTGCGGCACTGCCCAAGCTGGACCGCGGCGACGCGGCCGGTTTCCGCGCCACGCTGGACCCGACGGTGCCGCTGGCCCGCCACCTTTTCGGCGCGCCAACGCAGTACTACAAGACGGGAATCGTGTTCCTGTCCTGGCTTTCCGGCCACCAGGACCACTTCGTGATGGTGGGTGGCCTGCAGTCGGGCCGGTCGGTGGCGCATCTCGCGAAGCTGCTGGTGCTGGCGGACGAGGTGGGCCTGCTGCCACACGCCGACCTGGCGGCGGCACGGGCACGATCGTTCTTCACGACGGCGGGAGTCGCGCAGTGAGGCCATTGTCGTTCAACCAGGCGACGGCCAAGTACTGGCCGCTGGTGGAGGTCGTGAAGGGATGCGAGGGGGCAGGCGTCCGGCATGTGGGCCTGTGGCGCGAGCCGGTCGAGGAGTACGGCCTTGCGCGGTCGGCGGCGCTGGTACGGGACGCCGGCCTGACCGTGACCTCGTTGTGCCGAGGCGGTTTCTTCGGCGCCGACGACTGGTTCGACAACAACCGCCGCGCGCTGGACGAGTGCGCCGAGCTCGGGGCCCCGGCACTGGTGCTGGTGTGCGGCGGCCTGTTCGGCCGGACCCTGGCGGACGCACGCGGACGGGTGGCGGCGGGCTTGGCGGCGCTGGCCCCGTATGCGCTGGACGTGGGGGTGACCCTTGCCGTGGAACCGATGCACCCGATGTTCACCGCGGACCGGAGCGTGGTCGCGTCGCTGTCCGGGGCACTGGATCTGTGCGAGCCGTACCCGGCCGAGGCGGTGGGCATCACGCTGGACACGTACCACGTGTGGTGGGACGAGCAGGTCCTCCCGCTGATCGGGGCCAACGGCGACCGGATCGCGTGCTTCCAGCTGGCGGACTGGGTGGTGCCGCTGCCCCAGGACGTGCTGGTCGGCCGCGGCCTCCCGGGCTCGGGCCACGTCGACTTCACCCCGCTGGTGGAAGCCGTGCTCGCGACGGGCTACGACCGCCCGATCGAGGTGGAGGTCTTCAACCAGGACCTGTGGAACCGGCCGGGCGAGGAGATCCTCAAGGACACGATCGCGGCGTACGAGTCGGTCATGACGTGAGCGCGTCGGCCAGCGCGGCGGTGGTCGTCGGCGTGACGGTGAGATGGTCACCGGCCGCGGTGACGGTGCGGATGACGCGGTAGCGCCCGGCCGCGGTGTCGATCACGGACACCGGCCGGGACCGGACGACCTTGCTGCCACGGTGTTCCACGACGAGCTGTGCGACGCGTACGGCACCGGTGGTCATGGACAGGAGCGTGCGGGCGTCGTCGGTGCCGACGCCGTGCCTGCGCAATGTGGCGTGCGCGGTGGCCGGATCGGCGGCGGCGGAGGTGAACACGGCCGTGTCGACGCTCACCGAATGTCCTTTCCCCGCAGGGTTCTCCGGCAGCAGCGACACCAGGGTGGCGGTCCTCCCGGTGTCGGGCACGGCGGTGAGGCTGAAGCGCTCGCCGAGCACGCCCAGCACGTTGTGCCGCCCCCGGGTGGCGAGGATCGCGCTGGCCGCGTCGGCGCCGAAGACCCTCAGCTGCAGGGACCGACCGCACTCGGCGATGGTCTCCAGCCGGTTCATGAGCCGCCAGTGCGCGCGCCCGTGGTCGTCGGCCAGCCCGCGCGCGACGAGGTCCGTCCACACCCGGTGCTCGAGCAGGGCACGTTCGGCGTGGGTGGCGCCGGGCGACGGAACGTCGATGACCAGCGGCAGGGCGCCGAACCCGGCAGCGCGCCAGATCACGTCGAGCTCGGCGGCGGACAGGTCGAACCGGGTCATTCGTCGTCGTCACCGATCGACGCGGGCGCGACGTAGGAACCGGGCCGGAAGGGGTCGTGCAGCAGGCCGTCGTCGTTGTCGGGTTCGAAGATCTCCGATCCGGGCACCGCGTACTTGCCCCGGCGTTCCTTGTCGTCATCGGCCTTGGCGGCCCCATTCGGCACACCCCCGACCGGACCACCTCGCGGGGCCTGGCCCAGTACCTCGGTGACCCCGCCGCGCCCGCTCGCCCGAAGGGCCCGCTCGCCCGGGTGGCCCCCGACAGTGCCACCGCCGGAGCCACCGCCGGGTCGACCGTCGCGGGGACCGCCTGGCTGCCCGTTGCCGGGCAGTGGCCTGCGGACCACGTCCGCGCCCGGCGGAGGAGCCGTGCCGCCGGTGGACGCGGCCCGGGTCGGTTCACCCCCGTTCGTCGACGGGGCACGGCCGGGAGTGGCCGACGAGGGCCCGGTCGTCCCCGAGGGCGGCGTCGTCGGCACGTCGGCGCCGCCGGACGGCGGACTCTGCGGCGGCCGGTCGTCGGGTCGTGGCCCGGCTTTGGGCCCGGCTTTGGACGCTGCTTCGGGTCCGGCGACGCGTGGCGCGACCTGACTGCCACCGGGCGTGCCGTCCCCCGGACCGCCGGGCGGGATGGTGATGCCGTCGCTGGTGGCGACCGCGACCTGAGGTGCGGGGACCAGCGCGGGCAGCGAGGCGATCCGGGTGGTGGTCATCAGCTGGTACTCCCGCATCACCTGCCGGGCCCGCTCCTCCGCGTTCTTGGCCGCCTGCTGCTGGTGCTGGTGGTCGGCGGTGGCGTTGATCGCGTCGAGCGGGGTGCCCGTCGGCATCTGCTCGGCTCGCACGTCCACATAGGGCGGGACGTTGGCCTTGGCCCATGTGGCGTTGTCCGACTGCCCGAACGCGGCGAGGACGTTCATCCTGCCGTGGTGCCCCATGATGTCATCGAAGTCCCGCACCACCTGCATCGCCGCGGCGGCCGCCTTCGCCGCGCTACCGGTCCACTCCCCGCCGTTGACCCGCTGGAGGGTGGCGTTCACGTCATCCGAGTTCTCGTCGAGAGCTTCGGCGACGGCGGCGAGCCGCTTCTCGAGCCGTTCGGTCAGCGCCGCCCCGAAGCCGTGCTGGGTCCAGGCGACGATCTTCCTGTGGGACACGCCATCCCACCGCACGTCAGGTTCACCCACGATCTCTTCCCCCATGTCATCTGGACGCTGAGATGGTCTGGATGGCCATGCTCGCGACCCGTTCGGCTTCCGAGCAGTACGGGGCGACACTGGTCTCCTCGCCCAAGGCTGGACTGACCCACACCTCCAGGTACTGGCCCTCGGCGGTGTCGACCACGACGAGACAGTTGTCGGGCAGCAGCGGGTGGGGCAGGACGAGCGCGGAGTACCGGTCGACGGTGACGACCACCGGCCGGGTCTCCGGTGCCCTGTGCGGGTCGGTGACCCAGGCCAAGGCCCCCTCGGTGGTGGAGATGCCCACCAGTGTGCGGAGGTTGCGGCCGACGCCGCCCGCGCTGCCGGTGGAGGAGAACGTGCAGTCGTCGCCACCATGGATGTCGCTGTGGTCGGGCAGCGGCGGGCGAGCGTAGCCGAGGTCGTAGCGGAGTTCCCGGAGCTGCTGCTCGGTGAGCAGCTCCGAGCACGGGTCGACGTTCCTCAGGTTCAGTTCGTCGGGCCGTGGCGGCAGAAGGTCAGCGAACCGCGTGTCACTCGTCTCGGTCGTGCTGGTGCTGGCTGGCTTGGGATCACCGCCGCTGCGCACCGCACAACCGGCCATTGTGGCCGTTATCGCGACGGTCATGACAATGATGCGGATATTCACCGACCCGCCTCGATTTCGGTGAAACCGGCGCCGATCAATTCCTCCGTCAGTCCATAGAGTAGGGCGGTGGCGACGAGCCCGTACTGGCGTACCCTGTGCTGCTGATACTCGGATTGAACAATGTGGACGAATGCGTGTTCGCTTTGGACGAAGTATTCGTTGAACTGTCGTTGGGCCCATTCGCTGACCGGGTCGTCCATCCACGCTCGGTACAGCGTCAGGTCGGACTCCAGGTGTTGCAGCTGCCCCTCCAGACGGTCCGCGCAGCCCCGGAACGTCGCCGCCAGGGTCACGACGTTCTCTGGCGTGACGTGCAGGCTCTGTGGTACCTCTTGTACCGGTGGCGAAGGCGGTCGTGGCGCGGGACTGTCGCCCTCGAGATCCATGGTCTTCCCCCAGCCGGAATATCGTGAAACTCGTTCGCCAGCGTAGCGTTGACATCGATTATTCGTAGCGGTTTGTCGTCAAACTGTCAGTTTGTCAATCAGCTGGCGCAGCCTTTGTTTGCGCTCCGCAGTCAATTCGATTGAATTGATGATTAGAAATCCGCCAATAGGGTGGTTTTCAGCGCGAGTGCTCTACCATGGGTAGTTGATCCATTGCCAAAAACGGCCTCTTTTGGTGGTCATGGCATCCTCACGGGGTGAGCTACCCCAACCAGGCGCTCCCGCGCGAGTTCCGGATGGCGGGCGGCGGCTTCGGCAGGATGGCGCTGCCGTTCGTGCTCTTGTTGATCTTCTTCGCGGTGGTCATGCTGATGCTCGGTTCGGTCTTCGCCGGTCTGCTCGGCGGGGTCATCGCCGCGGTGATCGGCACCGGGGCGCTGGTCGGTGTCCTGTACAAGAAGTTCGAGCGGATGAGGCAAGGCACGGTCGTCCGCTTCTCCGAGTACGGCGTGGAACTGAGCGACACGCTCGGCTACCACATCCGTCTCAACTGGCCGGACATCACGCGGATCGGCGAGGTCAGGAGCCAGATGGTGAACCCGACCGCGATCGGCGCGGCAGGTGGCGTGCGGGTCGGCGCCGGTGCGGTGCGCACGCAGGGCATCATCGGCTGGGGGCACCGGGTGATCCCGCAGAACGCCCCCGCCTGGATGCGGTACAACGTGGCCGCGGCGTCGGTGAACCCGCACGACGGCAGGTCCGAGGTGGCCATCCCGCTGAGCGGCATCGACCCGAACTGGCTGCAGGGCGCCATGGGGCAGTGGCTGCGCATGTACCGGCCCGACCTGCTCGACGGCCCGTACGGCTACCCGCCGCGGTGACGGTCACGGCCGCCGGGCTCGGCATGCACGTCAGCGACCTCTGGCTGTTCCGCGACCTCGACCTGGCCGTCGGCGCGGGTGAGTCCCTGGTGCTGGCCGGGCACAACGGGAGCGGCAAGTCGACGATCCTGCACCTCCTCTACGGCGCCCGCACGCCGACCGAGGGCACGATCGAGGTCGCGGGCCAGCCACCCGACGAACGCGATGCCGCCTTCCGGGGGAAGGTCGCGGTGCTGCTGGACGACTCGGAGCTGTTCGTCGAGCTGACGCCCCGGCAGCACCTGGAACTGCTGCTCACCTCGTTCGGCGACGACGCAGGCGACCCGGACGAGTGGCTCGCGGCGGCAGGCCTCGCCGAACGCGCCGACGTGCACGCCTACTACCTGTCCGCGGGGCAGCGCCGCCGCCTGCTGCTGCTCGGCGCGGTGGCCCGGCCGCACGAGGTGCTGCTGCTCGACGAGCCGGAGCGGGCGCTGGACGTGCAGGGCAAGGCGTGGCTGGCGGACCTCCTCGACCAGGAGCGGGACCAGGGGCGTGCCGTGGTCATGGCCACGCACCACCCGCCGCTGCTCGACCTCGCCGACCACGTGGTGCGCCTCGGGTGAGGACGCTGGCCCGCCGGTGGCTGTCCGGCGACGAGCGCACCCTCGGCGCTTTCCTGGCTGTCGGCGTGCTCACGATGGCGTTCTTCCGCCTCGACAAGCTGCGTGCCGAGCTCGGTGCCGGGTTGGACCCGCTGGGGTTGCTGCTGGTGATCACGGCCGTCACCTGGTGGTCGCTCCTGCAGCGCTCCTTCGTGTGGCGCGACCCGGCCGATCTGACGTGGCGTGACTTCGCCGACAACGATCGGGCGACACTCGTGACACAACGACTCATCGGGCACTGGGTGGGCCGGCACCTCGTGCTGGCGTACGTCCTGGCGGTGCTGGCCGCGGTGGTCGCCGCCCCGCTGACGTGGGTGCTCGCCGGCGCGGCGGTACTGGCGGGAGC
>NZ_JBARWZ010000021.1:0-49319 GCF_049647105.1 Actinophytocola sp.
CGGGCGGGTCGCCGGCAGGTGCCAACCGGCGACCCGCCCCCCAGCTTCGTCCCTTGACGAGGCCCAAGCCCCGGCTCGGGGCCGATGTGTGCCCGCGCGACCCCGAGCCGGTTCCACCTGTTCGCTGTTCAACCGCTCGCACGAGGAGGACCCTGTGAGATCACGACTATCGGTGCGCCCGAGCAGAGCGCGCCCCGTCACGGCGTTGGCCGCAGCCGTGGCACTCACGGCAGCGGTCACCAGCGGTGTCGAACCGGTGGCCGCCGTCGCGGACGTGTCCTGCACCGTGGCCTATTCGGTCACGAGCGACTGGACCACCGGTTTCGGCGCTTCTGTATCGATCCGCAACGAGGGCGCCGCCGCCATTCCCGACTGGAACCTGACCTGGACCTATCTCGACGGGCAGCAGATCACCAACCTGTGGAACGGTGCCTACACGCAGTCCGGTGGCGCGGTGAGCGTGCGGGGCGCGGAGTGGCAGCGGTCCATCAACCCCGGCGCGTCCGCCTCGTTCGGCTTCAACGCCAACAGGTCCGGCAGCGCCAACCGGGCGCCAGCCGACTTCAAGGTCAACGGTGTCGCCTGCGTCGGGCCGAACCGGGCACCAACGGTGCAGCTCGTCAAACCGGCCAACAACTCGGCGTTCACCGTCTCCTCGCCGATCGAGCTGGAGGCGACCGCCGCCGATAGCGACGGTTCTGTGGCGTCGGTGGAGTTCTACGCGGGCACCACCCGGCTCGGCGCCGACACCACCGCACCGTTCCAGTACACGTGGACCGGCGCGACGGCGGGCGAGTACTCGGTGACCGCACGGGCGGTCGACAACCTCGGCGCGGCCTCGGTGTCCAGTCCGGTCGCCGTGCGGGTGCTCTCCGCCGCCGCGGTGGTCGCGACCCCGTCGACGGTCCGTGTCCGGCAGGGCGACTCGGCGACCGTGGGCGTGAAGCTCGCGACCCAGCCGACCGGTTCTGTGACGCTCACCGTGGCACGCACGGCGGGCAGCACCGACCTGACCGCCACGCCAACGACGCTGACGTTCGACCAGAGCAGCTGGAACACCGCGAAGAACGTGACGATCGCGTCGGCGGCGAACGGCGGCGGACTCGCCTCCGCCACGTTCTCGATCACCGGCTCCGGGCTCACCTCGGCCACGCTCGACGTGGCGGAGATCGACGCGGCCGCTTCGGACTACCGGGCGGCGTTCCTCGAGCAGTACAACAAGATCAAGGACCCGTCCAGCGGCTACTTCCGCAACTTCGGCGGGGTCCTGGTGCCTTACCACTCGGTGGAGACACTGCTGGTGGAAGCGCCGGACCACGGTCACCAGACCACATCGGAGGCGTTCAGCTACTACCTGTGGCTGGAGGCCGCGTACGGGCAGCTCGAGGGTGACTGGGCGCCGTTCAACGCGGCGTGGGCGTCGATGGAGAAGTACATCATCCCGTCGCACGCCGACCAGCCGACCAACGACAAGTACAACGCCGCCGACCCGGCGACCTACGCGCCGGAGCACCCGAGAATGGACCAGTACCCCGCGGTGCTGGACGGCAACGTCCCGGTCGGGTCCGACCCGATCGCGGGTGAGCTGAAGAACGCGTACGGCACGTCGGACATCTACGGCATGCACTGGCTGCTGGACGTGGACAACACGTACGGCTTCGGCCGGTGTGGCGATGGCACCACCGCGCCCGCGTACATCAACACCTACCAGCGCGGCTCGAGCGAGTCGGTGTGGGAGACCATCCCGCAGCCGTCCTGCGACACGTTCGCGCACGGTGGGCCGAACGGCTACCTGGACCTGTTCACCAAGGACGCCAGCTACGCCAAGCAGTGGAAGTACACCAACGCGCCCGACGCCGACGCGCGTGCCGTCCAGGTGGCGTACCTCGCCAACCAGTGGGCGACCGCTCAGGGCAAGGGCTCGCAGGTGGCCGATGTCGTGAAGAAGGCGTCGAAGATGGGCGACTACCTGCGGTACGCCATGTTCGACAAGTACTTCAAGAAGGTCGGCAACTGCGTCGGCCCCAGCTCCTGCCCGGCAGGCAGCGGCAAGGACAGTTCGCACTACCTCATGTCGTGGTACTACGCGTGGGGTGGCGCGACCGACACATCCGCGGGCTGGGCGTGGCGCATCGGTGACGGTGCGGCACACCAGGGCTACCAGAACCCGCTCGCCGCGTACGCACTCGCCAACGACGCGGCGATGAAGCCGATCTCGGCGACCGGTTCGGCGGACTGGTCGAAGAGCCTGGACCGGCAGCTGGAGTTCCTGCAGTGGCTGCAGTCCGCCGACGGCGGCATCGCCGGTGGCGCGACGAACAGCTGGGAGGGCCAGTACGCCACTCCCCCGTCCGGTGCTTCGACGTTCTACGGCATGTACTACGACTACCAGCCGGTGTGGCACGACCCGCCGTCCAACCGGTGGTTCGGCTTCCAGACGTGGGGTCTGGAGCGGGTCGCCGCGCTGTACCAGCTGACCGGTGACGCGCGGGCCAAGAAGATCCTCGACAAGTGGGTGCCGTGGGCCATCGCGAACACGACCGTCGGCACCGGCGGGAGCTTCCAGATCCCGTCCGACATGGAGTGGACAGGGCAGCCGGACACGTGGAACGCGTCGGCTCCCGGCAGCAACTCGAACCTGCGGGTCCGGGTGCTGAACCACAGCCAGGACGTCGGCGTGGCGGCGTCGTACGCGAAGATCCTGCTCAACTACGCGGCCCGCTCCGGGAACGCGGCGGCGCGGACGACCGGCGAGGGCCTCCTCGACGCGATGCTCGCGCACACCGACTCGATCGGTATCGCGGTCCCGGAGACACGTACGGACTACAACCGGTTCGACGACGAGTACAACTCGTCCTCCGGTGAGGGTGTGTACGTGCCGCCGGGCTGGACGGGCGAGATGCCCAACGGCGACCCCATCGCCGCTGGTGCCGACTTCCTGTCCATCCGGTCGTTCTACGAGGACGACCCACAGTGGCCGAAGGTCGAGGCCTATCTCAACGGTGGGTCCGCGCCGACGTTCACCTACCACCGGTTCTGGGCACAGGCGGAGATCGCGACCGCGTTCTCGCTGCACGTGCAGCTGTTCGGCTAAGTGGCTGACATCGCGCTGAGCCCATGACACGCGGTGCGTGCACACCGTCGTGAGCGCATCGCAGGCCCGGTCCCGCCAGCCGCCGCTGGCGGGGCCGGGCCGCCCACATTGAAAGCGGGAGGATGGAGATGAGGAAAGCACTGGCACTCGTGGCAGTCTTGATAGCCGCGTTGTGCATACCGGTGACCGCGTCCGCGGCACCAGCAGGCTTCTACGTGTCGGGCGGCAAGCTCTACGAGTCGAACGGCAGTGAGTTTGTGATGCGCGGCGTGAACCACGCGCACACCTGGTACCAACAACAGACGAGCTCGTTCGCGAACATCAAGGCACTGGGCGCGAACACCGTCCGGGTGGTGCTGGCATCGGGCCAGCGCTGGACGAAGAACGACACGGCGGATGTGGCCAACGTGGTCTCGCTGTGCAAGCAGAACAAGCTGATCTGTGTACTGGAAGTCCACGACACCACCGGCTACGGCGAACAGTCCGGCGCGGCGACCCTCGCCCAGGCGGTCGACTACTGGCTGTCGGTGAAGAGCGCCCTTGCCGGGCAAGAGAAGTACGTGATCGTCAACATCGGGAACGAACCGTACGGCAACCAGGGCTACCAAACCTGGGCGTCGGACACCTCGACGGCGATCCAGCGCCTGCGCGCGGGCGGCTTCACCCACACGATCATGGTGGACGCCCCGAACTGGGGCCAGGACTGGACGTTCACGATGCGCGACAACGCGGCCTCGGTCTTCCAGGCCGACCCCGACCGCAACACGGTGTTCTCGATCCACATGTACGGCGTCTTCGACACCGCGGCCGAGATCAACGACTACCTGGGCAGGTTCCGCTCGGCAGGCCTGCCGATCGTGGTCGGCGAGTTCGGCCACAACCACTCGGACGGCGACCCCGACGAGGACACCATCCTGGCCACGTCGCAGTCCCAGGGAATCGGCTACCTTGGCTGGAGCTGGAGCGGCAACGGTGGCGGCGTCGAATACCTGGACATGGTGACGAACTTCGACCCGGCCCAGCTGACCTCGTGGGGCCAGCGCCTCTTCAACGGCACCAACGGAATCAAGGCAACCTCCCGCCAGGCAACGGTCTACGGCGGCGGCACCGACCCGGACCCGGACCCCGAGCCGGGCGCCTGCACCGCGGGTTACCGCGTGACAGGCCAGTGGCAGGACGGCTTCCAGGCCGAGATCACGGTGACGAACAACCAAACCACCGCGATCGACGGCTGGCAGGTGCGGTGGACGTTCCCGTCCGGACAGCGCGTCACGAACATGTGGCACGCCATCCCAACCCAGACGGGAGCGGAGGTCGCAGCGGCGAACGCGTCGTACAACGCACGAATCCCGGCGGGCGGCTCGGTGACCATCGGCTTCACCGGCTCCTGGTCAGGAGCCAACACGTCACCGGCAACCTTCGCACTGAACACGACAACCTGCACAACAGCCTGAGCAAACACTGAAGGTGTCCCTTTGGGCCGCTCCGCGACCCAAAGGGACACCTTCATTCATTGGGAACCGGGGCTCAAGCCACGGGCCGAGCGGTGCTCCCCCGGACCACCAGCCGAGGCGGCGTCTCCTCCACCTCGGTGACAACCTCGCCGTTCAACAAACCAAGAAGCTTCGCCGCCACCTGCGCCCCGTACGCGGTGCTGTCGCGACTGACGGCGGTCAACGCGGGATGCGTGATCTCACACAACACCGAGTCATCCCAAGCCATGATCGACACGTCGCGCGGTACCTGCACCCCCATCTCGTGCGCGACCGAAACCCCGGCAACCGCCATCACGTCGTTGTCGTAGACGATCGCGGTCGGCGGAGCGGAGGAACTCAGCAACCGCCGCGTGGCCTGCGCCCCCTGTTCGGGGCTGTAGTCGGTACTGATCGTCAACGACCACTCGAGCCCGAGCCGGGAAGCGACGGTGTCGAACGCCTCGGTGCGCAGTTCCGTGTGCAGCATCCCCGGTACCCCACCGATACGGGCGATCCGCCGATGCCGCAACGCGGCCAGGTACTCCATCACCATCACCATGGCACTGGTGTCGTCGATCCACACCCCGGGCAACGCCCCGTGGTGTCCCGGCCCGCCGACGACCATCGCGGGCAGCCGCAACTCCTCCAGTACCGGCACCCGCACGTCGTCGCGGCAGAGGTCGATCAGGAACACCCCGTCGACCCGCCGCTCGGCCCACCACCGCCGGTAGGTCGCGATCTCCGCCTCGTGGTCGGGTACGACCTGCAACAACAGGGCGGTCTGCGACGAGGCCATGGCGCTCTCCATGCCGGAGATCAGCTTCATGAAGAAAGGCTCGATCCCGAGCGTGCTCGCCGGCCGCGCCAGCACCAGGCCGAACGCGCCGGCCCGCGCGCCGGACAGCGCCTTGGCCGCACTGTTGGGGTGCCAGCCCATCTCCAGCGCGAGCCGCAGCACCCGCTGTCTCGTCGTCTCCGACACGCCCGGCTGGCCGTTGAGGGCGTAGGACACCGCGCCCTTCGACAGTCCCGCCTTCTTGGCGACATCGGCGATCGTCACTCGTCTAGTCACACTGATTCGCTCTTCCGTCCATGATGGACACGGTTCGTGTCGAAGCATGCCACGAAGTGGCCGTCCTCGACCTCTTCCGGGGGCGCATCGCACTCGTGTCCGCCGGACTCCGGCACCGGCAGGTCTTCCCACCGCGTGCCGAGGCGCGGCACGGACGCCAGCAGGGTCCGCGTGTACGGGTGGCGCGGGTCGCCGAACACCTTCTCGGTGTCGCCCCGCTCGACGACCGCGCCGCGGCGCAGGATCACCGTCTGGTCGGACAGGTAGTTGCCCAGGGACAGGTCGTGGGTGATGAACAGGACCGCGAGCCCGCGTTCCTTGAGGTCCGCCAGCAGGTTCAGCACGTCGATCCGCGTTGACGCGTCCAGCATGCTGATGATCTCGTCCGCCACCAGCAGCCTGATGTCCAGCAACAGCGCGCGGGCCACCAGCAGCCGCTGAAGCTGCCCGCCGGAGAGCTGGTGCGGATACTTGCCGAGCACCAGGTCCGGGTTGAGGTTGACCGACGCGATCACCTCCGCCACCCGCTCCCGCCACTCCTTGTCCCGCACCCGGGGGAAGTACGACTGGCGGATCATCGCGAACACCCGGTCCGCGCGGAAGATCGGGTTGTAGGTGCTGAACGGGTCCTGGAACACACCCTGCGCGTGCCGGTAGTACTCCTTGAGCCCAGCACCCCGGAGGCCGGCGACATCCCTGTCCTCGAACGTGATCGTGCCGTCCGTCGGCCGCGTGAGCCGCAGGATCATCCTGCCGATCGTCGACTTGCCGCTGCCGCTCTCACCGATCAGCGACGTCACCTCGCCCGGCCGCAGCTCGAAGCTCACGTCGCGGACCGCGGCCGTCGTGCCGCGGCCGAACGCGCCGGTCCGGTAGGTCTTGGAAACACCCGTCAACCTGAGCATCACACCGCCTTCCAGCAGGCCACGCGGTGGTTCTCCGCGATCTCGACGAACGGCGGCTGCTCGGCGCACCGGTCGAACGCGAGCGGGCAGCGGTCCCGGAACCGGCAGCCCGCGGGCGGGTCGAGCAGGGCGGGCGGGCTGCCCGCGATGCCCGTCAGGCGCTTGCCCGCGTACCGCACGCCCACCTCCGGCAGCGCCGAGATCAGCAGCTGCGTGTACGGGTGACGCGGCGCGGTGACCAGCATGTCCGTCGGCGCCGACTCGGCCAGCCTGCCCGCGTACATGACGGTGATCGTGTCGGCGATCTGGTACACCAGCGACACATCGTGGGTGATCACGACCATGCTGCGCACCAGGTCGTGGTCCCGGAACCCGGCCAGCGCCAGCGCCACCGCGCGCTGCGTGGACACGTCGAGCGCCGAGGTCACCTCGTCGGCGATCAACAGCGACGGGTTCAGCAGCGTGGAGATCACCATCACCATGCGCTGCTTCATCCCGCCGGACAGCTCGATCGGGTACCGGTCGAGCACGGCACGATCGAGCCCGACGAGGTCGAGGCGCCGGTCCAGCTCGTCCCGCACCGAGGAGAACCTGATCTTCCGCGACTCGACCAGCTCGCGGATCATCCTCCCGATCTTCCGCGTCGGGTTCATCGCGCTCATCGCGTACTGCGGCACGATCGAGATGTCGGAGAACCGGAACCTGTTCATCGCCCCGGTGTCGCCGATCGGCAGCTCGACGTCGTCGAGGGTGACCGTGCCGCCGACGTGCCGCATCCGGTTGTCCATGTGGATGAGGCTCTTGCCCAGCGTGGTCTTGCCGGACCCGGACTCGCCGACGAGGCCCATGATCTCCCCGTCTGCCACCGAGAACGTGACCCCGTCGATCGCGTGCACGTCGCCGCGCAGCGTGCGGTAGTAGACCTGGAGGTCCTCGACCCGGAGTGCCATCACGTCTCCCGGAGCTTCGGGTTGAAGACCTCGTCGAGGCCAACGTTCATGATGTACAGCGCACCGACGATCGTCGTGATGCCGAGGCCGGGCGGGATGAACCACCACCACAGGCCGAGGTTCATCGCGCTCCACTGCTTGGCCTGGTTGAGCATCAGGCCGAGCGAGGTCCCGTCGGTCGGGCCGAGGCCGATGAAGTCCAGCGTCGCGGCGAACAGCACCGCGCCGCCGAACAGCAGGATGAACACCATGAACAGGTAGGACGCCATGTTGGGCGCGATCTCGCGGAAGATGATCCTGCGCACTGGCGCGCCCGACAGCTTCGCGAGGTCGACGAACTCCCTCGCCCGCAGGGTGAGCGTCTGCGACCGCACCGCACGCGCCACCCACGGCCAGGAGAACAGGCCGATGATGACCGCCTGGCTCTGGACGTTGCGCACCTCGAGGTAGGCCGCGATGATCATCAGCACCGCGAGCACCGGCAGCACGAGCACGATGTTGGTGATCATGTTGAGGATCTCGTCGACGAGCCCGCCCCGGTAGCCGGACGTGAACCCGACGACCATGCCGAGCACGCCCGCGATGAGCGCCGCGACCACCCCGACGAAGAACGTGGACCGCAACCCGTGCAGGAACTGGGCGAACACGTCCTGCCCGAAGGTGGTCGTGCCGAACCAGTACTCCCCCGACGGCGCCGCGGCCTGCGGACCGACGTACGCGAGCGGGTCGTCGGTCTCGAAGAGCGGCCCGGCCAGCGCGGCGACGAGGAACACCAGCACGACGGCGAACCCGCCGACGAGCTTGCCGTTGCGCACCGCGAAGTGCAGCGCCTCCCGTCGCACGGCCGTGCCGCGCACCGTCGCCACCCCGGGCACGGTGGCCACGTCCTCGGCCGATGCGGCCACCGGCGCCACGGTCACGTCGGTGACCCCGGCGCCGGGACCGCGGTCCGGATGCGTCATGAGCTGCTCCCCATGCCGACTCGCGTGCGCGGATCCACCAGCACGTAGACGACGTCGATGAGAAAGTTCGCCACCAGGGTTCCGATCACGATGAACAGGAAGATGCCCTGCAGCAGGAACAGGTCGTTTGCCTTGATCGACTCCAGCACCAGGTAGCCAAGCCCGCGGTAGTCGAAGACGATCTCGGTGACGACCGCGCCGCCCACGATCACCCCTAGCTGGAGCGCGAGGCCGGTGACCTGCGGCAGCACCGCGTTGCGGAAGGCGTACCGGCGCACCAGCCGTTGCGGCGCGCCGAGCGCGCCGAGGTAGTGCGCGTAGTCCGCCTCCAGCTCGTAGATGACCATGTTGCGCATGCCGATGGCCCAGCCGCCGAACATCACCAGGAACAGTGACAGGAACGGCAGGAACCAGTGGCTGATCAGGTCGGAGATGAACAGCCACGAGAAGGACGGTTCCAGTGACGCGCTGAAGCTGCGGCCGACCGGGAAGAGGCCCGCCACCTTCCCGAACGCCCACGCGAGCAGGATCGCGAGCCACATGTACGGCGTCGCGGTCAGCACGTACCAGATCGGCAGGACCGTGTTGTCCAGTACCTTCTTGCGCGCCGCGTACGCGCCGAACTTGTTGCCCGCCCACCAGCTCAGCAGGATGGCGGGCAACAGCAGCCCGAGCGTGTACGGCACGGCCTCGAGGATGATCGAGCCGACGGACTTGGGGTAGGCCCACAGGCTCACCCCGAAGTTGCCGCGGAGCATCTCACCCCAGAAGTTGAGGTACTGCTGCCACACGGGTAGATCGAAGCCGAACAGGCTCGTGTAGTACTCGCGCATCGCCGCGATCCCGGCCGGGTCCTGCAACCCGGCACGCGCCACCATGGCGCGCACCGGGTCGCCCGGCATGAAACGCGGGATGAGCCAGTTGATCGTCACCGCGACCACGAAGGTCATGGCGTAGATCGCGAGCTTCCTGCCGAAGTACCGTCCCATCCCCGGCGGCTACTTCTCTTCCGGTGCTGGCTTCAGCTCAGCCAGCATCTTGATCGCGCCGCGCTGCAGGTAACCTCGCCACACGGACGGGAGGTACTTGGGTCCGTCACCATCGGCCGACGGCCAGTTGGTCCATACCGCGTTGCTGTACTGCGACCAGAGGCCGTTGTACCACAACGGGATCACCGGCATCTCGGTCAGCTGAAGCCGCTGCAGCCGCGAGGTGATCGCCTTCATCCCGGCCTGGTCGTCGATCTTGGTCGCGTCGAGCTGGTTGGTGAGGTCCCACGCCTGCTGGTTCTCGTACCGGCCGTAGTTGACCGTGGTCTGCGACTCGAGGACCGGCAGCCCGAAGACGTACTCGTAGTACCGGAACGGCGTGTTGTCCATCTGCCGCTGGTTGTCGAGGATGATGTCGAACTCGCCGGACTCGCGCATGTCCTGCACGACCGTGTCGGCCGGTGTCTCGGACGTGAGCTGGATGCCCGCTGCCTTGGCGCTGTCGACGATCACCCGCGCCGCCTCGTTCCAGTCGGTCCAGCCGGACGGGGTGGCGAGCTTCAACGTGAGCGGCGAGCCGTCCTTGTTCTCGACGAGCCCGTCACCGTCGGTGTCGCGGTACCCGGCCTGGCTGAGGATCTGCTTGGCGTCCGAGGTGCTGAACGTCGGGCCGACCTCGCTCACGACCGCCTGGTCGATGTACCTGTCCCAGATCGGCAGCAACCCGGTCGGGCTGGCCTTCTTCACGATCTGCCCGTACACCGAGTTCACGATCTTGTCGATGTCGATGGCGTTCGCCAGCGCACGGCGGAACGCCGCGTCGTTCAACGGTGCCTTCGTGGTGTTCGGCACCAGCCAGGTCGTGTTGGCGGACAGCATGTACGGCGCGTCCTTGTAGTAGGTCTGCAGCTGGTAGCCGCCCTTGACCAGCGATGCGATGCCGGGCAGGAAGTTGTTGGACAGGTCGATGTCACCCTGCAGCAGCTGACCGAGCGCGGCCTCGTTGCTGGAGTTGACGATGTCGACGACGTAGGTGGGTTTGACGTCGAGGTCGAGCTTGCCGCGGCCCCACCACTTGTCGTTCTTCTTCCAGACCATGCGGTCCTGGTCGTGCGTCTCGTACAGGTACGGCCCTGAGCCGACCGGCTTCTCGTTCGCGCCGGAGGTGACGTCCTTCTCGGACTTGTTGCCCCACAGGTGTTCCGGCACGATCGGGTTGAAGTAGATCCAGTTCGCCCACTGCTGGTAGCGGGGTTCCTTGAACGTCACCCTCGTGGTCCGGTCGTCCACGGCCTCGACGGAGGAGATCAGCTCGTACATGGGATGGTAGGGCACCGTCGCCATCTTGCCGAGCTCGATGGTGAACACCACGTCCTGCGCGGTGATCGGCTTGCCGTCCGTCCACTCCAGACCGTCCCGCAACGTCACCTCGTAGGTGTTGTCACTGGTCCAGTCGCCCTTCTCGGCGAGCCATGGCTCGAACTCGTCGGTGAGCGGGTCGTAGAGGAACAGGGTCTCGTAGACGTACCCGACCGTGCCGGTCGCGTACGCCCAGTTCATGACGGGGTTCCAGTTGGCGGGTGGTCCCCACTGCGTGCCGCTGGTGAACAGGGTCTTGTCGCGTGGATACGACCCGGGCGCGCCGCCCGAGTCACCGCCGTCCACCCCGGTGCAGGCGGCGGCGACTAATCCCGCCGTCGCGAGTATGGCCAGCAACCTCAACCGGTTTCGCATGGCGCCTTCTCCTCGTTCAGGAATCCTCGAGTACCAGCACCCGCACGCCGTACGGGCGCAACGTCACTTCATTGACGGGCTCCCCCGACGCGAGGTCGGCCAGCTTTCCCCCGGCCGGCTTGACCTCCAGTTCCCCGTCCGCCTGGCTGACCAGCCAGACGAACCTGCGACCGTCCCGGTGACGCAGCTCGGCCGCGTGCACGAGCGGGTCCGCGATGGTCACCGGCCGCGAAACGCCCGCGATGACGGCCAGCGCGTCGTAGATCCGGTGGGTTGGCTCGGGGTTGACGCCCGGCAGTGCCGCGGCCATCGCCTCGAGCGGATAGGTGCACAGCACGTGCCGGCCCTTTCTGACCAGGAAAGGGTTTCCGTGCTGGTCGACGGCGACGACCTCACCGTCGGTGGCGCGCACGGGCAGGAACACGCGCTCGTGCTCGTTGCCACCCGCGCGGAACGTGAGGGTGGTGCCCGCGCCCAGGGTGCCGAAGTCCGTCACGAACGTGGCGGCCACCTCGTCGTCGACGACCGGGTCGACCATCCCGTACCGGAGCTGGTGCTCGACCCCGAACATGCCGTTCACGTCGGCGTGCCACAGGCCACGCTGGGTGCTGTGGCCGCCAGCACTGTAGGAGACGTAGACGACGGCGCCGCTCTCGGCGAGCCGCCGCCAGGTCGGCGCGGTGAGCTGCTTGGCGGACGGCACGAGGTAGAGCTTCGCGTCGTCCGGGAGCCCGTCCAGTTCCCTGGCCGCCGTAATGGACAGGTCGGCCTCGCGTGCGGCAACGTAGGACTGCCGCAGCACGTCGAACAGGTGCGCGTTGTCCTCCGGTTCCGTGAACGGGTACCGGTGCTCAAGGTAGGACGGCACGACGAGCGCGACCTCTGGTTCCGGGCGCGTGCAGTTCGGAAAGTCCACCTCGGCCAGCACGTCCGCGAAGTCCCGCACCTCCTCGAGCTGCGGCTTGGGTGCGCCGGTCACGTCGGTGAGGCCGAACCGCATCTCGAACGGATGGTGCCGGTAGGGGTCCTGTGTGAACAGGTCGTCGAAGTCGGTGTTGTTCCAGGCGATCCAGCCGGTGGCGCCCGCGAGAAGCGAGTTGTGCAGGATCTGGCGGTAGTACTCGGCGGCGTGCGCGCGTGAGACGAAGCTGTCGGTGACGCCGAACTCCTCGAGCACCACGGGCTTGCCGTCGAACCGGGACAGCTCACAGATGAACGCGGCGGTCAGGTGCTGGCGCACCACGTCGTTCTCCATGCGGTACACGTGCGGGCCAACGAAGTCGGTCATGGCGGCCAGGTCCCGCACGGAGAACCCGTTGTCCCGCCCGGTGACCTCGATCCCCCATGCCCCGTCACCGATGGAGACGGGCTGTGTGCCACCGCCCGCCCGCACGGCCTGCACCATGAGCTGCGCCCAGGCCGTGACGGTCTCCCGGTCGGCTGGCTCCCCGTAGATGGGCATCTCGTTGGAGATCAGCCAGCCCGCCACCGCCGGGTGGGCGTGGAACCGCGCGGTCATCCGCTCGACGAACCACGCCTGGCGGCCGACCATCCACACGTCGCCGTACAGGTCACGACCCTGCCGCCACGCCGGGTCCCAGTTCTCCCCGGACATGTGCCCGACGATGAACGTCGGAATGGTCGCCATGCCCTCCGCCGTGTGCCGGTCGAGGAAGTCGGCGTACCTGGCGACCAGCTCGTCGTCGATCCGGCCGGGTTCGGGGTGGAAGTCGGGCCAGTAGAAGAACGACCGGGTGAGGTTCATGCCGTGCTCGCGCAGGACCCGCAGTTCCTGGGTGACCAGGTCCGGATCGTAGTTCCGCCACATCAGCGGCCCACCCGACCGTGACCAGAAGTTGGCCCCCAGCCACGGCCGCCCGTCGAACAGAAGCATCATCGCCTCCTCGCCTACTGAACCGCGTAAGTTTCGAGCCGCGTTCAGTTGGGGTACGAGGCCGAAGAGTACGGCAGATCCAACGCCCACCGCTAGACCTGAAATGAACCGGTTCAGCTCGCGCTCCCGAATCAGCTCCCGGTGACAGAAACGGGAAGGGCAACCGCGGGCGAGGTGGCGACCACCGAGATCGGGCGGCCGCCACCTCGCCGTGGCGGGCGGAGCCACCACCGCCCGCCGGGTACGGGAACCTGCCCGGGCAGGCGGCGCGGGCAAACCCGACGAATGCCCGCACCACCGGTCCGGTGGTCCCCCTAGCCAACAGTTCCCGCGCGCCGTTTGGTCCACACGTCGTAGGCGACGGCCGCGAGCAGGACCAGTCCCTTCACCAGCATCACGCGTTCAGAAGGCGCGCCGATCAGCGACATGCCGTTGTTGATCACACCCATGATCAGGCCGCCGGTGATGGCGCCGATGACCTTGCCGACGCCACCCTGCACGGCGGCGCCGCCGATGAACGCGGCCGCGATCGCGTCCAGTTCGAAGGCGTTGCCCGCGGTCGGGCCCGCCTGGTTCAGCCTGCCCGCGAAGATCACGCCCGCGAGCGCGGCCAGCACGCCCATGTTCACGAACACCCAGAACGTCACCGGCTTGACCCGCACGCCGGACAGCGTCGCCGCCGCCAGGTTGCCGCCCACCGCGTAGATGTGGCGCCCGAACACCGAGCGGCTCGCCATCAGCGAGTAGGCGAGCACCAGCACCGCGAGCAGCACCAGCACCCACGGCAGGTTGCGGAACCTGGCCAGCTGCACCACCACGAACAGCACGACGACCGCGGCGACGAGGATCTTGACCGCGAACAGCGGCAGCGGGTCGACGGTCTGGCCGTAGCCGAGCCGTGCGCGCCGGGTCCGCCACTGCACGAACGCGAAACCGGCCACGACCAGGACGCCCATCAGCAGTGACACGATGTCCGCGCCACCAAGCGGGCCGAGCCCGACGTTGCCGAGGTAGCCGCCGGTGAAACCGTTGGCCAGCGTGCGGATCTCCTCCGGGAACGGGCCGATGCCCTGGTTGCCGAGGACGGTGAGGGTGAGCGCGCGGAACACCAGCATGCCGCCGAGCGTCACGATGAACGCCGGGATGCCGAAGTACGCGATCCAGTAACCCTGCGCGGCACCGATCAGCGCGCCAGCACCGAGCGTGGCGAGCACCGCGAGCCACCACGGCAGTCCCCACTGGACGGTCAGCACCGCGCAGATGGCGCCCGTCACCGCGACCACCGAGCCGACGGACAGATCGATGTGCCCGCTGATGATCACGAGGATCATGCCGATCGCGAGGATCAGGACGTACGAGTTCTGTACGACGATGTTCGAGATGTTGCCCGGCGCCAGCAGCGCGCCGTCGGTCAGCACGGTGAACAGCAGCACGATCAACGCGAACGCGACGTAGATCCCGCTCTGCCGCAGGTTCAGCCGGAACCGCCGCCGCGGCCCGTCCGTCGGCGCGAGCGCCGACGGCACCTTGACATCCACCGTCACGTCCGCTCCTCCTGCGTCATGTACTCCATCAACAGCTCCTGTGTCGCTTCCTCGCGCGGCACCTCACCGGTGATCCGGCCTGCGGACAGCGTGTAGATCCGGTCGCACAGCCCGAGCAGCTCCGGCAGCTCCGACGAGATCACCAGCACCGCCTTCCCCTGGTCCGCCAACGAGTTCACGATCGTGTAGATCTCGTACTTCGCGCCGACGTCGACGCCGCGGGTCGGCTCGTCGAGGATCAGCACGTCCGGCTCGGTGAACATCCACTTCGCCAGCACGACCTTCTGCTGGTTGCCGCCGGACAGCGTCCGCGCGGGTGCCATCACGTCCGGCGTCTTGATCCGCAACGCGCCGCGGAACCGTTCCGCGACCCGGAACTCCTCGTGCTCGTCGACCCAGCCACGGGTGGACAGCAGCCCGAGCCCGGCCGAGGAGACGTTGCGCTTCACGTCCGTCACCAGGTTCAGTCCGTACCGCTTGCGGTCCTCGCTCACGTACGCGAGCCCGTTCCTGATCGCCGACCGCACGGTCCGCACGTCGATCTCGCGCCCGTCCTTGTACACCCGGCCCGAGATGTCCACGCCGTAGGACCGGCCGAACACCGACATCGCCAGCTCGGTGCGGCCCGCGCCCATCAGCCCCGCGAGGCCGACGATCTCCCCGCGCCGCAACGACAGCGTGGCATGGTCGACCACCACGCGGTCCGGGTTGGTGGCACTGTGGACGGTCCAGTCCTCGATCCGCAGCACCTCGTCGCCGATCTCTTGTTCGCGGAGCGAACCATCAGACTCGGGGCGACCGCGAGGGGTCGTCCGATGGCGGGGCGGGAACCGGTGCTCCAGGTCCCGTCCGACCATGCCCGCGATGATCCGCTCCTCCGTCACGTCGGTCGCGTCGAGCGTCTCGATGGTCCGGCCGTCGCGCAGGATCGTGATGGTGTCGGCGATCTCGGTGACCTCGCCGAGTTTGTGGGAGATCACCACGCACGTGATGCCGTCGTCGCGCAGGCCGCGCAACAGGTCGAGCAGGTGCGCCGAGTCGTCGTCGTTCAGCGCGGCGGTCGGCTCGTCGAGGATCAGCAGCCGGACCTCCTTGGACAGTGCCTTCGCGATCTCGACGAGCTGCTGCTTGCCGACCCCCAGCTCACCGGCGGCGGTGGTCGGGTTCTCGTGCAGGCCGACGCGGCGCAGGTGCCTTTCCGCCTCGTGGTTCGTGCGGTTCCAGTCGATGAGCCCTCGGTGCGCGATCTCGTTGCCGAGGAACAGGTTCTCCGCGATCGACAGCTGGCCGACCAGCGCCAGCTCCTGGTGGATGATCACGACGCCGCGGGCCTCGCTGTCGCGGATGCCCGCGAACCGGCACGCCTCGCCGTCGAAGACCACCTCCCCGGAGTACGACCCGTGCGGGTGCACCCCGGAGAGGATCTTCATCAGCGTGGACTTGCCCGCGCCGTTCTCGCCGCAGATCGCGTGGATCTCCCCGCGTCGCACCGAGAACGCGACGTCCCGCAGCGCGGTCACCCCCGGGAACGACTTGGTGATGCCGCTCATCAGCAGGATGTCATCCGACACGGGGACTACCTCAGCTGGTCTTCTGTGTAGTACCCGGTGCCGATCAGTTCCTTCTCGTAGTTCGTCTTGTCGACGATCACCGGGTCGAGCAGGTAGGCGGGCACGACCTTCTCGCCGTTCTCGTAGTCCTCGGTGTTGTTGACCTCCGGCTTGTCGCCCTTGGCCACCGCGTCGGCCATCGCGACGGCCACCTTCGCCAGCTCGCGGGTGTCCTTGTGGATGGTCGAGTACTGCTCGCCGGCGATGATGGACTTCACCGAGGCGACCTCGGCGTCCTGCCCGGTCACGACCGGATACGGCTGGCCAGGGGTGCCGTAGCCACCGCTCTTGAGCGCCGACAGGATGCCGATCGACAGGCCGTCATAGGGCGAGAGCACGCCGTCGACCCGTGCGCTGCCGTAGGTGGAGGTGATCAGGTCCTCCATGCGCCGCTGCGCGGTCGCCGGGTCCCAGCGCAGGATCGCGATCGTCTTGAAGTCGGTCTGGCCGCTCTTCACCACGAGCGTGCCCTTGTCGATGTGCTCCCGCAGCACCGACATGGCGCCGTCGAAGAAGAACGTGGCGTTGTTGTCGTCCGGCGAGCCCGCGAACAGCTCGATGTTCAACGGGCCCTTGGCGGTGCCGGGGCTGCCGTCCGCGCCCAGCACCTTCAGCCCGGTCAGCAGCGAGGTCGCCTGCTGCACGCCGACCTTGAAGTTGTCGAACGACGCGTAGTAGTCGACGTTCGGGCTGTTGCGGATCAGGCGGTCGTAGGAGATCACCGGGATCTGGCTGTCGGCAGCCAGCTGCAGCTGCGAGGTGAGCGCGGTGCCGTCGATGGACGCGATGATCAGCACCCGCGCGCCCTTGGTGATCTGGTTCTCGATCTGGTTGGCCTGCGTGGGGATGTCGTTCTCCGCGTACTGGAGGTCGACCTTGTACCCCTTGTCCTCCAGCGCCTTCTTGATGTTGTCACCGTCGTGGATCCAGCGTTCCGACGACCGGGTCGGCATGGTCACGCCGACGAGCGCGCCCTCGGCGGACTGGGGTTGCTGGTCGGCGGTCTTCTCGGACGAGCCGCACGCCGTGATGGTCATGGCCAGTACCGGCGCCAGCGCCAGGCCTACCGCGAGCCGTCGAAACCTCATTGTTTCTCCTATCGTGTCTAGCGCAGGCCGTGCGCGAGGCGGTGGTAGGCCTGGTTCCAGCGCAGCCGGTCGGCGAACGCGTCGGTCGTGGTGTCGTCGTCGATGAGGACCAGCTCGGTCTCGGCCATCCGCGCGAAGTCACGCAGCACGGCGGAACCGACCGCGCTGGTCAGCACGGTGTGGTGCGGGCCGCCCGCGGTGAGCCAGCACTCCGCGGAGGTCTGCAGCGACGGCGCGGGCTGCCACACGGCCCGCGCGACGGGCAGGTTCGGCAGCGGCTCGTCGGGCGGCACGACGTCGATCTCGTTGGCCACCAGGCGGAACCGGTCGCCGACGTCCGCGAGGCCGACCACGACGGCCGGGCCGGGGGCGGCGTCGAACACCAGCCGCACCGGGTCCTCGCGGTCACCGATGGACAGCGGGTGGATCTCGCACGACGGTGTGTCCCCGGCGATCGACGGGCACACCTCCAGCATGTGCGCGCCGAGGATCTTCGGGGTGCCGGGGCCGAAGTGGTAGGTGTAGTCCTCCATGAACGACGTGCCGCCCTCGCCCATGGCCTTGACCGCGGCGAGCAGCGCGGAGGTCTTCCAGTCGCCCTCGCCGCCGAAGCCGTAGCCGTCCGCCATCAGCCGCTGCACGGCGAGACCGGGCAGCTGCCGAAGCCCGCCGAGGTCCTGGAAGTTCGTGGTGAACGCGCCGAACCCGCCGTCGGTGAGGAACCGCCGCAGCCCGGCCTCGATGCGTGCGGCGTACCGCAGCGACTCGTGCCGTTCTCCCCCTCTTGCCAGCTCCTGCGCCAGGTGGTAGGCGTCGGCGTAGTCGGCGACGAGCAGGTCCACCTCGTCGTCGGCGACCGCGTCGACGACCGCCACGAGGTCGTTGACGCCGTAGGTGTTGACCGAAACGCCGAACCGCAGCTCGGCCTCCACCTTGTCACCCTCGGTCACGGCGACGTCGCGCATGTTGTCGCCGAACCTGGCCAGCCGCAACGATCTCAGGTGCGCGATGCCGGTGGCGGCGCGGGCCCAGTCGTCGATGCGCCCGACCAGCACGGGGTCGCTCGCGTGACCGGCGACGGTCTTGCGGGCCACGCCGATGCGGGTCTGGATGTAGCCGAACTCGCGGTCGCCGTGCGCGGCCTGGTTGAGGTTCATGAAGTCCATGTCGATGGACGCCCACGGCAGCGCCTCGTTGAGCTGGGTGTGCAGGTGCAGCAACGGTTTCCGCAGCACGTCCAGTCCGGTGATCCACATCTTGGCCGGCGAGAACGTGTGCATCCACGCGATCACGCCGACACAGGCGGGGTCGGTGTTGGCCGCCAGGAGGAGGTCACGGATCGCGACCGAGTCGGTGAGCACCGGTTGCCACACGATCTCGGCGCCGATGGCACCCGAGTCGGTGAGCATCCGCTGGATCTGCTGCGACTGGCCCGCGACCTGGTCGAGGGTCTCCGCGCCGTAGAGGTGCTGGCTGCCGGTGAGGAACCAGACCTGCGGCTTGGCGGCAGACGACATGTGGTGACTCCTTATGCCCGTGTTATTGCCCGTAGACGTTCTGGTACCGGGCGTAGAGCCGGTCCACGTGCTGCTGGTCGATCGAGTCCGGCTTGCCGAGCTGGTGTGCGAAGTGGACGGTTCGGGCGACGTCCTCGAGCATCACGGCGGCCTTCACGGCGGCACGCGCGTCGGCCCCGATGGTGAACGGGCCGTGGCCCTTCATCAGGACCGCGGGGGAACGGCTGTCCCGCAACGTGTCCACGATCCCTCGGCCGATCGAGTCGTCGCCGATCAACGCGAACGGCCCGACCGGGATGTCCCCGCCGAACTCGTCGGCGATCATCGTGAGCACGCACGGGATCGGCTCGCCCCGCGCGGCCCACGCGGTGGCGTACGACGAGTGCGTGTGCACGACACCGCCCACGTCGGGCCGGTGCCGGTACACGTAGGCGTGCGCTGCGGTGTCCGAGGACGGCGCGAGGTCGCCATCGACGAGGTTGCCGTGCAGGTCGGTGACGACCATCGCGTCCGGGCCGAGATCGTCGTAGGAGACCCCGGACGGCTTGATCACCATCAGGTCCTCGCCCGGCACGCGCGCGGACACGTTCCCCGCGGTCCAGATGACGAGCCCGTAGCGAACCAGCTCACGGTGCAGGTCCGCGACTTCCTCGCGCAGCGCGGCGATCGCGGTCATCGCGCGGCCACCGCCGCCCGGCGCAACGCCCGCAGCCGGTGCATGACGTCGTTGCCGCCCCGGCCGAAGTGGTCGTGCAGGTCGGCGTACTCCATGAACAGCTGCTCGTACACCGCCGCGTTCTCCGGGATGGGCCGGTACACCTCGCCGTCCGCCGACGCCATCGAGGCGGCGGCCGCACGGATGTCCTCGTATGCCGCCGCGGCGACGGCGGCGTGCATGGCCGACCCGAGCGCGGGGCCCTGCGCGGAGCCGATGGTCGACAGCGGCAGGTTGGTGACGTCGGCGTAGATCTGCATGAGCAGCGCGTTCCGCACGAGCCCGCCCGCGACGACCAGCTCGGTGACCGGCACCCCGGACTCGGCGAACGCCTCGACGATCATCCGCGTGCCGAACGCGGTGGCCTCCATGAGCGCGCGGTAGATGTCCTCCGGGCGGGTGGCGAGGGTCTGTCCGAGGACGACCCCGGACAGCTCGTGGTCGACGAGCACGGACCGGTTGCCGCTGTGCCAGTCGAGCGCGATGAGGCCGTGTTCCCCCGGTTTCTGCCGCGCCGCCATGGCGGTGAGGTGCTCGTGCAGCGAGACCCCCTGCGCGGCGGCGGCTTCGTGGTAGGCGGGCGGCACCTGGTTGTCCACGAACCACCCGAAGATGTCGCCGACCCCGCTCTGCCCCGCCTCGTACCCCCACAGTCCGGGGACGATGCCCCCGTCGACCACGCCGCACATGCCGGGCACCTCACGCAGTTCGGCACCGTTCATGACGTGGCAGGTGGAGGTGCCCATGATCGCGACGAGCCGCCCCGGCTCCACGGCCCGCGCGGCGGGCGCCGTGACGTGCGCGTCGACGTTCCCGACCGCGACCGCGATGCCAACGGGCAGGCCGGTCCAGTAGGCGGCGAGCTTGGACAGGGTGCCCGCCCTGTCGCCGAGACCGCCGATGGGATGGTCGAGCTTGTCCCGCACGAAGTTCGCGAAGCCGGGGTTCAGCTCACGCAGGTAGTCCTGCGAGGGGTAGGCGCCGTCCTGGTGGATGCCCTTGTACCCGGCGGTGCAGGCGTTGCGGACGTAGGTGCCGGTGAGCTGCCAGACGATCCAGTCGGCGGCCTCGACCCAGTGGTCCATGGCGGCGTAGACGTCGGGGGCTTCCTCGAGGAGCTGCAGGCCCTTGGCGAACTCCCACTCCGAGGAGATGAGCCCGCCGTACCGCGGCAGCCACTTCTCCTCCCGCGCGGCGGCGACCTCGTTGATCCGGTCGGCCTGTGGTTGTGCCGCGTGGTGCTTCCACAGCTTGACGTAGGCGTGCGGGTTGTCCGCGAACTCGGGCAGCTCGCACAGCGGCGTGCCGTCCCTGGTGGTCGGGATCATCGTGCACGCGGTGAAGTCGGTGCCGATCCCGATCACGTCCGCCGGGTCTGCGCCCGCGTCCCTGATCGCCGCCGGCACCGCGGTCCGCAGCACGTCGAGGTAGTCCCTCGGCACCTGGAGAGCCCAGTCCGGCGGGAGTTCCCTGCCGTCCGGCATGGTCCGGTCGAGGACCCCGTGCCGGAACTCGTGGACGGCCGTACCCAGCTCGGCACCGTCCCTGACCCGCACGACAACCGCACGCCCGGACAACGTGCCGAAGTCGACACCCACCACAAGCGCATCACCGCGGTCGCCAGTCATGTGGTGGATTGTTATCGTTAACATTCAGCACGTCAAGAGACTGGAGCGGCTTCTAACAGCAACTTGGTGAGCGTGCACACCTCACCCCCCACCTGGCCGTGGACAACCGTGCGCGGGTTGCGGTGCACCAGGACCGGGCCGGTCCCGGCGCACCCGCAGGTCAGCGGCCGCCCTACGCGACGCCCGTCACCGGCCGCGACGACACCGTGGTGACGCCCAGTGACTGGCCCCAAGATGAACCCAACACGCATGCGGTGGTTCACCTTGGCAGCTAGACATACCCGTCTTTCAAGACGGGCGGGTGGGGGGTGGGCCCACGCTGTTCCGGGACACGAGTGTCGGCGCGATGGTGCGCTGGACGTCTCCCATCTCGCCCTCCCCAACCTGTGCGAGCAGCAGATCCAGCGTTTCCCTTGCCACGGCGTCGAAGTCGGGGCGGACGGTGGTCAGGGGCGGGATGAAGTACGCCGCCTCCGGGACGTCGTCGAAGCCGACCACGCTGACGTCGTGGGGGATGCTCCTGCCGCGTTCGTGCATGGCGCGCAACAGGCCGAGGGCGAGGTGGTCGTTGGCCGCGAACACGGCCGTCACCTCGGGCATGCGGGCCAGCATCTGCCCGGCCCGGTACCCGGCGGCGGCACTCCAGTCGGCCGCCACCAGCGGCGGTACCTCCACGCCCGCCGACTCCAGTGCCTGTGTCCAGCCGCGCACGCGTCCCGCGCTGTCGAACCAGTCCGGCGGGCCCGACACGTGCCACACCGTCGAGTGCCCGGCGTCCAGGAGGTGCCGGGTCGCGGCGTAGGCGCCCGCGGTCTGGTCGACCGTGACCAGCGGCGTCATCCGTGCGGGGTCGCCGTCGATGGTCACCAGTGGCACCCCGGCAGGCACGTCCGCGAGGGCCTCGTTCGCCGACGCCGTTGGGGCGATGGCCACGATGCCCGCCACCCTGGAGTCGCGGTGGTGCTCGACGGCCGACGCGATCGAATCGCGGTCCAGGACCTTCACGCGGCGCAGGCTCACCGAGAAACCCGCCTCGGCCGCGGCCAGCTCGAACGCCGCGAGCAGCGACGCCGGGCCGTACAGCGACGAGTTCTGGGCGATCACGCCGATCAGCTGCGACCGCCCGGTCACCAGTGCCCGTGCCGCCTTGTTCGGCCGGTAGCCCAGCTGCGTGATCGCCGCGCGCACGCGCAGCCGGGTCTGCTCCCGGACGTTCGGGTGCCCGTTGAGCACCCTGGACACGGTCTGGTGCGAGACCCCGGCGAGGCGGGCCACGTCCGTCATCGCGGGATCGCGTGACACCTTCGCCGGATTGTCCACTCGCTACCTCATCTCACGTCGTTCCCTGTCCGCGCCTGGTCCGCGCCTGGTCACAGTGTCCCACCGTCACCCGATCGCGAACGTCGCACGCGCTCGTTCGGCGCGTCCCCCGCCCGGCCGGGCCACCACGAGCCGCCCGTTGTCGTGGGAAACGTAGGCGCCCGGGTCGTCGGAAAGGCGCAGCGACACGCCCGACCGGTCCGCCAGACCCGGCACCCGCACGAAGCTTGTCGCGCGTCCGTATTCGTCCGTGTCAGCGTATGGCTCGATCCGCAGCACGCCGTCGCCTGCCGCCACGTGTCGCTCCGGAAAGTTGACCGACCGGACCGCGACGGTGCCCGCGCCGAGGTGCCCGGGAGTGAACCGGAACCACGAGTCGGCCACCTCGCGCACGTTGCCGTCGACGCGAAGGCGGAACTCGGCGTGCCGGACCACCAGGTGCCGCGCGTCGTACGGCGACAGCCGCACCACCTGCCCGCCCTTGCCGACCGGCACACCGAACGCGGGCGTGCCGTCCTCGTTCCAGTACAGCTTCTGCACCCTGGTGTGCCGGTTCGGGTCGAACAGCGGGTCGCCGGTGATGTCGCGGTAGTCGCGGGCGTGGTAGACGAGCACGTCGTCCTCGCCCTGCACGGTGAACGAGTTGTGGCCGGGGCCGTACTGCCCGGTCTCCGCGCTGGTCACGAAGATCGGGTTCGGCGACTTGGTCCACGACCTCGCGTCGAGGAGGTTCGCGTTCTCGTCGGCGGTGAGCAGGCCCATGCAGTAGCGGGCGTCGGTGGCGGACGCGGAGAACGTGACGAACACGCGCCCGTTCCTGATCAGCACCGCGGCCCCCTCGTTGACCAGGAACCCCTGGATCTCCCAGCTGAGCGTGGGCACCGCGATCCGCACCGGCGCGGTCGCCAGCTCGGTCGGCGACGCCATCTCCGCGATGTAGAGGTTGCTGTTGGTCGCGATGCCCGGTTCGCTCTGCGCCCACAGGAAGTACCGCTTCCCCCGGTGCTCGAAGGTGGTCGCGTCGAGCGTGAACGACTCCCAGCCGGTCACCATCCGCTTCGGCGGCAGCCAGCCGGACGCGCGCGGGTCGGCGTTCGGCGACTCGAGCACGTAGGTGCGGATGCGGAACGGGTCGTCGCCGTCACCGGCCGCGAAGTAGACATACCAGCGGTCGCCGACGCGGTGCAGCTCCGGCGCCCAGATGTAGCCGGCCATCGGACCGGACGCGGGCCGCCGCCAGATGGTGCGTTCACGCGCGGTCGAGAGCCCGTCGATCGTGCTCGCGCCGCGCACCACCACCCGGTCGTACTCCGGCACCGACCCGGTCAGGTAGTACATACCGTCGACGGGACGGGTGACGAACGGGTCGGCACGCTGTTCGACCAGCGGGTTGCGGGTGGTGAGCGGTGCAGGCGACGCCGGGGCCGCGGTGGCCACACCGGGCGCCGCGGCGGGCAGGGCGCTCACCGCGGCCACCACGCCACCGGCCTTGAACAGAGTTCTCCTGTCGATGCCCATCAGCTGCTCCTGACCTTGATGCGGAGGAACGTCACCGAGTACGGCGGGAACGTGTGCGTGAACGTGCTCGCCACGTCCACCCGCGACTCGCGTGGCGCGATCGGGGTCGTGTACTGGGTGTTCACGTCGTTCGGGTCGCCCTGCAGCGTGGTCACCCTGGCGCTGCGCTCGACGCCTCCGCCATTCAGGTCGACGGTCGCGCGCGCCGCGTTCGCCTGCGCGTTGACGACCTTGACGATCAGCTCGCCGGTCCGCGCGTCGCGGGTGACGACCTGGCGGAACGGCTCCACCTTCTGGCTGTCGGTGAACTCGCCCCACTTCTGCCCGTCCAGGAACAGCGACACGGTCCGGCCGAGGACCGAGACACGCAGGTCGTAGGTCCGTCCGGTCTCGACGGTGGTGCCGTCGGTGATCAGCGTCGACTTGCCGCCACCCTCGGCCTTCTCGACGGCCGACTGCGTGTTGTTCCAGCCGCCCAGGTTCCACCAGTAGTAGTTGCCGGAGTCCTTGACGCCGAACCCGACCAGGAACCCCTCCCTGCCGGACTGCTTGGTGGCCTTCACGGTCACGTCGTAGTTCTGCCACGCCGGGTCGCCCGCCATGACCATCGTGTTCTCCGCCGCGGCGTCGGACTGGACATACGCGCCGCCGGTGACCGCCCACGTGCCGCGACCCGCGATGTTTGTCCAGTTCGCGTCGGTGCCGGAGAAGTCGTCGGCGAACAGCTGCGTGCCGTCCTGTGTGGTCACCCGGACGTCGTCGTAGGACGCGGCGGTGGCCCAGGTGGACAGCCCGACCGCGCCGGTGATCGGCTGGTCCTCCTGCGACGGGGTGCCGGTCGCGGTGCTCGGCACCACGCGGTCGCCCACGTTGTTCATGAACAGCCGCTGCGTCTCGTAGCTGGCCGAGCCCCACGACGCGCGGTTGTTGAACCAGATCATGTCCGGCCGCCACTGCACGTAGTCCTCGTTCGACAGCAGCGGCGCGTAGGACGCGAGCCGCACGACGTCGGCGTTGCGTTCCAGGCCGGTCATGTACGCGGCCTCGGACAACGCGTTGTAGAACCGGTTGTCCTGCGACGCGTACTCGCCGAGGAACACCTTCGGGCCCTGCCGGTCATAGCTGTCGTAGCGCTCGTTGTTCTGCAGGAACCAGGTCGGGCTGTTGTAGTAGTGCTCGTCGACCATCGCGACGCCCGCGTCCTTGTTGAGCTCCCAGAGACGGTCGAAGGTGCCGCCCGCGTCATCCGGGCCGGAGTTACCGACCACCGTGATGTCCGGGTGGGCCGCCTCGATCGCGGCGCGGAACTGGGTGAAGCGGGCGAAGTACGCGTCCGGCAGGTTCTCCTCGTTGCCGACCGCGAGGTGGGTGAGCCCGAACGGCGCCGGGTGCCCCATCCCGGCCCGCACCTTGCCCCACTCCGAGTCGGCGGGCCCGTTCGCGAACTCGATCAGGTCGAGCGTGTCCTGGATGTGCCGCGCCAGCAGGGCAGGGTCGTCGGTGGCCTGGTTCTGGCCGCAGCCGGTGACGAGCGCGGGCACGACCGGCAGCGCCATCGCGCCGATGTCCTCGGAGAACTGGAAGTACTCGTAGTAGCCGATGCCGTAGGACTGGTTGTAGCCCCAGAAGTTCGCGTTCGTGGCGCGTTGTTCGACCGGGCCGATCGTGTCCTTCCACTGGTAGGAGCGGCGGCGCTCCCAGTCCGGCGCCTCGTAGCCGTAGTGGCTGCCCGTGTTGACGAGGCAGCCGCCGGGGAACCGGACGAAGCCGGGGTGCAGTGCGGCGATCTTCTCGGCGAGGTCACGGCGCATGCCGTTCTGCCGGTTCTTGTACGTGTCTCGGGGGAACAGCGACACCATGTCGAGTGCGAGGGTGCCGGCTCCCCCGCCGGACACCAGCAGCCTGCCGGTGATGCTCGCCGTCTTCGCCGTGAACGTGCCGGTGTACCTGGTCCAGGTCGCGCCGAGGACGGCGAGCCGCAGCGGGTCGGCAAGAGCCGCGCCCGCCGGGTCGGTGAGCGACACGGTCAGCGGCGTGGTCGCCTGGTCGGTGCGGGCCCAGACGGAGAAGTCGTACCGCTTGCCATTCTCCACCCGGATGCCGGAGTTGTAGCCCGCGTTGATGACCTCGCCAGGCAGCGGCAGCTTCAGGTACCGGCGGTTGCGCTCGTTGAGGCGGCCCGCGTCGTCGACGACCTGCGGGTTGCCGCTCCTCGGCGCCCATCCGGTGAGCGGGGTGTAGGCCGCGTTGTCGGCCTGGTCGTACTCGAACGACCGGTTCTGCACCAGCTCGGCGTACAGCCCGCCGTCCGCCGCGCGGTTGATGTCCTCGAAGAAGACGCCGTACAACTGGTCGGAGATCTCCGGGCCCGTCGCGGACATGTCGACGGTGACGCGGTAGTCGGTGTCGGCCGCCTGACCGGAACCGGGCAGGGCGACGATCATGGACGTGGCGAGCACGGCCGCCAGCAGCGGCCGGATTCTGCGCATGGTGGTGCTCCCTCGCGTGGAAATCAGGGGTAGGCCGCGCGCACACCGTCCAGTTCGGACTGGGTCACGGGCAGGACCGTGCCGTGCCGGGGTCGCACGGGCAGCTCGTAGGAGGTCTCGAGCCGCCAGTCGCCGGAGGCGAGGTCGGCGGAGGTGAACGGCACGTAGCCGCGGCCGCCGAACTCCCCGAGGGACGACGTGAGCACCGGCCTTCCGCCGTTGCGCTCGTCCCACTTCAGCGGGTCGTTGCCGCGGCTGGCCGCGAGGGACACCTGCTCGCCTTCGGCGGTGCCCTCACCAGCGAAGCAGAGGAACACATGTCCGGCGTAGTGCGGCGCGGCCGCCGCCGGGGCTGGTGCGAAGAGACCCGCCGCGAGGACCGCGAGTACGAGGAGAGCCCGCATGGGAGTCCTCCGAAGACAGAGTCGACGCGGCAAAGTTAGCGCTAACATAGAACGCGTTCGGGAGGGTCGTCAACAAAAACAACTTCTTGGCGTCAGTCGCTTGACGTCCTGACTGTGAGCGTTCACTCTAGTGGCCCAGTGACACGGGTCACGCACGGTCCAACGGAGGAAGTGCAGTGCGGAAGACGATCACGACCGCCCTCGCCGCGGTCCTGCTGGCGGCACTGACCGCATGCGGCGGTGGCAGCGGCGGCAGCGGTGCGGGCAACGGCACCGACGACACGATCACCATGGGGTTCGCCCAGGTCGGCGCGGAGAGCGGCTGGCGGACGGCGAACACGAAGTCGGTCCAGGAGTCCGCGAAAGCGGCCGGGATCGAGTTGAAGTTCTCCGACGCGCAGCAGAAGCAGGAGAACCAGATCAAGGCGATCCGGTCCTACATCCAGCAGAAGGTGGACGTGATCGCCTTCAGCCCGGTGGTGGAGACCGGCTGGGACACCGTGCTGCTCGAGGCGCAGCGCGCCAAGATCCCGGTGATCCTCACCGACCGCGCCATCGACTCGGACGACACGTCGCTCTACGAGACCTTCCTCGGCTCGGACTTCATCGACGAGGGCAAGAAGGCAGGCAAGTGGCTGACGGAGAACACCGACGGCCCGGTGAACGTGGTCGAACTGCAGGGCACGACCGGCGCGGCGCCCGCGATCGACCGCAAGGAGGGCTTCGAGGCCGAGATCAAGTCCCGCTCGGACATCAAGATCGTCGCCTCGCAGACCGGTGACTTCACGCGGTCCGGCGGCAAGCAGGTGATGGAGGCGTTCCTGAAGTCCCAGCCGGACATCGACGTCGTGTACGCACACAACGACGACATGGGCCTCGGCGCCATCGAGGCGATCAAGGCGGCGGGCAAGAAGCCCGGCACCGACATCAAGATCATCACGGTGGACGCGGTGAAGGACGGCATGACCGCGCTGGCGAACGGCGAGATCAACTTCATCGTCGAGTGCAACCCGCTGCTCGGACCGCAGCTGATGGACCTGGCGAAGAAGGTCGTCGCAGGCGAGGAGGTACCGGAGCGCGTGGTCACCGAGGAGACGACGTTCGACCAGGAACAGGCCAAGACCGCGCTCCCGGACCGCAAGTACTGACAGATGGACATGGATCCACTCGTAGAACTGCAGGGCATCACCGTCACCTTTCCCGGGGTGAAGGCCCTCGACGACGTCGACTTCCGGCTCCTGCCCGGCGAGGTGCACGCGCTCCTCGGCGAGAACGGGGCCGGGAAGTCGACGCTCATCAAGGCGCTCACGGGGGTGCACGCCACCGACGCCGGCGAGATCCGTCTCGCCGGCGTCCCGGTGTCCTTCCACGGCCCCGCGCACGCGCAGGACGCCGGTATCAGCACCGTGTACCAGGAGGTGAACCTGTGCACGAACCTCTCGGTCGCGGAGAACATCCTGCTCGGCAGGGAGCCACGCAGGTTCGGCGCGATCGACGGCCGCGCCATGCGGGCACGCGCGGCGGAGTTGTTGTCCCGCATCGGGTTGCACATCGACCCGGGGTCCGCGCTCGGCAGGCACCCGATCGCGGTGCAGCAGCTCGTGGCGATCGCCCGCGCGGTCGCCGTGGACGCGCGGGTGCTGATCCTCGACGAGCCGACGTCCAGCCTGGACGCCGGTGAGGTCGCCGAGCTGTTCCGGATCGTGCGGGTGCTGCGGGACGAGGGTGTCGCGATCCTGTTCGTGTCGCACTTCCTCGACCAGGTCTACGAGATCGCGAACCGGATGACGGTGCTGCGCAACGGAAAGGTCGTCGGTGAGTACACGACGGCCGAGGTCGGCAGGCTCGAGCTGGTGCGTGCCATGATCGGCCGCGACCTGACCGTGCTCGACGAGGTGGAGCGGCGCACCGAGCGGCGCGTCCCGTCCGACACTCCCCTGCTGCGGGCCGAGCGCCTCGGCCGCGCGGGGTCGATCGCGCCGTTCGACCTGGAGCTGCACCCCGGCGAGGTCGTCGGGGTGGCCGGGCTGCTGGGCTCGGGCCGCACCGAGCTGGCGCGGCTGCTGTTCGGTGCCGACCGGGCCGACTCGGGTCACGTGTACTTCGACGGGAAACCGCTGAAGCTACGCACCCCGAGGTCGGCGATCGCGCACGGCATCGCCTTCACCTCCGAGGACCGCAAGGCCGAGGGGCTGGTCGAGGACCTGACCGTGCGCGACAACCTGATCCTCGCCGTACAGGCGGCCAGGGGGTGGGCGCGGCAGGTGTCCCGCCGCACCGCCGACGAGCTGGTCGCGAAGTACGTCGAGGCCCTGGACATCCGGCCCGCCGACCCGGACGCGGTGGTCGGCACGCTGTCCGGCGGCAACCAGCAGAAGGTGCTGCTGGCCCGGTGGCTCGTGACGCAACCGAAGCTGCTGATCCTCGACGAACCGACCCGCGGCATCGACGTCGGCGCGAAGGCCCAGATCCAGAAGGTGGTCGCCGACCTCGCGGCCGATGGCATGGCCGTGGTGTTCATCTCCGCCGAGCTGGAGGAGGTGGTCCGCGTGTCCGACCGGGTGGTCGTGCTGCGGGACCGGCAGAAGATCGGCGAGCTGACCGGCAGCGAGGTCAATGTGGACGACGTGCTGGCACTCATCGCCGCGGAGGCCGAGAAGGTGGTGCACACATGAGCGGAGCTTGCGGAGCCGTGAGCGGAGCTTGCGGAGCGAACCATCGAGCAGAGCGTCGATGGTCACGACCGCGGCGCGCTCGCGGAGGGCGCCGGTGGAGCGGAGCCTGCGGAGCGTTCCGGCGCCACGGAGCGTGCGAGGTGCGGTCATGAGGAACCGGTTGTGGTGGCCTCTGCTCGCGCTGGTGGCGCTGCTGGTGCTGAACCTCGTGTTCACGCCGTCGTTCTTCGCGTTGCGGATCCAGGACGGGCACCTGTTCGGCAGCCTCGTCGACATCCTCCGCAACGGCGCGCCCACGCTGCTGATCGCGCTCGGCATGACGCTCGTGATCGCCACCAGGGGCATCGACCTGTCGGTCGGCGCGGTCGCCGCCATCGCGGGCGCGGTGACCTGCACCCACATCGCGACCACCGGCGACGCGCTCGGTGGCATGGCGCTCGCGCTCGCACTGTGCGCGGTCCTTGGACTGTGGAACGGGTTCCTCGTCTCCGTCCTCGGCATCCAGCCCATCATCGCGACGCTCGTGCTGATGACCGCGGGCCGCGGCATGGCGATGCTCATCACCGAGGGCCAGATCGTCACCGTCAACAACGACATGTTCCGGCAGGTCGGCGCCGGTTTCCTGGTGCTGCCGATCGCGATCCTCATCAGCCTCGCCGCGCTCGCCGGGGTCGCGCTGCTGACCAGGCGGACCGCACTCGGCATGCTGATCGAGGCCGTCGGCGTGAACCCGGAGGCGAGCAGGCTCGCCGGGGTCCGCTCCCGCACGATCATCTGGACCGTCTACGTGTTCTCCGCGCTGTGCGCCTGCGTGGCCGGGCTGATGATCGCGTCGAACGTGAACGCGGCCGACGCCAACAACGCCGGGCTGTGGATCGAGATGGACGCGATCCTCGCCGTCGTCATCGGCGGCACGTCGCTCGCGGGCGGGCGGTACTCGCTGACCGGCACGCTCATCGGCGCGCTGGTGATCCAGACGCTGACCACGACCGTGTACACGATCGGTGTGCCGCCGGAGACCACGCTCGTGTTCAAGGCGGCGGTGGTGATCGTGGTGTGCCTGCTGCAGGCACCCAGGCTCACCCAGACACTCCGCAGACCACCGGCTGTTCCCGTGACGGTGCCGGAGAAGGCAGGTGCCCGATGACCGCGACCGCTCCCCCGCCGCTCGCGGCCAGGGAGAAGCCCCGCGCCTCCCTCGCCGCGCGGGTGCCGTCCCGGTTCCTTCCGGTGATCGCCACGTTCGTGGTGTTCGTGCTGACCTTCGGCGCGGGGTCGATCCGGTACGACGGGTTCGCCTCCGGCCAGGTCGTCGCGAACCTGTTCATCGACAACGCCTTTCTCATCGTCGTCGCGGTCGGCATGACGTTCGTGATCCTCACCGGCGGCATCGACCTGTCCGTCGGGTCGGTCGTCGCGCTGTCCACCATGATCGCGGCCGCCACGCTGCGGGCAGGGTGGCCAGCGTGGCTGGTGATCCTCGCCGTGCTCGCGACGGGCGCCGTCCTGGGGCTCGGCATGGGCGTGATGATCCACCGGTTCGGCGTGCAGCCGTTCATCGCGACGCTGGCCGGGATGTTCCTGGCGCGCGGGCTGTGCTTCGTGATCAGCGTGGAGTCGGTGTCCATCAAGAACGGCACCTTCCGCGACATCGCGGTCGCCTCGATCGAGCTGCCCGGCGAGGTCACGATCACCTACAGCGTGGTGATCGCGCTGATCGTGGTCGCGGTGGCGGCGTACGTGCTGCACCTGACCCGTTTCGGCCGGACCGTGTACGCGGTCGGCGGCAGCGAGTCGTCCGCCACGCTCATGGGGCTGCGCACCGGCCGGATCAAGATCGGCGTGTACGTGATCAGCGGGTTCTGCTCGGCACTGGGCGGGCTGCTGTTCAGCTTCTACATGCTGTCCGGCTACAGCCTGCACGCCGTCGGCATGGAGCTGGACGCCATCGCCGCGGTGGTCGTTGGCGGGACGCTGCTCGCGGGCGGCGTCGGTTACGTGGTCGGCTCGGTGTTCGGCGTGCTCGTGCTGGGCACGGTGCAGACCCTGATCTCGTTCGAGGGCACCCTGTCATCGTGGTGGACGAAGATCGTGATCGGCGTGCTGTTGCTGGCGTTCATCGCGCTGCAGCGGCTCATCGTTCGCCGTCAACCGCTGAAGTAGGCATACTGGAGGGCCCGAAGGAGACTGGGAGCCTCACATGAGTGATTCGTGGTCTGAAGCTCGTGTCGCCGCGGTCCTTGGCACGCTGACCGCCACCTACGCCGTCGTCCTCATCGGACTCATGGTCCTGTTGAACGAGGAGCAGCTGGCCGCGATCACGCTGTCCGTTCCGTTGTGTGCCGTCGGGAGCATCTCGCTGCTGGGGATCAGCGCGCTGATGGCGGAGCGGGTCTTCGCGGCCCGCAGGACGGATGACTCATCGTGAGCTCGCGCGTGCCGCGGGTTCCGCTCGCTCCCCGGGTTCCGGCGATGGTTGCCTGACCCGGCTTCTCAGCAGGTGTTTCGCCGTGCCCCAGATGCCGCGGCGGAACACCAGCACGGTTATCACGAAGATGGCGCCGGTGATCACGCCGATCGCGTCGATGCCCGCCGTCGCCAGGTAGTCCTCCAGCACCACGATGATGCCCGCGCCGAGGACCGGGCCCCACAGCGTGCCGATGCCGCCGAGGATGGTCATCACGACGACCTTGCCGGAGGTCGTCCAGTAGACCTCCTGCAGCGACGCGAACCCGTGGCCGATCGCGTACACGCCGCCCGCGATGCCCGCCAGGAACGCGGAGATCACGAACACCTGCACCTTGTACCGGTTCACCGGGTAGCCGAGCGCGCGGGCACGGGCCGGGTTCTCCCGGATCGCCACCATGACCCGGCCGAACGGTGAGTACACGACGCGCCACGCGACGAACAGGCCGACCAGGATCAGCGGCAGTGCCGCGTAGTAGAAGTAGAAGGAGTCCGCGAGGTCCCAGCCGAACGCCTCACGTGGGATGCCCTGCAGGCCGTTCTCGCCGCCGGTGACCGAGCGCCACTGGTTCGCGACGAAGTAGATCAGCTGCGCGAACGCCAGCGTCACCATCGCGAAGTAGATTCCCGTGCGCCGCACGGAGAGCAACGCGATCGGCACCGCGATCAGGGCCGCCACCACCGCCCCGCCGAGGACCGCGACGTAGAACGGCAGGCCGGTCTCGATCGCGATGATCCCGGTCGCGTACGCCGACGAACCCCAGAAAGCCGCGTGGCCGAAGGAAAGCAGTCCCGTGTAGCCCAGCAGGAGGTCCAGCGCGACGGCGAACAGGGCCCACGCCGCGATGTCCAGCGCCACCGGCGGGTAGATCATCCACGGCAGCCCGAACGCCAGCACCAGCCCGACTGCGAGCATCGCGAGGCGCACGAGCGGTGAGCGCCCGGCGACCAGCCTGGAGATGATCACGTGCGCACTCCTTCTTCCCGGCCGAACAGGCCCGCCGGGCGCAGCAGCAGCACCAGCGCCATGAGCACGAACACGAGGCTCTGCGAGAACGCCGGGATGTAGAGGTTCCCGACGGCGGACAGCATGCCGACCAGGTACCCGGCGGCCACGGACCCGAACACCGACCCGAGGCCGCCGATCACCACCACCGCGAAGATCACGATGATCAGGTCGCCGCCCATGCTCGAGTTCACCGCGCGCATCGGCGCCGCGAGCACCCCGGCGAGCCCGGCCAGCGCGATGCCGAACCCGAACACCGGGGTCACCCAGCGGCGCACGTCGATGCCGAGCGCCGTGGTCAGCTCCGGCCGCTCGGTCGACGCCCGCACGATCACGCCGACCCTGGTCTTCGTCAGCACCAGCCACACCAGCACCGACACGACGATCGAGAACAGCAGCACGAACACCTGGTACTTCGGGTAGTCGAACAACCCGAGGTTCACGGTCCCGTCCAGCAGCTCCGGCCGCGAGTACGGCTGCGACTGCACGCCGTACCGCAACCGCACCACGTCCTGCAGGATCAGCGCGATGCCGAACGTGAGCAGGAAGTTGTACAGCGGGTCGAGCCGCACGAGTCTCGCGACCAGCAGCCGTTCGAGGACCATGCCGAAGATCCCCAGGATCACCGGCACCACGATCAGCGCGAGCCACCACGACAGCCCCACGGTGTCCAGCAGCACGAACGCACCCATCGCGCCGAGCATGTAGAACGCGCCGTGGGCGAAGTTGACCACACCGAGCATCCCGAAGATCACCGACAGCCCCAGCGCGAGCAGCGCGTAGAAGCTTCCGCTGACCAACCCGTTGAAGAGCTGCTGGACCAGTTCCATGTGTTATCAGCCCATGTCGCAGCCGGTCGGCTCCCGGAACGCCTCGGCGGCCGGGATCGTCTCGACCATCTCGGTGAAGTCGAAGTCCTCCTTGACCTGGCCCGGCTCCTTGACCTTCACGAGGTAGGAGTCGTGGACGACGCTGTGGTCCTCGGCGCGGATCTTGGCGTTGCGGGCGAAGAAGTCCTCGAACTCGTTGCCGTCGAGCTCCTCGCGCACGGCGTCCGCGTCATCGGTGCCCGCGCGCTGCACGGCCTCCAGGTACTGCGTCGCCGCCGAGTAGTTCGCGGCGTGGTCGAACGTCGGCCGCGCGCCGGTGCGCTCCTTGAACTTGTCCGCCCACGCACGGCTCTTCTCGTCCATGTTCCAGAACCAGGCCGTCGTGTACAGCGTGCCCGCGAGGGACTCCACGCCGATCGACGCGATGTCGGTGTCGAACATCAGGCCGACCGCCAGGCCGACGCCCTTGTCCTTGAGCCCGAACTCGTTGTACTGCTTGACGACGTTGACGAGGTCACCGCCCGCCTGCATGACGCCGAGCACGTCCGGCTTCGGGTTGAGGTTGGGCGCCTTCGTCATGAACGTCGAGAAGTTGTCGTTCGGGAACGGGGTCGGGTCCGCGACGCCGACCTTGCCACCCGCACTCTCGATGGCCTCGGTGAAGCTCTTGTTCATGTCCTGCCCGAACGCGTAGTCCGGGTAGATGATGTACCAGTTCTTCGCGCCCTGTTCGGTCACCGTGGTGCCGGTGCCGTGCGCCAGCATGTAGGTGTCGTAGGCGTAGTGGTAGGTGTAGGGGTTGCACTGCGCGCCGGTCAGCTCCGTGGTGGCGGCGCCGATGTTGAAGTACATCTTCTTCTGCTGCCCGGCGACGGTGGCGATCGCGAGCGCCGCCGACGAGGTGGGCACGTCGAAGATCGAGTCGACCCCGTCGCGGTCGTACATCTCCCGTGCCGCGGTGTTCGCGATCTCCGGCTTGTTCTGGTGGTCGGCCTGGGTGACCTCGATGTTCTGGGTCACGCCGTCGTCCTTGTGGCGTGCCTTGAAGTCGTCGACGGCCATCTTCACCGCCTCGACGGCGTTCTCGCCCGCGAGCTCGGAGTAGACGCCGGACAGGTCGGTGATGACGCCGAGCTTGATCGCGTCCCCGCTGATCTTGCCGCCACCGCCCTGGGGACCACCGCCGCAACCGGCGAGGAGCGCGCCGACCGCGACGACCGCCGACGCCGCCTTGAGCCTGGTTGCCATGAGTTCTCCCTAGTGTTCCTGCGCGGTTTTCTGACGCTGTTCAGATGCCGAGGTACTCGAGCAGCTCGTGCTCGCGCCGCGCCACCTCCGCGTTGTCGAGTGACTCGACGACGCGGCCCTGCGCGATGAGGTGGTGCCGGTCGGCCACGGTGGCCGCGAAGTGGATGTTCTGCTCGATCAGCAGCACGGTGACACCGTGCTCCTTGACCGTGCGGATGATCTCGCCGATCTGTTGCACGAGAAGGGGTGCGAGCCCTTCGGTCGGCTCGTCGGCGAGCAGCAGCCGGGCGCCCATGCGCAGCACCCGCGCGACGGACAGCATCTGCTGCTCACCGCCCGACAGGTGGGTGCCCGCCTGCTTCCTGCGTTCGGCGAGCACCGGGAACGCCTCGTAGACCTGCTCAAGCGACCAGGCGTCCGAGCCGGTCCTGGGTGGCAGCGTGAGGTTCTCCTCGACGGTGAGGGTCGAGTAGATCCCTCGGTCGTCGGGCACGTACCCGAGACCGAGCCCGCACCGCTTGTGCGGCGCCAGCTTCGTGATGTCCCGCCCGTCCAGCTCGATGCGGCCGGACGTGGGGCGGTGCAGTCCCATGAGACAGCGCAGCAGCGTGGTCTTGCCCGCGCCGTTGCGACCGACGAGGGTGACGACCTCACCCGCGCCGACGTCGAGCGAGACCCCTTGCAGGACCTGGGCTTCGCCGTACCCGGCGACGAGGTCGTGGACGCTAAGCAACGGTCTCCCCCAGGTACGCGGTGATCACACGGGGGTCGTTGCGGACCTCCGCGTACGGACCCTCGGCGAGGATCTTGCCGAACTGGAGCACGGTCACCCGGTCGGTGAGATCACCGACGACCTTCATGTTGTGTTCCACCAGCACGATCGTGCGGTCCGCGCGCACCCGCCTGATCAGCTCGACGGTGCGGGCCACGTCCTCGACGCCCATGCCCGCGGTCGGCTCGTCGAGCAGCAGCAGCCGCGGCGACAGCGCGAGCGCCAGCGCCAGTTCGAGCGCCCGCTTCTGGCCGTACGCGAGGCTGCCCGCCGGTTTGTACGCGTGCGCGGTCAGCCCGACCTCCTCGAGGAGGTCGTCGGTCTCCGCGCGGTAGCTCCGCAGTGCCTTGTCGGAACGCCAGAAGCGGTAGCCGCGGCCGTCGCGGCCCTGCAGCGCCAGCTCGACGTGCTCGACGAGCGTCAGCTCCTCGAACAGGCTGGTGATCTGGAACGACCTGGCGACCCCGCGCTGCGCGATCTGCTCTGGCCGCAGGCCCGTGACGTCCTCTCCGTCCAGCTCGATCCGCCCGCCCGACGGCTTGAGGAAGCCCGTGAGCAGGTTGAACAGGGTGGTCTTGCCCGCGCCGTTCGGTCCGACGAGCGCGTGCACGGTCCCCGCGGCGACCTCCAGGTCGACGCCGTTCACGGCGACGAACCCGCTGAACTCCCTCAGAAGTCCACGAGTACGCAACATCGGTGTGGCGTCCGTCACCCGGAAGACCCTAGAGAGTAGTCCCGCCGCCGCGACATGGCCCGAACGTCCACAAGGCGATGGCCGGTTGTGTTCATATCCGCCATAGCGCTCAATGCGCGGTCCATCCGCCGTCGATCTTCATCGATGCACCCGTGATGGCGGACGCGGCATCCGAGCAGAGGTAGGCCACCAGTTCGGCGACCTCCTCCGGCTCGATGAGCCGCCGCACCGCGGCCGGCTCGAGCATGACCTCCTCGATCACCCGCTCCTCCGGGATGCCGAGGTTCTTCGCCTGCGCGGCGACCTGGTTCGTCACCAGCGGGGTGCGGACGTAGGCCGGGTTCACGCAGTTCGAGGTGACGCCGTGCGCGGCGCCCTCCATCGCGATCACCTTCGACAGCCCCTCGACACCGTGCTTGGCCGCCACGTACGCGGACTTGTACGGCGACGCGACCAGCCCGTGCACGCTGGAGATCGTGACGACCCGGCCCCAGTTCCCGTCGTACATGTGCGGCAGCGCGCCACGCACCAGCCGGAACGGCGCCTCCAGCATCACGCGCAGCAGATAGGAGAACCGCTCCGGCGGGAACTCTTCGATCGGCGCGACGTGCTGCAAGCCCGCGTTGTTGATCACGATGTCGACCGCGAGGTCGAGCCCGTCGATCGCGTCGAGGTCGGCGAGGTCGACGACCACCGGCTCGACGTCCAGGTCGAGCGCGGCCAGCGCGTCGGCGTCCCGGTCGGCGGCCACCACCTTCGCACCCGCCGCCACCAGCCGTGCCGCGCACGCCCGCCCGATCCCGCTGGCCGCGCCGGTCACCAGCGCCCGCCGTCCTGACAGATCCCCAGCACTCATGGTTGCTGAACCTACGACGCCCGCCGGAGCGGGTTCCACGGCTGGCACATCCATACTCGGCCGGTCAGCCGTGTGGGGCGGCCACATGTGGGTTCACCACGGGATGGCGACCCGCCACGTTGACCGGCGGGTGCGCGACGGAGAGGGTACTGCCATGACGATGGCGTCCAGGCTGTCCCAGGTGCCCGTGCCAGGTGGCGAGCTGACGGTCGGCCAGTGGGGTGCGCTCGGTGACGGGCCACCCGTGCTCGCGATCCACGGCATCACGGCCAACCACGTCGCGTGGGGCATGGTCGCGCCGCTGGTGCCCGGCCCGGTCGTGGCGCCGGACCTGCGTGGCCGCGGCGGCAGCGGAGCGCTGCCGGGGCCGTACGGGATGGCCGCGCACGCGGCCGACTGCGTCGCCGTGCTGGACGCGCTCGGCATCGAGCGGGCCGTGGTGGTCGGGCACTCGATGGGCGGGTTCGTCGCGTCGGTCCTGGCACACCGGTACCCGTCGCGGGTGGCGCGGCTCGTGCTGGTCGACGGCGGCGCGCCCCTGTCGCTGCCCGACGGCGTCGGCATCGAGACCGCGCTCGGACCCGCGGTGGCACGCCTGTCGATGCGGTTCGCCTCGCGCGCGGAGTACCACGACTTCTGGCGGCAGCACCCGTCGTTCGCGGTGTGGCACCCCGCCATCGAGTCCTATGTGGACTACGACCTGATCGGCACGGCACCCGAGCTGCGCAGCGGCGTGAACGGCGACGCGGTCCGCGCCGACTTCGTCGACCTGCACAAGGGCGCCGAGCCACTGACCGCATACGAGGCGCTGCCGAGGGACACCGTTTTCCTGCGTGCCGCGCGAGGCATGTTCGACGAGCCGACGGCCCTGTACCCCGACCCGGCCGCGGTCGGTCTGGCGGTCACGACGGTGCCGGACACCAACCACTACACGATCCTGCTTGGCGAGAACGGCGCCGGCGCCGTGGCCGCCGCACTGTCCTGAGGAGCAACGATGTTGGACGGGATAACGGCGTCTCGGGTGACCACCCCGAGACTCACCGCGCAGGTGCTGACGGTCGAGTCCCCCGCAGAGTTCGCGGCCGTCCTCCACAAAGGACTGGCCAGGGCATAGAAACCCGAGAAAACATCCAGCGTCAAACCAGGAAGGCGAACAACGGGCTGTCCGGCGGAACCTGTTCGATGCGGTGCGGCGCCGCCTCCATGCGCTTCAGCATCCCGGCGAGGTTCTCCGGCGCACCGAGTTCGATACCCACCACCGCGGGCCCGGTCTCCCGGTTGTTGCGCTTCACGTACTCGAACAACGTGATGTCGTCGTCCGGCCCGAGCACATCGTCCAGGAAGCGACGCAGAGCACCCGGTTCCTGAGGAAACTCGACCAGGAAGTAGTGCTTACGCCCCTCGTACACGAGCGCACGCTCGACGATCTCCGCGTACCGGCTGACGTCGTTGTTGCCACCGGACAGCACACACACGACCGTCGACCCGGGCGGCAGGTCCAGCGAGGCCAGCGCGGCAGAAGCCAGGGCACCCGCTGGCTCGCTGATGATCCCGTCCGACTGGTACAGGTCCAGCATCTCCACGCAGATCTGCCCTTCCGGCACCGCGACCAGGCGCGGACGGTGCGCGGCGGCAAGGGCATACGTGTGGGAGCCGACCTGCCGGACAGCGGCGCCGTCGACGAACGGGTCCAGGTCCGTGAGGGGCGCGGGCCCGCCCTCGGCCAACGCGAACGCCATGCTCGCCGCGCCCGCTGGTTCCGCGCCGATCACCCGCTCGCCGGTGCCGAGCCACGCGAGGGTGCCCGCGAGCAGGCCACCGCCGCCGACGGGGACGACCAGCGCGTCCGGCATGCTGCCGAGCTGCGCCACGACCTCGGCGACGACCGTGCCCTGGCCCGCGATGGTGCGCGGGTCGTCGAACGCCGGGATGAGGGTCGTGCCGGTCGCGGCCGCGTACGCCGACGCGGCGGCCGACGCATCGTCGTAGGTCTCGCCCTCGACCACCACCGTGACGTGCCTGCCGCCGAGCGCCGCGACGCGGTCGCGCTTCTGCCGTGGTGTGGTGCGCGGCAGGTACACCGTGGCCCGCACCCCGAGCGACGCGCACGCGAACGCCACGCCCTGTGCGTGGTTGCCCGCGCTCGCGCACGCGACGCCGCGCTCCCGCGCGTCCCGGTCGAGCATGCTCACGAAGTTGAACGCCCCGCGTCCCTTGTAGGACCGGACCGCGTTCAGGTCCTCCCGTTTGAGCCACACATCGAGGTCGTACCGCGCGGAGAGCCGCCCGTTGCGCTGCAGCGGGCTCGGCGGGATCACCCCCGCGAACCGCTCCGCCGCCGACGCGACGTCCACCTTCGATACCACCCGCGTGACCTTACCGACCACCCCGTCGGCCCACGTCGGAGCGTCACGACCGGCTTGCCCGGGTGGTTCCGACGCGGCCGTGCCTGCCTAGGCTCATGGTCGTGTTCCCCCTACCCGACCTGCCCGTGCGCGCGGTGCTCGGCGACGTCGTCTCGGCGCTCGACGGGCACGGGGCGGCGGTGCTCGTCGCGCCGCCAGGCACCGGCAAGACCACGGTCGTGCCGCTGGCGCTGGCCGGTGGCAGCGGTATCGGGAAGATCGTGGTCGCCGAGCCGCGCAGGCTCGCGGCACGCGCGGCGGCCACCCGGATGGCGCAGCTGATCGGCGAGCCCGTCGGCCGGACCGTCGGGTACGCGGTGCGCGGGGACCGGAAGATCTCGAAGGACACGAGGGTCGAGGTCGTCACCACCGGGCTGCTGGTCCGGCGGCTCCAGCACGACCCGAGCCTGCCCGGGGTCGGCACGGTGCTGCTCGACGAGATCCACGAGCGCCACCTGGACGCCGACCTGCTGCTCACGCTCCTGCTCGACGCCCGCGCCGGGCTGCGGCCCGACCTGCGGCTGCTCGCCACGTCCGCGACCGTCGCCACCGACCGGGTCGCCGCGCTGCTGGGCGACGGCACGCCGGTGATCGAGGCGCATGTCCGCACCTATCCGGTCACGGTCACCTACACGCCGCCGGTGCGGGGCGAGCGGGTCGAGCAGCGGGTGGCCCGCACCGTCCGCACCGCACTGTCCGAACAGGATGGTGACGTGCTGGTGTTCCTGCCGGGCGCCGCGGAGATCAACCGGGTCATGGGGCTCCTGTCCGGCGTGCACACGATGCCGCTGCACGGCAGGCTGCCCGCCGCCAAGCAGGACGCCGCGCTGGCCAAGGGCACCGAGCGCCGCGTCGTGCTCGCCACCGCGGTCGCCGAGTCCAGCCTGACGGTGCCGGGGGTGCGGGCCGTCGTCGACTCCGGGCTGGCGCGCGTACCCAGGATGGACCACCGGCGCGGGCTCGCGGGGCTGGTCACCACGCGGGTGTCGCTGTCGGTGGCCGAGCAGCGGGCCGGGCGCGCGGGCCGCGAGGCGCCCGGGCGCGTGTACCGCTGCTGGGCCGAGCACGAGCACGCGACGCTGCCTGCCCAGCCGGAACCGGAGATCCGCACCGCCGACCTCACCCGGCTCGCGCTGGAGCTGGCCTGCTGGGGCACCCCGGACGGCTCGGCACTCGACTGGTGGGACCCGCCACCCCCTGGCGCGCTGGCCGCGGGCCGGGCCGTGCTCACGGCACTGGGCGCACTGGACGACACTGGCGCGGTGACCGACCGCGGCAGGCGGATCTCCGACGTCGGCCTGCACCCTCGCCTCGCGCGGGCACTGCTCGACGGCGCCGCCGCGGTGGGCGCGACCGCGGCCGCCGAAGTGGTCGCACTCCTCGACGACGACACGCTCGCCACCGGCACGTCCGTCGAGGACACGCTGCGCGGGCTGCGCCGCGACGGCGACAAGCGGTGGGCACGCGAGGTGCGCAGGCTCGCCGCACTCGTGCCGCACGGTCCACACGGGACACCCGATCCGGCGCTGGTCGTCGCACTCGCGCACCCGGAGCGGCTGGCGCGCCGCCGGGCGCCCGGCTCGCACGTGTACCTCATGGCGGGCGGCACCGCCGCGGAACTCGACGGCAGCACCGACGCCGAGTGGCTCGCGGTCGCGAGCGCCGACCGGCAACCCGGCCGCACGCAGGGGAAGATCCGGCTCGCCGCCCGCGCGGACCAGGTGCTGGCCGAACGCGCCGCCCCCGCCCTGCTGTCGGCGGTGGACGAGATCGGCTGGACGGACGGCGACGTGGTGGCCCGGCACGTCCGCCGCCTTGGCGCGATCGTCCTGCGGGCACGGCCACTGCCGAACCCGGACCCGGCGCGCGTGCTGGCAGCGCTCGTCGACGGGCTGCGTGCCGAGGGCCTGGACCTGGTGCGGTGGCCCGAGTCCGCGACCCGCCTGCGGCAGCGGCTCGCGTTGCTGCACCGCGTGCTCGGCGACCCGTGGCCATCGGTGGACGACGACGCACTGCTCGCGGCCGCACCGGTCTGGCTCGGCCCGGAGCTGGCGACCGCCCGCCGCCGGGCCGACCTCGCGAAGATCGACACACATGGCGCGCTGTCCCGGCTGCTGCCCTGGCCCGCCGCGGGCCGCCTCGACGAACTGGCGCCCGACCGCATCCAGGTGCCATCCGGTGCCCGCATCCGGGTCGACTACGGCGCGGACGACCCGGTGCTGCCGGTGAAGCTGCAGGAGACGTTCGGCTGGCTCGACACCCCGACGGTGGCGGACGGCCGGGTGCCGGTGCTGCTGCACCTGCTCTCCCCCGCGGGCCGCCCGGTCGCGATCACCAGGGACCTGGCGACGTTCTGGCAGGAGGGCTACCGGCAGGTGCGTGCCGAACTACGGGGCCGCTACCCCAAGCACCCATGGCCGGAGGACCCGGCCACCGCCACCCCGACGGCCCGAACAAACCGGCGCTAAGCCCGTCCCATGGATCTTTCAACTAGCCGAGGAATAGTGGGAGTCTCGTGGCGAGTTTGCCCAAGCCGGCGGTCTCCTCATCGGTCGGTGTGCGCCGTCCGGTGCCGACCAGCAGCGCGTCCGTGTCGGAGAACGTCGCGGGGAACGGGTGCCCGGCGATCTTCTCCAGCAACGTGCGGGCGGCCGCGAGGGTCTCGGCCGGTGGCTCCTCGGCTGAGGGCAGGTGCGCGATCAGGTCGAGGTGGTGCAGGGTCCACTCGATCACGTACGCGGACAGGTAGTCGCCCGCGGTGAGGACCTTGTCCTGGGTGCTGACGCGGGCGGCGGGGTCGGCGAGCCGGGCGGCGCGGCCCGCGGCGGAACCGACGTCGTCGAGATGGAACTTGAGCAGCCGCGGCTCGCCGTACGCCGCGGCGAGGCGGGGGATCAGCGCGTCGAGCGGGTCGTCGCCGGTCGGGGGTGTGCCGGTGACCTCCCAGTAGGTGGCCGCGTCGGCGGTCGGTTCGGTGCCGGCGGGCGTGACCAGGGTGATCAGGACGTCCTGGGCGTCGATGACAAGGTGGCACACCAGGTCACGTACGAGCCAGCCCGCGCACCCGGAGGGCTGGTCGAAGTCCTCGTCCCGCGTATCCGCGACCGCGGTGAGCAACGCCGTCCACGAGCGTGAGAAGTGATCCACCTCGGCACGGTACCGGCCAGTCCGGCGACGCCTACCAGCCGTCGACGTGCAGGACCTCGTCCAGGGGCCGGCGTGGGGCGGGCTTGAAGGTTTCGCCCGTGTAGTAGGCGGTCGGGATCAGGGCGGCCTGGTGGACGTCGTCTGGCAGGCCGAGGATGTCCGCGACCTCGCGTTCGTGGGTCAGGTGCAGCGTGGTCCACGCGGTGCCGAGGCCGTAGGACCGCGCGGCCAGCATGTAGCTCCACGCGGCGGGCAGCACCGAACCCCACAGCCCGGCCTGGTTCCCGCTCGGGAGCTTGGCGCGCAGGCACGGCAGCACCAGCACCGGCACGTCGCCCATCCGCTCGGCAAGGTACGCGACGGAGTCGTGCACCCGTTTCTGCACGGCCGACCGCGATGGGTCGTCCGCGAACAGCCTGCCGGCCGCCCCGGACGACGCCAGATACGCGGCACACGCCTTCGCGTACACGGCGCCGACGCGGGCCCGCTGCGTGGCGTCGGTCACCACGAGCCATTCCCACGTCTGCCGGTTCGAGCCGCTGGGGGCCTGCAGCGCCACCGTCAACGCGCGCTTGACCAGGTCCAATGGCACAGGGCGGGTCAGGTCCAGCCGTTTGCGGACGGTGCGGGTGGTGGTCAGCAACTCCTCCGGCGTCATGGATTCAAACTAGTTGGTAACACACGGACGGGCAGCGGCGATTCCATCAGTGACCCCACGGTGCTGGCGGACCCCCGACCTGGCAGCACCGCGGGGTTTTCTTATGCCTAGGCTCATTGGCGATGAGCGCAACATTGGTCGCCAAGGGGCTGGCGGCGGGCCACGGGGACCGCGTCCTGTTCACCGATCTCGAACTCGTGGTCGCCCCCGGCGACGTCGTGGGCCTGGTCGGGGTCAACGGCGCTGGCAAGTCGACGCTGCTGCGAGTGCTCGGCGGCGTGCGCCCGCCCGACGAGGGCACGGTCCGGCTGAGCCCGCCGACCGCGACCGTCGGCTACCTGCCGCAGGAACCGGACCGCATTCCGGGCGAGACCGTGCACGGGTTCCTCGGCCGCCGCACCGGCGTCACCACGGCACAGGCCGAACTCGACGCCGCCACCGCCGCACTGACCGAGGGCGAGCCCGGCGCCGACGAGGACTACGCGACCGCGCTGGAGCGCTGGCTCGCGCTCGGCGGTGCCGACCTCGACGAGCGGGTGAACGAGGTGGTCGCCGACCTCGGGCTGACCGTCGGCCTGGACGCCACGATGACGTCGCTGTCCGGTGGGCAGGCGGCGCGGGCGAGCATGGCGTCGCTGCTGCTGTCCCGGTACGACGTGTTCCTGCTCGACGAGCCGACCAACGACCTGGACCTCGACGGGCTCGCCCGCCTGGAGACGTTCGTGACCGGGCTGCGCTCGGCGACCGTGCTGGTCAGCCACGACCGCGAGTTCCTCGCGCGGACGGTGACCTCGGTGGTCGAGCTGGACCTGCACCAGCAGCAGGTCAACACCTACGGCGGCGGCTACGAGGCCTACCTTGCCGAGCGCGAGGTGGCGCGGCGGCACGCGCGGGAGCGGTACGAGGAGTACGCCGACACGAAGTCGTCACTGGAGCTGCGGGCGCGCACGCAGCGCTCGTGGATGGACAAGGGTGTCCGCAACGCCCGCCGCAAGATGCCGGACAACGACAAGATCGGCAGGAACAAGCGGGTCGAGGCCACGGAGAAGCAGGCCGCGAAGGCACGGCAGACCGACCGTCTGATCGAGCGGATGGAGGTGGTCGAGGAGCCGCGCAAGGAGTGGGAGCTGCGGATGGAGATCGCCGCCGCGCCCCGCTCCGGCACGATCGTCGCCGCCTTGAGCGGTGCCGTGGTGCGGCGCGGGTCGTTCACGCTCGGCCCGGTGAACCTGCAGATCGAATGGGCGGACAAGGTCGCGATCACCGGCGCGAACGGGGCGGGCAAGTCGACGCTGCTCGCCGCGCTGCTTGGCCGGGTGCCGCTCGACGACGGCACGGCCACGCTCGGCTCCGGGGTGCGGATCGGCGAGATCGACCAGGCCCGCGCGCTGTTCACCGACGACCGGACGCTGCTCGCCGCGTTCGAGGCGCAGCTGCCGGACACCGCGCCGCAGGAGCTGCGCACGCTGCTCGCCAAGTTCGGCCTGACCGCGACGCACGTGGCGCGGCCAGCTGACAGCCTGTCGCCGGGCGAGCGCACCCGTGCCGCGCTGGCGCTGCTGCAGGCCCGCGGCGTGAACCTGCTGGTGCTCGACGAGCCGACGAACCATCTCGACCTGCCCGCGATCGAGCAGCTGGAGTCGGCGCTGGCGAACTACGCCGGCACGCTGCTGCTGGTCACCCACGACCGGCGCATGCTGGCCGCGGTCCACACCAACCGCCACGTCCGCGTGAGCGAGGGCGTCGTGACGGACGAATGACCCCCGGGCGTGCGCCCGGGGGTCATTCCGTGCTGTGTCAGCACATGGTCGTGGCCATCACGTCCGTCGGGCTCGCCCAGGAGGCGCAGCCGTTGAAGGAATGCCCGTACCAGTTGTGCCCGAATTCGTGCGCGGCGAGCAGCGCGGCATCGTTCACCGCACCCGGGTACAATTTGATCAACTGTCCCGCACCGTAGTTGCAGCCGACCACGATGAGATTCCCGTGGACGTCCGTGACTTCGATTCCCTCGGCGAAGAATCCGCAGTCGGTGATCGCGGAGTTCTGGCACTGCACTGGTGTGCCGCCGCCCTCCGTCACATCACCCCAGTAGTTCGCGCCCTGGCGGATCGACCCTTCCCAGCCGCCACACGACGGGTCGATCGTGTATGACCAGGCCAGCGCACCGACATCCGCGGACTGCGCGGGCGTCTCGTCGACCGCGGCAGGCGCCGCCGACGCGAGTGGCACTCCGAAGAAGAGGAACCCGATGGCGGCAGCCGCCACCGTCAACATTTTTACAGCAAACCTCGACATCGCGTATTCCTATTCAATAGCAGGGGAAAGAAACAATGCGATGGATATTGTTCCGAGGTCGAATACCCCGACGGATTTGAACGTACGACCAGACCGATTTGTGCCACAACCTACGAAGGTAGGGTCCTGCCGGTGCGTAATTCCGGAGAGCGGCTCACGGCGCCCGGGATCCGGTACCGGATCCGCGGCTGTGCGAGGATGCCGACGTGACCGACGAGTCCCCCAGCCAGCCGCGATCCGGCGCGCAGGCCGTCGAACGCGCACTGGCCGTTCTGCGCTGCGTGGAGGCCGATGACCGCGGTGCGGGCATCACGGATCTCGCCCAGCGAGCGGGGCTTACCGTGAGCACGACCCACCGCCTCGCCCGCACGCTCGCGGAGGCCGGTCTGCTCATCCAGGACCCGGGCACCGAGCGGTACCAGCTCGGCCCCGCGCTCGTCGTGCTGGGCAGAAAGGCGGAACGGCGGCTGGGCTACCAGCAGGCACTGCCGCTGCTCCAAGAGCTCTCGGCCGCGACCGGGGAGTCGATCAATCTGGGCATCCGGGCAGGCAACGAGGTCCGCGTCGTGCTCGACGTCGAGTCACGGCAGCCGCTGCGGTTCAACCAGGAGTCCGGCAGCCGGGTCCCGATGCACGTCTCGGCGATGGGCAAGTGCCTGCTGGCGGCCGGCGACGACATCGACGCGCAGATCGCCGGGCTCGGCGACCTCGTCCAGGCCACCCACCGCACCATCACCGACCGCGACGAGCTCCGCGCCGAGCTGGAGCTGGTCCGCGAACGCGGGTGGGCGCTCAACGACGAGGAACGCAACCCCGGCGTCCGCGCCATTGCCGCACCGGTCCCCCAGCCGGGCGGCGGAGTGTCGGGCGCGATCTCGATCCAGGGCCCCACCGTCCGCATCACCGACGAGCGACTCCCCGAACTGGCCGCGCTGCTCGACAAGACCGCGGCCCGCGTCGCCCCCCTGCTCACGACGCCACCGGATCACCCAGCCCAGCGCTGACCGCCAACTCGGCAGTCCCGAACCGCAGACTCGCGGGTCCCGAACCGCAGACTCGCGGGTCCCGAACGGCGGACTCGCGGGTTCTGAACCGTGGACTCGCGGGTGGGGCTTGGACGGCGTGCTGGTGGTGATGGCCTGGTCAGGGGGTGACGATGGCGAAGCTCGGGTTCGGCTCGTCGGTGAGGCTGGTGATCTCGGCGAACGTCTTCGCGTCGCCGTCGAATTGCACGCCGTCGGTTCCGGCACCGGCGAGCATGGCGAGCAGCTGCCGCTTGGTCAGTGTGATGACAAGGTCGGCGGGCTGTGTACGCGTCGTCGGGTGGTGGGTGAGCACGCCGTTGGACAGCTCCATCCGGTAGGTGTCGTTGGAGTCGGTGAAGTGCCAGCGGATCGAGGCGGTGGTGTCCCAGGCGCGTTTTCCGTCGATGCGGATGGCGAGGCTGTCGAACAGCTGGGTGATGGTGAGTGCTGACGCCATCCCGGCCGCGCTGACCATCGCCGCGACGAGTGGGCCGTGGAGTTCCTGGGCGCCGGTCAGGTAGTTGTTGCGCCAGGTGCCACACTCCGAGCCGTACCCCAGGCGGGTGAACACGTCGGCGAGCAGGACCTTGGCCGCCTCGTGAGAGGGATCGGCGAACACGGCATGGCTGGCGAGTTCGGCGGCGAATCGCAGGTCCCCGGCATCGGCGAAGTCCTGTGCCCTGGCGACGGTGGCGTCGATGCCGCCGATGATGTCGACGTAGCGACTGGCCGCGGCCTCGGGCGGGTGCTGCCAGAGGTGGGCCGGGTTGCCGTCGTACCAGCCGAGGTAGCGTTGGTAGATCGCCTTGACGTTGTGGCTGACCGAGCCGTAGTAGCCGTGCGTGTGCCAGGCGGCGTCCAGGGCAGGCGGCAGCTCGATCACCTCGGCGATCTCGCTGCCGATGTGCCCCTGGTTCATCAGGCGCAACGTCTGGTCGTGGAGGAACGCGTAGAGGTCGCGCTGCTCGGTCATCAGCTTCACGATGTTGTCCGCGCCCCAGGTCGGCCAGTGGTGCGAGGCGAACGCGATGTCGGTCTCGTCGGCGAACAGTTCGATCGCTTCGTTGATGTAGCGCGACCAGGCGCGTGCGTCGCGAACCTCGGCGCCGCGCAGAGTCAGCAGATTGTGCAGGTTGTGGGTGACGTTCTCCGCCAGACACAACGCACGCGCGTCGGGGAAGTGGAAGTTCATCTCGGCAGGGGCCTCGGTGCCAGGCGTGATCTGGAAGACGATCCGGACCCCATCCAGCGTCTCCTGCTGGCCGGTGTGGGTGATGTCCACGGTGGGCGCCATCAGTCCCACCGTTCCCGTGGACGTGCCAGGTCCCAGCCCTACCCCGATCGTGCCGACAGCACTGACCGGCAAGCCCATGCCGGTGTGGTACATCCCGCGTCGCAACATCGCCACGCCGGCGTAGACGTTCTCCGACACCGCATGATCCAGAAAACCGGCGGGGGCGACGATCGGGACATCGGTGTCGGCGTCGACCACTCCGAGCACGCCACCGAAATGGTCGATATGGGAATGAGTGAAGATCACCGCGGTCACCGGCCGCTCACCCCGATGGGCCCGGTACAACGCCAGCCCGGCGGCCGACACCTCGGCCGACACCGCCGGATCGATCACGATCACCCCCGTGCGCCCCTCGACCAGCGTCATGTTCGACAACTCGATGCCACGAAGCTGATAGATGCCCTCGGTCACCTCGAACAGCCCCTGGACGGCCGTGAGCTGACTCTGCCGCCACAGGCTCGGATGGACCGTGTCAGGACACTCGCCTGCCATGGTCCGGGTGTAGACGTCGGCGTCGTACACCACCGAGCCGTCCTCGGCCTTGATCACCCCGGGTTCCAGACGCGCGACCAGGCCCCGGTTCGCATTCTCGAAATCGGTCCGATCGGTCAGGTTCGCAGGCATCCGGTCTCCTCGTCATGGCTTCGGCACCGCTTCCACCATCGACGCCGTGGCCAACCGGCACCTCACCCGAAACGCATGAACTGAAGACGGCCACGTCCACCGCCCGGACGTCCTGCGACCCCCCTCACCGGTTGAACTCGCGAGACCCGAACCGCAGACTCGCGAGTCCCCAACCGTGGACTCGCAGGTCCCGAACCCCAGACTCGCGAGTCCCCAACCGTGGACTCGCGGGTCCCCAACCGCGGACTCGCGGGTTCCCAACCGTGGACTCGCGGGTCCCCAACCGCGGACTCGCGGGTCCCCAACCGAAGACTCGCGGGTTCCGAACCCCAGACTCGCGGGTTCCCAACCGTGGACTCGCGGGTTCCCAACCGTGGACTCGCGGGTTCCCAACCGTGGACTCGCGGGTTCCCAAC
>NZ_JBARWZ010000022.1:0-55682 GCF_049647105.1 Actinophytocola sp.
TGCCACCGGTGGCACGCCGTCGTTCGGTGTCCCGTCCGGGCTCGCGGTCGGCCATGGGCCTAGTGTCCCGAACCGGAAATGCGGTGCGTGAGTCGGTGGATCCAGGTTTCTGCCGGCAAGGCACCGATCCTCTCTCGTACCGGGTCGTACTTGGGTGGATCGGCAACGCCGCCAGAAGGAAGCTGGGCCGCCGAATTTTGTGCCAGATTTCCGGTTCGGGACACTAGCTCTCGGAGTTGTACCTGGGGAAGGCGAGGTCGCCCGCGTAGCGTGCCGCGTCGCCGAGGATCTCCTCGATGCGCAGCAGCTGGTTGTACTTGGCGGTGCGTTCGCCGCGGGCGGGGGCGCCCGACTTGATCTGCCCGACGCCGGTGGCGACGGCCAGGTCCGCGATCGTGGTGTCCTCGGTCTCGCCCGACCGGTGGCTCATCATGCTGCGGTAGCCGTAGGAGGTGGCGAGGTTCACCGCGTCCAGCGTCTCGGACAGCGTGCCGATCTGGTTGACCTTCACCAGCAGCGCGTTGGCCGCGCGACGGGCGATGCCCTCCTCGAGCCGCTCCGGGTTGGTGACGAACAGGTCGTCGCCCACGATCTGCACGCGCTCGCCGATCTCGTCGGTCAGGCGCACCCAGCCGTCCCAGTCGTCCTCGGACAGCGGGTCCTCGATCGACACGAGCGGGTAGGCGTTGACCAGCTCGCCGTAGTAGGCGGCCATCTGCTCCGCGCTGCGCTTGGTGGCTTCGAAGACATACGCGCCGTCGGAGTAGAACTCGGTCGCGGCCACGTCCAGCGCGAGCGCGACCTGCGAGCCCGGCTTGTAGCCCGCCTTCTCGATGGCCTCGACGATCAGGTCGAGCGCCTCGCGGTTGGACGACAGCGACGGCGCGAACCCGCCCTCGTCGCCGAGGCCGGTGGCGAGGCCGCGGCCCTTGAGCACCGACTTCAGCGAGTGGTACACCTCCGCGCCCCAGCGCAGGGCCTCGCGGAAGGACTCCGCGCCGATCGGCGCGATCATGAACTCCTGGATGTCCACGTCGGTGTCGGCGTGCGCGCCACCGTTGAGGATGTTCAGCATCGGCACCGGGAGCACGTGCGCGTTCGGGCCGCCGATGTAGCGGAACAGCTCGAGTCCGCTCGACTCCGCGGCCGCCTTGGCGACGGCGAGCGAGACGCCGAGGATCGCGTTCGCGCCGAGCCGCGACTTGTCCGGCGTGCCGTCAAGGTCGACGAGCTTCTGGTCCACGATCCGCTGGTCGACGGCGTCCACGCCGGCGAGCTCAGGCCCGATCTCGTCGAGCACCGCCGCCACGGCCTTCTCCACGCCCTTGCCGGAGTAGCGCTTGGCATCGCCGTCGCGCAGTTCGACGGCCTCGTGCTCACCCGTGGACGCCCCGGACGGCACCGCCGCGCGGGCCAGCGTGCCGTCGTCGAGTGCGACCTCCACCTCGACGGTCGGGTTACCGCGTGAGTCCAGGATCTCCCGCGCACCGACCTGCTCGATTACCGCCACGTGCTTGCTCCTCAACCGGTTCAGGGATGACTCGACACGAGAGTACCCAGCCCGTGGTTTCCCCCGTTGGAGGCACGCGCATCGCCGGGAGAACGGAGCGTGATCACCCACGTGGATCTTCAGGAACAGCGCGCTCACGGGTAGCGTTGAGCGCACCATGACCGGAGACGCCCAGGGCTACTTCGAGGCGTTCCGCCGCGCCGAGTCGCTGGTGGCACAACGCCGGCCGCTGGATGCCCTGGCGGCGCTCGGACCGATTCTCGAGGCTGAGCCGGACAAGTCGTCCGTGCACCTGCTCGCCGGCCGCGCCTACCTCATCTCCGCGCAGCTGCGCCGCGCCGAGCAGGCGTTCCGCCGCGTCATCGAGCTGGACCCCACCGACCACTACGCGTTGTTCGCGCTCGGCAAGACGCTGCAGCGGATGAGCAGGCTCACGGAGGCGCAGACCCAGCTGCGGCTGGCGGTCGCCATGCACCCCGACCCCGCCTACCAGGAGGCACTCGGCGAGGTCAGCGCGAGGTTATCCGTCGAACGGGATCGCTAGAGCTTGGCCGCGGCCTTCGCGTACGCGTCCGCGCCGTCGAACACGTTCCTGCCGTAGGTCACCGACCTGTTGTAGGTCATCACGGCCTCCCACCACCCCGCGGCGCTCGACAGGTCACCGCCGGACGCGCACAGGTAGGTGGCCGCGGACAGCGCCGCGTCGTCGATGTCCTGCGGGTCGGGCTCGGCGCCGTCGCCGGCTGCCCGTGCACCCCAGCGCGCCCACGTCGTCGGCAGGAACTGCATGGCGCCGACGGCGCGGTCCCACCGGGTGTCGCCGTCGAGGCGGCCGCCGTCGGTGTCCGGGATGGCCCGCACGCCTGGCGAGCCGTCGAGCGGGATGCCGATGATCGGCGGCGCCAGCACGCCGTCGTCGCCGATGTCGGCACCGCCGTACCGGCCGTGGTGCGACTCGACCCGCCCGACCCCCGCCAGCGTGGCCCAGTTGATCTTGCAGGCGGGGTTGGCGGTCCGGACCGCGATCTCCGCCTCCGCGTACGCCACGAGGCTGCGGGCCGGGATCTCGGTCTTCTCCGACAGCCGCTCCGCCCACGCCGACAAGCTCGTGCCGGTCCTGCCCTGCGCGACGGCGGTGGCCGTCGGTATCGCGGCGCCGGGTGCCACGTTCAGCTCCGGCACCTCGAAGCCCGGTGGCGGCGGGGCGGGCGCGGTCAGCGGGTCGGCACGGTTGAACCCGATCACGATGACCGTCACGCCCGCGATCAGCGCCGCCACCAACAAGATCAACCAGCCGAGTCGGCGGCGAGGCGGAGGCTCCGGTGCGAGACGATCGATCGTCGGGACGGGAGAGGACACGAAGTCCAGGCTACGTATCCACGCGGCGTGGTGTGACTCACCCGGCCGGAAAGCGTCGCGAAACACGCCCATCCGAGTGACGATTCCAAGCCCGACCTGGCCGAACAAGCTGATCCAGGCAACGATGAACACATCGTCGCCGCAACCGGCTGGGGCTCGGGTTCGCGCAGGAATGTGAGTCAGGTCACGACGACGCTCACCGCCAGGGCGGCCCGCTGGCCTGTCCATGGACCTGCGCGAGGGCCTGGACCTGAAACAGTGACCTCAGGGGACCGTGACGGCACTCAGCCACCAACCACCTCGATGTCCGGCGCCTGCGCTGGGCCGGAACCAACACTCTTAATGCCGGGGAGGCGGACTGGCTAGTCCCTTCCGGGCGGCCAGGGCGTAGAGCAGGGGAATCCGAGGCGCGTCGTCGGGCAGCCGGAACCACCCGTCTTCGTCCCGGACCATCCCCGGCCACCGAGGCCAGGGCAGGCTGGCGGACTCCCGAAGCCGCTCGATGCGCAGCCCGGCCCCGACGAGCGCGTTGACGACTTCCGCGATCTCGTGCCGCCACTCGTAGGAGACGCGGGCGTCGGTCAGCGGTGGACCGTCGGTGTAGGTGTAGGTGGCGTCCCGCTCCTCGGCCCCACGCCCGGAGAGGAAATCGTTGCGCAACAACAACTCCTCCTCCCCGTCCGGCGGCACCACCCCGAGCGAGTACAGCAGCGGATGAAACTCGACAACGTAGAACGACCCACCGGGCCGCAACAGCCGAGCAAGAACGTCCGCCCACAGGGGAAGGTCGGGCAGGTAGCAGAGAGCGCCCTTCCCGGTGTAGATCACATCGAACTGCCGTCCCCCGACGGCGTCGACCGCGTCATAGACATTCCCCTGGACGTACTCGACCGCCACGTTGTGCTGCCTGGCGACGGACCGCGCCTGGACAACGGACTCACCGGAGATGTCCAATCCGACAACCCGTGCGCCACGCCGGGCCAGCGCGATGGACTCCACCCCCAGGTGGCACTGCAGATGCAGCAGGTCGACGTCCCGAAGGTCACCGAGGTCGGCCCACTCGTAGTCGGCGAACCAGGTGTCCGGCTCCCGGGATCCGTCCACACCGTAGAACGCACTGGCGAGATGAATGGGCGTGCGCTGATCCCAGTTGGCCTGGTTGGCCAACATCATCTCCTCGACCTGCGGATCAAACCCACGCACCGCCTCATACAGCCACAGACGCGAGAACCGTGTCCACCTACGCGAGTAGGAGTCATGCGAAAACAACCCGGAGGTGGGAACCGCGGCCGACACCTCAACCCAACGGCGGCAACTCAGGCTGAACAGCCGCGGGCGTCACCTCCAACGACTCCAGCGCCAACCGGATCGCCGCGTCCAGCTGCGGGTCCCGGCCGGCGGCGTGGTCCTGCGGAGCCATCACGACCTCGACATCCGGGTCGACGCCGTAGTTCTCCAGTCCCCAACCGGGGCCCTCCAGCCACGTCGCGTACCGGGGCTGGGTGACCAAGGTCCCGTCCACCAGGTGGTAGCGCATGTCGATGCCGATGACGCCGCCCCACGTCCTGGTGCCGACTACCGGGCCGATGCCAAGGACCTTGATCGCCGCGTTGACGATGTCACCGTCGGAGCCGGAGAACTCGTTCGCCACCGCCACCACCGGGCCGCGTGGGGCGTCGTGCGGGTAACTCTCCGCGGTGTTCGCGTCGCGGCTGATCTGCCAGCCGATGATCTTGCGACCGAGCTTCTCCACCACCAGCTGGGAGAGGTGGCCGCCCCGGTTCTCGCGGACGTCGACGATCAGGCCCTCGCGCCGGACCTCCAGGCGCAGGTCGCGATGCAGTTCGGCCCAGCCGTTCGCGACCATGTCCGGCACGTGCACGTAGCCGAGCCGGTCGCCGCTCGTCTCGTGCACGTACGCCCGCCGGTCAGCCACCCAGTCGTGGTAGCGCAACGGCATGTCGTCCAACAGCGGCACAACCACGACGCTCCGGTTCGCGCCCCCGCCGCCCGGGGCGATCACCAGCTCCACCGGTTTGTCCGCGGTGCCCGCGAGCAGCGGGAACGGCCCCACCGCCGGGTCGACCGCGCGGCCGTCGACCGCGACGATCGCGTCGCCGGCGCGGACCGCCACCCCGGGTGCGCGCAGCGGTGAACGCCCACGCGGGTCGGACGACTCGCCGGGCAGGATCCGCTCGATCCGCCACACCCCACCGTCGCGCACCAGGTCCGCACCGAGCAACCCCAGCCGTCGCGCCGGCTCCACCCCATCGCCGGGTGGCGTCACGTACGCGTGTGACGTGCCCAGCTCGCCCTGTACCTCCCACAGCAGGTCGACAAGTTCGTCATGCGAGTTGACGGTCTCGACCAGCGGGCGGTACCGCGTCAGCACACCGGGCCAGTCGACGCCGTTCATGTCCGCGCGCCAGAAGTGGTCGCGCATCAGCCTGCCCGCCTCGTCGAACGACTGGCGCCACTCCGCCGCCGGGTCCACCTGCACCCGCACTCGCGACAGGTCGACCCGCATGTCGTCGCCACCGTCATCGGACGAGTCCGCCTTGGCGTCGGACGCCTGCACCCGCAGCCGCGAGCCCTCGCGCACCACGAGCCGTTCGCCGTCGCCGGTCACCCACACACCGTCGACACCCTCGGCCAGTGTCTCGTGCTTGCGCTTGGTGAAGTCGTAGCGTTCGAGGACGGTCTTCTCGCCGTCGTCGTCCTCGCCGTTCCCGTCGTGACCGAGCACCCCGGACAGGGTGTACCGCAGCCACACGAGGCCGTTCTTCACCGCGAGAAGGTGGCCGTACCTGGCGGCGTGCACCGGCAGCGCGACCACTCGTTCGCCAAGGCCCTCCAGGTCGAGCGTGGTGCGCGGCGGCGCGTCGTCGTCGCCGTCCTTGTCCTTGTCCTTGCCGTCCGGCTCGTCGTCCACCGGCCTGCCCCGCAGGTGCGGTGAGAACGGCGACGGCGTGGTCGCCGCGAGCGGCACCAGGTGCGGCCTGGTCCCGTACGGGAAGGACATGTCGAACACGTGCGTGTCGTAGACCGGGTCGAAGCTGCGCATCGACAGGAACGCGAGGTGCTTGCCGTCGACCGTGAACTGGGGATCGGAGTCCACGAACCGCAGCGGCGTCACGTCCACTATGGACAGATCGGTGGTGTTGGCCATCCTGATGTTGCGCAACGGACTCGGACCGGGGTGCGACCACGCGAGCCACGCGGAGTCCGGCGAGAACGCCAGGTCGCACGGGTCTCCATCGGTGGTGTGGACGAGTTCGTGCAGCTCACCGGTGTCCACTTCCACGAGCAGCACGCGACCGTCGTGCGTCGCGACGGCGGCTCGCCTGCCGTCCGGCGACGCCGCCAGTTCGAGGACCCTGCCGAGCCTGCCGACGCCGACGCGGTGTGGCGCGGCGCCTGCCACGGCCCCGTCGACCGGCGCGATCTCCAGCGCCTCCTCACCCTCGGCGTCGGTCACCCACACGACCTGCTCGCCGAGCGTGCGCGGATGTCTGGCCCGCACCCCGGGCTCCGCCGACAACGCACGCACCGGCCCGTCCCGGTGTGTGAGCCAGTGCACGGTCCCGCGTACCTCGATGGCACTGCCCCGGCCGGTGTGGTCGGGCCCCAGATCACCGAGTTCGTCGGCCGCCCGCACCGGGTACGGGACCCGCGCGAGCCGTGGGCCGCCGAGCCGGACGTCCAGTTCCCTCGGCTCGCTGTCGAGCCCGTCGACCAGCCACAACCGGCCAGCGCGGTGGAAAACCACGCGGCGGCCGTCGGTCGTCGCGTTGCGGGCGTAGAACTCGCCGGGGGCGTCGACCGCGTGCCTGCGCAGGTCGCCGCCGTCCGGCAGGCACGAGTACAGATCGCCGATCCCCTCGTGGTCGGACAGGAACGCGATCCGGTCGCCCACCCACATCGGCGACGCGAGGTTGCCGCCGATGTCCGGTAGGAAACGGGCGAACTCGCCGGACCCGTCCGCGTCGAGCCACAGCTTGCCAACCGTGCCGCCGCGATAACGCTTCCACCACGCCGGTTCCCGCGAGGTGGCGCCCAGCAGGAGGACGGCACCGTCCTCGCTGGTCGCGATGCCGCCGACCGGCCCGTAGGGGAGCTTCCGCGTCCCGCCCTCCTGATCGACCGCGTAGGCCCACGTGCGGCGGATGCTCGGCTGCCCGACGGTGCTGACGGCGAGCACCTCGCCCGCCGCCGTCCACCCGATCACGTCGGTGTTGACATCGGCCCAGTGGGTGAGGCGACGACTGGGGCCGCCGTCGGCGGGGGCGACGTGCACCTCCGGCTCGACGTCGCGCCAACTGGTCCAGGCCAGCCGGGTGCCATCGGCGGAGAAGCGCGGGGAGCCGACCGAGACCTGGTCGGCGGAGACTCGCCAGGCCCGGCCGCCGCCCAGCGGCGCGAGCCACACGTCGTCCTCGGCCACGAAGGTGACCAGTTCGCCGTGGAGGTGTGGGAATCGGAGGTAGGCGTCGTTCACGGCCGCCACGTTAGCCGCGATCACCGACTAAGTGACGGCCTAAAAGGGCAGCGTGCGGAACCAATGCGAGCGAATGGCCCATTGGCTCGGAAAACTGCGGTTTTCCAGTAGTTCGTCACACCGGCCGCCCGCCGCCGCGGCACGGGTCGATCGGCTCCGTCCGGTGCCGCGCTCCGCGAGCGACGCGGCGGCGGGCGCCGACCGCCGTTCGCGCGGGTTCCCCACCGGAATTCGATGCCCGTCACCAGCCGGTCTGGCCGGTCACCGGCCCCGTTCAGTCCTTTGTGTCCAGTGGGTCGCGGTGGACGAGTCCGGACGAAAGTCCCATTCGCTCGGGCTTGTGGGAGACAACGGCCGTGATCGCCCGCATTGTGGGGGCATGACACAAGCCAGTCACCCCGGAGCCACGATCGTCAGGACGGCCAGAACCGGCGCCATTCCGCCGCGTCCATGGCGGCCGGGTCCACGCCCTCGGAGCGGGCCGCCTGTTCCGCGGCACGCACGTCCGCCGCGAACTTCCTGGCGTCCGCGCGCAGCACACCCTCCGGATCGTCGCCCGCGAGCTTCGACCGGGCCGCCGCCGCGAACAGCGACGAGCCGGGCAGCAGATCGGCAGGCAGCCCGGCCCGTGCCGTGCGCTGCACCAGCTTCGCGGCCAGTGCCAGCGCGGGCTGTCCCATCGCCACCCCGTCGACACTCGACTCGCGCTTCTTCTCCTGCTGCTTCAGCTGTTCCCAGCGGTGTTCCTGCGTGCGTGCGTCCCGCACCGCCGGATCACCGCCCGCGAACACGTGCGGATGGCGGCCGACCAGTTTCGTCACCAGCTCGGCCGCGACGTCGTCGATGGAGAACGGGGCGTCCTGCGATTCCTGTGCCACACGGGAGTGGAACAGCACCTGCAGCAGCACGTCGCCGAGCTCCTCGCGCAACGCGGCCCGGTCACCGTCCTCGATGGCTTCCAGCAGCTCGAAGCATTCCTCCACGAGGTACTGCTTCAGCGAGTCGTGCGTCTGCTCCGCGTCCCACGGGCAGCCACCCGGCGAGCGCAGCCGGTCCATCACCGCGACCGCGTCCAGCAGGCCGGCGCCGTACACCGGCTCCGGCCGCACGATCGCCGCACCGCGAGCGAGGAGAGCGGCGGCCGCGGGGTGGTCCAGGTCGGCGGCCAGCAGCACCAGCCGGCCGGACAACGCCTCTTCCGCGAGCGCGGCGGGGGGCGGCGCGTCCTCTGTCGTGTACACGGCCGCCGCGCCACGCACCAGCGACAGGGCGGCGGCCGGGACCGAATCGCCGGGCCCGAGCAGCACGACGGCCGTTCCCGACTGGGTGGGCCCGGCCGCGGGCGTCACGACTTGTCGGCGTCTGGCAGCAGCAAGAGCCCGGCGACTCCGGCCTCGGACTTGGGCAGGACCTTCATCTCCGCGAGGTTCCACACGCCGTAGCGAGGGCTCACCCGAAGGCTCCTGCCGAGCAGGTGCTCACGGAGCAGGTACCTGCCGTACTGCGGCAGCTGGCTCGGGTCGACCTGGCTCGGGTCGAAGTCGGGCGACGGGCTCGACGCCACCTTCTTCGACAGGACCTGCACCACGAAGAAGCCGGCCGCGCTCTGCTCGGAGGACGGCTGGTTGATGAGGAGCACCGAGTCGTCCGGCACCATCAGCTGGAGTGCCAGCGGGCCGGGCCCGGTGTCCGAGTTCAGCTGCGGCGGCAGCTCCTCGGTCGAGGCGGCCCGCATGAGAGAGGGACCGTTCTCCGGGGTCGCGGCGACCTTCTCCGCGAGCGCCTTGGCGTCGTCGTAGTCGGAGAGCCCCGCGACGTTGTACTTCACGTCGACGCGGCCGAGGTAGCTGTTGGCCAGCTCGATCAGCAGCAGGTTGTCGGTCGCGTACGCGTCGAACCCTCGGGCCCGGTTGACGAGCGCGGGCACCAGCTGCTCTGCGGGCACACTGCCGTCGGTGGGCAGCTCCTGGCCGAGGGGGTCCTGCTCGCGGAGCAGCGACAGCTGCTCCTGGTCGACCTGGAGGTCCTCCTCCTTGGCGACCTCGGTGAGGAGCTGATGCGTGATCAGCTGCGACACGACCTCGCGCGCGACGAGGTCGAGCTTGCGCTGCTGGGCAAGAGGCCGCGCGGCCGGTTCCTCGACCACCTTGTCGATCAAGGCCTGCACCTCGTCGACCGAGATCACGTGGTCATCGAGGATGACAGCGGAGTTCACCTGGCTTGGCCCGGTCCCGCACGCGGACAACGTCGCAACCAGCGCGGTCACGGCGGCGATCGGCGCTACGGCACGGCGAAGGACACTCGTCACGGTCGCCAAGCCTCTCACAGCCCGCTAGCCAACCGGAGCGGGGGCGATCACCAGGGAGTCCAGGAGCTTTGCGCACCAGTCCAGGAGCTCGACGTCACGCAGCGGCGGCGCACCGATCCGGCCACCCGCGGCGCCCTCCGTCGGCCGAGGCACGGTGACGAGCTCGCTCACCGGCTTGTAGTTCGCCTTGGGGTGCAGTCGCTTCAGCCGCACGAGCTGCGAGTCGCGCAGCGCGACCGGCGCGAACCGGATCGTGCTGCCCTGCACCGTCACCTCGGTGACGCCGTGCCCTCGGCACCTCTGGCGGAACGCCGCCACCGCGAACAGGCGCTGCACCGGCAGCGGCGGGTTGCCGTAGCGGTCCTTCAGCTCCTCCTCGACAGCGGCGAGCGCCTCGGCGTCGCCTGCCGCGGCGAGCTTGCGGTAGGCCTCGAGCCGCAACCGCTCGCCCGGCACGTAGTCGTGCGGGATGTGGGCGTCCACCGGCAGGTCGACCCGCACCTCGGCGAGCTCTTCCTCCTCCTCGCCAGGTTCGGCACCCGCGTGCTTGCGGAACGCCTCGACCGCCTCACCGACGAGCCGGACATAGAGGTCGAAGCCGACCCCCGCGATGTGGCCGGACTGCTCCGCGCCGAGGATGTTGCCCGCGCCGCGGATCTCCAGGTCCTTCATGGCCACCGCCATGCCCGCGCCCAGCTCGGTGTTCTGCGCGATCGTGGCGAGCCGGTCGTGAGCGGTCTCGGTGAGCGGCGCCTCCGGCGGGTACAGGAAGTAGGCGTAGCCACGCTCGCGGCCGCGGCCGACGCGGCCGCGGAGCTGGTGCAGCTGAGCGAGGCCGAGCAGGTCGCCGCGCTCGACGATCAGGGTGTTGGCGTTGGCGATGTCCAGGCCGGTCTCGATGATCGTGGTGCAGACCAGCACGTCGAACTCGCGGGTCCAGAAGCCTTCGATGATCTTCTCGAGGCGGTCCTCGTTCATCTGGCCGTGCGCGGTGACGATCCTGGCCTCCGGCACCAGCTCGCGGAGCCTGCGCGCGGCCTTCTCGATGGAGGAGACCCGGTTGTGCACGAAGAACACCTGGCCGTCGCGCAGCAGCTCGCGGCGGATGGCGGCGCCGACCTGCTTGTCGTCGTAGCCGCCGACGTAGGTGAGGATCGGGTGCCGGTCCTCGGGCGGGGTGAGGATGGTCGACATCTCACGGATGCCCGCGAGCGACATCTCGAGCGTGCGCGGGATCGGGGTCGCGGACATCGTGAGCACGTCGACGTGGGTACGGAGCGCCTTGATGTGCTCCTTGTGCTCGACGCCGAACCGCTGCTCCTCGTCGACGATGACGAGGCCGAGGTCCTTGTAGCGGATGCCGGTCTGCAGCACGCGGTGTGTGCCGATCACCACGTCGACCTCACCGGCGGCGAGGCCCTCGATGACCGCTTCGGCGTCCGGGCCGTGCGTGAACCGGGACAGGCCCCTCACGGTGACCGGGAAGGAGGCCATGCGCTCGGTGAACGTGTTGAGGTGCTGCTGGGCGAGCAGCGTGGTGGGCACCAGGACCACGACCTGCTTGCCGTCCTGCACCGCCTTGAACGCGGCACGCACGGCGATCTCGGTCTTGCCGTAACCGACGTCACCGCAGATCACGCGGTCCATCGGGACGCTGCGCATCATGTCGGCCTTGACCTCGTCGATCGCGGCCATCTGGTCCGGGGTCTCGGTGAACGGGAACGCGTCCTCGAGCTCGCGCTGCCACGGGGTGTCTGGGCCGAACGTGTGACCGGGCGCGGACTGGCGGGCCGCGTAGAGCTGTACCAGCTCCGCCGCGATCTGCTTGACGGCCTTGCGGGCCCTGGCCTTGGTGTTCTTCCAGTCGGAGCCGCCGAGCTTGTTGAGGGTGGGCAGCTCACCGCCGACGTAGCGGGACACCTGGTCGAGCTGGTCGGTGGGCACGAACAGGCGGTCACCGGGCTGACCGCGTTTGGAGGAGGCGTATTCGAGCAGTAGGTACTCGCGGGTCGCGCCACCGACGGTGCGCTGGACCATCTCGACGTAGCGGCCGATGCCGTGCTGCTCGTGGACGACGTAGTCGCCGGTCCTGAGTGCGAGCGGGTCGACCGCGTTGCGCCGCCTGGACGGCATCTTCGCGGAGAGGTCCCTGGTGGACGTGCCGTGCCTGCCGCCGGTGAGGTCGGTCTCGGTGAGCACCACCAGGGCGCACTCCGGCGCGAGGAAGCCTTCCTCGAGGGCACCGCGGACGACGGTGACGATGCCGCTCGCGGGTGGTCCGGTGAGACCTTCCTCGACGAAGGTGGCCGCGACGTCGGCTTCGGAGAGCTGCTCGACCGCGCGGCGGGCAGTACCCGCGCCGGGCACGACGAGCACGGCGGCGCCGCCGGTGGCGGTGTGGGCGCGGAGGTCGGTGAAGGCACGGGCGACGTCGCCCCGGTAGCCCTCGACACCGGCGATGTCGAGCTGGACGACGTGCTCGTCGGGAGTGGTGAGCTGCGAGAGCGTCCACCACGGGTGCTCGGTGTCGCGGGCGTGCTGCGCGATCTCGCCGAGGCCGCGGTAGGCCGAGGCGCCGAGGTCGAGCGGTGCCTTGCCACCGCCCGCCGCGGCCATCCACGCGGCCTCGAGAAACTCCTGGCCGGTGCGGACGAGGTCGTGGGCGCGGGTGCGGACCTTCTCCGGGTCGATGACGAGGACGTGCGCGCCCTCGGGCAGGACGTCGGTGAGCAGGTCCAGCTCGCCATCGCACAGGACGGGGATCAGCGCCTCCATGCCCTCGGTGGGGATGCCGTCGGCGAGCTTGACGAGCATCTCGGCGAGGTGGGCGTCGGCCGAGCCGCCCGCGTTCTGCTCCTCGGCGAGCTCCATCGCCCGGTCGCGGACGTCCTCGGTGAGCAGCAGCTCACGGCAGGGCGGGGCGTTGACCTCGGTGATCTCGGTCGGCAGCGAGCGCTGGTCGGCGACGGCGAAGCAGCGGATCTCCGACACCTCGTCGCCCCAGAACTCGACGCGGGCCGGGTGCTCCGCCGTGGGCGGGAAGATGTCGAGGATGCCGCCGCGGACGGCGAACTCGCCACGCTTCTCGACCATGTCGACGCGGGTGTAGGCGAGCTCGACGAGGCGTTCGACGACGCCGTCGAAGTCCTGCTCCTCGCCGACGGCGAGGTGGACCGGTTCGAGCTTGCCGAGGCCGGGTGCCATCGGCTGGATGAGGCTGCGCACGGTGGCGACCACGACCCGCGGCGGGTCGTCGCGGCGGAGCCGGTGCAGCACCTCGAGTCGGCGGCCGACGGTGTCCGCGCGCGGAGAGAGGCGCTCGTGCGGCAACGTCTCCCACGAGGGGAAGTCGACGACGGAATCCTTGTCCAGCAGGTCCCGGAGCGCGGCGGTGAGGTCGTCTGCCTCGTGGCCGGTCGCGGTGATCACGAGGACGGGACTCCGTGCGGCCAGGGCGGCCGTGACCAGTGGCCGGACGGCGGTGGGGCCTTCCAGCTCGAGGCCTGCCGCCCCGGCGGACTCGGTGATCTTGGTCAGGGCGGGGTCGGGCAGCACTGCTTGCAGCAGACCGGACAGCGACACTGGAGATACCCCTCGGAGCACGCGCGGACATACCCCTGCCCGGGACGAGCCCGGCGGAAGGGGTTCTCGTACCCACCCTACGTGCCCAGAGCCACCGATTTCATGCCCGCTCGCGTGACTAGAACCGCGGGCTGCGCTTCTCCAGGAACGCGGCAACACCCTCGGCGTAGTCCGCGCTCTGCACCGACTCCGTGTACAGGGCGTGGACCTCGTCGTCCTCGTGCTCGCCTTCGGTGATCTTGCCGATGATCGTCTTGGCGCCCCGGACGCTCACCTGCGCCCTCGCGGCCATGGTCGCCGCCAGCTCGAGCGCGCGGGCCACCGGCTCGGCGGTCAGCTCGTTGACCAGGCCGATCCGCAGCGCCGTGTCCGCGTCGAGGATCTCGGCCGTGAACAAGATCTGCCGCGCCCACGCCGGGCCCACCACATCGACGAGCTGCTTCGTGGACGTGAAGTTGTAGACGATGCCGAGCTTGGCCGGGGTGATGCCGAAGCGGGCACCCGGCGCGGCCACCCGCATGTCGCAGGCCAGCGCGATCTCGCAGCCGCCACCGACACAGACCCCGGTGATCGCGGCGATCGTCGGTTTCGGCAGGCCCGCGATGGCGCGTTCGCCCGCGAGCACGGCCGCGCCGTAGCGTGCCGCGCCCGCCGCGTCGGCACGCAGCGTGGCGAACTCGCTGATGTCGGCGCCCGAGGAGAAGTGGTCCGTGCCCCGGATGACCATGGCACGCACCGCATCGTCCTCGGCGACCTTGTCGAGCAGGCCGGGGATGGCCGACCACATCTCGAAGCTCATCGCGTTGCGCTTCGACGGACGGTCGATGGTCAGCGTCGCGACCGCGTCCTCGATCTCCAGTCTCAGCGTCACCCGCTCACGATCTCACGCCAGCGCCGCACGCAACGCGGTCAGGTCTTCGTCCACCACGGACTGCCGGTCGGCCAGCTCACGCTTGGTCTTGGCGAACGTCTCGACCCGCTGCTCCACATCGGCGTCGAGCGAGCGTGCCGACTGCGCGGCCTGCTCCTGCGCGCGCTTGCGCTCCCTGCCGTCCGCGAACCACTGGTAGCCGGCCACCCCGAACGCCACGACCGCGGGCACGACCCAGCCCCACCCGGCGAACACCGCCAGCACCACCAGCAGGACACCCATCACCGCGGCGCCGATCGCCACGTTCCTGCGCTGGGACTCCACCCGCGCCGACCGCGCCACCAGGTCCCGCGCCCGCTGCATCGACGTCGCGTCCGGGCCGGTCGGCGTGATCGTCACCTGGCCGTACCTGGTGCGGACCGACAGCGACGCCGGCGCCTCCGCACGTGCCGTCGTCGCGAACTCCTCCGCCAGGGTCAGCAGGACGGGCGTACTCGCGCGCACCGCGAGCGCACGGCGATTCCCTTGCTCCGACGAGATGTCCGCACGCAGCAACGCCGCGGCCGTCCCCACCGGACTGTCCCACGTGGACTTCGCGGTCTCCTTGCCCTCGATGACCGCACGCAGCTCCCGTTCCCGCGCGAGCAGCGGCAGCTCGACCGCGCTGCCCTCGTCGATCAGCAGCTCCAGCGCCGTGCGAGCAAGCTCGTCCGGCGCGGCGGCGGGCTCGTTCGTGTAACCGTCCAGGGCGTCGGTGACCCAGGCACGCAGCACCGTCAGCTTCTCGCACGCGTGCAGCGCCGTCGCGATGGAACCCCCGCCGTCCAGCTCCTTCGGCACCGCCACGACCGCCTTCGCGACCGCCACGTCCCGCAGCACCGGGACCAGCGACCCGTCGGTCACGCCCGCCACGAACTCCGCACACCGCTCCCGCGCCAGCTCCCACCCCTCGGCACCGAAGAACCCGTCGGCGGCGAGCAGCCATACGGCACGCTGGTACGTGGACACCTCCTCTGGCAGCGCCGTCAGCACCGGCGCGAGCGACGGCACCGTCGACCGGCCACCCAGGACGGACGTGAGCAACGCGTGGAACGTGCCGGTGCGCAACGGATCCCGGGCCGTCGCCAGCCCGAGCGCCTCGTCGTCGACGACACCGTCGGCCACCCCGCGCAGCGCGATCAACGCGGGCGCGAGCCAGTAGCCGTCCACGTCGGACACGTCCGGCAGCCCGGCGCCGGCCAGCAACTGCTTGGCCTGGTGCCGGACCCGCCCGTGCGAGTCGAACAGGCCGAGCGTCACCCGCAGGTCACTGATCTCCACGAAGGCGTCGAACGCGGCGGAGAGCCGGTTCAGCCGCTGCTCCAGTGATCCGCTGACCTTCGACAACTCGGCTTTCAGCCGGTTCTGTGAGGCTCGCGCGGACGACAGCGACGCGCTGACGTAACCCAGGTCCTCCTCCAGACCCGCGAGCCGCTTGTTCTGATGGCGTTCCACCCACCAGTCGTCGCTCATGCGCTCTCCTCACCTGCGTCACCACACACCAGTGCGACGCGTGTCCGGGCATTCTGGACCCATGCGAACCCGGACGAGTTTGCTCGTTGTCGCAGTGACTCTCACCATGCTCACCGCCTGCACCGACACACCGGCGGAGCGTGACGGCACCGGCCAGGTACCGAGGAGCGGGTCGAGCGAACCGACCACGCCGAGCAGCACCGAGGTCCCGCAGCTCAAGGTGGAGACGGTCGCGGGTGGGCTGTCGCACGGCTGGGACATCGGGTTCCTCCCCGACGGCAAGGTTCTCGTCTCGCAGCGGCCTGCGCGAATCGCACTCCTGTCGAGCAGCGAACCGGGCGCGACGGTCACGGACGTCAAGGCCGACCTGTCCGATGTGCTCGTCCAGGGCGAGGGCGGTCTGCTGGGGCTCGTCGTGCACCAGGACTTCGAGGAGACGCGCCGGTTCACCACCTGCCAGACCCACACGGAGAACGGGGAGCCGACCGACATCCGGCTCGTCACATGGCGCCTCGCCGACGACGGTCGGATCGCGACGCGGGAGAAGGAGCTGCTGACCGGGCTGCCGCTGAACCCGTCCGGGCGGCACTCCGGCTGCCGGCCCACGCTCGCCCGCGACGGCGCGCTGCTGGTCGGTACCGGCGACACCGCACGCGCAAACTTCCCGCAGGACCGCACGAACCTCGGCGGCAAGGTCCTGCGGCTCGACATCGAGACCGGGAAACCGAAGGCGGACAACCCGTTCATCGGCTCGGAGAACGAGCGTGAGCGGTACGTCTACACCTACGGCCACCGCAACATCCAGGGCGTCGCGCTGCGGCCGGACTCCGACCAGGTGTTCACCGCCGAGCACGGCCCCGGCAAGAACGACGAGGTCAACCTGGTCCAGCCAGGCAAGAACTACGGCTGGGACCCGTCGCAGGGCGGCACGGTCGGCGGCTACGACGAGGGCGTCGAGATGACCGATCTTCAGCGCTTCCCGGACGCGGTGCCCGCGAAGTGGCAGACCGGCGACATGACCGAGGCGGTGTGCGCGGCGACGTTCCTGGAGGGCGACCAGTGGGGCGCACTGAACGGCACCCTGGTGATCACCGCACTGAAGGGCGAGAAGGTCGTTCTGTTGACCCTGACAGAACAAGGTGACGTGGCGTCTGTGTCGGTGCCGAAGGAGTTCACGGACACGTTCGGTCGGCTGCGTGCGGCACGGAGCGGCCCCGACGGCGCCCTGTACCTGACGACGAGCAACGGAACGGACGACAAGCTGCTGCGCGTCACCCCGGCGTGAGGCCGATCGACCTCGCGGGACGCACGCATGATCACCATGTTGCGGCAGAACGGGTACGGCCTGAACCAGATCAGGCCGGTACTGGCCGGACTGCGGGAGTCGGGCAGCGGCGACGCACTGCTGGCGGCGGTCGCGACACGGCACGCGGCACTGGTCGACCGGACCCGCGCGATGCTCGCGGGCGCGGCACACCTGCACGGTTACCTCGCCTGAATCGGCTGGACGGGTCCGGTGTGATGGAGCGGTGGCGGATCCACATGACATCGACGCGGACCTCGACAAGCTGGGCGTCGACGAGGACACCTGGACACGCGGCCGCGTGTGGGGCCTGTCCGCGCTGCTGCCCGCTCCCGAGGACATCACCGAGCAGACGGTGGCCGAACTGGAGAACCTGCTGGCGGACCGCTGAGTGCTGATGTCGCAGTGCTGATGTCGCAGTGCCGATGTCGCAGTGCCGATGTCGCAGTGCCGATGTCGCAGTGCCGATGTCGCAGTGCCGATGCCTCAGTGCCGATGCCTCAGTGCCGATGCCTCAGTGCCGATGCCTCAGTGCTGATGCCTCAGTGCTGCTCGCGCAGGCCGGGTGCGTCCTCCAGGTGCGACAGCCCGTTCCACGAGAGGTTCACCAGGTGCGCGGCCACCTCGTCCTTGCCCGGCTGACGCGAGTCGAGCCACCATTGCCCGGTCAACGCGACCATCCCCACCAGCGCCTGGCTGTAGAGCGCGGCCAGCTTCGGGTCGTAGCCGCGTGAGCTGAACTGCACCCCGAGAATGCTCTCGACCTGCGTCGCGATGTCGTTCAGCAACGACGAGAACGTCCCGGTGGACGAGGCGACCGGCGAGGCGCGGACGAGGATCCGGAACCCGTCGGCCGACCCCTCGACGTAGTCCAGCAGTGCCGCCGCCGCGCGTTCGAGCAGCAGCCGTGGATGTGCGTCCTCCTCCAGCGCGGTGGTCATCTGCGTCAGGAGGAAGTGCATCTCGCGGTCGACCACGACCGCGTACACGCCTTCCTTGCCACCGAAATGTTCGTAGACCACCGGTTTGGACACGTTCGCCCGGTGCGCGATCTCCTCGACCGACGCGCCGTCGAACCCCTTCTCGGCGAAGAGCGAACGCGCAACGTCCAGCAGTTGCTGCCGCCGCTCCTCGCCTGTCATGCGTACCCGGGGTGCAGACGCCTTCCCTCGTCGAGGAGGCGCTGTACGAGCACGTTCCCGCCGCCTGACCGCCATTTCAGTCACCCTAGAGGCAACCACCGACGGTCGGCGGGCAATTACGCGCTAGGAGACGTCCGCGCCAGCCGAGATCTTGGCGAGACGGGCCGGGGTCGGCCAGCGCACGCTGTGCACCCAGCCGAACTTCTCGAAGGCCCAGATGATCCGCGCCGACGTGTCGAGCTGGCCCCTCTTGACGCCGTGACGTGCGCAGGTCGGGTCGGCGTGGTGCAGGTTGTGCCACGACTCGCCGAACGACAGGATCGCGAGCGGCCACACGTTGGCGGCCTTGTCGCGGGACACGAACGGCCGGTCACCGATCATGTGGCAGATCGAGTTGGTCGACCAGGTCACGTGGTGCAGGATCGCGACCCGCACGAGGCCCGCCCAGAAGAACGCGGTCAGCGCCCCCCACCACGACCAGGTGATGAGCCCACCGAGCAGCGCGGGCAGCCCGAGCGACAGCACGGTCCAGATCGCGAACGTGTTGTTGACCCGCACGATGTCCTTGTCGGCCATCAGGTCGGGGGCGAAGCGGTCCTTGTTGGTGATGTCGCGGTCGAACAGCCAGCCCATGTGCGCGTGCCAGAAGCCCTTGGCCAGCGCGATCGGACCGGTGCCGTACAGCCACGGTGAGTGCGGGTCGCCCTCCTTGTCGGAGAACGCGTGGTGACGCCGGTGGTCGGCGACCCAGATGATCGGCGGGCCCTGCACGGCCATGCTGCCCGCGATCGCGAGGAAGACCTTCAGCGGCCGCTTGGCCTTGAACGAGCCATGCGTGAAGTACCGGTGGTAGCCGACGGTCACGCCGTGACCGGTGAGGTAGAAGAAGGCGAACGCGAGGATCACGTCCACCCACGTGAGACCCCATCCCCATGCCAGTGGCACCGCCGCGATCAGCGCGGCGAACGGCACGAGGATGAAGATGTACACCCCCAGCTGGACATAGTTCCTGCGGCGGCCCACCGTGACGGGCTTCGGGGCCCTGTCCGGGGACGCGGCACCACCGGATGTCTCATCGAGGGTCGTCGTCATCTAGCTACCCCGTCTTCCACATGGTTAGGCGAGCCTCGCCTACGCAACCGTAACCTACGGGTTCCAATGAACCAGGCGAAGCCGCGGCCCCACCACACACGTGAGCCGCGTCACACCCATTCGGACGCGCTTCCTGACGATCGGCCGGGTACCACTGCCACCGCGGGGTCATGCATGCCACGATGTCCAACCGTGGGCGGTTACTCCGTCCGCGTTCCGCCGTGGTGTAAAGGCAGCACCTCAGATTTTGGTTCTGATGGTCCAGGTTCGATCCCTGGCGGCGGAGCTGTCCGCGCACGGCGGGCACGCTTTGGTTCCGATGAAGGTGGACAGCCACGTGGATGGCGGCGAGCGAGAAGATTCGAGACTCGACGCTGACCGACCCGCGTTGGACGACCGCTCCGACGCGTGGCTGGTCGGCCGCGCCCGGGAGCTGCTCGCGATCACGCAGGCCGGTGTACGGGTCGAGGCGGCCCGCAACGTCGCGGCGGGCGACGAGATCGCGAACGTCGGCACGATCCACGAGATGGACCACCTCCTCAGACAGGCCCGCAGACGGGACGAGCCACGGCTGGTCGGCCAGCTGCTGCGTGCCGCGACCGTGATCCGCGTGATCGACAGCGAGTCCGCGGAGTCGGCGGGCGACATGGTCGAGGAGTTCCTTTCCCACGCCCGCCGCAACAAGCTCCTCGTGCTGGAGGCCGACGCGCACGCGCTGGCCGGCACCCGCCTGCTGCTGACCGGCGAGGAGGACGACGCGCTGTCCGAGGTCGCGGTCGGCCTCGCGATGATCGACGAGAAGATCCCGCCGGACCCGATGTTCGGCAGCCGCACATGGCACGTGCTGATGACCTCCACGCTCATGGACCTCGGCACCGTCCTCGCCCAGCTCGGCGTGTACGAGGTCGCCGACCAGGTGATGAAGAGGGCGAACCGGCACATCCGGGGCGGCGTCGGCTCCCACGACATCTCCATGCACCTGCTCACCCGCACCCGCCTGCAGCTCGGCTGGGGCCTGCGCCTCGAGCGCGCGGGCGAGGCCGCCGAGGCCGCGGTCCACTTCGCGGAGGCCGCGGCCATGGCGGGCGACATCGAACTGCCGTTCCGCGAGTCGCTGTTCCGCCGCATGCCCGACCGGTCGGCCGCCGACCAGGTCCCGGTCATCGGCTCCGCGCACGCGCTCGGCAACCCCAGCGGCGAGCACCTCGACCGGCTCTACGGGCTGCTGGGCCTGGCTCCGCAACGCGAGCTGATCTTCGTCGGCATCGCGCTCGCCCGCTGCCTCGAACACACCGGGCACCTCGAGGAAGCCATCACGACCCTCGGTGACGTGCAGAAACGGCTCCACAGCGCGCAGGCGGAGCAGGGGCTGTACCTGTGCCTGATCCGCGAGTTCGCGCGGCTGTCCAGCCTCGCGGGCGGCGACGACGGCGGCGAGCGGACCACCAGCGCGCTGCAGATGTACGTGGCGGAGCTGGAGGCGCAGCTGTCCGACCAGCGGCTGTCCCGCAAGACCACGCTCGATACCCGCCGCGAGCACGAACGGCTGTCCCGCAAGCACGGCACGGTCGCCCGCCAGGCACTGCAGGACCCGCTGACCGGCCTGCCGAACCGGCGCGCGCTGGACGAACGGCTCGAGGAGCTGTCCACACAGGTCGGCGAGAAGCCACTCGCGATCGCGCTGGTCGACCTCGACAGGTTCAAGAACGTCAATGACCAGTTGTCCCACGCCGACGGCGACGACGTGCTGCGGGTGATCGCCAGCACGGTCCGCGACACGCTGCGCGGCTCGGACATGGTGGCCCGCTACGGCGGCGACGAGTTCATCGTGCTGCTGCCCGGCGCGCCACTGGAGCCGGCCGCCGCCGCGCTGCGCCGTGCCGCCGACGCGGTGCAGGGGCTCCCGCTGGACCTCTCGCACGGCGTCACACTCTCGGTCGGCGTGGTGTCGCTCCGTCCCGGGGAAACCGCGGCCCGTGTGCTCGCCCGCGCGGACGCCGCCATGTACCAGGCGAAACGCAAGGGCGGCAACGACGTGGTCGCCATCTCCGACGCCGCGCCCGAGGACGAACCGGACACGGCGGAGTCCGTCGAGGAGTACTCGGGCGACCCTGCGTAGGTGGTCGCTGGAGACCCGTAGGATCGAGATCCGGGGCCGGACGACCGGTCCTCGGAATCGATCACGCGCCAAGGGAGACGGCTGATATGCCGGAGGGCTCGTCCGGGCTCGGAGAAGTCAGCACGATCATCCTCGCCGCCGGTGAGGGCACCAGGATGCGGTCACGCACCCCCAAGGTGCTGCACCGGATGGCCGGCCGCTCGCTCGTCGAGCACGCCGTCCGCGCCGCCGCCGGGCTGCGCCCCGCCCGCGTCGCGGTGGTCGTCGGTCACGGCCGCGACGCCGTCACCGAACACCTCACCGAGGTCGAGAAGAACATCGTCGCGACCATCACCGTCGCGGTCCAGGAGGAGCAGCACGGCACCGGCCACGCGGTCCGCTGCGCGCTCGACGTGCTGCCCGCGACCCTCACCGGCACCGTGCTCGTGACCTACGGCGACGCGCCGCTGCTCGACACCACCACCCTGTCCGCGCTGCTCGCCGAGCACGGGGAGAAGGGCAACGCGGTCACCGTGCTGACCGCCGAGGTCGCCGACCCGCGCGGCTACGGCCGCATCGTGCGGGACGACGACGGCACGGTCGCGGCGATCGTCGAGCAGAAGGACGCCACGCCGGAGCAGGCGGCCATCGCCGAGATCAACTCGGGGGTGTACGCGTTCGACGCCGCGGTGCTGGCCGACGCGCTAGGGCGCCTGTCCACCGACAACTCCCAGGGCGAGCAGTACCTCACCGACGTGCTCGCCATCGCCCGCGGCGACGGGCACCGCTGCGGCTCGTGGACCTGCACCGACCCGTGGCTGGTCGAGGGCGTCAACGACCGCGTGCAGCTCGCGACGCTGGGCAGGGAGATGAACCGGCGCCTCACCGAGCAGTGGATGCGCGCGGGCGTCACCATGACCGACCCGGCCACGGTGTGGCTGGACGCGGGCGTCGAGCTGGCCCGCGACGTGGTGCTGGAGCCGAACGTGCAGCTGCGCGGCACCACCGCCGTCGGTGAGGGCGCGACCATCGGCCCGGACACCACGCTGACCGACGTGCGCGTCGGCGCGGCGGCGAAGGTGGTGCGCACGCACGGCAGCGAGTCGGCGATCGGCGACGGCGCGAACGTCGGCCCCTACGCCTACCTGCGGCCCGGCACGGTGCTGGGCGACAAGGGCAAGATCGGTACGTTCGTCGAGGTCAAGAACTCCGAGATCGGCACCGGCACGAAGGTGCCGCACCTCTCCTACGTCGGCGACGCCACCATCGGCGATTACTCCAACATCGGCGCCGCGAGCGTGTTCGTGAACTACGACGGAGTGACCAAGCGCCGCACGACCGTGGGGTCACACACGCGCACCGGCTGCGACAACATGTTCGTCGCGCCGGTCAACGTGGGCGACGGCGCGTACAGCGGGGCGGGGGCCGTGCTGAGGGACGACGTTCCGCCTGGCGCGCTCGCCGTGTCCGCGGGCTCGCAGCGCAACATCGAGGGCTGGGTGCTGCGCAAGCGGCCGGGCACGCCGGCGGCGGACGCCGCCCGGCGCGCTTTGGGCATCACGTCCGAGTCGGAGGAGTCATCATCATGAACGCCAAGATCGGCACGCCGAAGAAGAACCTGATGTTCTTCTCCGGGCGGGCGCACCCCGAGCTCGCCGAGGAGGTCGCGAAGCACCTCAACGTGTCGATCACGCCGCAGTCGGCCTACGACTTCGCGAACGGCGAGATCTTCGTCCGGTTCGAGGAGTCGGTCCGCGGCTGCGACGCGTTCGTGATCCAGAGCCACTGCGTGCCCATCAACCAGTGGGTCATGGAACAGCTGATCATGGTCGACGCGCTGAAGCGGGCGTCGGCCAAGCGGATCACCGTGATCATGCCGTTCTACCCGTACGCACGGCAGGACAAGAAGCACAAGGGCCGCGAGCCGATCTCGGCCCGGCTCATCGCCGACCTGTTCAAGACCGCCGGCGCGGACCGGATCATGACCGTCGACCTGCACACCGCGCAGATCCAGGGCTTCTTCGACGGCCCGGTGGACCACCTGTTCGCACAGACGCTGCTGTCGCGCTACGTGAAGGACCAGTACGGCACCGACAACGTGACGGTCGTGTCGCCGGACGCCGGACGCACGAAGCTGGCGGAGAAGTGGGCGGACGACCTCGGCGGCGTGCCGATCGCGTTCATCCACAAGACCCGCGACCCGCTACGGCCCAACGAGGTCGTCGCCAACCGCGTGGTCGGCGAGGTGCGCGACCGGCTGTGCGTGGTGATCGACGACATGGTCGACACCGGCGGCACCATCGCGAAGGCCGTGGACCAGCTGCTTGACGAGGGTGCCGCCGACGTGGTCGTGGCCGCGTCGCACGGCGTGCTGTCCGGCCCGGCGCCGGAGCGGTTGTCGTCGTGCGGGGCGAAGGAGGTCGTGTTCACCAACACGCTCCCGATCCCCGACGAGAAGCGCTTCCCGAAGCTGACCGTCCTGTCGATCGCGCCGCTGCTGGCACGGGCCATCCAGGAGGTCTTCGAGGACGGCTCGGTGACCAGCCTGTTCGACGGCAACGCCTGAGCGGTCCGTCGCATGCGGAGGGTCGTGGTCCTCGGCCGGGGCGGTGCTGGCAAGTCGACCCTCGCCGCCCGCCTCGGTACCGCGCTGGACCTGCCGGTCGTCGAGCTGGACAAGCACTTCTGGCCGCCGGATCTGACGCCCATGGCCAAGGATCGGTGGGCGGAGGTCCAGCGCGGGCTCGTGCGGGACGCGCGGTGGGTGCTCGACGGCGATCTCGGCCCCTACGACGTGCTGCCCGTACGGCTGCGGGCCGCCGACACCGTGGTCGTGCTGGACTTCCCGCTCTGGCGGTGCGCGTGGCGGGCCCTGCGCAGGTCACGCGAGAACCGGGCGTTCTGGCACTGGCTGCTCACCTACCGGCGCCGCGGCCTCCCCGTGGTGCTGGCCGCGGTCGGCGAGCACGCGGGCGGCGCTGCGGTCCACCGGCTCCGCGGCCCCGCCGCCATCGAGCGGTTTCTCGCCTCGGCCGCCAACGCGTGAATGTTCCGCAAGGGACCCCGATACCCTTGCGGAACATGGCCGCGTAGACTACCGGGGTTGCCTCGGCGAGGGCGGGCGTCCAGCCCGGCGTGATCGACGCGGCGGCTTGACTGCCGCGCGCTCATATCTCGTCGCCGCAGGTCGCCGCCGCCCCCAAGGTTCATGTAGCAAGGAGTGCACCACCGTGTCCGAGGTCCGTCTCGCTGCCGAAGCCCGTACCGAGTTCGGCAAGGGCGCCGCGCGCCGCACCCGTCGCGCCGGCAAGATCCCCGCGGTGCTCTACGGCCACGGTTCCGACCCGAAGCACCTGGCCCTGCCGGCGCTCGAGTTCGCCCGCGTCGTCCGTGAGCACGGTCAGAACGCCGTACTGACGCTGGAGATCGACAGCTCCAGCGAGCTGGCGCTCACGAAGACCGTCACCACCCACCCGATCAAGAACTACATCGAGCACGTCGACCTGCTGCTGGTTCAGCGCGGCGAGAAGATCTCGGTCGACGTGCCGGTCGTCATCACCGGTGAGGCCACTCCCGGCACGCTCGTCACCCAGGACGCGACCACCATCGAGGTGTCCGTCGAGGCGCTGCACATCCCGGAGCAGTTCGAGGTGTCCGTCAACGGTGTCGAGGCCGGCACGCAGATCCTCGCGAAGGACGTCACGCTGCCGTCGGGTGCCGAGCTGGTGACCGACCCCGACACGCTGATCGTGGCCGTGAACACGGCCCCGACCGCGGGCGAGATGGACGGCGGCGAGCCGGAGGAAGAGGACACGGCCGAGGTGCCTGCCACCGCCGAGTCCACCGAGGACTGAGAGTTCACTGACCGGGCGGTCCCTTCTGGGGCCGCCCGGCTAGCGTTTCAGGCATGACTTCCGCCTCCGCTGACGAGCCGGTCCTGGTCGTGGGACTCGGCAACCCCGGGCCGCGCTATGTCGCCAACCGGCACAACGTGGGTTTTCTCGTGGTCGACGAGCTCGCGGCCCGCGTCGGCGGCAAGTTCAAGGCACACAAGGCCGGCGCCGAGGTGCTGGAGTGCAGGCTGGGCGGCCGCCGGGCGGTGCTGGCGAAACCACGGTCGTTCATGAACGTCTCGGGCGGCCCGGTGGTGGGTACGGCCCGGTTCTACAAGATCGATCCCGCGCAGGTGGTCGTCGTCCACGACGAGCTGGACCTGCCGTACGCGGCGGTGCGCCTGAAGCTCGGCGGCGGCGAGAACGGCCACAACGGTCTGCGTTCGATTTCCAAAAGCCTCGGCACGCGCGACTACCTGCGGGTACGGTTCGGCATCGGACGACCGCCGGGACGCATGGATCCCGCCGACTTCGTGTTGCGGGATTTCTCGGCCACAGAACGCAAAGAGCTCGCGCTGTCCGTCGACCACTGCGCCGACGCGACGGAGGCGCTGGTGAGCAAGGGCCTGGAGGCGGCTCAGAACCTCTTCCACGCTCGCTAGGGAGCACCCGATGGACGTGCCTTTAACCCCGATCGTGGTCGACGTGGTGACCTTCGACCGGGCCCCACTCGGCCGCCGCGGCTACCACGAGGACCAGGTCGACGACTTCCTCGACCGCGTGCAGGCCACGCTCGCCGGCAGGGACTCCCTCACCGCCCGCGAGGTCCGCGAGGTCGAGTTCGACGCGGCGCCGTTCATCCGGCGCGGGTACCACGAGGATCAGGTGGACGAGTTCCTCGACCTCGTGGTGGAGGAACTGGACCGTCGCTCGGGTGGCACGCCCCCAGGCTTTCCCGCCGCGGGCGGCCCAGGCTCGGGCGGAACGCTCCCGGGCGGCTTCCCCACCGCGAATGGCACGCCCGGCTCAGGCTGGAGGCCCGGGTCCCCGGGACAGCACGGCCGCGACACCGGCGGAACACCCCCGGGCGGCCACCTCACCGCGAACGGCACACCCAACACGAGCGGCCAACACGACACCGGCCGCAACCCCAACTCAAGCAGCACACCCTCCGGCGGCTTCCCCAACGCGAGCAACACCCACACCACGGGCGGACCCACCACGGGCAGCCAACACGGCCGCGACACCGGCGAAACGCCCCCAGGCAACTACCCCACGGCGAACGGCACACCCAACACGAGTGGCCAACACGACACCGGCCGCAACCCCAGCCCAGGCGGAAAACCCCCGGGCGGCTACCCCACCACGAACAACACCCCCACCACAGGCGGCCCCGGCGCGGGCCAACACGGCCGCAACCCCAGCCCAGGCGGGACACCCCCGGGCGGCTTTCCCACCGCGAACGGCACACCCGGCTCAGGCTGGCGGCGCGGCTTCGGCGCAGGCCGCGAGCCCGGCTCGGGTGGGACGCCGCCGCGTGGCCTGCCTGCCGGGAGTGGCACGAACGCCGCAGGCGGAATGCCTGGCCAGGCCAGGGCCAGACCGTTCAACCAGGACGAGGCGTCCGCGAGTGAGTCGAAGTTCTCGGGTGGTGCGACGGCCGCCTGGGTGCCGTTCTCGGCGAGTCAGCCGCGGCAGGTGCCGCCGCCGACGCCTGCCGAGCTGACGAATCCGATGCTGTTCGCGCAGCCGCCATCCATGCCGCCGTCCATGCCATCGCCGAGTACGGAGCCCTTGAAGCGGGAGGATGGGGCGGCCTCCGGCCCCCCGAATCCCAGCGTACCGGCGGACACCGACGAAACCGGCGTTCCTCCCGAGCCGGAGCCGGACGAGAGTCCCATTCATACGCCTTCGGTCGAGGTGCCCGCGTCGGTGGAGGCTGGGCAGGCGGCATCGGCCTTCCGTGCGGCAGCCATGTCGGAGGTGGTCGAGCCGGAGCCACCAGCAGCACCGGCCGCCGACACCCCGCAAGCGGAAGCCGCGGCCGCCGAAGCGGAAGCCGCTCCCGACGAGGCGTCGTTGCCGTTCCCTCCAGCGCCACCTGGTGAACCCGGCTACGCACCCGCCGATGTGGCGCGCCTGATGACGCTGCTCACGACCGCACCGGATCGCGAGCAGCTCGCCGACCTCACCTTCACCCTCACCGGCACCGGCGGCTATCACACCGGCGCCGTCGACGCTCTCCGTCAGGTCTGGCTCGACGCCCTGCCTACGAAGCGGCCTTGATCGACTCCGCCAGCTGCTCGCCGGCCGCGGCTCGGCGGAGCTTGCCCGACGGGGTCTTCGGCAGCGTTCCCGCCGGTAGCACCAGCACCGCCGACGGGCGGGCGTTCACCGCCTCGAAGACTCGTGCGCCGACGTTCTTGCGCAGCGCCTTCTCCTTCTCCGCGTCGCCGGCGAACTTCGACTCCACCACCACCGCGAACCGTTCGCGACGGGTGCCCGCGTCAAGGCGGACCGCCACCGCGTTGCCCGCACGCACACCGTCCACAGAGGTCGCCGCGCGTTCGATGTCCGTCGGATAGATGTTGCGGCCCGCCAGGATGATCACGTCCTTCGCGCGGCCGCAGATGACGATCTCACCGTCCACTATGTACCCGAGGTCGCCGGTCGGTAACCAGCCGTCGTCGTTCAGCGTCGCCAGCGGACCGTCGACCGTCAGGTAGCCGGGCGTCACCGACGGACCACGGACCTGGATCTCGCCCACCTCGCGTTCCGACACGACCGCACCGGATGACACCGACACGATCCTCGCGTCGAAACCGTCCAGTGGCGGGCCCAGAATCGCGAACGTCCTGCGGGACGACTCGTCGGTGTCGGCCGGGACCGGGACCGCGCGGTTCTCCTCCTCGAGCGACACCGCGTCCAGGTGGTCCAGTCGCATGCCGATCATGGGACTGGCAAAGGAGATCGCGAGCGTGCCCTCCGCCATGCCGTACGCCGGGAACACGCACTCGGCAGGCATCTTGAAGCGGGCGCCCGCGGTCACGAACGCCGCCACCGCCTTCTCGTCGATGGGTTCCGCGCCGTTCAGGGCGATCCGCAGCTTCGAAAGGTCGTACCCCGCGTCGTCGTCCTCGCCGCCGAGGCGGCGGCCCAGCAGTGCGTACGCGAAGTTCGGGGCGGCGGTGATCGTGCCGCCGTACTTCGTGATCAGCTTCGCCCACAGCAGCGGCCCGGTGAGAAAGTCGACCGGCGTGACCTTGACCAGCTCGATCCCCCACGCCATGGGTGTGGTGTAGAAGCCGACCATGCCCATGTCGTGGAACATCGGCAGCCACGACACCATCACGTCGTGCTCGGGGTCGAGCTCGGCGCGGTCGGCCATCGCGGAGATGTTCGCCAGCAGGTTGCCGTGGGTGATCCGCACGGCCTTCGGGTCGGCGGTCGAGCCACTGGTCAGCTGTAGCAGCGCCGGTGCGTCCTCGTCGACCTCGACGAACGTCTCGAGCGGGGTGCCCTCGGCCAGGTCGCTGATCAGCAGGTAGCCGATGCCGTGCTGCTCCAGGACCGGCGCGAGCTGGTCGAACGGGTCGCCGAGCAGCACCAGCTTCGACCCGATCATGTTGAGCACCCGCACGGTGTCCTCTGCCCACAGCCCGAGATCCGAGCGCGGCGTCGGCTGGTGCAGCATCGTGACGCTGCCCCCCGCCAGCCACACCGCCTGCACGGCCGGGCCGATCTCGGCAGGGGCCGCGGCGAGCACCGCCACCGCGTCGCCGCGCGCGAGGCCGTGGGCGGCGAGCGCACCCGCCATCGCTTTGGCCTGCTCATGGACCTGGGCCCACGTGGTGTGCACCGGTGTGCCGGGCTCGCCCGTGGTGACTCCGCGCCGCTGGCCACCATCACCGGCGGTGGCGACCAGCTTGTCGACGAAACGACTCATGTGCCAAGCCTAGATGGGGCTATTCGGCCACGTCCGCCACGTCCAGCCAACGTTGCTCGACCGTCGACTTCTCCGCGAGGACGGTGCGCAGCTCGGCGTCCAGCGCCAGCAGCCGCTCCGCGTCCGTCGCGGCCGCCGCGAGCGCCTCGTGCAGCTCCACCTCACGCGTGGACAGCTTGTCCAGCTGCCGTTCCAGCCGCGCCAGCTCCTTCTGCGCGGCCCGCCGCTCGGTGGCGCCGGACCTCGGGCGGTCCTCGGCGGGCGGCGCCTTCTGCGTGGGTGCCGCGAGCGCCGCGTCCCGGCGGGCCAGGTACTCGTCGATGCCGCCCGGCAGGTCGGTGATCAGCCCGTCACCGAGCAGCGCGACGACCGTGTCGCACACGCGCTCCACCAGGTACCGGTCGTGTGACACCACGACCAGCGTGCCCGGCCACGAGTCGAGCAGATCTTCCAGCTGCTGCAGCGTGTCGATGTCGAGGTCGTTGGTCGGCTCGTCGAGCAGCAGCACGTTCGGCTCGGCCATGAGCAGCCGCGCGATCTGCAGGCGCCGCCGCTCGCCGCCGGACAGTTCCGAGACCGGCGTCCACTGGCGCGCGGCCGGGAACCCGAAGCGTTCCGCGAGCTGTGACGCCGACATCTCCTGCTTGCCGAGCGTCACGCGGCGCGCGACCTCCTCGACCGCCTCCAGCACCCGCAGCGTGCCCGGCAGGTCGTGCAGTTCCTGCGACAGGTACGCCGAGCGCACGGTCTGGCCCTGGATCCGCTTGCCGGACTCCGGTTCGCGCTCACCGGCCAACAGCCGCAGCAGAGTCGTCTTGCCGGACCCGTTGACGCCGACGAGGCCGATGCGGTCACCGGGCCCGATCCGCCAGGTCTGGTTCTCGACGAGGAGCTTGTCGCCCGCGCGGAGCGTGACGTCCTCCAGCTCCAGCACGGTGCGGCCGAGCCGCCGCTTCGCGAACGCCAGCAGCTCGACGGAGTCCCGGGGCGGCGGCACGTCGGCGATCAGGGTCTCGGCGGCCTCGATCCGGTACTTCGGCTTGGACGTGCGTGCCGGCGGGCCGCGCCGCAACCACGCGAGCTCCTTGGCGGCCAGGTTGCGCCGCTTCTCCTCGAGGGTGGCGGCGAGCCGGGCACGTTCTGCGCGGGCGAACACCCAGTCGGCGTACCCGCCCTCGTACTGCTCGACCTTGCCGCCGACGACCTCCCAGGTGCGGGTGCAGACGGTGTCCAGGAACCAGCGGTCGTGGGTGACGACGACGAGCGCGGAGCCGCGCGCGAGCAGGTGGTCGGCGAGCCAGCGCACCCCCTCGACGTCGAGGTGGTTGGTGGGCTCGTCGAGGATCAGCAGGTCGAGCTCCTGGACGAGCGCGGCGGCGAGCGCGACGCGGCGCCGCTCCCCGCCGGACATGTCCCTGACGGGCGAGTCGAGCCCGAACGCGGTGATGCCGAGGCCGCCGAGGATCGAGCGGGCGCGCGGGTCGGCGGCCCACTCGTGCTCCTCGGTGATGCCGAGCGGGTCGAGCACGGCGTGGCGGACCGTCGAGTCCTCGGGCAGCTCGGTGCGCTGCGTGACGACGGCCTGCCGCAGCCCGCGGACGCGGCTCACCCGCCCGTCGTCCGGCGGCTCGATCCCGGCCATGACCTCCAGCAGGGTGGTCTTGCCGCCCCCGTTGAGACCGACGACGCCGATGCGGTCACCCGCGCCGACACCGAGTGAGACGCCATCGAGCAGCGGCTTCACGCCGTAGCTCTTGGCGACCGTCTCGAGGTTGACCAGGTTGACCACGAACAGGAACGTTACCGATCCCGCCAGGGTGCTCGTCATGCGCCCGCGACCCGCGCCGGTGAGGTCAGGCGTGCACCTGCGGCGGCGCGGCGCGTGGTTCGTCGTCGCCGCCGATGACGCGGGCGCCCGGGACCGGGCCGTGGACCACGCGGACGGTGCGGCACACGCCCGCACCCGACAGCTCGGCCGCCACCCGCAGGGCGTCGTCGGCGTCCGCGCACAGGAAGGCACACGTCGGGCCGGAGCCGGAGACGATGCCCGCGAGCGCGCCCGCCGCCACCCCGGCGCGCAGCGTGCGCCGCAGGCCCGGTCGCAGTGAGACCGCCGCCGCCTGGAGGTCGTTGCCCAGCAACAGGGCCAGCTGGCGCGGGTCGCCCGACGCGAGTGCCTCCAGCACCGGCTCGACCTCGCCGACGCGGGGCGGCTCGCCCTCGGCCCGGAGCCGGTCCAGCTCGCCGTAGACCTTCGGGGTCGCCAGGCCGCCGCGGGCGAACGCGAGCACCCAGTGGTAGGTGTGGCGCGAGAGCACCGGCACGATGGCCTCGCCCCGGCCCGTGCCGAGCGCGGTGCCGCCGTGCAGCATGAACGGCACGTCGCTGCCGAGGTTGGCGGCGACCCCGGCCAGTTCGTCGCGGCCGATCTCCAGCTTCCACAGGTTCGCGAGCCCCACCAGGGTGGCCGCCGCGTCGGCGCTGCCGCCCGCCATGCCGCCGGACACCGGGATGCCCTTGCGGATCAGCACGCGCACCTTCAGCTCGCCGACGTCGCGGCCGACGTGGCGCGCCAGCTCCTCCACGGCCCGCCACGCCAGGTTCGCCCCGTTGGTCGGCACCGCCGACGCGCCTTCGCCCTGGACCTCGACGCCCGGCTCGTCGGCGACGGCGACCGTCACCTCGTCGGTGAGCGACAGCGACTGGAAGACGGTCGTCAACTCGTGGAAACCGTCCCTGCGCAGGTCGCCAACGGCCAGGTACAGGTTCACCTTCGACGGCACCCGGACGGTCACCGGGCGGGGCACAACCGCAAGCACGCAATCAAGCCTACGGCCCTGTCCGACCACCACCCGGACCGGCCGTTTATGCCGCCGCGACCGCCCGGGGTCCGGTGAGCGCACGCTGGACATATGCGCCCCGCTCGGCGAGCCAGCCCAGCGCCGCGTCGGTCCGGTCACCGGTGATGCCGAGGCGGAACCGTGCCACCGGCGTCTCACCGATCTTGGTCACGCCGCCGCCCGCCACGGTGATCTCGGTGGCGAACCGGCTCGCGGCCTCCGGCAGCAGCGCGCCGATCGAGGCGAAGCCCACCAGCACGATGTCCGCGACACCGGGCGCGGTGGTCTCGATCGCGGGCAGCACCGACCGCGCGACGCGGCTGTCGGGGTCCTGCACGAGGTCGAGCAGCCTGCCCTGTTCGAGGATGCGGCCGTCCTCCAGCACCGCGACGTCGTCGGCGATCTTGCGGACCACACCGGCGTCGGTCGTGGCGACCAGGACGGTCGCGCCAAGCTCGGCGCGGGCCCGGTCGAGCACGGCGAGCACACCGGCGGCGCCGGTGGCGTCCAGGCCGCCGGTCGGGTCGTCGGCCAGCACCACGGTCGGCTCGCCGACGAGCGCACGCGCGATCGCGATCCGCTGCCGCTGGCCCGCGGTGAGCTGGTCGGGGTAGATGGCGGCCTTGTCGGTGAGCCCGATCAGGTCGAGCAGCTTGCCGACCTTCTCGCGGCGGCGAGGACCGTCCACGCCCGCCTGCTCGAGCGGGAGCGCGATGTTGCCCGCCGCGGTGCGCTGCGCGAGGAGCGACTCGCCTGCCGGGACGACGCCGATGCGCGAGCGGGCCGCGCGGAGGCTGCGCGGGTCGAGCGCCGCGGTGTTGAGCCCGTCGAGGCGGAAGACACCGCTGTCGGGACGCTCGCGGAGGGCGAGCACGCGGGCGAGGGTGGACTTGCCGGACCCGGCGGGGCCCACGACGCCGGCGATCACACCGGCTTCGACGTTCAGGCTGACGTCATCCAGCGCGACCACGGCGCCGGTAGTACTTCGGAACGACTTGGTCAGGTTCTCAAGGGTGATCACGATGTGTGCTCCAGAGCAGGCGCGCGCGGAGCCGGGCTCTCGCGCGTGAAGGTGAGGTGGCCCCACGGTCGGGGCTCAGGGGAGTCGGCTGGCTCGAATCAGCTTCAGATCGATGAGCGCATGCAACGACAGCCCGTGACCGTGCGCTTGCACTGGTCGATGACCCGCCTGGTGGTGAGGATCTGCACCGTTCTCACTCCTCCATCGCTCCTGGCGGTAGCACCTGCCCGCGGTGGGTGGTTGCTGCGGCGTCTCAGAGCCAGGTCTCTCGGCCGCTCGGGATGGAAATCTGCAAGTAGTACACCTGACGAACCCACTACTTCGCAACCCACGCCGTGCCGAATTGAGTCCTGATATTCGGAGGATCACATCCCTTACGGCCGGCCCTTACCCGCCATTCGGGTGATGGCGGCGTACTCACCGACCGTGATCGTTTCCCCGCGCGAGGTCGGTTCGACCCCCGCCCGGGTGAGGATGTCGGCGGCCCGGTCGGCCGTTCCCGCCCAGGTCGCGAGCGCTGCCCGGAGGGTCTTGCGGCGCTGCGCGAAGGCAGCGTCCACCAGGGAGAACACCGCTGCGCGGTCGCCTTCCGGCGGCTCGCGGCGGGTGAGGAGGACGAGCGCGGAGTCGACGTTGGGGACGGGCCAGAAGACGCTCCTCGGCACCGTCGCGACCCGGCGCGCCTCGGCGTACCAGGCGATCTTGACGCTGGGGATGCCGTAGACCTTGGAACCGGGGCCCGCTGCCATCCGGTCGGCGACCTCGGCCTGGACCATCACCAGAGCGCGGCGCATCGTCGGCAGCTCGGCGAGCAGGTGCAGCACGACGGGCACGGAGACGTTGTAGGGCAGGTTCGCGACGAGTGCCGTCGGGTTGCGGAGCTGGTCGGCGGTGGCCCGGAGCGCGTCGGCGTTGACGACGGTGAGCCGGTCGGCGATGGCGGGCGCGCGTTCCGCGACGGTCCTCGGGAGACGCTCCGCGAGGACGGGGTCGATCTCGACGGCCACGACCTCGCGGACGGCGGGGAGCAGGGCCAGGGTCAGCGAGCCGAGGCCAGGGCCGACCTCGAGGACGGTGTCGTCGGCGGTCACGCCCGCTGCGGTCACGATGCGGCGCACGGTGTTGGGGTCGTGGACGAAGTTCTGGCCGAGCTTCTTCGTGGGGCGGACGTCCAGCGCCGCGGCCAGCCGCCGGATCTCGGCGGGCCCGAGGAGGGCACTCACGTCAGCCTCAGTCACCCGCGAAGCGTAGCCAGCCCCGCTCGCGACGCGGCTGTGGGCCGGTCCCTGAACGGGAGCCGGCCCACAGTGCCTGGAACCAGGGGGTCTACGTCGGCAGGCCGAGCTTGCTGGCGCAGTGCGGCCATGCGCCGTAGCCGCCGCGGTTGTCGCGGACCTTGGTCGCGATCGCGATCTGCTGCTCACGGCTCGCCTGGTGCGGGTACTCGGCGTACATGCCGCCGCCGTTGGCGTCCCAGGTGCTCTTGTTGAACTGCAGGCCGCCGTAGTAGCCGTTGCCGGTGTTGATGGCCCAGTTGCCGGTGGCCTCGCAGTGCGCGAGCCGGTCCCACACCTCGCCGTCCGAGATGACCGGGACCGGGGGCTCCTTGGTGCCGACGCGGACGACCTTGGGCTTGGCTTCCTTGGTGACCTTGGAGCCGATCTCCTCGCGACCGGTCTCCTTGCCGTTCTTCACGGTGATGCGGTAGGTCGCGATGCGCTCGCCCTCGGCACCCGGGTCGACGACGACCTCGGTGCCCTCGTCGGCGTTCGGGTCCTCGATCTCCTGGACCGGCGGCTCGACCTTCTCGGTCTGGTTGATGACCGTGACGCCGTTGCGGGTGATCCGCACCTCGGCACCGTCGGTGATCTTGAGGTCCGAGGCCGGGGTGATGGTGTCCTCGGGACCGAGCGAGAGCTTCAGGTCCTTGAGCAGCTCACCGGCGGTGACCGCGTTGGTCTTCATCCCCTTCGGGGCGTTGCCGCCGTCGAAGAACGTGATGTTCTTGAGGGTCTTGACCTCGAGCGACATCCCGTTGAGGGGGATCTCGTGGTTCTCGTCGTGCGAGAGCTTCGCGCCCTCGGTCGACAGGTTCAGCTGCTGCAGCGCCTCGCCGACGGTGGTGGAGCGGACCCACAGGTCCCGCTTCTCGCCGTCGATCGTCATGTGGATCTGGCGGCCGCGCTGGAGGACGATCTTGCCGTCGTCGTTGATCGCGGCGGAGGGGGACGGGGAGAGCGCGTCGTGACTGCCGACGGCGATGCCCTCGTCCTCGAGCACCTCGCCGACCGTGTCGGCGTACGTGCTGACCTGGTGGGCCTCACCGTCGATGTCGACCGTGACGGACTTGTTCATCGCGATCGCCGCGGCACCGCCGCCGATCAGCGACACCAGGATCGAGGCGATGGTCGCCTTGAGGACCGACTTCTTCCAGCGCCTGATGCCGGTGACGACCTCGGGCGGAGCATCGTCGGTCTCGGTCAGCGGCAGCGCGTACGCGCGCCCGTCCGGCGTCAGTGCGTCCGGGATGACGGGCAGGACGGTGGTCTCGGCGTTGATCAGCCGGATGAGCTCGTCGACGTCGACGTCGGCCGCCGCCATGAGCTCGTCGGCCTGCGGGCCGAGCGCGACCCGGACGTCCTGGTCCGTGATCGCGAGGGAGCCGGAGTAGGCGCTCTCGTCGGCGTCCGGCAGCTCGTGGAAGTCGGGGAACTCGGAACGCCACGCACGGAAGTCCCCGTCGAGGACTGCGGTGCTGGTGGCCGCGCCGGCTACGACCGGGGTGAACCAATCGGTGTCGGCGAAGCCGTTACCAACCGGTCTGTTTCCGGAACCAGTCACTGGGTCGATACCTCCAGAAGGCCGTAGCCGTGCCCATCTACTGCGCGGCATACGCGCTTTCGTTTGTTACGACTCCCCGCGGCTGGCCACCGGTCCCCGACCAACTCCGGCCTCACCACGGGCTTTCCCCCCGAACATCCTCGTCCTGGGTACGGTCACGGGACAGTAACGGTGACGGGCAGGTTGCGCAAACACTTCGATGGGTGTCGTGATCCTGCTCACTCCACGAATGGAGTAGCGAGCGTCACCCGATCGTTGTAACGCTCACCCTTCGCGATCAAAGGGTTCACTGGACGTAGCCCCGGAGAGTTCGAACACGCGTTCAGCGGTCGCGGTGACCTCGGCGGCCAGCTCCGCCACATCGACCTTCCTGAGCTGCGCAATGGCACGGGCCGTGTACGCGGCGCAGTACGGCTCGTTCGGCCTGCCGCGGAACGGATGCGGCGTCAGGAACGGCGCGTCGGTCTCGATGAGGATCTGGTAAGTGGGAATGAGTGCGGCCGCGTCACGTTGGGGCTGCGCGTTGCGAAATGTGACGGTTCCCGCGAACGACAGCACGTACCCCTTGTCGGCGCACCGGCGGGCGAACTCCGCGTCCCCGGAGAAGCAGTGGAAGACGACCTTCTCCGGCGCCCCCTCCTCCTCCAGGATGCGGTAGATGTCCTCGTGGGCGTCCCGGTCGTGGATCATCAGCGGCTTGCCGACCCGCTTGGCGAGGTCGATGTGCCAGCGGAACGCCTCCTGCTGCGCCTCCGGCGGCGAGTAGTCCCAGTAGTAGTCGAGACCGGTCTCCCCCACGGCCACCACGCGCGGCTGCCGGGCGAGGGCCTCGATCTCGGCGCGGTCGGCGTCGGTGAACGCCGCCGTGCGCGTCGGGTGGACCGCGACGGCCGCCCACACGCGCTCGTCCCACGTCGCGGCCCGCGCGGCCCACCGAGCCGCCGCGAGGTCGTCCGCGACCGTCACGACCCGTGTCACGCCCGCCGACGCTGCCCGGTCGACCAGCTCGGCGACGCCTGCCGCGTCCTTGGCGCCACAGGCGTCCAGGTGCGTGTGGGCGTCGACGATGGGCACGGGGAGCGCCTCCGGGACCGGAGGACGCTCCCCTTCACGCTTGCCCATCAGCTGACGACCGGCGCCCACTCCGGCCCGGTCTCGCCGAGCTTGGGGTCCAGCTTCGTGAACAGCGGGGACGGCTTGTCCAGCGGACGGCCGACCTCGATGGGCGTCGAGGACCACGTCGCCTGCTCGCCCGCGTAGTCACCGGTCAGGATCGGGTTGATCTGGCCGGGCACGTCGAGGTCCTCGACGTCGCGCTGCTCAGGCTGCGCCGCCCACACACCGGTGCCGCCCAGCGCCTCGTGGATCTTCTGCGAGGCGTGCGGCAGGAAGGGGGTCAGCAGCGTGTTGGCGTCCTGCACGACCTGCAACGCGGTGTGCAGGATCGTGTCGCGGCGGGCCACGTCGTCCTTGCGCTTCCACGGCTCCTGGTCGGAGATGTACTTGTTCGCCGCGCTGACCACGCGCATGGCCTCCGACGCGGCCTGCTTGAACCGCGAGCTCCGCAGGTGGTCGCCCACGACGGTGAACGCACCCCGCGACAACGCCTTGAGCGTCTCGTCGTCGTCGGTGAGCGCGGTCGGGTTCGGGATGGCGCCGACGTTCTTGTGCGCCATCGAGATCGACCGGTTGACCAGGTTGCCCCACTCGTTGGCCAGCTCGAAGTTGGTGCGGCGGACGAACTCCTCCCACGTGAAGTCGACGTCCTGGGTCTCGGGGCCCGCGACCGAGATGAAGTAGCGCAGGCTGTCCGGCCCGAACTCACGCAGGAAGTCGTGCACGTAGATGACGGTGCCCCTGGAGGTCGAGAACTTGGCGCCGCTCATCTTCAGGAACTCCGACGACACCACCTCGGTCGGCAGGTTCAGCGTGCCGAAGGAGCCCGGCTCGCCGCCCTTGTCGCCCGCGCCGTTCTGGCCGAGCAGCAGCGACGGCCAGATCAGTGAGTGGAAGACGATGTTGTCCTTGCCCATGAAGTAGTAACCCTGGGCGTCGGGGTTGGTCCAGAACTCCTGCCACGCGTCGTCGTCGCCGGTCCTGCGGGCCCACTCGACGGACGCCGACAGGTAACCGATGACGGCGTCGAACCACACGTAGAACCGCTTCATCGGCCGGTCGCTCCACCCGTCCAGGGGGATCGGCACACCCCAGTCGAGGTCGCGGGTGATGGCGCGGGGCTTGAGGTCGCCGAGCAGGTTCTGACTGAACTTGAGCACGTTCGGCCGCCAGTCCTGCCGGGACTGGAGGTAGGTCCCCAGCGAGCCGGCGAACGACGGCAGGTCGAGGAACAGGTGCTCTGTCTCGACGAACTCCGGCGTCTCACCGTTGATCTTCGAGCGCGGGTTCTTGAGATCGGCGGGGTCTAGCTGGTTGCCGCAGTTGTCGCACTGGTCGCCGCGGGCGCTCTCGTAGCCGCAGATGGGGCAGGTGCCCTCGATGTAACGGTCGGGCAGCGTGCGGCCGGTCGACGGGCTGATGGCGCCGAGCTGGGTCTTCGGGATGACGTATCCGTTGCGCCACAACGCCTTGAACAGGTCCTGCACGACCTTGTAGTGGTTGCCCGTCGTGGTGCGGGTGAACAGGTCGTAGGACAGCCCGAGCCCCTGCAGGTCGCCACCGATCTGGCGGGAGTACTTGTCGACGGTCTGCTGCGGCGTCGCGTTCTCCTTGTCGGCCTGGACCTGGATCGGCGTGCCGTGCTCGTCGGTACCGGACACCATGAGCACCTTGTGCCCGGCCATGCGCATGTACCGGGAGAAGACGTCGGACGGGACTCCGAATCCGGACACATGACCGATGTGGCGGGGACCGTTGGCGTAGGGCCAGGCCACCGCTGTCAGCACGGGGTTGCTCATGTCGGAATAGCCTACGGAGCAGCGTCTACCGAGTTCGAACGGGTTGCAGGGAGGCAGGGGTGTCGGCCACGCGGTTGCTGGTGCTCGGGGTCGTGCGCATGTACGGCAGTGCGCACGGGTACCAGGTGCGGCGTGAGCTGCTGTCCTGGTCCGCGGACAAGTGGGCGAACGTCGCGCCCGGGTCGATCTACCACGCGCTGAAGAAGATGGAGACCGACCGGCTGCTGGAGGTGGTCCCGACCGACGACCAGCCCGGCGGCCCGGACCGCACCGCCTACCGGCTCACGCCGGACGGCGAGACCGAGTTCCAGCTGCTGCTCGCCAAGTACCTGGCGGAGAGCGACGACTCGGCGCAGGGCGCGTACCGGCTGGCCGCCGCGGTGACGTTCCTGCCCGCGCTGCCGAGGGCGAAGGCGCTGAGCCTGTTGCGCCACCGGATCACCCAGCTCGCCGGGCAGCGGGCGAGCGCGCGGGACCTGCTGGAGCACGGGTCGGGCTGGGGCCAGCCGGAACACGTCGGGGAGCTGTACCGGTTGTGGCTGGCGTCGATGGACGCGACGGACGAGTGGCTGCGCGGGCTGGTGGCGCGCCTCGAGTCCGGCGGCTACGTGATGGCGGACGACGGGGAAGCCGCCTTCGGCACGCCAACTAAACAAGTTTGACTAACGCACGCCACAGGGTCATGCTGTCCGCGCTCTAGTCAAACTTGACTACGAAAGGACAGGCATGATCGAAGCACGCGGTCTCGCGCGGACCTTCAAGGCCCGGGGCCGTGACGTCGAGGCCGTACGAGGGGTCGACCTCGACGTCCACGCCGGTGAGCTGGTCGGGTTCCTCGGCCCCAACGGGGCGGGCAAGACCACCACACTGCGCATGCTCACCACCCTCCTGCGCCCCACCGCGGGGACCGCGACGGTCGGCGGCGTCGACCTGCTCGCCGACCCGGTCGGGGTGCGCAAGAAGATCGGGTACGTGGCCCAGGGCGGCGGCACCGCGCCCGAGTGCCGGGTGATCGAGGAGATCGAGATCCAGGGCCGGTTCTACGGGCTGTCCAAGGCGGAAGCCGTCCGGCGCGGCGCGGAGCTGTCCGAACAGCTCGACATCGCCGGCCTCGAACAGCGGTTCGTGCGCACGCTGTCCGGCGGCCAGAAGCGGCGGCTGGACATCGCGCTCGGGCTGATCCACTCCCCCGGCCTCGTGTTCCTCGACGAGCCGACCACCGGGCTCGATCCGCAGAGCAGGGCGAACCTGTGGGAGCACATCCGCGCCCTGCGGGCAGCACACGGCGTGACCGTCTTCCTCACCACGCACTACCTCGAGGAAGCCGACTCGCTGTGCGACCGGATCCTCGTGATCGACAACGGCAGGATCGTCGCGGAGGGGAGGCCCGACGAGCTGAAGGCACAGGTGTCCGGCGACGGTGTCGCGGTCGACGTGCCCGCCGAGTCGGTCGCCGACGCGGCCGAGGTCGCGGCCCAGCTGCCCGGCGCCACCGACGTGACGACCGTGGAGAACACCGTGCGCTTCCGGGTGCCACGCGGCGACACCGCGCTGCCAGAACTGCTGCGCGCGCTCGACGGGAAGGGGATCCCGATGACCTCGCTGCAGGTGCAGCGGCCGTCGCTGGACGACGTGTTCCTGACCATGACCGGGCGCTCCCTTCGCGACGCGGAAGGGGCTGCCGATGTTGCTTGACACCTGGCTGGTCTTCCGCCGCCACATGGCGATCTCGCTGCGCAACCCCGCGTGGGTGCTGATCGGGATCATGCAGCCGCTGCTGTACCTGATGCTGTTCGGGCCGCTGATGGAGAAGATCGTCTCCTCGACGCCCGGCTTCCCACCCGGTGACAGCTGGCAGATCCTCGCGCCCGCGCTGCTGGTGCAGCTCGGGTTGTTCGGCAGCCTGTTCGCCGGGTTCGCGCTGCTGAGCGACCTGCGCAACGGGGTCGTCGAACGACTTCGGGTGACGCCGGTGTCGCGGCTGGCGCTGCTGCTGGGCCGCGTCCTGCACGACACCGTCCAGCTGGTGGTGCAGGCGCTTTTGCTGTTGCTGGTGGCCTACCTGGTGTTCGGCATGCGTGCGCCGGTCAGCGGGGTGCTGCTGTGCCTGATCATGGTGATGCTGCTGGCGGTCACGCTGTCCTCGGCGTCGTACGCGATGGCGTTGCTGGTGCGCAACGAGGAGGCGTTCCCCGCGCTGCTCACCACGATCTCGGTGCCGTTGCTGCTGCTCACCGGCATTCTGATCCCGATCACCACGGACCTCGCGCCGCGATGGCTGTACGTGCTGTCGCGGATCAACCCGTTCGCACACGTGATGGACGCCGAACGCGCGTCGTTCCGGGGTGACTTCTCCGTGGACGGCCTGCTCACCGGCAGTGTCGTGCTGTTGGTGATCACCGTGCTCGCCGTGTGGTGGGGCGCGCGGACCTTCCAGAAGGAGAACACCTAGCGGTTGACGGCCCGCAGGCCCTCCGGGGTGTAGCGGGCGCCGGACACCGCGCCTGCCGGGATGGCCGACGTGATCTCCGCCAGCTGGCCCTCGGTCAGCGTCACGTCGGCCGCGCCCGCGTTCTCCTCCAGGTACTTCACCCGCTTGGTGCCCGGGATCGGCGCGACGTGCTCGTCCTGCGCGAGCAGCCACGCGAGCGCCACCTGGACCGGCGTCACACCGAGGGTCTTCGCGACGCCGTGGACACGTTCCGCCAGCGCGATGTTGCTGGCCAGGTTCTCGCCCTGGAACTGCGGCAGGCCGCGGCGGAAGTCGTCGTCTGGCAGGTTGCGCATCGTGTCGAGGTCGCCGGTCAGCATGCCGCGGCCCACCGGCGAGTACGGCACGACGCCCACGCCCAGCTCGATCGCGGTCGGCAGGACCGCGGCCGCGAAGTCGCGGTTGAACAGCGAGTACTCCGACTGCAGGGCGGTGATCGGGTGCACCGCGTGCGCCTTGCGTAGCGTCTCCGCGTTCACCTCGGACAGGCCGAGGTGGCGCACCTTGCCCTCGGTCACCAGCTCCGCCATCGCGCCGACGGTGTCCTCGATCGGCACGTCCGGGTCGCGCCGGTGCAGGTAGTAGAGGTCGATCGTGTCCACGCCGAGCCGGGTCAGTGACCGGTCGATCGCGCCGAGGACGTACTCCGGACTGCCGTCGACCTCGACCACCCCGCCGCCCACGATGCGGCGGATGCCGAACTTGGTGGCCAGCACCACCTGGTCGCGGCGGTCCGCGATGGCGCGGCCCACCAGCTCCTCGTTGTGGCCCTCGCCATAGACGTCGGCCGTGTCGAGGAAGGTCACGCCCAGCTCGATCGCACGGTGGACGACCCCGATCGACTCGGTGTCGTCGGCAGGCCCGTAGATCTGCGACATGCCCATGCAGCCGAGCCCGAGTGCCGAAACCTCCAGGTCACCGAGCGTGCGCTTGTCCACGTGCTCCTCCTCCGGTGTGGGTGTCGATTCCACCCAACACCCTGGAGCGCACTCCAGGTCAAACGGAAAGCGCGGCGTCGTACAGCGCCTTCTTGCTCACCCCGTGCGCGGCGGCGACCTGCGCGGCCGCGTCCTTGAGCCGCATGCCATCGTCCGCGAGGCGGCGGACCTCTTCCGCCAGGTCCCCGATGTCCCGCTGCCGGGGCGGCGCGCCCGCCACCACGACGGTGATCTCGCCGCGCACGCCGTCCTCTGCCCATTCGGCCAGCTCACCGAGGCCGCCGCGGCGGATCTCCTCATACGTCTTCGTCAGCTCCCGGCACACCGCCGCCCGCCGGTCCGCGCCAAGCACCTCGGCCGCGGTCGCCAGGGTCGCGGCGATCCGGTGCGGCGACTCGAAGAACACGGCCGTGCGCGGCTCGTCGGCGAGCGCCGTGAAGAACCGCCGCCGCTCCCCGTCCTTGCGCGGCGCGAATCCCTCGAAGCAGAACCGCTCGCACGGCAGCCCCGACAGTGCGAGCGCGGTCGTGACCGCGGACGGGCCCGGCAGGCAGGTGACCGGCAGGCCCTTCTCCACACAGGCCGCGACCAGGCGGAACCCGGGGTCGGACACGCTTGGCATGCCCGCGTCGGTGACGAGCAGGACGGTCTGTCCCTGCTCGACGGCCGCCACCAGCCCACCGATGCGGCTGGTCTCGACGGCGTCGTAGAAGCTCACCACCCTGCCGGTCGGGGCCGCGCCGAGCGCGGCGGCGAGCGCGCGGGTCCTGCGGGTGTCCTCCGCGGCGATCACGTCCGCGCCGCGCAGGGCCTCGGCGAGACGCGGAGACGCGTCCCGCGAGTCCCCTAGCGGGGTCGCCGCGAGCACCAGCCTGCCATCGGGTCCAGCGTGTTCAGCCATCACCGACAGTCAACACGGCCCGACTCGGCGATCCCGACGCGGATGCCACATGCGGCCGCCTACGATGTCTGCCCGTGAGGGAGCTTGCGCGCGAACCAATGACACAGGGCGACCGCGAGCGGCGACACCGAGCCGGTGAGGGGGCGACGTGAGCCTCACCGTCACCCGCCGAACCGCGGAAACACCCGACCTGGGTGGCGCGGGCGGGAGACCGCTGTCCGAGGGTGACCTCGCCGAGATCCACCTGATCGGCAAGCCCATGCCGGCCGACCGCCTCCGTGGCTGGCTGGTCGCGGGCTTCCTTGCGATCCTCGGCGGCCTCGTCCGGTTCCAGAACCTGGGCTTTCCCACCGACAAGGGCACGCCGGTCTTCGACGAGAAGCACTACGTGCCGCAGGCGTGGGAGATGCTGCGCAACGGCGGGTACGAGGACAACCCCGCCTACGAGTTGACCGTCCACCCGCCGTTCGGCAAGCAGCTGATCGCGGTCGGCGAGTTCCTGTTCGGCTACAACGGCTGGGGCTGGCGCTTCACCGCGGCGCTCGCCGGTGCGCTGATGATCCTGTTGATCATCCGCATCGCCCGCCGCCTGACCCGGTCGACGCTGCTGGGCGGCATCGCGGGTGTGCTGCTGATCTGCGACGGCGTGTCCCACGTGCAGAGCCGCATGGGCATGCTCGACATCTACCTGGCGTTCTTCGTACTGCTGGCGTTCGGCTGCCTTCTGCTCGACCGAGATCAGGTGCGGCAACGGCTGGCGGTGGCGGTCCGCGAGGGCTGGGCCAACGAGACGGCGTACGGGCCGTGGCTGGGCTTTCGCTGGTGGCGCTTCCTGGCCGGGGTGTCGCTGGGCCTGGCGTGCGGGTCGAAGTGGTCCGGTGTGTTCTTCGTCATGGCGTTCGGCCTGATGACGGTCCTCTGGGACGCGACGGCCCGGCGTTCCGCGGGGGTGGCGCGGCCGTGGGTGGGCTCGATCGTGCGGGACGTGCTGCCGGGTCTGTGGGCGCTGGTCGGCGTCGCGCTGCTCGTGTACCTGGCGACGTGGTGGGGCTGGATGATGTCCGAGACGGGCGTCGACCGCCACCTCGCGGACGCGGCGAACCACCACGGCTGGTACGACTTCCTGCCGACGGCGCTGCGGTCGCTGTGGCAGTACTCGGGCAACGTCCTGGACTTCCACGAGAACCTCAAGACACCGGCGACGAGCCAGCACCCGTGGGAGTCGAAGCCGTGGACGTGGCCGATGGGCCTGCGCCCGATGCTCTACTACTACGACAGCGGCACCATTTCCTGTGGTGAGAAGCGGTGCGTCAGCGCCACCATGCTGATCGGCACGCCGGCTCTCTGGTGGGTGTCACTGCCGGTGCTTGGCTGGGGCCTGTGGCGGATGATCGGCAGGCTGGACTGGCGCTACGCGGCGGTCGTGGTCGCGTACCTGACCTGCCTGCTGCCGTGGTTCACCAACCTGGACCGCCAGATGTACTTCTTCTACGCGACCCCGATGGCCGCGTTCCTGGTACTGGGCATAGTCCTGGTCCTCGGCCAGATCATGGGCACGGTGCGAGACGGCTACGAACGCCGCGGCACCGGCATGCTCGTAGTCGCCCTGTACGTGGGCCTGGTAGTCGCCAACTTCGTCTGGCTGTGGCCAATCCTGAACGGCGACTCCATCACAGAAGGCCACTGGCAATCCGAACTATGGCTCCCAAGCTGGCGCTAACCCACCTGAACCCCCGCGAGTCCACGCTTCAGACCCCGCGAGTCCACGGTTCGGAACCCGCGAGTCTTCGGTTCGGGACCGATGAGTTGGCGTTTCGGGTCGAACAGCGTTAGAGCCGAACCGCCAACTCGGATGTCCTGAACGGCAGACTCGCGAGTCCCCAACCGTGGACTCACGAGTCCCCAACCGTGGACTCACGAGTCCCCAACCGTGGACTCGCGAGTTCCGAACCGTGGACTCGCGAGTTCCGAACCGTGGACTCGCGAGTTCCGAACCGTGGACTCGCGGGTTCCGAACCGTGGACTCGCGGGTTCCGAACCGTGGACTCGCGGGGTTAGTTGCTTGGGTTTATTTGGGTTCTTGGGACTACCTGTGTTACTGGGCCTGCTGTTTCCTGGCCTGCGCGGGCGATCCATGCGGTCATTTCCCGTTGGATGGCTGCCAGAGTGGGCCGACGGGCCGGGTCCTTGTCCAGGGACGCGGTCAGTAGTCGCAGGTGTGTGCTCCGGTGCGGTAGTTGTGACAGCGGCTCGGCCTTCGCCGCCGCCATCAGTGCCGCCATCGCGTTCTCCCGGACCCCGCGTGGCGGGTTCCCGGCCAGCGCGAAGCTCACCGTCGCGGCCAGCTGCCACGCGTCCGACGCGGGTGTCGCCTGCGCACCGGTCGCCGTCTCCGGCGCGAGGAAGTCCGGCGTGCCGACCATCATCCCGGCGGCGGTCAGCGTCTGATCACCCTTGGAGCGCGCGATCCCGAAGTCGATCAGGTGCGGGTTGCCGTCCGGGTCGACGATCACGTTCGCCGGCTTCACGTCCCGGTGCAGGACGCCCTTGGCGTGTGCGGCCATCAACGCGCCCGCCATCGTCAGCCACAGCCGCGCGGCCTGCAGGTCGGACAGCGTGCTCTTGCCGTGCACGACCTCCGCGAGCTGCTCGCCCTCGATGTACTCCATGATCAGCCCGAGCCCGTCGGCCTCGGACACGATGTCGTACACCCGCACGCAGTTCGGGTGGTGCACGGCGGCCAGCGCCCGCGCCTCCCGCAGCATGCGCTCCTCGGTCTCGGCGTCCGGCGCGTGCGCCATCTTGATCGCGACGGTGCGGTTGAGCTGCGTGTCCTTCGCGAGCCACACGGTGCCGAACCCGCCGGTGCCGAGCTGGCGCAACCGCTGGAACCGCCCCGTCGACGGCTTGAGCACCGTCGTCGGCTTCTCCGACGCGAACGGCAGCGGCCCCGGGTCGGCGGCCAGCGCGGCGAGCGCCTGCCGGTCCGGTTCCGGCTCCGGCATCTGCGGCGCCACCTTCGTCGGCGGCGGCGTCCGCGCCGGCTGGGACTGCGACGGCGGCACGTACGGCGGCGGCGGTGGCGGTGGCACGTAGGGCGGCGGCTGCTGTTGCCTCGGCGGCAGTTGGGCGGCCCGTTGCTGCTCCGCCCGTTGCTCGGCACGCCGCTGCTCGGCCGCGCCCTCCGCCTTCTGCCGCCGCTCGATGACCGACCAGCTCGGCGGCCCCACCACCAGCAACGGCAGCATCCCGAGGACGCTCGCCAGCAGCAGCCCGACCCACATGTAGGTCGCGACGTTGACCTTCACCGCGGCACTCAGCAGCAGCGCGGCCAGGAACGGCACCCAGAAGAACCGGCCGGGCCACTTCGCCCCGCGCCGGAACGCGAGGCGGGACTGCAGCCACACGAACAGCAGCGCGATGCCCGGCACGAGGATCAACATCGCGTACCGCAACAGCAGCATCGGGCCGCTCTCGAACGGGTGGAACAGCACCTCGTACACCGTCGGCCTGCCGCCGAGGAAGTAGTCCTGCTGATCCACCCAGCCACAGACACCGCGCTCCATCGAGTCGGCCTCGGGGATGGTGAGCCCGGTACCGGTGTTGCGCGCGATGTTGGCCCGCCGGTTGCCGTACACGGTCAGGAACGTCTCGGACGTCCCCATCGTGTACAGCCACGGCAGCAGGAACGCGAACACGCCTCCGATCAGGCCGAACACGGAGAGCGTGACGGGGTTGTAGGTATTGCCCGTGCCCTTGCGGACGAGTGCGATCAGCACGGCGCCCAGCGCGGGCAGCAGCCCGACCAGGAAACCCGCCATCACTGTCGCCCACACCCATTCACCAGGGCAGAAGTTGGGCTGGAAGAGGTCGTGGGCGAGAGAGATCAGCGAACTACCCATCTCGACAAGCAGATTCACAGTCCCTCTCCTCCCTTCAGTCCATGAGACCAGACGAACACGTTCGTGGATCCACCCTATGTCGAGCTGTTATGTCGACGCTGACGACGGTGACCAGGTTGCCGCAGAGGGCTAAGTTGACTTTCCATGGGTAGCTACCAGGACGCGTACCGACGGAGTCTCGCGGACCCGGAAGCCTTCTGGCTGGCGGCCGCCGAGTCGATCGACTGGGTAAACCCGCCGGACAGAGCCCTCGACGACAAGACGGCCCCGCTGTACCGCTGGTTCCCCGGCGGTGTGCTCAACACTTGCCACAACGCGCTCGACCGGCACGTGGCCAATGGTCGCGCGGACCAGACCGCCTTGATCCACGACTCCCCCGTCACGAACAGTAGGACGTCCTTCACCTACCGCGAGTTGCGTGACGAGGTGGCCGTGTTCGCAGGCGTCCTGCGCGACCTGGGGGTCGGCAAGGGCGACCGCGTGATCATCTACATGCCGATGGTGCCACGCGCGGTCGTCGCGATGCTCGCCTGCGCACGCCTCGGCGCGGTGCACTCGGTGGTGTTCGGCGGGTTCGCGCCACGGGAGCTGGCCAGCCGCATCGAGGACGCGACGCCGAAGGTGATCGTGGCGGCGTCCTGCGGCATCGAGCCGACGAGGGTGGTCGAGTACAAGCCGATCATCGACGAGGCGCTGGCGGCCACCGCGCACCAGCCGGACGCGGTGGTGGTGTTGCAGCGGGAGCAGGCCATCGCGACCCTGGGCGACCGGGACGTGGACTGGGACGAGGCCGTCGCGACGGCGTCCCCCGCGGAGTGCGTGCCGGTGGCGGCGACCGATCCGCTCTACATCCTGTACACGTCCGGCACGACCGGTAAGCCGAAGGGCGTGGTCCGCGACAACGGCGGGCACGCGGTCGCGCTGGCGTGGTCGATGCCGAACATCTACGACCTCCACCCGGGCGAGGTGTGGTGGACCGCGTCGGACGTCGGCTGGGTCGTAGGTCACTCCTACATCGTGTACGCCCCGCTGATGATCGGCGCGACAACCCTGCTCTACGAGGGCAAACCGGTCGGCACCCCGGACGCTGGCGCGTTCTGGCGGGTCATCGCCGAGCACAGGGCGAAGGCGCTGTTCACCGCGCCGACGGCGTTCCGCGCGATCAAGCGGGTCGACCCGGACGCGGCGGAACTGGCCAAGTACGACCTGTCCGGCTTCAAGACGCTGTTCCTGGCCGGTGAGCGGCTGGACCCCGAGACCTACCACTGGGCGAGCGACAAGCTCGGCGTGCCGGTAGTCGACCACTGGTGGCAGACCGAGACGGGCTGGCCGATCTGCGCGAACCTGCGCGGCCTCGACGATCTGCCGATCAAGCCGGGTTCGCCGTCCGTGCCGGTCCCGGGCTACGACGTGCGGATCCTCGACGGAGGCGGCAACGAGATGCCGCGCGGTGAGGAGGGCGCGATCGCGATCAGGCTGCCGCTGCCGCCCGGCACCCTGCCGACGCTGTGGGGCGACGACGACCGCTACGTCGAGTCGTACCTGTCCCGCTACGAGGGCTACTACCTGAGCGGCGACGGCGGCTACGTCGACGAGGACGGGTACGTGTTCGTCATGGGCCGCACCGACGACGTGATCAACGTGGCCGGGCACCGCCTGTCGACCGGGTCGATGGAGGCGGTGCTGGCGTCGCACCCCGCGGTGGCGGAGTGTGCGGTGATCGGGGTCGCGGACGCGGTGAAGGGGCAGCTGCCGCGCGGGCTGGTGGTGCTGAAGGCGGGCGTGGACATCGACGAGGAGACGCTGCGGTCGGAGCTGGTGGCCGCGGTCCGTCGCGACATCGGCCCGGTGGCCGCGTTCCGCGACGTTTCGGTCGTCGACGGCCTGCCGAAGACCCGTTCCGGGAAGATCCTCCGCAAGACGATGCGCGGCATCGCCAACGGCCGCGACGAGCCGGTCCCCTCGACGATCGAGGACCCTGGCGTGCTGGACGCGCTCCGCCCCGTCCTCCGCGGCGGCGAGGCCTGATGCGCTGAAGGCCCCTTCGAGACGGTGACCGTCCTGAAGGGGCCCTTCCGGCCGCGCCGGGTCAGAGGTTGATCATGTGGCCCGCCAGGCCGTGAACCGCTTCCTTGACGGCCTCGCTCAGCGTGGGGTGCGCGTGGATGTTGCGTGCGACCTCGTGGACGGTGAGGTCCCACTGCTGGGCCAGCGTCAGCTCGGGCAGCAGTTCGGTGACGTCCGGGCCGATCAGGTGGCCGCCGAGCAGCTCGCCGTACTTCTTGTCCGACAGCAGCTTCACGAAGCCGCGCGTGTCGCCGAGGCCGTGCGACTTGCCGTTCGCGGTGAACGGGAACTTCGCGACCTGCACGTCATAGCCGGCCTCGCGGGCCTGCTCCTCGGTGTAGCCGAAGCTCGCGATCTGCGGCTGGCAGAAGGTGGCGCGCGGGACCATGCGGTAGTCGATCGCCATGGTCTCGACGCCGCCGATGGTCTCGGCCGCGACGATGCCCATGGCCTCCGCGTTGTGGGCCAGCATGAGCTTCGCGGTCACGTCGCCGATCGCGAAGATGTGCGGGACGTTCGTGCGGCTGCGCTCGTCCACGTCGATGGCGCCGCGCTCGGTGGTCGCCACGCCGGTGTTCTCCAGGCCGTAGCCCTCGATGTTCGGCTGGAACCCGATGGCCTGCATGACCTTGTCGGCCTTGAGCGTCTTGCGCTCGCCCTTGGTGGACACCTCGACGGTGACCTGGTCGCCGGAGTCGTCGATCGACTCGACCTTCGTGCCGGTCAGCACGGTGACGCCGAGCTTGCGGTAGTGGCGCGCCAGCTCCTTGGACACCTCGGCGTCCTCGAGCGGCACCATCCGGTCGAGGAACTCGACGATCGTGACGTCGACGCCGTAGTTGGCGAGCACGTAGGCGAACTCGACGCCGATCGCGCCCGCGCCCGCGATGATGATGCTGCCGGGCAGCTCGTCGGTGAGGATCTGCTCCTCGTAGGTCACGACCCGCTCGGACAGCGACGTGCCGGGCAGCAACTTCGCGGAGGCGCCCGCGGCGATGATGCAGTTGTCGAAGGTGACGGTCTCGCCGTTCACCTCGATCTCGTTCGGGCCGGTGAACGTGCCGCGGCCGGTGAACTCCGTGATGCCGTTCTTCTTCATCAGGTAGTGCACGCCCTTGACCCGCCCGTCGGCGACGGTGCGGCTGCGCGCGTGTGCGGTCCCGAAGTCGAACCGGACGGTGCCGTCGACCTGGATGCCGAACGTCTTCTGTTCGGTGGTGAAGATGTGCGCCAGCTCCGCGTTGCGCAGGAGCGCCTTGGACGGGATGCAGCCGACGTTGAGGCAGACACCGCCCCAGTACTTCTCCTCGATGACCGCGGTCGAGAGCCCCAGCTGCGACGCCCGCACCGCGGCCACGTACCCACCGGGTCCGGCCCCGAGAACCACGACATTGAAATGTGTACTCACGACCCAACCCTAGGCGAAGCGGACTCCTCTCCGCCGCCCACGGTGCCGGGCGTGGCCGCCGGCCCCCTCGAACCACGCTACGGCAGGCCACCGACAGTTCTGACCTGCCAAGACGCGATCGTGGCGAGTTGTCCACAGCCGGGTGATCTGTCCACAGGACGGCCCACGATCGACCGTCGCCGTCGGTGCCCGGTCGTAGGCTGGCAACCGGGGGCCGGAGGCCACCCCTCGCCCAAATCGCGTACCTGCCGCCCGGTAGGTGTGCGACTTGCGGAGACGGCCTCCCACACGCCGCCCCCGCGCCCCGCCCACCCGAATACGTGAGTAGTTCTCGCACCAATCGCACATCTCGTTGACGTGTAACCAAAACAGACCGGCAACGTCTTCCAGGTTTGTCTTGACACAGCGCCCTCGTGCGCCCAAAGTTCACCCATTGGTCTAAACCACTAGGTCTATACCAGTAGGTCTATACCACTGGGTGATCGCGCGGCCAGCGCATGGAAGGACAAGATCGTGAAGCGCTTGACGAAGGTGATGGCCGGTGCCGCGGCCATCGCGTTAGCCACGGCCGGCTGTGCCGGCTCGGGGGGCGGCAGCAGCGAAGAGAGCAGCGGCGGCCCGCGCACGTTGACGGTCTGGCTGATGAACGGCTCGGCTCCCGAGACCCTGACCGACGCCCTCAACAAGGAGTTCGAGGGCGCGAACGACCAGGTCACCGTCAAGTACGAGGTCCAGGAGTGGAACGGCATCCAGGACAAGCTCACCACGGCCCTGGCCAGCCAGGACCCGCCGGACGTCATCGAGCTCGGCAACACCCAGGCGCCATCGTTCGCGGACGACGGCGTGCTGACCGACCTGACCGGTGACGTCGACAGCATGAACGGCGACCAGTGGCTGAACTCGCTGAAGGCCTCCGGCGAGTGGGACGGCAAGCAGTACTCCACGCCGTTCTACGCCGCGAACCGCTCGGTCATCTACCGCACCGACATGTTCGAGCAGGCCGGCATCACCGCACCGCCGACCTCGCGCCAGGAGTGGCTCGACGCGATCACCAAGCTGCGCGCCAAGTTCGGCAGTGACCCGCAGTTCCAGGCGCTCTACCTGCCCGGCCAGAACTGGTACACGCTGCTGTCCTTCATCTACGACGAGGGCGGCGACATCGCCGAGGCGAAGGGCACCGAGTTCAAGGCGACCGTCAGCTCCGACGAGGCCAAGGCCGGTCTCGAGTTCTACAAGGAGCTGGTCGAGGCGTCGGGCACCACCGCGCCGAAGGACAACGACGAGCAGAACCCCGAGCAGGCAGGCATCTACGGCCAGGGCAAGGTCGCCATGATGGTCGCGCTGCCGTGGGAGCTGGGCACCGCCGCGAAGGACAACCCGGACATCGAGAAGAGCAGCTCCGCGTTCCCGATCCCGTCGAAGAACGCCGGGGAGACCGCGCCCGTGTTCCAGGGCGGCTCGAACCTCGCGATCCCGCTCAACAGCAAGAACCCGGAGCTCGCGAAGGACTACCTGCGCCTGATGCTGTCCGACAAGTACCAGACGCAGTTCGCCGAGGCCGGCATGGTGCCGGGTGCCTCGACCGACCTGTCCGCGCTGGACGCGAACCCGGTCAGCAAGGCGATGGCGGAAGCGTCGAAGAACGGCCGGTCGGTCCCGGCCACCCCGACGTGGGCGACCATCGAGGCAGGTCAGAACCCGCTGAAGGACATGCTCACCGCCTACCTCACCGGCACAAAGGACATCGACACCGCGACCAAGGACGCGGACACCGCGCTGGACGCCGCCTTCACCGGCTGATGACGGCAACCATCCACACCAAGGTGCCGGCGGGGACCTCCCCGCCGGCACCGGCGCGCGCGTCGGGGCGCAAGCGCGTCGGACTCGGTGAGAAGACGATCCCCTATCTGCTCCTCGCACCGGCCGTGATCGTGATGCTGGTGCTGCTCGCCTGGCCCGCCATCCAGGTCATCGGCATCAGCTTCCGCAAGCTCGACCTCGGTGAGCTGGTGCGCGGCGAACTGGTCTGGGTCGGGTTCGACAACTACGCGAAGGTGCTGTCCGACCCGGAGTTCTGGACGATCACCCTGCGGACGATCGTGTTCACGGGCGCGGTCGTGGCGGGCACGGTCGTCGCCGGGTTGCTGATCGCGCTGCTCATGCGGCACGTTTCCGGCCCGGTCCGGGTGTTCGTGCAGGTCACGCTCGTGCTGGCGTGGGCGACGCCGATCCTCGCGACCACCACGGTGTTCCAGTGGATCTTCGACCAGCAGTACGGGATCCTCAACAAGACGCTGGTGAAGCTGGGTTTCGACTCGTTCCAGGGCTACTCGTGGTTCTCGTCCGGCACGAGCACCCTCACCGTGATCGGTCTTCTGATCCTGTGGCAGGCCGTGCCGTTCGTCTGCTTCACGATCTACGCGGGCCTGCTGCAGGCGCCACGCGAGCTGTACGAGGCGGCGGCGATGGACGGCACGACCGCATGGCAGTCGTTCACGACCGTGTCCTGGCCGGCGATCCGGCCGCTGGTCACGCTCGCCACGTTCCTGTCGGTGATCTGGGACTTCAAGGTGTTCGCGCAGGTCTGGGCGATCCGCGGCGGCGGGCCGGACGGCGAGAGCACCACGCTGCCGGTCCTGCTGTACCTGCGGGGCATCGCCGGGCGGCACTTCGGCATCGCGTCGGCGGTCGCGGTCCTGATGATCCTCGTCCTCGTCGTGCTCACCGCGCGCTACCTGCAGCTGCTGCTGCGCAGTCGGGAGGCTGACGTTTCATGAGCGGAGCTTGCGGAGCGAAAGAGGAGGCACGGTGAAGACCAAGGGTCAGCGGATCGCGCTGAACACGGTCGGCGTGGTGGTGGCGCTGTTCTTCGCCTTCCCCACCTACTGGCTGCTGACCAGCTCGCTCAAGCCGTCGACCGCGCTGCTGACGCCGGACTACGACCTGATCCCGCTGTCGGTGACGTTCGACAACTTCGTGAGCGCGTGGGAGAAGCCGGGCTTCCTCACGCACCTGTCGAACAGTCTCATCGTGACGGTCGGCGCCGTGCTGTGCTCGCTCGTTGCCGGGGTGCTTGCGGCGTTCCCGCTGGCCAGGCTGCGCTTTCGCGGCCGCAAGGGGTTCCTGCTGCTGGTGCTGATCGCGCAGATGGCACCGATGGAGGCGCTGTTCATCCCGATGTTCCTGCTCATGCAGGACGCCGGGCTGCTCAACAAGCTGCCGTCGCTGCTGCTCGTGTACTTCGCGATCACGCTGCCGTTCACCGTGTGGACGCTGCGCGGGTTCGTGCAGGGCATCCCGTACGAGCTGGAGGAGGCCGCGATGGTCGACGGCTGCGGCCGGTTCGGCGCGTTCCGCCGGGTCGTGCTGCCGCTGCTCGGGCCCGGGCTCGTCGCGACGTCGGTGTTCGCGTTCATCACGGCGTGGAACGAGTTCCTGTACGCGCTGGTGTTCATGCGTGACAAGGACAAGCAGACGCTGCCGGTGTGGCTGTCGACGTTCAAGACGGTGTTCGGCACCGACTGGGGCGGCATCATGGCGGCCTCGGTGATGTACGCGCTGCCCGCGCTGGTGTTCTTCCTGATCGTGCAGCGCAAGCTGGTGTCCGGGGCCACCGCTGGAGCGCTCAAGGGTTGACCTGGTGGTCTGGACCACTTATACCTGGAGGTCCGAACCTTTCGGGAGGATCTTGTGTCCAGGTTCCCTGCGTCCCGTTCGCTAGTCGTGCTGGCCATCGGCGGCATGGCCCTGCTAGGCCTTGGTGTGCCCACCTCGGCCACCACTGCTGAGGAGTCCCGTATGACCCAGGTGATACCGGCCCCCGTGTCGGTCACACCTGACCGCCACGGCGGCGGTTTCACCCTGTCGCCCGGCACCGCGATCACCGTCGACCGCGCCGCGAAGGGCGTCGGGAACTTCCTGGCCGGCGTGCTGCGCCCGTCGACCGGGTACCGGCTGCCGGTGGTGACGGACCGTCGCCAAGGCAGCGGCATCGACCTGTCGCTGGGGTACGTCCCGGCGCGGCTGGGCACCGAGGGTTACGAACTGAAGGTCGACCGGCGGGGTGTGTCGCTGAAGGCGCGGACCCCGGCCGGTCTCTTCACCGGTGTGCAGACGCTGCGGCAGCTGCTGCCCGGCTCCGTCGAATCGCGCACCAAGCAGCGCGGCCCGTGGACCGTGCCCGCCGGCAAGATCGTCGACTATCCGCGGTTCGAGTACCGCGGCGCGCACCTCGATGTGGCGCGGCACTTCTTCAACCCGGACGAGGTGAAGAGGTACATCGACCAGATCGCGCTGTACAAGATCAACCGCCTGCACCTGCATCTGGCCGATGACCAGGGCTGGCGCATCGAGATCGAGAGCTGGCCCAACCTCACGACGCACGGCGGCTCAACCGAGGTCGGCGGCGGTCCCGGCGGGTACTACACGAAGGCGCAGTACCGCGACCTGGTGTCGTACGCGGCGGCCCGCAACATCACGATCGTCCCGGAGATCGACATTCCGGGGCACACGAACGCCGCGCTCGCGTCGTACGCGGAGCTGAACTGTGACGGCGTGGCCCCACCGCTTTACACCGGTATCGAGGTCGGGTTCAGCTCGCTGTGCATCGACAAGGAGATCACGTACCAGTTCGTGCAGGACGTGATCACCGAGGTCGCGGAACTGACGCCCGGCCCGTACCTGCATCTGGGCGGCGACGAGGCCCACTCGACGACCGACCCGGACTTCATCAAGTTCTTCGACCGGGTCTTCCCGATGGTCGAGGCGACCGGCAAGCAGCTGCTCGGCTGGCACGAGTACCTGAAGGCCACCCCGCCGACGTCGGCCGTCGCCCAGTACTGGGGCACCACCAACACGAACGACCTGGTACGCGAGGGTGCCGCACAAGGGCACAAGATCCTGATGTCGCCCGCGAGCAAGGCGTACATCGACATGAAGTACGACGAGAACACCCCGCTTGGCCTGTCGTGGGCCGGTTTCACCGAGGTGGACGACGCGTACGACTGGAACCCGGGCACGTTCGTCGAGGGTGTACAGGAGTCGTCGGTCCTGGGCGTGGAAGCCGCGCTGTGGTCGGAGACCCTGGAGAACAGCGACCACATCGAGTTCATGGCGTTCCCGAGGTTGCCCGCGATCGCCGAGCTGGGCTGGTCCCCGTGGTCGACCCACGACTGGTCGTCGATGCGCACCCGCCTTGCGGCGGAGGCCCCGCGATGGGAGGCGATGGGCGTCGACTTCTACCGCTCCCCGAAGATCGACTGGTGACGTAGCGGTGGCGTGCGGTCAGCCCACCTGGGCGACGAC
>NZ_JBARWZ010000023.1:0-12131 GCF_049647105.1 Actinophytocola sp.
TCCTGGCCTGAGCGGAAACCAGCGCGAGCAACTCCTCACGTGACAACTCCTCCGCACCAGACACGCCAAGATCATCTCAAACGCCGCCCCCAGGCTCACAACGGCCACCAACCAGCTGAACAGCTACCGGCGAGAGGCTCCGCGTTGATGCGGAAGCATCCGGCCGCAAGCAAACGCTTGGACTTTCCCTAATATGTCAGATGGCCGGAAATACGGCACTCGGCGCACTTTCGCTGTATCACGAAGGGATGTGGTACGCCGGTGCCGCGCTCACTCGGCAACTAGTTGAACATCACCATCTGTGCGCATATTTCGCAGAGGACCAGGCAAGAATTGTGCAATGGTTAGAGGCCAGCGATAAGGAGCTTCGAAAGCACTTCTCTCCGGTGAAACTGCGTGAAGCTGGGGGCTTCACGCGCACAGACTACGCCGCACACTGCACATGGGGTGGTCATCCGAACCCCCGCGGAGCGTGGTTGGTAGCGAAGGACCTCAAAGAAGACACAGAGAATCTATTGTTGATCGACATAGCGCAGCATCTGCGTCTGATCTATGTCGCAGTGGCGAAGTGTCTGGGCGACCTCGCGAACGAGATTCCAACGATGGTCAAGGCATACAACTACCTTTTGAAATGGCAAGCTGCGGATCCTTACGCAAACGGCCTTCCGGTTGCCGCAACTGTGCAAGGTGAAAGTATCTAAAGAATGTCACCTACATTTTTGGCTGTGAACTTCACGCTGCTCGGACTGCTGACGACCAGCAATGCTGGTTCGCGACGAATGCGCCCCCAGCGTTGTAACCGTGAGTGACAGGCGTTTGCCGCCGACATCGACCCGGATGCACGGGTCGCGACGCGTCTCTTTGGCCCGGCGGAAGGGATCTGGTACTCTCGCGCTAGTTATATAACGAGGTTATATTGGAGTCTCAGCAAGAATACAACGACTCAACTAACGTGAGGACATTGCGTCCTAAACTACAGCGCTTCTCGAGAGGAGACCGGCACACCCCTTCACGGTGAAGGTGGCGGAAATTTTAGAAAAGGAGGATCCGCGACCGGATACCTTCCTGGATCGTCGGGCGGATCTTGAGTCTCGGTACTATCTGCGCGTTCTTCTGCTTGGGGTTGCATCGCTGCAAGTTCATCATCTGAGGGCATCGCTCCAGACTGCGAGTCAGAGCACAGGTCGGTTGGGCCGATATAGGAAAGTGAGGTCTCGGCAGCAGCAGTGGACTCTTGACCCACCTTATCCACAGACGGAGGCCAGGTTTCCGTATTCTCTGTTTGCCTTCCTCCTCATTATCGTCTTGGCCGCCAGGTTCGTTCTGGCCTTTGTCCTCATTCGACACGCGTTCCTCCTTGAGACAGACCCCTGCTAAAACTGAGTGTATGCGTTCAGTATCACGCTTACAACAGCTCCTACCCCATAGCTTTCGCGCAAGCGTCACGAATGCCATCCCGTCGGATGACATCCGTTACATATCTCCTCCCAAATTTGCGAATCCGCTCCCCAATGGGCCGTCGCGAGATCGTCTTCTCGCGAAATTGATCACATTGGAGAAAATCCACCATGGAAGTCATCGTCTATTTCAACGAACATCCTGACCATTTCCTTGGCTACGAGCACGGCCAACCACTGAGGCGAGTCTTTAGCTACGAGCCTCCGACCAAAAGCGCTCTATTTCGGCTGGCAGACGAGGCCTTCCAAGCATTCAACGCGCCGCTCGGATTCGTCATGCCCGCCTATCGCAACGTGGCGAAAGCCTACCGAGCAGCGGGCCTACGGTCGTTGTCGGTCGGTGACGTGCTGCGGGTCGGCGACAGTTGGCTGGCATGCGCAGGGACCAGCTGGATCGCGCTCGTCGACGAGCCGAGCGAGGTGTCTGATGCCTGACACACCGGTCGGCCTCCTGGTCGTCACCCCGGCCGGCGAAGTGCGGGACTACCTCGTCATCGCGAACACCAGTGGTCTGGTCACTGCTCGGAGCATCCTCGAGGCACTGTACGACCAGATCGGCTGCACCACGGTCGACGTGGTGGCGCTGTCCCCGGAGATCGACATGTGGGTCGACGACGAGGGAGCCTTTGAAACCCCAGGTGCGCGTCAACCAGCTGGCCTCCTACATCGCAACCCGGTTCGACCTGCCGTTTCAGCTGTACGTCGGAACCGTCGTGTTCAGCGGCGGCCCGGACGCCCGGGGCAACACCAGACCGCTCGGCAAGCCAGCCCGCGACAGGCTCAGGACCTTGATTGACGAACTGCGCAGCATCCCGTGGGGGCGGTGACCATGCGGGGAGTTCGGTTACAGCCGCGTGTACTGAAGGGCATCGAGACGGCGTGGGGCTGCCGCGCGGTCGTGACGGATGCCGTCGAGTTAGCCGTCAGGCCAGAGCGACTAGTGCCGCTCTGGCCTGAGATGACGGTGCCTGAAAAGACACGATCATTCCCTGGAGAAGACCGTATCAATTAGAAGCTTCTACAGGAACAAGCTTGGAGCAGTGGCGCTCCTCATTCTTCCGACTCACGCAGACCCTCGCGCGCATTCCATCGGAGATAGGCAACATCGGCGTGTACTTATCATCGTACTGGATCACGGTATCTCTTTGCGCTCCACCACCGCCAAAGATCTCAATCATGTCACCTACTGTCCCACCGGTCATCTTGCCCCATATCGCCTGGCACGCCTCGCTGCGCTTGACCCTAATGATTACCCCTTGATATGACTCGGCGAGTGCCTCACTGAAGATCACGTCTTCGTCCTTGTCGCACTCAAGGTCTTTCGGGTCCTTACCCGCGCAATCCTGCCCTCGACACCCCGACTCCCGGCCTGAAGGCGAGGCAGGTGAACTCGTGGTTGCGTGCGTTCCTCCGGCGCTGCGACCGCTCTCGCTCTCACTGGAATCCCGAAAAAAGTTGACGTAGATAGTGCTCAGGGCTGCTATAAGTCCGATAATGATGGCTGCTCGCGTCAACCACTTACCTAGACCAGGCGAACTTTTAGATTCGCCTTGCGCGGCCTTTTTACGCCCACGACGAGGCTGAGGTATAGCCTTCCATCTCTCCTCCCACGGCTTCCAGTCCTTCTCATCCGTCCCCACAGCCGCCTTGACGATAAACTGGACGTCGCCATCCCAAGGCCAATAGTTCTTACCCTTGCGCCTGTTATTGATCCAGTTGTCAAATGTCGAGGAAGATATGAACGACTTTCCAGCCTTATGCGCAAGCTCTTTGGCCTTCTCGTACCAGCCGGTTCCATTCAAGTCACGACACAACGCCTGTTTTCTTAAGGCATCCCAAAATGACCCGAAGGTTTCAGCTTGGTCATCATCTCGTACTGCCACCTGTCGCTCCAACCCGCCCGGATGGCGCTACACGAACTGCGAACCGTCAGAGACGGAGACACCTTACCGACACCAGCGCAGGCGCGCCACTCGATCTTGACGTGAACATACGCAGCGCCCAGTGAACCCAAGATGCCTAGAACGTGCCGCATTCTCTCTCGTCAGTCTCCAGATTCTTCAAGCTTTCCAAGTTTCTCGACGCCGACAGTCGTGTTGTGAATCCTGGTGGCGATCGATGCGAACTGGGACCGAGTTCAGACTCATCAACCCAGTCTTCGATCTCAGTTCGCACCCTCAAGAGAAAGGAACAGTTCCATGCAGTGGACTACACGGATCACTGCGGCGGCCGTGGGGATGCTCGCGCTCATGTTGCCCATTACGGGTGGCACGGCCCAAGCATCTGAACTGCCGGTCAGCAGCAAGACGACTGTCCAAGCGAGCTGCCACTACACGGTCAACGGCAACAACGTGGCTGTTCGCCGTGCGCCCGACCCGAACGCGCATGTCATCAAGTACAAGGACCGCGGTCAGCACGTTCACGGGCCGTGTGTCGACTACTTCAACAAGCGCTGGTGGACGCAAGTCCACCTCGGCAACGGCGGCACTGGCTGGATGGCCAGCGCATATCTTGTGTACAACGGCTACTGGTGACAGACGGGAGGCGGCCCTCGGTATTGAGGGCCGCACCTCCCGGAAATTCACTATCTATCGGAGAAATCAAAATGCGAAAAGGTATACTCGCCCTCATCGGTGGGCTCGTACTTGCGATACTCTTGCCACTCACGACGGCGTCCGCCCAGGCGAGTCCGGCCACGACTAGATTTGCGGCGTCAACGCCGCAGGCAACGGCCGCTGCAGTGAAATGCAAGGGCAAGTCGTGCACGGGCAAGAACCCACAGACCATGGGGTGCGAGAAGGACGCCAAGACCATCGCCAACACGCGTCCGGGTGGCGGAGGCCCGAAGGTGGAACTTCGCTACTCGAAGAAGTGCCGCGCGGGCTGGGCACGTATCCAAAGGGCTGCCTCGTGGCCCTTCATGCTCTCCGTGAAGAACGGGCCGAACTACACCGAGATCAGTTCCAACGACTACCGGCGCTACACCAAGATGGCTGGCAAGCCCCTCAAGTTCCGGGCATGCGTCAAGCAGTACTCGAGCGACGCCTGGACGTGCACTCGCTGGCGCTGACGATCAGTTCAGCAGTGCAGGGAGCGCCGTAGGTCACTCCCTGCACTGCTGTGCGCTTGATCGATGACTCCGAGCCTGGCGACACCGCGGCGAGCCTGCGCGGATCCGCTACATGGCAGCTCACATTGACAGCAAGGAGCGTCATCTCTACGTCGACGAAGGCGCCGCGACCGGACACGATAGAACGAGCCCGCTTAGTGCGTGTCACCCGACGCAACCTCAGCTCACAGCCCTACCAAACCCGAGAACCAGCCAACCATGGCCAAAGTCGGGCCCGTTGATTGGGGCGACGCGTTCACGGATCCCGGCGGTGCGGTACATCAGGCAGCAACAGGATCGTCCCGTTCTGCGTCTTGCGGCACGCGGCTCAGCCGCTGATCGCCCTCGATCCGTGCTTGAAACTCGGAGCGCACGGCCTTGACCAGCCACCGCGCCTGAGTCGCACCTACGCTCAACTGAACACGAAGCGTGTCTGCCGAAATCGGCTTTTGGTGCGCGGCACGATGCGCAGCGTCCGCTTCCCGCGCCAACTCCAAGAGCTTCTCCGGCGAACGCTTTTGCCGCGTCAAGTGGGGCTTGCCCTGGCCGGCTGCTTCGTTCAACTTCGTCTCGCTGCCCGCCGGGCCGGTCTCCGGCTTCTCCCGGACTGGCACCTCCGACTGCTCTTCAGCAACCGCACCGTGCGTGACCCCGGAAGACTTGCATTCACCGATCGCCTGCAAGAAGCTCGGGCCCACTTCAGCCCAACCGATCAAGAGGAGCGGCCCGACGGCGTCGAAGGCTGCCTTTCCATACTCACCTGCCACTACCGGGTCGGCCACGTTCAACGCCAACGTGACCACGCTCGCGAAGATCAGGAGTCGACGAGCAGGCCGCAGTATGTCCGCCGACGCGCCAGCAAGCGCCAGATGCCGGGTACCTAGCAGCAGGCCAAGAATCGACAGATCGACCGCGGGTGCGACAAGTGGCGCGACCCAGACCGGGACTCCGAGCCGGAGGGCGAGGTTGAGGACGTTGCCGAAGCCGAACATGAAGGTGAGGCCGACGACGACGCCCATGATCACGGTGACCGCCTGGACCACAGCGGCCCCGTCCGAACCTGATCGAGTCGACATAGCTGTACGCCGTGTCATCGAGCATCACCTGCTTCGACGCGCGGACGTCCGTGGCTGTCTCGCGTGGGGATGCCGCGTTCGCGCAGCTTGTTCAGCACGGTGGTGTGGTTGACCCCGAGGTGGTCGCCGACTCGCGCGAGGGACCAGCCGAGGTTGTAGAGGTGGATGGCGTCGTCGACCTGCTCGGGAGAGAGGCTGCGGCGGCGCATCTGCACGCCGTGCCGATGGAGGATGTTGCTGACCGTTCGCCGTTCGATGCCGAACCGGTCGCCGAGTTCGTACACCGTCGTGCCGGATCGGTAGTCGGCGATCAGCTGCTCGACTTGCTCGGCGTCGAGTTGCCGGGCGCGGCCGGGGAGGTCCCGCTTGATCGACGGCGGCTCGGGTGTATCGAGGCTGGGAAGCTTCTCACGAAGCTCTTCCAGGGCTCTGACCTGGTCTTTTGTGTTCGAGTAAGGTCCCCTAGCCTCCACACATCGGAGGCGAGTGCTCGCGGAGAGCGCTCGCCTTTTTGTGTTTCGCCATTGTATTGGGGGGCCGAGCCCCCCATGCCCCCCACGGTGCGGTTGGTTGCTGACCCAGCTTGGGGGCGTCCGGCCTTAGGCCGGTTTTCGGGTGGCCGGTTTCGGGTGGCCGGTTTTTGGGTGGCCGGTTTTTGGGTGGCCGTTTTCGGGTTGGCCGGGTTTGGCCCGGTTGCCGCCTGTCGTCGGCCTTGACTTGTCCACATTGGACTGTTGCTGCGGGGGTTGGGTCGGGCTTCTGTTCCTTGGGTGTGGTTGTTGTTTCTGTCTATGGGGTTCTTCGCGTGCTGTGAACGTGGTGACCAGGTGTGCCACCTGTCGGGTCAGTTCCTCCGGGTTGTTGTGTGGTGGGCCAGGTGGCCGTCCAGCCACAGTGATGCCAGGCCATGGACCAGGCTCCACAGCGTCAGTGCCAGCACGTTCTTCGACCGGCTTCATCGTGCCGGCGGCGATGCGTGCTTCGACCGTGTCGTCCAGGACCGCGAACGCGTTCTCGCCTGCTTCCTCGCCCTGCTGGCTCTTGTGGGACTTCTTCAGCTCCTGACGGAACATCAGCTGGAAGTAGGCCGCGTCGCGGCCCGCGAACAGCACGTACTCCTCGATGAGCGCGGTCAGCACCGCGGTCGGGGTCGGTGCCGTGGCGGGCTGCGACTACGTGATGCACGTGGCGTCGCCGTTCCCCGTCGGCGTTCCCCGTCGGCGTGCCGAAGTCGGACGATGAACTGGTGCGGCCCGCGGTCGACGGGACCCTGCGGGTGCTGCGGGCGGCGGGCGGCGCGGGTGTGAAGCGGGTGGTGCTGACGTCGTCGATCGCCGCGATCGTCTCCTGGTACCGCGACGACACGGTGCGGACCGAGGCCGACTGGTCCGACGTGGACCACAGCCCGGCGTACGCGAAGAGCAAGACCCTCGCCGAGAAGGCCGCGTGGGACTTCGCGCGGGAGTCGGGCCTGGAACTGGTCGCGCTGAACCCGGAATGGTGCTGGGGCCGCCGGCCGGGCCGGGAGTGAACACGTCCGTGGACGTGGTGCGGCGGCTGCTGGTCCGGGACGTGCCGGGGGCGCCGAAGATCGGGTTCACCCTGGTGGACGTGCGGGACGTGGCGGTGGCGCACCGGCTCGCGATGGAGTCGCCGATCGCGCCGGGCAACCGGTACATCCTGGCCGGCGACCGCCTGTGGATGCGGGAGATCGTGGTCGTGCTGGCGGAGGAGTTCAACCCATGCGGCTACCGCGTGCCGACGGGTTCGATGCCGACGTGGCTGCTGCGGCTCGTCGCCATCGCCGACCCTTCGGTTCGGCAGGCCCTGGACTTCCTGGGCGCCTGGAGCTGGTCACCGCCGACAAGGCTCGTCGCGAACTGGATTGGTCCATGCGCCCGGCCCGCGACACCATTCTCGGCACCGCGAACAGCCTCATCGAAATGCGCCTGGCGCCGAACCCGTCGAAAAGAAGGCGGCGCGGGACACTAGAGGTCATTCGTCGATTTTCTTCGAACGCAGCGTGATGGTGGTGTCGATGGGCGCCGCGGTGCCGCCCGCGACCGACTGCGAGACGACTTCCCAGTTCCGGTCCCACACCAGCTGCCGTCCCTGGCCGGTGGCGTCCTCTTCGACGAGGACGTAGAAACCGTTCGCCTGCAGGGTGTCCTGAGCGAGCTGGTGGTTCATGCCCACGACGTCCGGCACGACGGCCTGGATGGCCGTGCCTACCTGTGGCGCAACCGGTGCGGGTGCTTCCGTGGTGTCCGGTGGCGTGTCGAGATCCACGCCGGTCGTGGGCGTCGCCGACGGCGTGTTCGCCGGTTCGTCGTCGTTGTTGGTGAAGAGTCCGATCACGACCAGCACGGCCACAATGCCGATGACAATCGGCATGATCTTCGTTTTCGGGGGCGTGGTGGTCAACCTGTATCAGCTCCGCTAATGGTCATCCGGCGATTTCCCATGTGAGGTCGCGGCGTGGCCCGGCCGTGTTACGGGAAATTCCCGGAATCAGCCGATCAGGTCTCAGGATCGCGGCGGGGGCAGGGCGGTGGCAGGTCCACGCAGCCGGGCACGTCCCGGAGAAGTCCCCGGAAGTTCTCGCACGCCATCAGGTCGTCGTGTTCGCACGTCTGGCCGCCTTCGAGCATCACGAGCGCGGCCTGCGCGCGGGTGATCCGCTCGCGCAGCGCGGCGCTGTGGCGGGCCATGACCTCGTGCCGGGTCGCCGCCGTCCCGGCCACCAGTATCGACCGGATGTCCGCCAGCCCGAGGCCCGCCTCCTTCGCCAGCAGGATCGACGCCACGCGGTACAGGTCCGCGTCCGAGTACCGGCGGCGGTAACCGTCGCGTGCCGGGGCGAGCAGGCCCTCCGACTCCCAGTGCCGCAGGACGTGTGCTGGCAGCCCGAAGCGGGCCGCCACATCGCCGATTGACTTCATGTCGACATTAAGTCGCAGCATGGGTGGCATGTCCACACTGCTGAATCTGCTCGACGCCTTCGACGAGCTGCCACAGGCCACTGACCTGCGCACCCGGTCCTACCGCGAGCTCGGCGACACCGTCGTCGACGTCGGGTGCGGCAGTGGGCGCGCGGTCTGGGAACTCGCCGGGCTCGGCAGGAAGGCCATCGGTGTCGACCTCGATCCGGAGATGATCGAGGTCGCACGGCGGCGATGGTCCGCCTGCGAGTTCCACGTCGGCGACGCGACCGCGCTGCCGCTCGACGACGCGTCCGTCACCGGCTACCGCGCCGACAAGGTCCTTCACGTCCTCGGCGATCCCGCCGTGGCGCTCGGCGAGGCCAGGCGTGTGCTGCGGCCCGGCGGCCGTGCCGTGCTCACCGGCCAGGACTGGGACGCGATCGTCATCGACTCCGCCGACCCCGCACTGACCCGTGCGCTCGTCCACGCCCGCGCCGACGCCATGCCCAGCCCGAGGGCCGCCCGCCAGTACCGGAACCTACTGCTGGACAACGGGTTCACCGAGGTCACCGTCGAGGCGCACATCGCCGTGTTCACCGACGACCTGGTGCTCCCGATGCTGGCCGGCATGGCCGAGGGGCCGTGGCTCGACGACCAGGTCGAACGGGCCACCCTCGGCCGCCTCTTCGTCGCCATCCCCGTGTTCCTCGCCGCTGGGACTCGTGGTGACTGAGCGCCGGTAGTGGCTCTTGTCCAGTGATGGACGACGCCTTGCGCACGGCACCGCCCATCGGCAAGGCTCCGAGGTGGCCATGCGCACGCTGATCATCGACAACTACGACTCGTTCACCTACAACCTGTGTCACCAGGTTGGCGCGGTGACCGGCGTGGCCCCGACCGTGGTGCGCAACGACGAGCGCGTCGACCTCGGCGCGTTCACCCACGTGATCGTGTCGCCCGGCCCCGGCCGTCCGGAGAAACCGGCCGACTTCGGCATCTGCGGTGACATCATCCGCACCACGGACCTGCCGCTGCTCGGGGTGTGCCTCGGTCACCAGGGCATCTGCCACGTGCACGGCGGCGAGATCGGCCCGGCCCCACGCGTCCGCCACGGCGAGACGTCGGCCATCCACCACGACGGCACCGGCCTGTTCGCCGGGCTGCCGACGCCGTTCACCGCGGTCCGCTACCACTCGCTGGTGGCCACGAGCCTGCCCGACGTGCTCGAACCCGTGGCCACCAGCGACGACGGCGTGCTGATGGCGGTACGCCACCGCGAGCGGCCGCAGTGGGGCGTCCAGTTCCACCCCGAGTCGATCCGCACCGAGCACGGTCACCGGCTGATCGCCAACTTCCTGCGGCAGCCGAGGGAACGGCAGGCGGTCACGGTCCGCACCCGCGCACCAGCGCCCGCGATCCGGCACCGGCGCGTGCACACCGCGGCGAGCGCGGAGACCGTGTTCGACACCCTCTATGCCCGCGCCGACTACGCCTTCTGGCTCGACAGCGCCGACGGAGGCACCTCCGGCGGCCGGTTCTCGGTCCTCGGCGACGCGAGCGGGCCGAGGGCGAGGGTCGTCACCGCCGACGTCACCGCCGGCACGGTCACGATCCGCCACGCCGACCACCCGGACGAGGTCACCCACAGCGGTTTCCTTGACTGGCTGGCCGCCGACCTCGCGCGACAGCCGGTTACCCCGCCCGACCTCCCGTTCGACTTCGCGCTCGGCTGGGTCGGCTATCTCGGCTACGAGCTGAAGGCCGAGTGCGGCGCCGGGGCCGCGCACCAGTCGCAACACCCGGACGCGGCGATGATCTTCGCCGACCGCGCGATCGTGTTCGACCACCGGGAAGGCGACGTCCACCTGCTGTCCCTGACCGAGGACCACTGGCTGGACGAAACAGAAAGAACCCTCGCCGCGCTCAGCGCCGAGCCCCCCAACGCAACCCCCACCCTGTCCCGGGGGCGTCCCGCCTTGCCAGTCTACCGGCCGGGGGTGACAGAACCGGGGGGTCAGGGCCTGGCTGTGGACAACTCACCCTGCTGTGGACAACTCGACCAGACCTCGGAACTGGGGCCGCTCAGCGCACGCCATGACCGCGCCCACTACCTCGACCTGATCGCCGCGTGCCAGCGCGAGATCGTCGCGGGCGAGACCTACGAGGTGTGCCTCACCAACCAGCTCACCGCCGACGGCAAGCTCGACCCGTGGCCCGCCTACCGGCGCCTGCGCCGCGCCAACCCGGAGCCGTTCGGCGCGCTGCTGCGGTTCGGCGAGCTGAGCGTGCTGTCGGTGTCGCCGGAACGTTTCCTGAAGGTCGGGCCGGACGGTGTCGCGGAGTCCGAGCCGATCAAGGGCACCCGCCCGCGCGGCGCCACGCGGACACAGGACGCGGCGCTGCGGCTGGAGCTGGGTGCCGCCGCCAAGGACCGCGCCGAGAACCTGATGATCGTCGACCTCGTGCGCAACGACCTCGGCAGCGTCGCCACCCTCGACGGCGTGACCGTCGAGCGGCTGTTCGCCGTCGAGACGCACCCGACCGCGCACCAGCTGGTCAGCACGGTCCGCGCCACGCTCGCCCCCGGCCGCGGCGCCGTCGACGCGGTTCGTGCCGCGTTCCCCGGCGGCTCCATGACCGGCGCGCCGAAACTGCGCACGATGGAGATCATCGACCGGCTCGAGGCAGGCCCGCGCGGCGTGTACTCCGGCGCGCTCGGCTACTTCTCGCTGTCCGGCGCCGCCGACCTCGCCATGGTCATCCGCACGCTCGTGGCCGGCGCCGACCGGGTGTCCTACGGCGTCGGCGGTGCGATCATCGCGTTGTCCACACCGGACGACGAGGTGGCGGAGACGGTCGTGAAGGCCGCGCCGCTGCTGGTTCTGCTCGACCAGGACTTCCCAGGGGAGGGGACGCGATGACGATCCTCGACGGGCTCGACCACCCGGTCGTGCAGGCGCCGATGGCCGGTGGCGGGTCGACACCCGAGCTGGCGGCGGCCGTGTCGAACGCGGGCGGTCTTGGGTTCCTCGCCGCCGGTTACCTGACCGCGGCCGCCGTGCGGGACCAGGTCGCGCGGACCAGGGCGCTGACGGACGAGCCGTTCGGGCTCAACGTGTTCGTGCCGGAGCGATCCACCGTGGACGACTCGCTGGTGGCGGCGTACGCGGCCGAACTGGCAGGCGAGGCGGACCGGTACGGCGTCGCGCTCGGCAACCCGGCGGGTGGCGACGACGACTGGGCCGCCAAGCTGGCGCTGCTGTCCGAGGTGAACGTGCCGGTCGTCAGCTTCACCTTCGGCTGCCCGGCGCGCGAGGAGATCGCCGAGGTGAAGCGGCACGGCTCCGAGGTGTACGTGACGGTCACGTCCGCCGACGAGGCCCGCGAGGCCGTCGGGGCCGGCGCGGACGGGCTGGTCGTGCAGGGCCAGGAGGCCGGCGCCCACCGGGGGAGCTTCCGCAACGATGGCATCGACCACACGGGCCTGATCCCGTTGCTGCGCAAGGTGTCCGCCGCCGTGGCCGTGCCGCTGGTCGCCACGGGCGGGCTGGCGACCGGCGCGGAC
>NZ_JBARWZ010000024.1:0-27320 GCF_049647105.1 Actinophytocola sp.
GGCCGCGGCGGGCGCGTGCCCGTCGGTCGCGCCGGTGGCCGCCAGGACCGCCGAGGCGAGCGCAGGCCGCACCTCACCCGCCGCGTCCCAGTGGTGTGCCAGCTCGGCGGCCTGGGAGACGGCCAGCTCGGGGTGTGCGGTGAGGCCGATGGCGACCGCCGCGTGTGCCTGCCGCCGCTCGCCCGGCAGCAGCTCCCGGTACAGCGCCTCGTGGATCAGCGCGTGCCGGAACGCGTAGGCGTCCGGTTCGACGATCACGAGCTGGCCGTGGTCGACCAGCTCGCGGACCCCGACGTCCAGGTCGTCCGGCGGGACCAGCGCCGCGAGCAGGTCGTGCGGCACCGTCCTGCCGACCACGGACGCGAGCCGCGCCAGCCGCTGCGCGGGTGCGGAGAGCCTGGCCATGCGGGTCACGATGATCTCGCGGACCGTGCGTGGCACGGTGTTGCCCGCGGCCAGCAGCTCCTCGGTGAAGAACGGGTTGCCCTCCGCGCGGGCAAGGAGCGTGTCGACCAGCTCGGCCGGTGGCGTCGTGCCGAGGACGCCGGCCGCGAGCGCGGTCACCCCGGCGCGGTCCAGCGGCGGCAGGTGGATGCGGGTGGTGTGCGGTGCGCGGGACAGCTCCGCGACCAGCGCCGCGACCGGGTGGTGCGCGGGCACCTCGTCGGCCCGGCAGGTGACGATGAGCAGCACGGGCGCGGTCGCCAGCGCCCGGTGCAGGAACAACAGCAGGTCACGGGTGGCGGCGTCGGCCCAGTGCAGGTCCTCGATCACCAGCACCACGCGCTCGCCAGCCGCGCGGACCGCGTCGGCGATCCGGCGGTACTCGGCGGCGCGGTCGCCCGCGGCGGCGCTCAGCGCGCCGGTGAACAGGTGGGGGAGCGCCTCGACGAACGGCGCGTACGGGATGTCCGCCTCGAACTGCAGGCAACCGCCGGTCAGCACGGTCGCGCCGGAGCGCAGCGCGAACGTCCGGACCAGTCGCGTCTTGCCGACCCCGGCGTCGCCGTCGACGAGCACCAGCCTGGTGTCCGAAGTGGATTCGCATGCCGCGAGGGCGGTGAGCTCAGCTCGCCGCCCGACAAGTTCCGGCACCGAAACCCGCGCCACGCCGTGCAGTATGTCGTCCGCCTCCCCGACATTCAAAGTGTTGGTCTCGACCCAGCGACGCCTGTGGTTGGTGGTTGGGTGCCGTCACGTTCCCCTGAGGTCCCTGTTGGTCAGGCCAGGACCCTCGCACAAAGATCCTCGGACAGGCCTAGTGTCAACGTCGTGGTGGAGCGGGAGAAGTCCGAGAGCACGTTGACCGTGCTCGTGGCGCTGGGCGCGAACTTCGCGATCGCGGTGCTGAAGCTGATCGCTGGTGTGATCACCGGGTCGGCCGCGATGCTCGCGGAGGCGGGGCACTCGATCGCGGACACGTTCACCGAGGGGCTGCTGCTGACCGCGCTCCGCCGGTCGAGCAAACCGGCCGACCGTGCGCACCCGTTCGGGTACGGCAAGGAGCGGTACTTCTGGTCGCTGATGGCCGCGGTGTCGATCTTCACGTCCGGCGCGCTGTTCGCGTTCTACGAGGGGTTCCGCACCGTGTTCGGCGAACCGGAGGAGCAGACGAACCCGCTGGTCGGCTACATCGTGCTGGCGCTCGCGTTCGTGCTGGAAGGCGTCTCGTGGCTGCGGGCGGCGCGGCAGCTGCGCGGGGAGGCCGCGGCGGAGAAACGGACCGTGCGGCAGTACCTGAACCTGATCGACGACCCGACGGTCAAGACCGTGTTCTTCGAGGACAGTGCCGCGCTGGTGGGCATCCTGCTCGCGTTCGGTGGCCTCGCCATGCACGACGTGACGGGATCGTCCGTGTGGGACGGTCTCGCTTCCGTGCTGATCGGGGTGCTGCTGGCCGGGGTCGCGTACCTGCTCGGGCGCACCAACATGGGACTGCTGATCGGCAGGCAGGCGGACCCGGCGATCGTGCGCGGGGCGCGCGAGATGCTGGCGGACACACCCGAGGTCGAGGTGGTCGTGGACCTGCTCACGATGGTCACCGGCACGGACCAGGTGCTGCTGTGCGCACGCGTGGACTTCGTGGACGACCTCACGTCGGCCGACCTCGAGATCGTGTGTGTGCGGATCGCCGGGGAACTGCACGAGCGGTTCCCCGATCTCGACGAGGTCTTCCTCGAGCCCGTGCCACGGTCCGACCCGGAGCTGCGGGCGCGAGTACTCGCCCGCTACGGCACCACACCGTGACACTCAGCGCGGGTCCGGCAGTGCTGCCTACCGACGAACACGTTGCGGTGCAACGGATGCGGGACCGGCCGACGAGGGGCAGGTGCTCGCGCGCCGGGTGAGCCTGCGGCCCGCGACGCGGGGTCGCGACGCGGTCGACGGCGACACCCCGGCGGCAAGCGCGACATCACCGATGGTCACCCGCCGAGGTACCCCGTCGACATGGCTCACGCAGCGGCCTCCTGCCATGGCCGCGCCGAGCTGTCGACCACCTCGGCGAGCCGCTTGAGCCGGTCGACCGCCCGTAACCGCAGCAGCGGCGTCGGGTCGGTGAGCGTGTCGCTCCAGATGGCACGGCCCGCGAGGAAGCCGGACGCACCCGCGTTGCACGCCGTGCGTACCGCGTTGGGGAAATCCTCGATCGTCACCCCCTGCGACACCACCACCCACGGCACCGGCAGCGTCGCGGAGATCCGTTCGCACACCCTGGCGACCTTGCGCTCGTCGACGCCGCGCCGTGGCACCTGCGCCTTGTACAGCGACGGCCGCAGCGCCCCGAGCTCGGCGGCGGCCGCCAGTTGTAACTGGTCGAAGTTGTCGTCCGAGGTCGGCCGCACCACACCCTCGAGGATCGACAGCAGCCCGGCGCCCGCGCAGCGCCGCACGAACTCCTCCGCCATCGCGAGCCGCGTGTCCCGGTGCTCGTCCGGCCGCCACACCAGCAGCAGCTTCATCGCGACCACGCCGCGCTCGCGGACGTGCACCGGGTTGATCGCCTCGTCGAACGACGTCTCCACCACGGGCCCGCCCTCCGGCGGGTGCCTGAGCCGGTCCGCGGCGAGGATCAGCCCGCACGACGGCGGCAGCAGCCGCTCCGCGAGCACCTCGTCGAAGCCGAGGTTCCGGTCGATCAGGAACCCGCTCGCGTGCGCTCCCAGTTCTCTGGCCACCGCGATCTTGAACTTCGTCAGGTCGCTGTCGGGCACCGGCGCGGGGGTGTGCGTGCCGAGCATCGCGCGCAAGCTCTCCCGCTGGTCCATCGCCACCATGGCCAGGCCACCGGACGGCCGCGCCAACTCGGTCAGGCTTGTCATGCCACCTCCCGTACCCGGGGCTGGAAGCCACCCCGGTAGATCGCGTCGTGTCGGTCGGCGAGAAGATCGTCGCGGATCAGCACATCGCTACGCACGCCCTCCTCGGCGCCTGCCGGCAGCCCCCGCTCCGACGCTCGGACACCGTCACCACCGCCTCTGCCGTTTCCCCAGAGTCCATCACATCCGCGGGCTCACGCGCGCCCTCGGCGCCTGCGGCAACCAGGTGATCGTGCCGTGCCTCCACCGCCGGTGTGCTTACTGTCCATGGCCCGTCCCGGCCGGCTCGACGTGCTGGTCCGCCAACAGTCGCCACCGGCTGGGGAATTCCCGCCCACGCGCGCATCCGGTCAAGCAGTACCGCGTCGCGTGCGCCGTCTGACCCGCCGACGGCGGTACCCTCCATGGCGTAGACGCCGAGGTCGACGCTGGCCAGCAGCCCGGACACGGATTTCCCTTCCCCAGAGGCATGACAACGTTGCCACATCGGGGTGTCGTCCTCGCCACCGGGTTCGCGAGGAGTCGATCAGTCCGAAGTGGACAGAGATGGCGTCCGCCACGCGGAGGCGTCGAAGATCGGCCGGTTGGCCGTGATCCTTCCGTCGGTCAGTCGAAAGTTCGCGAGATGATCAGCCTGCACTACGTCAAGTGTTCTCGCGCTGGTTGACGACGAGGCGGAGGCAAAGATCCCGCAGCCGAGCCACATCCTCGGCGTCGAACCCGTGAAAGACCGCCGCCATCGCGAGTTGTGCCGGCTTCCGGAAGTCCGTCACCCAGCGCCGCCCCGCCTCGGTGATCGACACGAGCACGGCACGCCGGTCCGCCGGATCGGGCGCCCGCGTGACCATCCCGGCCCGCTCGAGCGTGTCGGCCAACCCGGTCACATTCCGCGAACTCACCCCGGCGGACCTGGCCAGCTCCCCGACTCCGGCGGGCTCCCCGTCGCTGAGTCGCAGCAACAGGTCCACGGCCCCGGCACTGAGCGCCCGCCGCGCCGACCCGGCGGCCAGCAACCGGCCGACCGCGTGCGCCGCGGCCCGCACCGCGGCCGCCGCCTCGAAGAGCCCGGCATCCCCGTCACCGGCGAACCGCCCCAAGGCGGCCCGGGCATCCGGATCGTAGAGCCCGTCGTCATCGTGTACGTACTTCATAGTAAAGTTCGAGATTAGTACGTACTTCCGGACCTGTCTATCGGATCGCTGGGGGCATTTGCGCGTGAATCGTCGTTTTGGCATTCCCGCGTGCGGCAATTGACGATGAGCAACAATTCCGTTACGTACCGTCGCTGATCTCCGTGGATAAGTAATATTCGAGCCGAATTACCGCTGTTCGGTACCGGCCGTCAAAATTGGGTGGGATCGCCATGCTGGGGATTCTTGGTACGACCGCGTTGTTGCTGGACGGTGGTCCGGACGACAGTTGGGGCAGGCCCCGTGAGCGGGCTGTGCTCGCCACGCTTCTTGTTCATGCCAATGAGGTCGTGCCGGTCGAGGAGCTGGCGCGGTGGGTGTGGCCCGCTGACAAGCCCGTATCGCTGCAGCCTCGGCAGATCTTCGAGACCTATGTCGCCAGGGTTCGGCGCACGTTGGCACGGTTGCCCGCGCCGCCGGCGTTGCGGGCCGAGGGTGACGGTTACCGTCTCGTGGTGGAGCCGGCGCGGGTCGATTTCCACCTGTTCCGTGAGCTTCTGGCCGAGGCGCGCACGCTCACGGCCGAGGATCCCCGTCGGGTGGTTGACCTCGTCGAGGGTGCGCTGTGGCTCTGGCGCGGGCTCCCGCTCGCCGACCTCACCACCGAACCCGCGCTGGCCTGGCGCGACCGCGTGTTGCACGAGGAGTGGCTCGGCGCGCACACGATGCGGGTGCGTGCCCTGTTCGACCTCGGCCAGTACGAGGAGGCACTCGCCGCGCTGGACGAACTGCTCAACGACTTCCCGAACGACGAGCATCTCGTGCACCTGACGCTCACCGGGCTGTACCGGAGGCACCGGCTCGCGGAGGCCACCAGGTTCTTCCTCCGCGCCTGGCACCGGCTCCGCGCGGAGGGCGACGGCCGGGCCGCCCGGCAGCTGCGGCGCCACCACCTCGCGTTGGCCGCCGCGCAACCCGCACCGGCGGTGCCGCAGCCGACGATGGTGCCGCGCGGCCTGCCATCGGAGGTCCCCGACTTCGTCGGTCGTCGCGCGGAACTCGTCGTGCTGGACGACGCGGCGGCGCGCCGGTCCGGGGTGGTGGTTCTGGAAGGGCCTGGTGGGGTGGGCAAGACCGCGCTCGCCGTGCACTGGGCGCACCGGGTCCGCAACCGGTTCACGGACGGCGATCTGTTCGTCGACGTGCGCGGCGGGTCGGCGGTCGACGACATCCTCACGGCGGTCGGGCAGCCGCCGGAACAGACCCTGTCCCGGCGGAAGCGGGAGCGGCTGCTCGCACTGCTGACGGCCGGCCGTCGCATGCTCGTCGTGCTGGACGACGTCCGCGACGCAGGTCAGGTCCGGCGGTTGATCGAGCTCATGCCGTCGTGCTTCCTGGTCGTCACCGGTCGTCAGCGCCTCTCGCTGCCGGGCGTGGACGTGCGCAGGGTCGCCGTGCCACCGATGAGCGACGATTGTGGGATCGCGCTGCTGTCCCTGCGTGCGCCCGGCCGGGTGCGGAACACGACGGGTCTCGGTGCGCTGTGCGGTGGACTTCCACTGCTGCTCGATGTGCTCGCCGGTCAGTTGACGGGTGCGCCGTCGACACAGCTCGACGAACTGACCGCGCGGATGGACCGGAGACGCAGGCTCGCGGTGGTTGGTGAGCACGGCCAGCGGACCTCGCCCGGCGAGTCGTGTCTCACCTGGGCCTACCACTCGCTGGCGGCACCGGAGCGGCGGCTGTTCCGCCTGCTCGCCCTGCACCCGGGCACCGACATCGCGATCGAGGCGGCCTGTGCGTGCGACGGGCGGACGACGGCGGAGACGTTGGTGAGCATCACGCACCTGATGGCCGCCCGTCTGATCCGGCCGACGGAGAGCCTTGACCGGTTCGGCAGGCACGAGGTGCTGCGGGAGTTCGCGGCGCGCTGCCTCGAACGCGACGAGCCGGAGGACGACCGGCGTGCCGCCCATGTGCGTCTGCTGGACCACTTCATCGGCCTGACGACGCGCGCGGCCCGGATGGTGTGCACCGGTGCCGAGCCCGCGCCCGACCAGGCAGGCGACGGCGCCGCCCGGTTCGCGGACGCCGAGGAGGCGATCGCGTGGTTCACCAGGGAACGCCTCGCGCTGCCCGCCGTGGTGCGGCAGGCGTACGACGCGGGATGTCACGTGCAGACGTGGCTTCTGGCCGATCCGCTCGCGCGGCTCGTCGAGTGGTTCGGCGGCGGCGCCGATAGCACCGAGATCCGCGCGTTCGCGCTCGAGGCGGTACGAGCGGTCGGCGCGGACGAGGCCCCCGCGCTGCATCACCTCGGCGTCGCCCACCTGATGGCCGGGCACCAGGACGCGGCCAGGCGGTGCCTCGAGGCCGCGCTCCGCATGCCGCTCGACGATCATCTCCATGTCTCCGTGGCCGACCGGCTGGGTCGGCTGGCTGCGTCGCGCGGCGACACGGCGGAGGCCTACACCCTGTGCCACCGCGCCGCGGTGATCGCGGAACGGCTCGGCGCGGTCGGCGACCTCGCGTGGCTGCACTGCCGCATGGGTCAGGCCTTGCATGCCGGTGAGCGCCTTGAGGACGCGCTCGTCCACCTGCGGCGCGCGAGAACGCTCGCCCGCCAGGACGGTGCGCGTGCCGCCGAGGTCGCGAGCCTCGTCGAGCTGGCCGCGGTCCATCGCGAGTTGGGAGACCACCGTGCCGCTCTCACGCACTGCGAGGACGCGCTGGCCGTCGCGGAGGAGATCCCGGACCTGCAGGCGGCGGCACGGATCTGCGTCGCGATGGCGGAGCTCGGTCGCGAGTGCCGGCTGTTCGACGACGCGGTGTCGTACGCGCGGCGCGGGGTGGCGACCCTGCAGGGCACACAGGATCTCGCGGCACAGGCAGGCGTGGTGGAGGCGCTCGGCGATGCCCTGCACCACAGCGGCGAGCCGCACGAGGCGGTCGTGACGTGGCGGGAGGCCGCGGACCTGTACGGCTTCGCGGGACTCTCGGCCATGACGGCTCGGCTGCGCGGCAAGATGGACCTCGGCCGCGTCGGTGGCACGGTGCCACCAGCGCGTGCCGGATCCCTTGCGCCCGGCGGCATCGAGCGTTCGCTGCCGCCGGTCCCGCACACGTTCAACGGTCATGCCGACGGCTGATCGTCGGAGCCGTTGTCGGCCGGGTGCTCGGGGATGAACCCGGCCAGGTACCCGGCCAGCTCGTGGTAGGAGCAGCCGAGGAACGTGGCGAGTTCGCGCACTGACGACGGCGGCAGTTCCACGATGCCACCGGGATACTCGATCAGTTTGTTGTGTGCCCACTGGATCATCGGCAGGAATCTGTCGTCTCTCTTGTTCAGCAACTGGTGCAGGTCTATCTGCATGACGAGGTTCTGGAGGTGGATGCCTGCGCGTTGCAGTGCCTGGTTCAGCAGCGTCGGCGCAGCGACGCCGAGGGCCGTGCTCAGTTCGATGAAGCGGAGCAGCGTGAGGTGACGGGTGCCGTGTTCGTAGGAGAGCAGCGTCCGGTCGCCGATGCCAGACGGCAACAGGGCGACGAGGCGCCCGCGTGACCAGCCGTTCGCTTCGCGGGCACGGCGCAGATGCTCGCCGATCGCTCGTGAGATCACCCTCTCGGTGACCTTGCCCTGCGGGTCCATCACACGGACCTGCCCCGAGGGTGAGGGGATCATGCAGATGCTCTCCCGTTTCCGTCGCAGCCCGCGCCGGGGCGCGTTGTTCTGGGTGCGTGCCTCGGGTCGTGGCGGCCGAAGCCGCCACCCGGGGTCTGGCCGGGGAGCCGATCCTTCGCACGGATGTGGAAGGCCGCGTCTGGCTTGGAATCGAGATTAGCGGCGCGAGCCACCGTCCCGCGGGCGAACGACATCGATCGAGTTCGTCTTTCACCGTTTGGACGGAATGTACTGCCTCGAAATGTACGTCGGGTAGCGATCACGACGCACATTAAAAGTGCGCCCGTGAACCCGGTCAAACCGCGTTAACGGCGACGGTTCGCCAGTCGGACTTACCGCTTGCGGACGTCAGGGTGGGGGAGGCATTCCCCCGTTCGTGCGCCGTGCCCTCACACGTTCGGCGCCAAGCCGTAGTCAGGGTGTCAGGTCGACGGCCGGCTGTTTTTCTTGCACGGGACCCGATCGAGTGCCCGTGTCACCAAGTGATACTACGACGACCGGCGGCGTGGCAACACGCTGAGTGCGCGTGCCGACGCCGCCGGTCGGGGTACTTCCCGGTTACTCCGCGGGTTTCACGTCCGGAATGCCGTTCGACGGCGGGGAGTCGTTCGCCGCCGAGTCGTCTTCCTTGATCGGGGCGTCGCCGAGGTCGGTCACCAGGACCGGGGTGAGGTCCTCGCCGACGCCGTCCCGGATCTCGACGACCGACACACCCGAGATGCCGAGGTGACTGTCACCGGTGTAGCGGAACGGGGCGACTCCGGGGCCCTCGAACGACTTGCCCGACTTCTCGATCGCCTCGACGATGCCCTCCCGGGTCGGGTTCTCGCCCGCCGCCTGCAGTGCCTGCACGAACGTGTATGCCTGCGCGAGGCCGTACACGCGGTAGTTCGTCAGCTCACCGTCGGCGCCGTGCTCGTCCCACACCTTCTGCCACAGCTTCATCCACGGGTCGTCCGGTGCGTCGACGCCCTTCAGGTACTCCGTGGTCATCACGCCGTTCAGCATCGACGCGCCGTCGGTGACCTTGCCCTCCGAGAACCGGGCGAGCAGCGAGCCGACCAGTGCCGGGTCCGAGCCAACGCTGCTGTAGAACCACTTCGGCTTGAAGCCGATCCGCAGCGACACCAGCTGGCTCAGCGCCGTGTACGACGGGACGTTGAAGCCCAGCACCAGGTCCACGCCCGCGGCCTGTAGCTGCGCCATCTGCGGCGCGACGTCGGTGTTGCCCGGCGTGTACTTGGCGACCGCCACGATCTGGTCGTCCAGGTACCTGCGCGCGCCCTTCTCGCCGTCGCGGCCGAAGTCGTCGTCCTGGAGGAACAGGCCGACCTTGGCGTCGGGCATGTTCTTCTTCACCCAGTCGCCGATGATCTTGCCCTCGATCTCGTAGTCCGGCTGCCAGCCGAACGTGAACGGCTTCTCCTTCGGCCAGTCGCCCCACTGCAGCGATCCCGACGACACGAACAGGTCCGGGACCTTCGCCTCGTTGAGGTAGTCCACCACGGCGCTGTGCGTCGGGGTGCCGAGGCCGCCGACCATCGCGAAGATCTCTTCGTTCAGCACCAGCTCGTTGGTGACCTGGCTGGTGTTCGTCGGGTTGTAGGCGTCGTCCTTGACCACGAACTCGATCTTGCGGCCGTTGATGCCGCCGTTCGCGTTCACGTAGTCGTAGTAGGCCTGGTGGCCGCTCGGGATCTCGCTGTAGCCGGGCGCCGCGACGCCGGTCAGCGGGAAGTGCGCGCCGATCTTGATCGTCGTGTCGGTGATCCCGACGGTCGAGCCCTTCTCCTCGCTCTCGGGCCGGCCGCCCGCGCCGCACGCGGCCGTGACCGCCGCGGCCAGGAGCAACGCCGTGCCCTTGTACCAGCGCTTCATGAACTTCGCCTCCAGTGAATGAGTTTCCGCAGCCCGCCGGCGAGGCCGGCCGGTGCGAGCAGCACGACCAGGACGGTGACCAGGCCGTAGATCAACGGCGCCAGCTGCGCGGCCTGCACGTCGGTGAAGCCGAGGTCGGTTCCGGCCCCGGTCACCACCTGCGGCAGGAACGTCAGCAGCGCCGCCCCGACCAGCGCCCCGACAAGACTTCCCAAACCACCGAGCACCACCGCCGACAACAGCAGTAGCGACAGCGTCAACGTGAACCCGCTCGGCGCGGCCAGCCGCGCCGACAACGCCAGCAGTCCACCCGCGAGCCCCGCGCAGCCCGCGCTCACCACGAACGCCTGCACCCGCGCGCGGCCCAGGTTGATACCGGCCAGCTCGGCCGCCACCTCGTCGTCCCGGACCGCCTGCCAGTTGCGGCCGATCCGGCTCCGCGACAGGTTCGCGAGCAGTACGAACACCACGATCACCGCGAGCCAGCCGAGGTAGGCGAGGTAGCGGATCTGCGTCAGCTCCTGGCCGGTGACGAAGTACGCCCCGTCCGCGAGCCACACCGGGATCTCCGGCAGCCGCACGTTGAGCCCCTGCTCGCCGCCGAGCCACTCGCCGAAGTACAGCGGGATGCCCGGTATGGCGACGGCGAGCGCGAGCGTCGCACCGGCCAGGTACGGCCCGTGCAACCGGGCGGCGGCGACCCCCACGATCGCCCCGACCACCAGCGTCACCACGACCGCGAGCGCCAGGATCACCAGCAGCGGCAACGTGTCTTCCCGGGACTGCAGCATGAGCGCGGTCGTGTACGCGCCCACCGCCATCAGCGCGCCGTGCCCGAGTGAGAGCTGGCCGTTCAGTCCGGTGAGGACGGTCAGGCCCGCTGCCGCGATCGCGTAGTAGGCCATGGCGCCGAACTGCGCGTTGCGGAACTGGCTGGTGTTCTCCAGCACGAGCACGACGACCACCAGCGCGCCGAGTGCCAGGAGCAGATGCCTGCGGACCATGTCAGACCCTCCGCTCACGGACGCTCGCGAACAGGCCGCCGGGTTTCAACAGCAGCACCGCCATCAGGATCACCAGCGCGGCGAGCGGCACCAGCTCGGACCCGACGTACCCGCTGACGAGGCTCAGCGACAGTCCCAGGAGGAGTCCGCCGACCACGGCACCGACCGGGCTGTCCAGCCCGCCGAGCACCGCGGCGACGAACCCGTACACCACCACACCGTCCATGTAGGACGGATGGACGAGGCCGCCGCCCGCGATCAGCAGCCCCGACAGCGAGCCGACGAGCGCGGCGAGTGCCCAGCCGAGCGTCAGCATCCGCCCGACCTTCACACCGAGCAGCCGCGACACCTCCTGGTTGAACGCCGACGCCCGCATCCGCAGGCCGATGTCGGTGCCGCGGAACAGCACCACCAGCCCGACCACCACCACGCCGACCGCGAGGATCGTGAACACGCCGAAGCCGGTCAGCGCGATCGTGGTGTCGCCGAGCTGGAAGCCGCGCAGCCCGAACGGCGCCGGGAACGACCGGTACCGCGAACCGAACACGATGGCCGCCAGCGCGTGCAGCACGATGAAAAGGCCCAGCGTGAGGATCACCGCGTTGACCTCGGCCTTGCCGGACACGAACCGGACCACGAACCGTTCCACCAGCGCGCCGAGCACGAGGCCCGACAGCAGGGCGGCGGCGAACCCGATCCAGTACGAGTAACCGGCGTCGATCAGCACCAGCGCGATGTAGGTGGTGACCATCGCCATGGGCGCCTGCGCGAAGTTCACGATCCGCGTCGCCCGCCAGATCAGCACCAGCGCCAGTGCGAACGCGGCGTAGACCACGCCCAGCGTTATGCCGGTGAGCACGGTGGTCAGCAGTTGCTGCACGAGGCCCCCTGTCAGAATCCGAGGTAGGCGTGACGGAGGCCGTCGTCCTCGGCGAGGGTGGCCGCGTCATCACGCACCACCACCTTGCCGAGGTTGAGCACGACGCCGTGGTCCGCGATGGACAAAGCACTCCGCGCGTTCTGCTCGACGAGCACGACGGTCAGGCCGTCGTCGCGCACGAGCCCGCGCAGCAGTTCGAAGATCTGTACGACGATCCGGGGCGCGAGGCCGAGCGATGGCTCGTCGAGCAGCAGCACCTTCGGCCGTGACAGCAGCGCGCGGCCGATCACCAGCATCTGCCGCTCGCCGCCGGACAGCACGTGTGCGAGCCCGCCCGCGCGCTCGGCGAGCACTGGGAACAGCTCGTAGATCCGCCGCAGGTCGCTCGCCGACGCCCGCCGTCCGGAGCCGAGCGCGCCGAGCCGCAGGTTCTCCTCCACGGTCAGCTCCGCGAGCACACCCCTGCCCTCCGGCACGTGCGCGAGCCCGAGGCCGGGAAGGTTCTCGGTGGACACGCCGGTGAGGTCGCGGCCGTCCAGCGACACGGTCCCGCCGAGCGACCTGACCAGCCCGGAGATGGTCCGCAGCAGCGTGGTCTTGCCCGCGCCGTTCGCGCCGAGCACCGCGGTGATCTCGCCACGCTCGGCGGTCAGGCTCACCTCGTCGAGCGCCCGCACCGGCCCGTAGCCCGCGGACAGGTTCTCAACGGTCAGCACCGGTCACCACGTCCTCACCGAGGTAGGCCGCCTGCACGGCCGGGTCCGCGCGGATCTCGTCCGGCGCGCCGCGGGCGATCACCCGGCCGAAGTCCAGCACCACGATGTGGTCGCACACGCTCATCACCAGGTCCATGTGATGCTCGACCAACATCACCGACATCCGGTCGGTCAGGCCCCGCACCAGGTCACCGATCTCGGTCATCTCGGCGGAGGACAGCCCGCTCGCCGGCTCGTCGAGCAGCAGCAGGTCGGGTTCGCTCACCAGCGCCCTGGCGAGCGCGACCCGCTTGCGGACCGGGTAGGGCAGGCTCCCCGGGTACCGCCCCGCGACGTCGGCGATGCCGAACTCCTCCAGCATCGCCATCGCGCGCCCGGTCAGCGCCCGCTCGTCCTTCGCCCGCCTCGGCAGGCCGATCAGCGACGGCCAGAACCCGGTCGTCGCGTGCCGGTCGGCGCCGACGAGCACGTTGTTCAGCACGGTCATCCGGTCGAACAGGCCCAGCTCCTGCAGACTGCGTGCGATGCCGAGCCCGGCGAGCTGGTGGGGCCGCAGCTTCCGCAGCTCGGTGCCGCGCCAGGTGAGCGTGCCGGTGTCCGGCCGCACGAACCCGCAGGCCACGTTGAACAGCGTCGTCTTGCCTGCCCCGTTCGGGCCGATCACCCCGAGTACCTGGCCGGGCGCGACGGACAGTGACACGTCGGACAGTGCGACCAGCCCGCCGAAGGTCACCGACACGCCGGACATCTCGAAGGACGGGACGGTCTCTGCCACGCACGGCTCCCAACGCTGGGTTCAGTGCGGCTTACTTTGGTCGCACCGCACGATCGAGAACATGGGCGCGAAGCACAAAATCAGTGGTGCGAGCCGACCCAAACCACCAGGTCGGTCTGGTCTTTCTGTGCAATCGCGTGCAACGCTGCGGACATGGATGCCGCCAGGGTGCCCACCCTCGAACCCGCGATGGCGCGTGAGATCGAACGGGCGTGGGCCTCGTTGCTCGGCCAGGCAGATGCCATCGCCGACGACATCACGCTGACCTTGCTCGCCCGCGATCCGTACTGGTCGGAGCAGCGGCCGGACCGCCAGGCCGACCTGCGCGCGAGCACTCGCGAGCACATCCGCCGCGGCATCCGGACCATGGCCGGGATGCCCGACCCTGAGCAGCGCACGATCGACGTGTGGCGGGAGACCGGCAGGCTCCGCGCACGACAGGGCGTGCCGATGGACCGGGTGCTGTCGGCGTACACGCTCGGTACGCGCACGCTGTGGGAGGCGCTGCTGCGGCGGGGCTGGGACCACGATGTCGAGATCGGCGAGCACCTGCTGCTGTTCGCTGGGCAGAAGCTGTGGGCCGCGCTCGACGTGCAGAACGCGATCCTCGTCGAGTCCTACCGGCGGGAGTCCACCCGGCTGCAGCGCCGTGACCTGCAGCGGCAGCAGAGCTTCCTCGACGGGCTGGTCGAGGGGCGGGGCGCGGACCCGGAGTTCGCCCGCGAGGCGCGCGAGGAGCTGGGGATCGTCGCGGACGAGTCGATCATGTGCGTGGTCGCGCCGTTCTCCGATCCACTCGACGAGCCGCTGCGGGCGCCGGAGGACCGGCTGGAGCGGGCCGGGATCGTGTCGCACTGGCACGTGCGGGGTGGGAACTACTTCGGGCTCGTCTCGCGTGGCGGGCTGACCGTGCGGGATGTCGTCGACCAGCTGGGGCCCTGCGTGGCAGGGCGGGTCGGGGTCGCGGCCTGTGCCGACGGGCTGGCCGGGTTCGCCACCGCATACCAGCTGGCTTCCCGGGCGGCTGAGTCCGTGCCCCGGGGGGCGCATCGGCTGGTCGCCCTCGCCGACCGGTTGCCGGAGGTGTTGCTCGCCGGCAGTCCGGAGGTGGTGCCCGTGCTGGTCGCCGAGACCGTCGGGCCGATTCTCTCCCAGCCGCCTCAGCTTGCCGACACCTTGCTGGAGACTCTCGCCGCACTGCTCGCGCATGACGGCTCGCCCACCCATGCCGCGCAGTCGCTTTACTGCCATCGCAACACGGTGATCTACCGGATGAAGCAGATCGAGTCGATCACCGGGCGCAGTCTTGCCGATGCGCACGACAAGTTCGAGCTGATGCTCGGGTTGCTGGCCGCCGGTCGCGGGTACGACGGACGTCGCTGACTGGCGGCAAACCGCAACCGATGGATCCAGGTTCAACGTCCTGCGTCTTTCGGGGCACTGGGATCGCACCCTGCGGACGCGATGAAGGACGCCTTCAGTGCGTTGCGCACCGAAGGCGTCCTTCATCGCATGGGGCTGGGGTTTGTCACGCGTGGGGGCAGGTGTTCCGGTACTCCTCGATCGGCGAGTCGTTCGGGGCCGGGCACAGGAACTGGTCGAAGCGGGTGTCGTTGTCGACGAAGCGCTTCAGCCACGAGATCATGTACTTCGCGACGGTGGTGTTCGAGGTGTTCGGGAAGAAGTGGCTCGCGTTGCTCAGTTCCATGTACGCCTTCTCCGCCGAGGCGGGGATGGAGTTGTAGAACGGCTCCGAGTGCGAGGACACGGGGGCCACGGTGTCGGACTCGCCGCCGATGATGAACGTCGGCACGCGCAGGGACGACCAGCTCTTCTGGGTGTTCCACGGCGCGAGGGGGATCGCCGCCTGCAGGGACGGCTGGTCCTGCGCCGCCTCCAGTGAGCCGCCGCCACCCATCGAGTGGCCTGCCACCGCGAGGCGGGAGGCGTCGATGCGGCTCCGGACGGTGCTGGAACCCGTCAGGTACGACAATGCGGCACGCAGCTGGTCACCTCGGCTGGCGGGCTGGTCGTAGATCGAGTTCGTGTCGATCGTGATGACCACGAAGCCCTGCGACGCGAGTCGCGGGCCCAGCCAGGAGATGCTCGACTGGGACGCGGTGAACCCGGGGGAGATGGCGACCGCGCCGAACGTGCCTTCCGCGGTGCTGGTCGGGTAGTAGATGGTCCCGCCGCCGAAACCGGAGACGAGGCTCGACACCGTCGTCTGCGACACGGCGAACGAGCCGCGCGACGCCTCGATGCTGTTCTCGGTCGGGTCCGGGCCCCGCTCGTAGGGGTTCTCCGCCGCCTGTGCCGTCGGCGCGACCGCGAGTGCCGCGACCGCGGACAGTCCACACAGGATCTTTGTTCCTCTGCGCATGTGCCCTCTCCGTTCGTCATTGAACACGTATAGTGACCGACTGTGGCAAACGGGTGCCGGGTGCCGCATCGGTGCAATCGCCGGTCCGTGGTGAGAATCGGGGCGGCGTGCCGGGCCCGGACGTACGATCGGCGATCGTGAGCCCCACCGCCGAGGAGATCGTCCGCGCCGCCGCGCACTGGATCGATCGTGGTATCCGCATGGACACCCGCACGTTCGCCCACGAGATGGGCATCTCCCGCAGCACGCTGTTCCGCCGCGCGGGCAACCGGGAGGAGTTGCTCGGCGACGCGCTCTGGTACCTCGCCGATCACACCATGGTCGCCGCGGTCCGGAACTGGGAACGCGTCGCGGGGGCCGCGGTGCGCGACGCGTCAGGGGAGCTGCGGTGCCTTGCGGTGATGCGGGAGTACCGGTCGGCCATAGCGGGCAACAGGGGGTTCCGGCGGTTCCTCGACGACGAGCCGACGGTGGCGATCCGGGTGCTCACCGACCCGCACGGGCGGGTGCAGCCGAAGGTGATGGCCGCGCACGTCGAGTTGCTGCGCCGCGACGTCGAGGACGGCGGGTTCGTGCCCGCCGTCAGCCTGGAAAGCCTCTGCTACGCCATTGTCCGGCTCGGCGAGGCGTTCCTGTACTCCGACGTGCTCGCCTCGCGGGCACCCGACCTCGACGCCGCGTCGACGCTGCTCGCGGCACTCGTGGAGGGCCGGGTGCAGACCACCCCCTTGTGAAACACTCGCGCTTAGTGTTTCATCGAGGGCGACTTCGAGGAGGCACCGATGCCGGTTCGGACGGACGTGAGTTGGCCACCCGGACTACCGGGATCGCTCGTATATCCCGAAGTCCCGGCAGGTGCGATCCTCGCTGGCTCGGCGCGCCGCTTCGGCGACCGGGTCGCGTTCGCCCGCGGCGGCGAGTCGCTGACCTATCGCGAGCTGGGTGAGCGGGCCGCGCAGGCCGCGAACGGGCTGATCAGCCGTGGCGTGCGGCCCGGCGACCGGGTGGCGCTGCGGATGCCGAACTGCCTGGAGTACCCCGTCGCCTACTTCGGCACGCTGCTCGCGGGCGCGGTGTTCGTGCCGGTCAACCCGCTGCTGCCGGAACCCGCCGCCGCCAAACAGATCGCGGACGCCGGTGCCGGGCTGACGCTGACCGCCGAGGACGTGCCCGGGCTGTGCGCCGGGCAGCCGGGTACGCCACCGGTCGTGGACGTCGACGTCTACGACCACCTCGCGCACCTCGCGTACACCGGTGGCACGACCGGCGAGTCGAAGGGCGTGCGGCTCCCGCACCGCAACGTCGTGGTGAACACGCTGCAGTACGCGTGCTGGATGTCCGGCTCGCTGCCCGCGCTCGACGCGGAGGGCGGGGTGGTGCTCGACCAGATCGGCCCGATCGAGGAGTACCCGACGCGGCTCGGCACGTCGGTCGCGATCAACCTGACGCCGTGGTTCCACGCGATGGGCACCATCGCGGGGCTCAACGCCTTGCTGCTGCTGGGTTTCACCTGCGTCCTGCACGACCGGCTGGACCCGGGCGCCTACCTCGCGGACGCGGAGCGGCTGCGGATCACCTCCATCGGCGGCGCGCCCGCGTTGTTCGCGGCGCTGCTGAACCACCCGGCGATCGCGACGGCCGACCTGACGTCCGTGCGGACGATCTCGTCCGGTGCCGCGCCGATGCCCCTTGAGATGATCAACCGGATGCGTGCGCTCGCGCCGGAGGCCGTGGTGACCGAGGGCTACGGCCTGACCGAGGTCACCATGGGCGCCGTGCTGGGGCCGGTGCACCGGTCGGGGGTCAGGAAGGTGGGCACGGTCGGCGTGCCGATCTTCGACACGCAGGTGCGGATCCTCGACTCGTCCGGCGCCGAGATGCCCGTCGGTGAACGTGGCGAGGTGTGCATCAAGGGCCCGCAGGTGATGGACGGCTACCACAACCGGCCCGACGCGACGGCCGAGGTGATCAAGGACGGCTGGCTGCACACCGGCGACGTCGGCGTGTTCGACGAGGACGGCTATCTGTCCATTGTCGACCGTATGAAGGACATGCTGCTGTACAAGGGCTACAACGTGTACCCGCGTGAGCTGGAGGAGATCCTGGCCGCCCAGCCTGGGGTGCTCGCGGCGGCCGTGGTCGGCAAGCCCGACGTGGCGGTCGGTGAGCTGCCGGTCGCGTTCGTGGTCCCCTCTGCGACGTCGGTGACCGCCGAGTCGCTGATGTCCGCGGTGAACGACCAGGTGGTCGCGTACAAGAGGCTGCGGGACGTGGTGTTCGTCGACCAGATCCCGGTGTCGGCGGCGGGGAAGGTGCTCAAACGCGAGCTGCGCGGCCGGTTGTCGTGACCGCCTACCCGCTGCTTGGCAGGGATGCCGTTCTCGGCGGGCTGCGGTCGGTGGTCGGCGGCGCGGTACTGGTGCGCGGCGCGGAAGGGCTCGGCAAGTCGGCGCTGCTGACCGCGTTGCGTGCGGCACCTGGTGTTCGTGTCGTCGGGGTACACGGTCTGCGCGCGGAACACGCTCTCCCGCTGGCGGGTCTGCAACGCATGTTCCGCACACACGTGGCCGACGGCACGGCCGCCCACCGCCTGCTGACCACGATGTCCATGCCGACGCTGTGCTGGGTGGACGACGCGCAGTGGCTCGACGAGGAGTCCCTCGTGGCACTCGCGTTCGCCGCCCGCAGGCTCGCCGGGCACCCGGTCGGCTTGGTGCTGGCGTCCAGGACGGCGTCTGAGCTGTTCGAGTCGGTGGAGCTGACACCGCTGACCGACGACGCGGCGGCCGCGTTGCTGCGTGACCGCGGCGTGCCGGCGGGGGTGCGCCCGCAGCTGGTGGAGCTGGGTGGTGGCAACCCGGCGGACCTGGTGGCGCTCGCGTCGTCGCTGACCCCGGCGCAGGCGGCGGGCCGGGAGCCGGTGTCGCCGGTCCTGGTGTCGCGGCTGTCCCGGTACGCGGCCCGGCTGGCGGCACTGTCCGAGACCGACCGCATCCGGTTGCTGGCCGACGCGGCGGAGGCACCCGCCGACATGAGCAAGGCGACCCGCTCGACGTGGTACGCGGCGGCGTCGCTCGCGGACCGCAGGGCGGCGCACGCGCACCTGGCCTCCAGGTTGGAGGGGCCGGACCGGATCTGGCACCGCGCGATGGCGGCCGCCACTCAGTCGGCGGTGCTGGCGGACGAGCTGGCCGTGGCCACCGCCCCCGATCACGCGACGGCGGCCCGTCAGCTGGAACGTGCCGCGGCACTGACGGCCGACCCCGCGGTGCGGGCGAGCAGGTTGCTGGCCGCGGTCGACGCCGCGTGGCAGGCCGGCAGGCCGGGGTGGGCCCGGTTGCTGCTGTCGCGAGTGGACTCCCGGCCCGGTGAGGTCGCCCTGCTGCACGGCGAGATCGAGCTGCGCGACGGCGACCCGGCCGTCGCCACCCACGAGCTGACCACCGCGGCGGCACTGCTGCCCGACCCGGCGCCCGCGTTGTTGCTGGCGGGTGAGGCACGCAGGCTGGGTGGCGACCTCCGCGGCTACCACCGGCTCGCCCGCGACGTGTCCACCGAGGACGGTCTGGTCGCCGCGCACTTCCACGGTTTCACCACGATGTTCGCCGGACAGCACGGCGACGCGGCCGACTCGCTCGACGAGACCGTGCGCCACGGCATGGCCGCCACCGACGTGGCGGGCGCCGTCTGGGCCGCAGAGGCCGCGTTCGCGCGGGGCAACGCCGAGCAGGCCCACGAGTGCGCGGCCGCCGCGGTCGGCAGGGCCCGGCTCGGGAAGAGGCACGCGGAACTGCCCTGGGCGCTGGTCTTCTTCTCCCTGTCCGCCATCGCGCTGGACCGGATCCCGTGCGCGAAGGCCGCCTCCCGGGACGGGCTGCACGCACCCCACAACCTGCGCATGGAACACCTCACGCTCCTCGGGCTCGCCGCCGCCCTCCTCGGGGACCCGGCTCCCGAGCTCGACGAAGCTGCCGACGGCATCGCCGAACGCGGGCTGGGCAGGCCGGCCGCCGTCGCGGCATGGGCGCACGCCTGCCTCGACCTCGCCGAGGACCGGCCGGACGACGCACTCGGCAGGCTCGAGGACCTCGCCGCGGGCGTGGCGGGGGACCAGCCCGCCATCCGCGTCCTTGCCACGCCCCAGCTCGTCGAGGCGGCCGTCCTCGTCGGGCGGCCCGACCGGGCAAGGCGAGCGCTCGGACTCTTCGACGACTGGACCCGCGCGAGCGGCAGCCCGTCCTGGCGGGCGCTGTCCCACCGTTGCCACGCACTGACCACATCGGACACCCACGAGGCGGAACATCACTTCCGGCGGGCGATCGACAGCCACCGCCGCGCGGGCAGCGGCATGGAGCTGGCGCGGACCCAGCTCGCCTACGCCACCCTCCTTCGCCGCCACCGGCGGACCCGCGACGCACGCGACCAGTTCCGCGATGCCCTGCGGGGCTTCGAGAACGTGGGTGCGGCCCGGTACACCGAGCGGGCCCGCACCGGGCTTCGGGCCACCGGCGAGACCGTCGCCGCGCCGAACCAGACGATCGCCGGGCTCACGCCGCAGCAGGCGACGATCACCCGGCTCGTCGCGGCGGGCGAGACCAACAAGGAGATCGCGCGGCGGCTGGTGATCAGCCACCGCACCGTGGACCACCACCTTCGCAACATCTTCACCACGCTCGGGGTGCGGTCGCGGGTCGAGCTGGCGCGGCGGGTCGTGGTCAGCGAACGAACGCGCTCAACCCCGTGACCGCACGGCCGACGATGAGCTGGTTGATCTCCCGCGTGCCCTCGTAGGAGTACAGCGCCTCCGCGTCGGCCATGTAGCGCGCAACGTCGTTCTCCAGGAGAATTCCGTTGCCGCCCAGCACTTCCCGCGCGAGCGCCACCGTCTCGCGCATCCGCGTCGACACCACCGACTTCGCGAGCGCCGCGTGCTCGTCCTTGTTGATGCCGCGGTCCTGCAGTCCCGCAAGGCCGACGACCATCGCGAGCGACGACGTCACGTTGCCGAGCATCGTCGCCAGGTGGTCCTGCACCAGCTGGAACCCCGCGATCGGCCTGCCGAACTGCACCCGCTCGCCCGCGTACCGCAGCGCAGCCTCGTAGGCGCCCATCATGCAGCCGACCGCACCCCAGGCGACCCCGCCCCGGGTCTGGCGCAGCACGTCGCTCGTGTCGCGGAACGAGTTCGCCCGCGCCAGCCGGTTCTCCTCCTGCACCACACAGTCGGTGAGCGTGATGTCCGCGTTCTGCACCGTCCGCAGCGCGACCTTGCCCTCGATCTTCGTCGCCGTGAAGCCGGGGGTGCCCTTCTCCACGACGAAACCCTTGACCTGGCCGTCGTCCTCGTCGCGGGCCCAGACGATGACGAGGTCGGCGAACGTGGCGTTGCCGATCCACCGCTTCGCGCCGTCGAGCACCCAGGCGTCGCCGTCGCGGCGGGCCGTTGTCTCCAGGCCACCGGCCACGTCGGACCCGCCGTGCGGCTCGGTCAGCGCGAACGCGCCGATCTTCTCCATGCGTGCCATGGCGGGCAGCCACCGCTCCCGCTGCTCCGGTGAGCCGCAGCGGTTGACGCTGCCCATCGCGAGTCCGGTGTGGACACCGTAGAACGTGTTCATGGACGGGTCGACGCGGCCGATCTCCAGCGCGATGAACCCGGTCAGCAGGCGGGTGCCGCGGTGCGCGGACATCCCGTCGTACATCAGGCCCGCGGTGTCCAGTGCGCGGAAGCCGTCGATGACCTGGAACGGGAACTCGGCGCGCGACCAGTACTCGGTGGCGATCGGCGCGATCTCGGCGTTCAGGAACTCCCGTACCCGCGTGACGATCTCGCGTTCCTGTCCGGACAGTTGCTCCTCGAAGCCGAAGAAGTCGCCGGTGAGCGTGGAGAAGTCCGTCATGTCACTCCGCAAGCTCCGTTCATGGCACGAGGATCAGCCGGATGGGGTCGCCGAGCTTGTCGGTGAGTGCCTGCACGGCGGCGGGTGCCTCGGCGAGCGGCAGGGTGCCGCTGATCGAGCGGGACAGGTCGAGCCGCCCGTAGCGGGTCAGGTCGACGAGCCGTTCCACGTCACCGGGCTTGGAGCCGTAGTGGCCGATCACCCGCAGGCCGCGGACGCTCAGCGCGATGCTGTTCTTCACGGTCAGCGGCTCGGGGGTGAGCCCGACGAGCACCAGCCGTCCGTTCCTGCCGAGGGCCTTCAGCGCCTGCGAGCGCACCGCGCCGACCCCGGCCATGTCGTAGGCGACGTCGAGCCCCTGCCCGCCGGTGGCCGCGAGCACCCGGTCGGCGAACTCGGGGTCGGCCGGGTCGAGCGCGAAGTCCGCGCCGAAGGCCAGTGCCCTGTCCCGTGCCGACTCGAGTGGGTCGACCGCGACGATCGGCGCCGCGCCGAGCAACCGCAGCAGCTGCACCGCGTGCGCGCCGAGGCCGCCGACACCCCACACCCCGGCGGGACGGCCGGGTTCCGCGCGTCCGGTGCCCGCGACCGCACCCCATGGCGTGGACACCGCGTCGGGCACGATCGCCGCCTGCTCGAAGGGAAGTGAGTCGGGGATCGCGACGAGCGTGTGGTGGCTCGCGAGCGCGTACTCGGCCCAGCCGCCGTCGTAGTCCACGCCCCGGGTGCGCACGGCAAGGCACGGTTCGCGGAACCGGGTGCACTGTGGACACACACCGCACCGCTCACCGGCCGCGAGCGTGACCCGCGCCCCCGGCCGCCACTGCTCCGGCACGTCCTGGCCGACGACGTCGATCTCGCCGGCGACCTCGTGCCCCAGCGTCACTTCCTGCTCGGTGAGGAAGGCGGGCCGCAGGCTGCCGTCGATGAGGTGCACGTCCGAAAGGCACACCCCGGCGGCGCGGACCCGAATCCGCACCTCGCCGGGTCCCGGCTCGGGGACCGGCACCTGCTTCATCTCGAACGTTCCGGCACTCGGGTTCAGCCGCCCGGCAAGCATCGTCACAAGCCCACACTAGTGCGCCCACCACCCGCCCACCCCGCGTGTTCAACCAGCACAACGCGTGTGTTCAACGCGCACAACCGCCGAGTTCGACGAACACGACGCCGTCCGGTTGAACTCGGTGGTCGTGCCGGTTGGACACGCGGGTCTTGCGGGCTGGGCTCGCCGGCTGGGCTCGCGGGTCAGATGCGCATCGGCGGGTCGCCGTGGTCGCGGCGCAGGCCGTTCAGGATGCGTTCCATGACGTCGGGGGACAGGTCGTCGGCGGACTTGATCTCCGCGGGCGGGGGTGCGGCGGCCGCCGCCGCGCGGGTGGTGCCGCGGCGGGGCAGCGGGACGACCGTGGCGTCCATGCCCTTCGGCAGCGGGACCTCACACCACAGGAGCTGCTTGCCCGTCGACAGGAGCTGCACGCCGCTGTTCGGGCCAGCGAGGGATCTGGGCACGGTCAGGGCCGGGATGGCGCGGTCGTCCTCGATCTCGACCGCCAGCGCGTTGCCGGACAGGCGCAGCCGGAAGAGCAGCATGGTCGGTGTCGAGGTGGGCTTCGCGTCCCCCACGACCGCTCTGACCAGTGCCTCCGCGGCGCGCCAGACGTCGGGCACCATCGACTTCACCCGCCACTCCGTGAGCGTGAACCGCACGAAGAGGTCGGCGCAGTTCACGGCACTCGGCAGCGCGACGAGCTTCAGGTCGTCCACCTGGACCGTCTGATCGCGCACGGATTCCTTCACATCCCAATCTCGGGAGACCCGGTGATCTTGCCGCGTAACCCCACGTGGAGCAATGCCACGCAGGCAGCAGATTACTGCCATCGTGCAACACACTCACACTGGAGTGCCGACTTGTTACCCCTCGGTATCCACTGCACCGTGCTGACCTGCGCATAAGGGTGACGAGAGAGGGTGCACGCGGCTTCGTCACACCGACAGTGACCACAATGAACACTCGCGTCAGATGAGCCCTTCCTTCAGCGCGTACGCCACGGCATGCGCCCGGTTCTTCAGCTGGAACCGGTTCGTCACGTCGTGGATGATGCTCTTCACGGTCCGTTGCGAGTAGCACAGCTTCTCGGCGATCTCCTGCGTCGACAGCCCGGACGCCACCAGCCGCAGCACCTCGCCCTCCCGGTTCGTGATGCCGGCGAGCTGCAGCCCGCGCGGCTCCAGCACGTGCCGCTGCAGTCGCGACACCCGGTTCAGCAGCCGTCCCAGCAGGTCCGGCGGCAGCGCGCCCTCCCCGGCCGCCGCGGCCTTCACCAACCGCACCAACACCTCCGGCGTCGCCTCCGCGCGGCGCGCGACCGCGCACACGCCCGCCTCGATCGCGGTCAGGATCTCGGTCTCGGCCATTTCGCCGGACACCAGGACGATCCGGGTGAAACCGCGGCCCTGCAGCATCCGCAGGGCCTGCGCCGTGTGCTCGTCGAACCGGTCGGCGGCGACGAGCGCGACGGTCGTCGCCGGGTCCGCGTCGTCACCGGCGAGCCAGACCTCCTGGCGGGTGCGCAGTGCCGCGGACACCCCGTTCTGCAGGATCGGGTCGGTCGCACGGACCAGGACCTGGGTGCGGGTTGTTGCCATCATTGTTGTCTCCCCACATCAGCCGAGCTGGTCGGCATAGACGATGACGTTGTCGAGGTAGCTGCGTGCGGCCCGGTCGAACGCGCCGCCGCAGGTGATGAGCCGAAGTACCGGCGCGGTCGCGCCGTTCCAGATCCGATCGGCAGGCAGCGCCGTCTTGGCGGCCTGCTCCTTGCCGGTGACGACGAACGTCACCGCGCTGGTGCGGTAGTGGACGACGACCTCGTCGCCCACCGCGAGGTCCCGCAGCCGGAAGAACACGTCCGGCCCGTTCGCCTTCGAGTCCACGTGCGCCACGAGCACCGAGGGCCCCGGCTCGCCGGGTCGCGGGCCCGGCGAGTACCACGCGGCGAGCCCGAAGTCCGGCGTCTGCATCCCGCCGTCCGCCTTGAGCCCGACCGGCACCAGCGCCGCGTCGACGCCGATCGCCGGGATCGTGACCCGCAGCGGGTCGCCGGGGTCGGCGGGCGCCGGGACGGTGGGCCGAGGGTCGGTCTCCGCCGCCGACACGTCCCGCAGCCGCGCGCCTGCCAGCGCGGCGACCGAGGCGACCGCGATCACCGCGGCCACCACCCAACCCACGACCTTCATGACGGCCGCCGTTCGCTCCGCTGGATCACCAGCCACGCGGCGGTCGCCGCGAGTCCCAGCAGCGCGAGCGCGGGAAGCGCGAGCAGCCACCAGCTCACCGGGTCCGAGGGCCCTGAGCCGGTGTCGATGCGGTTCGGGGTCGGCACGCCCGACGGCGGGGTCTTCGGCCGCTCCGCGGGCGGCCGCACCGTCGTGGTGGTGACCGGCGGCTCACTGGTCTCCGGCGGTTCGGTCGGGTCGTCGGTCACGGTCGGGTTCGCGATGTCCGTCGGGCCGGTGGGGATGGTCGGGTCGATGGTGGCCGTCGGGTTCGCGATGTCGGTGGGCAGCTCGTCCATCGTCGGCAGCGTGAGGTCGCAGAGGCGCTTGACCTCGCACGGCTCCGGCTCCGGCGGATCGGTCGGCGCCACGATTTCCGTCGGACCCGCGAACGTCGGGGTCGCGGCCGCCACCCCCGCACCGGACAGCAGCGTGCCTAGCAGGATCGTCGTTGTCAGCATTGCCTTCTTCATCGGGTTCCTCCTGGTTGACGGTGTCGCCAGGTAGGAGTCGCGGCCCGGGGAAGGTCTTACAACTTTTCCGGAGAACTTTTTCTAACCGATGATGATCGGGCAGTCCGAGACGGAGATCTTGCCGTTTCTTGGGGCACTGGTGTTTCCGGCGGCATCGGCCACGGTCACCGACCAGGCGACGGTGCCCCGGAGCGTGAACGGGCCGATGGTGGCGGAGAACGTGCCGCCGCTCCCGGACATGGCCTGACTGCCGCCGGGGGACTCGCCCGGGCCGGTCCAAGTCACCCTCGCCGATGAGACGCCGACATTGTCGGCGGCGCTCACGGTGATGGTGCTCGTGTAGGGCGGCTGACACTCGGTGGTGTTGATTCGTGGCAGATCGGCGTCCGCACTGTCGATCACCGGCGGCTGCGTGTCACGCGGCGGTGGTGGCGGGGGCTGAACCACGTTCGTCGTGGTGGTCGTGGTCGTCGTGGTGGTGCGCCGTGTGGTGGTTGTGGTGGTCGGCGGCAGCGATGAGGTGGTCGTCGGCGCCGGGGTGGTGGTCGTGGTCCGGTCCCCGGTGGTGGACGTGGCGGGGATGGTGTTCTCGAGCGCCAGCGGCTCGCCGTCGATGGGTTCCCCGCTGCGCCAGTAGACGACCGCCGAACCGGCGGCGAGCAACGCAAGCACCGCGACCCCGGCGGCGACCACCCGGCCGCGCCGGGACTTCGATGGCGTCGCGGCCGGTGTCACCAGGCTCCGGTCCGAAGACGCCAGCCGCACCTCGGCCATCACGCGGTCCTTGAGGAACAGCGGCGCGGGCAGCAGCGGCACCCCGGCGAGCAGCGCCAGCGGGCTGACCGCCACCCGCCGCCGCTCGGAGCAGACCTCGCAGGCGTCGACGTGGCGGGCGACGCGTTTGCGCATCAGCGGGGAGAAGCGGCCGTCCCAGTCCGCGAGGAGCGTGTCGAGCTCCGTGCAGTCCGCGCGGCCGAGGCGGGCGATGAGCAGCGCGCCCAGTGACCGTTCGACCTGGTCACGCAGCCGGGTGAGCAGCACGTACGCGTGGTTGGTGCTGACACCCATGGCCTCGCCGAGCTCGGCGCCGTCCAGGCCATGGCGCAGGTGCAGGTCGAGCAGCGCGCGGTCGCGTTCGGACAGCCCGGCGGCCGCGGACCACACGAGGTCCCGCAACGCGTGCTGTTCCGCCGCGCGGTGCGGCCCCGGGTCGGTGTCCGCCATGTCCTCCACCTCGTCGAGCACGACGCGGCCGCGGACACGGACCCTGCGTAACGCCACACTGCGTGCGATGGCGTACAGCCAGGGGCGGAGCCGCTCCGGGTCGTTCAGCTGTGCGAGGCGTTCGACGGCGAGGACGAAAGTGTCCTGGACGGCGTCCGCGGCCTCGTCACGGTCGCGGAGCACGGACCAGCAGAAGTCGTGCAACCGGTCGGCGTAGCGGTCGTAGACCGCGGCGAACGCCTCCCGGTCGCCCGCGAGCACACCAGCCACCAGCTCGGTGTCAGTGCGTTCACTCACGGATGACCTCCGGGGTCCGGACATTACGACGTGCATCGACAAGGAGCCCCCGAAGCGAGGAAACCTTACGACTTTCTCCCCATGTGGCCGTACCGCCATCCGTCGCACCACAAGCTGCCCGAAAGGGCGGGGTGCGTGCCCGATCCCGGGGATTCTCACTCGGCTCGTGGCGCGGTAGTGTGATTCGATGTCCGCTCGACCTTGGGAGGTGAGACCCATCAACGCTGTTGCAGGCTGGGTGCTCTCACCTCGTACGGCCTAGTGCCCCGTCAAGGCGAAGAGGGCACGTTTCTCCACGGCCCAGGCGGCCGCTGGCGGCGTTGCGGGAAAGCCCAAGTACAACCCGGTACGAGCGGCTTTCCCGCGCCTTGCCAGCGACCACCTG
>NZ_JBARWZ010000025.1:0-4245 GCF_049647105.1 Actinophytocola sp.
CACTGCGGGTAGCCACGCGAAACGTGTCACTAGGCGTTTTCGGTGTTTCCGCTAGGTCGCAACGTCCTGACCTGCCACGACGCCACCAGACATGTCATCAGATCCCGATTATCTGTGGAACGCAGGCTGGGTGGCCACCCACAAAGGAGGGAACGTCCGACGAACCGCAACCGAACTGCGGCCCCTCCATCCTGTTGGCCAGCCCGCCCGGCGAGGGCATCTCTTGAGTCCGAGCAGAGGTCAACCACCTGCCTTTGCGGGCGCATCGATACGTTCGAAGATGCCATCGCGTGCCTCATAGAGAAATGAGACGCCATGACTGCAAAGTAATTCGATAAGGTCGACATCCGGCCGATTAGGCAGGAGCACAGCTCGCCGCTCGTGGGGAACGTAGCGTGCGTAGTCCAGGACCCAATGCCACTTAGCGTAAGTTGATCATGCTGCGCGGGGGTTGCGGGCGCCGAGGTTGGCGAGGGTGATCGTGGCTGGGCCTTGGTGGCGGATTCCGTTGTCGCTGGGCCGTTTGACGCGGTAGGAGTTGTGGCGGGCGCGTTTGACCACGCGCGGGTAGGTGCGGTGGCGGCGTTTGGGGTTGAGGTGACGTGTCCGGGTGATGTCGGCCATCACCGCCGCGAGTGATCGTTTCTGCTGTTCAGGGGGAAATGGCCGCCGGGTCGGTGACGCGGCGGCGGACGAGACGGACGGTGCGTTTGAACTTGACGCGATCGGGGTCGATGTCGGCTTCGGTGGCCGCGCGGCAGATCAGCGTGCTGATCGCGTAGTGGCACAGAAGGTAGCCGTAGATCTCCTGGCGGACCATGTCCGGGCTCTTGGAGCGCAACACTCTGCCCGGTCCGCGTAGGTAGGTTTTGAGCTGCTTGTTACCCGTCTCGTGCTCCCACCGCTCATGGTAAGCCTGAGCCAGCACCGCGGCCGGGGCCGCGCGTGGGTCTCCGTCAGCTCCGATGGTGGTGATCAAACAGATCAACTCGCCGTTCCCGTCACCCTCCCGGTCGGGCACGGTGTACTCCACCACCCGCACCATCCTGGCCTGCCCGGGATCCAGATCGTGGCCGGCGCGGGCAGCGTCGATCAACGCAAGCCGGGCCTTGCCGCGGATCTTCGGGTTGATCAGCACCGACAGGTAAGCCCCGTCCGAGGTGAACTTCAGTACCGGCAGCCGCAGGTCTGCTTTGACCCGCCAGAGCAGTTGCGCGCCCGTGTCGGCGGCGGCGCACCAGTCCGCCCAGTTGTAGAAGTTGCGGTCGGCGATCAGCAGCCAGTCCGGCTCCAGCCGCGCATACAACCGCCGCGCCAGGGTCTGCTCCCCGCTGCCCTTACCCGCGATGCCACCCATCTCGGCGTCCACCACCGCGTGTGAAGCGCACTCACTGACGCTGACCACCCGCACCTTCGGAAACGCCGAACGGTCCACACCAGACCCCGCATACCCGAACTCCGCCGCGTTCTCCTCAGTGTCAGGAGCATCCCACTCGAACCCGTCGATCGCCATCACCCGCCACGGCCCCACAAACCCGCCCCGGGTCAACTCCTCGGCAACCGGAACCGCCACCTGCGTGAACAACTCCCGGACCGGCTCATACCCCAGCCGCTTGCGGGCCTGGGTGATCCCACCCGACGTCGGCACACTCCACCGGGTATCCCAACACCCCCACGTGGTGAGCGTCTCGGTCAGCCGTTCCGCCACCTCTTCGTAGTCCTCATCGGCGAACAACGCCAACGCCATCGCGAAATACACCATCACATGCGGCGGCAGCTTCCCATCAGACCGCTGAGCCTGCCGACCCGTCACCGCAACGGCCTCGTCCACCGCATCCCGCAGCACCGACGAAGTCAGCACCCCAACCGAGATCCAGTCCGTCAAACGGCCTTCCGCAGCCACCACAGCATTCCGCGTCACAACAGACGATCATCCCACCACCCACCCCGCGGCCGCGCACCGACACACCCGATCAAGATCAAACTAGACTAAGTGGCATTGGCCCAAGAGCGCAGCCGACAATAGCTGCGTAGCTCGTGATTGATCTGGATGAAACTTTCCATTGGACTGACGTTCGTCAACAAGATCCCCCAACGTGTGGTGTCGACGCCCGGAAGGACCAGGTGGACGTTGCGGCCAGCCGGAGCGAGGACTGTCTTACACAGCAATGGTTCTGTGGTGTCTACGTACCGGTGGCGAGCCCGAAGGCGACGAACGTGGCGATGCCGAGCACGAGGGCGATCACTGCGCCCGCCCAGCCGCCGAGGTCGCGATCGCGCATGCCGAAGAACGCGGCTACCAACGCGCACGCCGCGAGTATCAGGCACACGATCCCGGGGACTGTGCCAGCGCCGCCCTGCCAGATCAGCAGACCGGCACCAAGACCGGCGCCGAGGCCGCCGAGGATCGCGATCCATTCGCGCACGCTGTCGAGTAGTGCGTCACCTGCGGCCTTTCCCGCCTTCCGCCAGGACATCAGCTGTTGTCCTTGCGTCGTCCGGTCCGCTTCTTGAGAATCGTCATGGTCTGCTCCTCATCGTCACGCTGGCGGCGGCGCTCGGCGACCGCACGCTCGGCGGCGGCATCGGCCTCCTCGACATCGCGTTTCACGCCGGCCATCTCGTCAAGGAAGGCGCTTTGGTTCTCCTGGTACAGCCGGGTCGCCGCCGGGTCGGCCGTGCCCTCCCGGAGCTGCCGCCAGGTCAGCTCGCCGCGGTCGACACGCTCCTGCAGAGCCCGCGCCGCAGGGCCGGATCGGCCCGAGCGGAACCTCTCGGCGACCTCCCGCTCCAGGCGCTGGTACTCCGGCGTCTTGGTCACGTCGGTTCGGGAGAAGTCACGGATCGCCACCCTGGCGTCGTGGCTCGCCCGGCGTACATCGACGACCGAGCCGCGTAGCTCCGCAGTCAGCGCACGAAGCCGTTCGGCGCGCTCCTCAGGGGTGGTCATCACATCGTCCCCGGAGCGTCTGGGCCGCCATAGCCCACCGACGGCACGTCGACTTTGGTGTTCGGCGCGTTGTCCGGCCGGTCGGCGGCGATCATCTGGAAGATCGATATTGCGGCCTGGACCGTCTTCTTCACCGCGTCGTACACGCGGTAGGCCTTGATCACGATGTCGGCGACCTCCTTGGCGCGCATGATCGCCACGATCGGCCCGCCGCCGCCCAGGATGCTGAACAGCATCTGGATCAGGTCGATGGCGGCCTGCAGGAACTCCTTGGCCACGGTCGCGAGGTCGCGCAACGTGTCTCGAACCGTCTCGCACACCATCTGGTTCTGCTCAAAAGCATTGTGCCACTTGACCATGTGCGCCTCGAACGCCTGCGCCGCGTTGCCGTCCCAGTGCGGGTTGAGTTCGGTCACGCCGGCCGTCAGGTTGTCCGCGATGTCGGAGCTGGCCCACGCCAGGCTGTTCCAGGCATCAGCGAGGGAGAGCAGATCGCCCCAGTCGCCGCCTACGGTCTCGGTCAGCCACTGCACGACGTTGATCTCGTGGCCGAACTGCCGGGTGACCCACGCGACGGCGTCGTTGATCCAGCCCACGACGCCGGGCAAGGCGTCGGTCACCGAGTCGGTCACGAGTTCGTCGTAGTTGCCGGGTGGGGTGAGCCGGCCGAGCGGATGCATGGTGTCGGCGAAGCCGACCGTCGCTGTCGGCGTCATCTCAGTTCGGCCTCTGCCCCGACCGCGTGCCACCCTCCGGCGCCTTGGGCACGATCTTGTCCATCTCCGCCGCGGAGGTGGCGTCGATACGCGCGTACTCGTCCGCCGTGTCCCGAAGGCCCTGGGCGGTCGCGCTGAGCTTGGCCAGCATGGTGTTCAACGTGTCTCGCTCTGCCGTGACCATGCCCTCGACGAGGTTCTGGAACTGGAACATCAGCCCCATTAACCCGTCCGTCTTGCTTCCCGGCCCGTCGAGGTACACCCGCATCTCACCGACGTACCCGTGATTGCGCTCCAGCAGCCCGGCATACCCGCGCAGCGTCTCCGGGTGCACAACGAACTGTTCGTCTGCCATCCGGTTCCTCCCCATCACCCGTGGTTGACAATCGTAACGGTCCGATCACCAAGAGTCATCGGGATTGCGGAAAGCGAGCCCGATCGTTTGGTTTCAGCTGAATCACCTTCGCGCTGCGGCCGGCAGGGTTCGGTACGCCTGGTTCAGCGCGGTGACGAGTTGGGCGCGGCCCGCCGGGACGAGCTGAACCTGGGCCGTTCCGTGCACGGTGATCAGGTGCCGGC
>NZ_JBARWZ010000026.1:0-27412 GCF_049647105.1 Actinophytocola sp.
GGTGCGGTGCCCAGCGCCCCGAAAGGGGCGCCCGAAGGGGCGCAAGCCCGCCACCAAGGGGCTCCCTGCCATCCCGTCGACCTGGCAACGCCCGATCACACCGTGTCAAGGGGGCACCAACCACCCCAACCGGCGCCAAACGCTGGAACCGCCCCCTTGACGCGGTGTGATAGCCCGTAGGGAGGTCGATGGGATGGCAGGCAGACCCGAACCCAACGCAAGAAAACCTCGAAACCCCCCGCCATCCTGGAGACCTGCCCCTCCGGCGAGGAGCCGCCGGAGGCAAACCGGCGAGGCAAACCGGCGAGACAAAGATCCAGGCTCAACGTCCTGAAAGCGCCTTCGGGGCAATCGCGCCCCGCTCGCGCTGACCAGCGGGAAAGGACCCCTGCTAAGCCTGGAGGGCCTTGAACATCTGGTCCAGGAATCCTGGTACGTCCACGGTTTCCGCCACCTTCACCGGTACGCGGCCTACGCCTGCCTTGGTGGCGATGTAGGCGTCGCTGGAGATCAGGCGCTGGTCGGAGACCACCTGGCCTCGGGTGTGGGTGCCGGTCAGCTCCACCGCGAGTGGCATCTCGCGGTACGTGGCGAGTTTCGGGTCGAGCATGAGTGCGGCCGCCAGGGGGTCGTGCAGCGTGCACGTGTGCGTGCCGAACATCTGGGAGTAGAACCCCGAATAGTGCTCCAGCAACCGGTTCGCGAAGGCCGCGCGGGGGCCGTCGAGCGAGCCGACCGCGGTCAGCCACTCCGAACCGGCCCGTGCCTGCTCGGTCGCGTCCAGGCCGACGAGGGTCAGGTCGGGGAACCCCGCACCGAGCACGAGGTCGGCGGCCTCGGGGTCGTGGAAGAAATTTGCGTCCGCGTACGGTGTGATGTTCCCGGGCACGGTGACCGCGCCACCCATGACGACAACGGAGCGTAACAACTTCGGTAAGTCGGGCTCCAGCAGCGTGGCGAGCGCGATGTTGGTCAGCGGTCCGAGTGCGAGCAGTGTCAGCTCGCCGGGATGCGCACGTGCCAGCCGGACGAGTTGCTCGGCCGCCGACTCCGCCACCACGGACCCGCTCGGCTCCGCGCCGGCGTGACCCCCCAAACCGTCCTTGCCGTGCACGAACTCCGCGGTCTTCAGCGGCTGGGCGAGCGGCCGGGCGGCCCCCACCGCCACCGGCGGGGTCAGTCCGACCAGCTCAAGCACCCGTAGGGCATTCCGTGCCGCCAGCGGGGCAGACACGTTGCCGTGGACACTACCCACGGCAACGATCTCCGCGTCCTCCTGGGCCGCGAGATAGATGATCGCGAGGGCGTCGTCAACCCCCGGATCGGTGTCGAGAATGATGCGCACGCTGAGGCACTCAACCAGACAACCCGGAGGTAAAGCCAGACCGGGGTGGTCAAGATCCGGACTGAGTAAGGTCTACTCGTGCGAGTGTGTGTTTTCTGCGGATCATCACCAGGCAAGGGACCGGCCTATCAGGAGGCCGCGCGGCGCGTGGGCGAGGTGTTCGCCGAGCGGGGCATCGAACTCGTCTACGGCGGCGCGAGCGTGGGCACCATGGGGGTGCTCGCCGACGCGGTGCTCGAGCGGGGCGGCAGGGTCCACGGGGTGATCCCGCAGAGTCTGGTCGACCGTGAGGTGGCCCATTCAGGGCTCACGACGTTGAAGATCGTCGCCGACCTGCACGAGCGCAAGGCCGCGATGTCGGAGCTGGCCGACGGCTACCTCACGCTGCCCGGCGGCGCCGGCACGCTCGAGGAGCTGTTCGAGGTGTTCACGTGGGCCCAGCTCGGCCTGCACAGCAAGCCGATCGCGTTGCTCGACGTGGGTGGTTACTACCAGCCGATGTTGAGATTTCTCGAGAACATGTCGGCCGAGGGCTTCCTTGCGGACGAGTTTCGGGGGATGCTCATCGTCGCCACTGAGGTCACCGAGGCGCTCGATCGGTTCGTTGATTACCGCCCGTCTCGGACAAAGTGGACATGAAGTCACCGCGTGTGATCGTCAGCCGCGCATAGTCACTCACCCATTAGGTGTTTCCTCAAATCGTCAACTCGTCAACACTGTGCAACCGCCGCGTGACTCCCCATAGTTGGCGGTAACGGCCGGTGAGGAATGTTTGACGATGCGTCTAACCGGGGCTCAGCCGGTCGGTCACCTGATCCACACGGGTGCGACTGACAGGGGAGACAGCATGCACACGGCCAGGGCGGGAGCCGGCGGGGGCGCTGACCACATCGACCGGCACGAACACGTGGACATTGTGGCGCCGAGGTCGGGGGACCGGCCGCTGCAGTCCGTGACTTCCGAGACGACTTCCGAGACGACTTCCGCGACCGGCACGGCCACGGCGACTGCCACGCGCCACAGCCGCTGCGACTCGTGCGGGCAGGTGATGACCGATCCGCCCACCGGGTTGATCGAGCGGTGGCACTGGGACGAGGTCGCGGCCGAGACGGTCGCGCAGGCGCGGGTCCGTGGCGACTCGATCGCCCTGATCATGATCGACCTGGACCGCTTCAAGGACGTCAACGACAGCTACGGGCACCTTGCCGGGGACACGGTGCTGCGCGGCGTCGCGGACATCATCAGGGACTGCAGCCGTGAGGGCGACCTCGCCTGCCGCTACGGCGGCTCGGCCGGTGACGAGTTCCTCGTGCTGCTGCCCGCGTCCCAGCTGGACGCGGCGCTCGCGGTCGCCGAGCGCATCCGCGCGGGCATCACGGGCATGTCGGTGACCGCGAAGGTGACCCGCGAGGTGACGACCACCATCGAGGGCCAGACGGCGTCGATCGGCGTGGCGACCTACGGTCTCGGCGACCTGGTCGAGCTGGACCTCGAGGACCTGATGCTGGACGCGGACGTGTCGCTGCGCGCGGCCAAGCGCCACGGCCGGGACCGGATCTGCGTGGCGAACATGGACGTGAGCGCCACGACCGAGCCGAACACCCAGGCCACCAAGCGGATGGCCAGCTGGGCCCGTTTCCGTCGCCTCAGGTCGGTCTGACTACCTGCGGTAAGTTTTGCCCGTGCTGGTAGTCGGATTTCCCACGGGTGCGTTCCAGGCCAACTGTTACCTAGTCGCGGCTGGCGAGGGCGAGCCGTGCGTGATCGTCGACCCGGGACAGGACGCGGTCGAACCGATCGAGGAGGCGCTGCGCAAGTACCGGCTCTCGCCGGTGGCGGCGCTGCTCACGCACGGCCACTTCGACCACGTCTTCTCGGTCACCCCGATCTGCGACGGCAACGACATCGCCGCCTGGATCCACCCCGAGGACCGCACCATGCTCAGCGACCCGATGAAGGGGCTGAGTGAGCAGAGCTCCGCGTTCTTCGGCGGCAAGCTGGAACTGCGGGAACCGGCCGAGGTTCGTGAGCTGTCCGACGGCGCGGACCTCGACCTCGCCGGCCTCAAGCTGACCGTCGACCACACCCCGGGCCACACGCGCGGCTCGGTGGTGTTCCACACCGCGCTCGAAGAGGGCGGCCGCGTGATGTTCGCGGGCGACACCCTGTTCGCGGGCTCCATCGGCCGCACCGACCTGCCCGGCGGGGACATGCGGACGATGACGGAGACACTCCGCACCAAGATCCTCCCGCTCGCCGACGACACGGTCGTGCTGCCAGGGCACGGCGGCAGCACCACGATCGGCCGGGAACGGGCGAGCAACCCATACCTCCTCGAGCTGGACCCCACGGCGGCCGGCCCGGCGCGGGGTATGTGAGGTGACCGGCGACAACGGCGGGCCCGTCCCGCTCGACCTCGCGGAGCTGTCCAGCGCACGGCGGCGTGGTTGCGTGGCGTTCGGTGTCGCGCTCGTGCTGGGCGCGGCGGTCGGCGGCGTCGTGGCCCTGTTCGCCGGCCAGACGGCCGCGCTGGTCACCGCCGCCGTCGTGGTCGTCCTGCTGACGTTCGTCGCGTGGGTGTCCGGCAGGCGCAGGCTCTCGCTCGACGGCGACCGGGTGGTGTCGAAGGCCCTCGGCCGCAAGTCGATCGACCTGGTGCACGTCGACAAGATCGAGCTGATGGTGACCGACATCCGCGGCACGCGGACGGTCGGGCTGCTGTTCACCGGCGGCCGCAAGGCGATCAACCTGGCGCTGGCGATCTACGCCGGCGCTGGCGGGCGGGAGCTGGGCATCCTCGTGCTGCGCAGGCTGGCCGACGTGCTGGCCCGCAGTGAGAACACGTCCGGGCTGGTGTACTCCCAGCTCCTGGTGGCGCAGCTGCGTGCGGAGGCCAAGGGTGACGTGGCCGCCGACCGGCCGCTGTACCGCCTCGCGACGATCGCCCCGGCCGGCAGGCTCGCGCAGCGCATCAATCCGGAGGCGGTGACCCGCTTCGTCGCGAGTCTCGACTGACGAGCCGGGGTGACGGAACCGCCCTGCGTGGCCGGTCGCCGTCCGGCACGTGCCGTCCTGGCTCCGCTGGGTCCTGCCTGGTCCGTGTCCTCGCGTGCGTCGGCCGTTCTGTCCCGCGCGTGGCCGACCGCTCGGTCTCCTCGGGTCGCGGTTTCCGCCGCACCGGCGCCTGCGCCGGGGGCTCCTGCGCGGCGACCACGGCGGCGAGCGCGGTGGTCACCGGGACCGCCGCGATGATGCCGATGCTCCCGACCAGCGTCCGCACGATCTCCTGCGCGATCGACTGCGACGCCACGATGTTGCCGAAGCCCACCCCGGACACCGACGTGTACAGCAGCAACGGCAGCGCGGCCCCCGCGTACGCCATGACCAGGGTGTTGACCGCCGACGCCACGTGGTCGCGGCCGATCCGCAGAGCCGACGCGTACAGCTGGCGCCGCGACAGCGACGGGTTCGCCGCCCGCAGCTCCCACACCGCGCTGGTCTGGGTCACGGTCACGTCGTCGAGCACGCCGAGCGCGCCGATCACCACGCCGGCGAGCAGCAGCCCCCGCGTGTCGATGGGGTGGCCGAGCGTCGCGATCAGCGTCGCCGCGTCGTCGTCGAGGCCCGTGAGCTTCGCGAACGCGGCCCACAGCGCGCCGAGCACCCCGATCAGCGTGAGGCTGACCATCGTGCCGAGCACGGCCGTCGACGTCCGCGCCGACAGCCCGTGCGTCAGGTACAGGACCACGAACATGATCACGCCTGCGCCGACGATCGCCACCAGCAGCGGGCTCTCCCCACTGATGATCGCGGGCAGCACGAAGAACACGAGCACCAGGAAGCTGAAGACGAGCGCGCCGATCGCCCTGAGTCCCTGCCACCGGCCGAGCACCAGCACCGCGACCGCGAACAGCCCGGCGAGCAGCGCGAGCGGCACCCCGCGCTGGAAGTCGACCAGCTGGTAGGACTGCCCGTTCGCCGGGTCGCCGCCGCCCCAGGACAGGACGATCTCGTCGTCGACCGCGAACCGCGGGGTGGACGGTTCGATCGGGACGATCGTGCGGATCCGCTGCTCCGGTGCAGGCCCGTCGGTCATGCGGATGTCCACGACGAGGCACCGGTCCGCGTCCTGCGGCGCGCCGACCTGCACGTCACCGTTGCACGCGCCGGTGCTCGTTGCGGTGACGACACCGTGCACGGGGGTGCCGCCACCGGAGTTCGTCTCCTGCGACGAGCCGAACGGGTACAGCAGCACGACGCCGACGGCCGCCGCGATGGCGAAGGGGATCAGCAGTGCCGCGATGATCGTGCGCACCCGGCGGGACGCTGGCGTGGCCGGGGTGTGGCCGTGGCCGTGACCGACGGCGCCGGGCGCGTCGTCCAGGCCACGGTCGTCGTCCCGGTCGGTGACCCTGGGGATCGGTTCGGTCTCGCCCTCGTACACCCGCGCAGTCTCTCAGGCCATCAGCGGGGGGTTGAACCGGAAGTGGTGCGCGACGAGGTCGTCGCAGGCGGCGACCGCCTGCCGCAGTCGTTCGTCCCGGTCACCGGTGACCTTCACCCACGGCACGCCGCGCCCGGCGAGCAGCTCCTCGAACCGGCCGGTCATCCACTCCCGCCGGTGCTCCCCGTCGCGCCACCCGTCCTGCTCGAACGGCACGCCGGCGTGGTCGGTGAGCAGGTACAGCGCCGGCCTCCGATCGGTGGTGACGTCCTGGTTCCGCGCACCGAGGTACCGCTCGCACCACACGGTCGCGGCCCAGGCGTCGTTGTCGCACACGAGCAGCGGCCCGCCACGCCGGGCGGCACGGTCCTCCTCCTCGGCCTGCCGGAGCGCGACGTCGACGAAGTCGCCGACGGTCCACACCAGGTCGTCGAGGTCCGGCGGGACGCCGCCCGCGAGCGCGGTGGCGGCGGCGAACTTGTCCTCGGTGTGCCTGCGCCCCTCCTCGGCGACCCATTCGGCGCGGTAGTGGTCCGCGAGCGCCCTGCTGAGCGTGGTGGTGCCGGTCGACTCGGCACCGACCACGACCACCCGCGCGCAGAGCCCGGCCCGCGTGGCGGGGGCGAGCTGGTCCCAGTGCGCCGGGGTGTCGGCCCTGATCGCGGTCCCCGAGACGGGCACGACCGTGCGGTCCGGGTCCACGGGCACGTGCTTGGCGCCGAGCCTGCTCGCCAGCTCGGCGCCGTAGTCCTCGCTGGAGAACACCGCGTCGACGGGTGCGCGGCGGGGGTCGCCGTCCCGCATCGCGCGGCGGGCGAGCACCGATCTGACGATGCCGACGTGCAGGTCCCAGATCGCGTCGTCGTGGAAGTCGATGGGGTGGTCGTCGACGTCGCCGATGACCACGACGCCCGCGTCCTCAGCGTGCTCCTCGGCGAGCCAGGCGACCCGGTCGGCGAGCGGGATCGACTCGACGGCGGCGCCGAGCACGGCCACGGTGGTGCGCCGCGCGGCCGAGGAGGCGGCCCTGATCAGCCGGTGGTGACCGGCGTGCGGCGGGTAGAACTTCCCGAGGACCAGGGCGTGCTCGTACATGCGGGCAATCGTGCCGCACCGAGCCGGTGCGCGCTCCAGCGGCGTCCGAAATCCGCGGAAACCGCTTGCCTTGCGGTATTCACTTCTGTCGCGTTGCCGTTACCCTGGGGTTGCCCGGATTGTTTCGCACGTCTCGCGACGTGCCCTGGTCCATGCCGGATGCGATCGAGCGGGCCGCTGATGTCCGGGAAACCTAGGCTCCGCAAGGGAGTCCGGCTCACCTTCGACAAGACGCGGGACACGCGCGTGCTGCTGTTCCCCGAGGGGGTGCTGGTGCCCAACGCGACCGCGGCGGCCGTGCTGTCGCTGTGCGACGGAGAGTCCACTGTGGACGACATCGCGGCCGCGTTCGGCTCGCGGTTCCAGGGTGTGCTGGCCCAGGACGTGACGGACGTGCTGACCAGGCTGGCGGACCGGAGGGTCGTGGAATGGACGTGACCGTCGCACCACCGCCCGGCATGCTGGTCGAGCTGACGCACCGCTGCCCGCTGCATGGTCCGGCGGCGGCACGATGAGGGTCGTCGTGCTCGGCACCGCCGCCGGGAGCGGGTTCCCGCAGTGGAACCGCGCGTGCCGCCTGCCGTGCCGGTTCGGTGGACGTGCCGGCGCGGACGCAGGACTGTCTCGCCGTGAGCGTGGACGGTGCCGGGTGGTCCAGACGGCAGCCTCGTGCGGATCGCGAAGCATCCCGGCATTCGCTGGTGTTACACGCACCTGAACAACACCAACCCGGTGCTGGACCGTCGATCGCGCGAGTACGCGACCGTGCGGGACGCGGGAGTCGAGGTGCCGCTCGACGGGAAAGTGCTGTTCCTCTGACCGAGACACTAACATCGGTGAGGTGACGGAACAGGTTGTCCTGCTCGACGAGCAGGGGCGAGGGATCGGGGTCGCCGACAAGGCGACCGTGCACCACCACGACACGCCCCTGCACCTCGCGTTCTCGTGTTACGTGTTCAACTCGCGCGGTGAGCTGCTGGTGACGCGGCGGGCGCGCGGGAAGAAGACGTGGCCGGGCGTGGTGACCAACAGCTGCTGCGGTCACCCCGGCCCGTCCGAGCCGTTCGTGGCCGCCGTGCGGCGGCGGCTCGCCGACGAGCTGGGCCTGCCCTCGGCACCGAGCGTGGACCTGCTGCTGCCGACGTTCCGGTACCGCGCCGTGATGGCCAACGGCATCGTCGAGAACGAGCTGTGCCCGGTCTTCCGCGCGGTCACCGACACGGCGCCCGCACTGTCGCCCGCCGAGGTCGACGAGTACGGCTGGATATCGTGGCCGCTGTTCGTCAGCCTCGTGACCGGCGGCGAGCTGGCCGTGTCGCCGTGGTGCCGCGAGCAGGTCGATCAGCTGGTGGCGCTGGGTTCGGACCCGCTGGCGTGGCCGGTCGCGGACGGGGCCGGACTGCCCGCCGCGGCCAGGGGAGTGGTGGCGTAGCTGGCGGTCCAGTTGCGCAGGCCGAGCACGCACAGTGCGAGGAAGCCGACGTAGAGGGCGGCCGTGAGCCACAGGTCCTTGTAGGCGTAGAGCGGGATGTAGACCACGTCCGCCGCGATCCACAGCCACCACGACTCGAGCTTCTTGCGTGCCTGTCCCCAGGTGGCGAGCAGGGACAGCGCGGTCGTGATCGCGTCCGGCAGCGGCACGGTCGAGTCGGTGACCCTGTCGAGCAGGACGGTCAGCCCGGCGGTGCCCGCCACCCCGACGACACCGAGTACGAGCCACTGGCCGCGCGTCGTGCGGGTGACGTTCAGCGCGGTGTGCTCGACGCCGCCGCGCAGCCAGGCCCACCACCCGTACAGCGCCAGTCCCATGTAGACGATCTGCAGGCCGGCGTCCGCGTAGATCCCGGCCGTCCAGAACAGGATCAGGAACATGATGTTGTTGGCGATCCCGATGGGCCAGTTCCAGACGTTCTGCCTGGCGACGAGCCACACGCATAACGCACCCGACACGAAGCCGAGGATCTCGACGATGTCCACGCATCCATCCCTTTAGTGTTGACTTATATAAGCGGCGCCCGATACGCTGCTTGTCGCTCGCGTCCATGACACCAGAGGAGACCCCCGATGATCGATGTTGCTGAGCAGATCAACGCGGTCAGCCGCAAGCTCGGCAGCCGTGTGTTCGGCCCTGGGGAGGCACGCGTCTCGATCATGAGCCAGGCCTACGACGCGGACGTCGACGACGTGTGGGACGCCTGCACCAACCCGGAGCGGCTCCCGAGGTGGTTCCTCCCCGTCACCGGCGACCTGAAGATCGGCGGGAAATACCAGCTCGAGGGCAACGCGGGCGGCACCATCGAGCGCTGCGACCCGCCAAAGGGCTTCTTCGCGACGTGGGAGTTCAACGGGATGGTCAGCTGGATCGAGGTGCGCGTCGGGCCCGAGTCCGATGGCAGGACCCGGCTGGAGCTCGAGCACACCGCCCACGTCGACGACGACCTGTGGGCCGAGTACGGCCCCGGTGCCACCGGCATCGGCTGGGACCTGGTGTTCTGGGGCCTGACGAACCACCTTGCTCCCGGCGGCCCGGCCGTGACCCCGGAGAACGCCGAGGCGTGGGCCGCCTCGCCCGGGGGCGTCGCGTTCGTCACCGCGGCCGCCGAACGCTGGCGCCTCGCCCACGTCGAGTCGGGCACGGCCGAGGAGACGGCCAAGGCCGCGGCGGAGCGCGTGACCGCCTTCTACGCGCCGCCGCCCGAGGACTGACCCCGTATCACCGATCCGGGAGTCGGCTGCCCGCTGCCATGGCCCGGCGGGCAGCGGCCTCGTACCCTCCACGCCATGGACCACGGCACGGCTCGCGAGGCACTCGTCATCGGCGCGGGCGTCAGCGGCCTGACCACCGCCATCTGCCTCGCCGAGGCCGGCTGGTCGGTGCGGATCCGGACGAAGGACCTCCCGCACGACACCACCTCCGAGGTCGCGGGCGCGTTGTGGGGACCGTCCTTCCAGGAACCCATGGCCAAGACCATGGCCTGGACCAACGCCTCCCTCGCCGACTTCACCGCGCTCGCCGGGGAACCCGGTTCCGGCGTCCGCATGGCACCGGCCCTCACCGTCAGCACCATGCCCGCGGGCGACCCGCCCCCGCAGGCACGCTCGATCCCCGAGCTCAGAGCGTGCGACCCCGCCGAGCTTCCGCCCGGCTTCACCAGTGGCTTCCGCGCGGTCATGCCGCTCGCCGACATGCCCCGCTACCTCGACCACCTGACCGCACGCCTCGCCGAAGCGGGCGTGCCGATCGAGCAGCGTCCGGTCGCCTCGCTCGCCGAGGCCGCCCGCGAGGCGCCGCTGATCGTCAACTGCGCGGGCCTCGGCGCCCGCGACTTCGGCGACGACAGCGTCCGCCCGGTGTTCGGTCAGCACGTGGTTGTCGCGAATCCAGGTTTGGACCTCCTGTTCATGGAACTGTCGACGGCCGACGAGTGGACCAGCTACTTCCCGCACAGCGACCGCGTCGTGTGCGGCGGCGTGCGCGTCCCCGGCCGCTGGGACCGCACACCCGATCCCGCGATCACCGACCGCGTCCTGGCCAGGGTCCGCGCGCTGGAGCCGCGCCTGCGGGACGCGGAGGTGATCGACGTCGTCACCGGCCTGCGTCCCGACCGCCCCTCGGTGCGAGTGGAGACCGAACGGATCGGCACCGCACAGTGCATCCACAACTACGGACACAGCGGCACCGGCGTCAGCCTCTCGTGGGGCTGCGCCCACGAAGCCACCAAGCTGGCCGGCTAACCCCCGCGAGTCCACGATTCAGAACCCGCGAGTCCACGGTTCAGAACCCGCGAGTCCTCGGTTGGGGACCCGCGAGTCTTCGGTTGGGGACCCGCGAGTCTTCGGTTGGGGACCCGCGAGTCCACGGTTCGGAACCCGCGAGTCCTCGGTTGGGGACCCGCGAGTCCACGGTTCAGGACCCGCGAGTCCTCGGTTCGGGACTTCGTCCGGGGTCGTACCGTTCCGGTGTGACGAGGCGGCGTTGCCCCTGGTAGAAGACCTGTTCGCGGTGCTCGTGTGTTCGAATTGACACGGGATCGAACGTGTGTTCGACTATGCCCGTGCGATGGGAGAACCAGCGCGTCGATCACGACGGCCAGCAGACATTGCCCGGTCTCCCCGGGCTGGTGCGCAGCGTGCGCACGCCGGACTTCACGGGCGTCGTCTTCCACGAGGTGCGGGCCAAGTCCGTGCTGAACAAGGTGCCCGGCCAGTCGCGGCTGCCGTTCGACTGGACCGTCAACCCGTACCGAGGGTGCAGCCACGCCTGCCGGTACTGCCTCGCGGGCGACACCCCGATCCTGATGGCCGACGGCCGCACCAGACCGTTGTCCGAGCTGCGGGTGGGTGACCGGATCTACGGCACGGAGCGGGTCGGCAACCGGCGCAGATATGTCACCACGCGGGTGCTCGCGCACTGGACCACCCACAAGCCCGCGTTCCGGGTCACGTTGCGGGACGGCACACAGCTCATCGCCAGCGGCGACCACCGGTTCCTCACCGACCGCGGCTGGCGGCACGTCGCGGAGGGTGCCTGCGAGGACGAGCGCCGGGTCCTCGTGCCGGGCGACCGGCTGGTCGGCACCGGACACTTCGCCACGCCGCCGAAGGGCGGCGTGGACTACCAGTGCGGTTATCTGGCCGGCATCGCCGCGGGGCACGGCGAGCCGGTCGACCCGCGGGTGCTCGCCAGGGCCAGGGAGTTCCTGACCGGGGAGGAGTCGATCAGCCTGCCGATCCAGCGCCCCGATGTGCCGAGCGAGGAGTGGCACAAGGGGTACCTGGCGGGCGTGTTCGATGTGGACGGCGACTTCTCCAGAGGGCACCTGCGGGTCGGTCGCACGAGCCGGGCCGAGCTGCCCGAGGTCGTGGCGGCGCTGCGGCGCTTCGACTTCGGTTTCGTGGTGGAGGGGGCCGGCCACCGCAGCGGCGTCTGCCGGTTCCGCCTGACCGGCGGCCTTGGCGAGCACCTGCGGTTCCTGCACAGCACGGACCCCGCGCTCACGGGCACGGACGAGCTGAGCGGCGTGGTCCTGCGCTCGGCCACCCAGCTGGCCGTGGCGACGATCGAGCCTCTCGGCCTGGACATGACGCTCTACGACATCACCACCGGCACCGGCGACTTCATCGCGAACGGCGTCGTCAGCCACAACTGCTTCGCCAGGCGCACACACGAGTACCTCGACCTCGACGCCGGTGCGGACTTCGACTCGCAGATCGTGGTCAAGGTCAACGCGGCCGAGGTGCTGGCCACCCAGCTGCGCTCCCCGCGCTGGGCGTGCGAACCGGTCGCGATGGGCACCAACACCGACCCGTACCAGCGAGCGGAGGGCCGCTACGAGCTGATGCCGGGCATCATCCGCGCGCTGGCCGACAGCGGCACCCCGTTCAGCATCCTCACGAAGGGCACGGTGCTGTCCCGCGACCTGCCGCTCCTGGCCGAGGTGAGCCAGGACGTCGAGGTGGGGCTGGGCGTGTCGATCGCGCTGGTGGACCGGGAACTGCAGCGCAGCCTGGAACCGGGCACGGCGAGCCCCCAGGCCAGGCTGGAGCTGGTTCGCAAGATCGTGGCGGCAGGCCTGCCCTGCGGGGTGTTCGTGGCACCGGTCTTACCAGGCCTGACCGACTCGACAGAGCAGTTGGACGCACTACTGGCCGCCATCGCGGACACCGGAGCGACCGGCGTGACGGTGCTGCCACTCCACCTGCGCCCTGGCGCACGGGAGTGGTTCGCGACGTGGCTGGCGCGCGAACACCCGCGGCTGGTGCCGGAGTACCGCCGTATCTACGCGAGAGGCAGCAACGCGGACGTGCGGTACCGCCGCTGGCTGGGCGCCCGGGTGGGCCCGCTGTTACGCAGGCACGGCCTGGGCCCGAAAGCGGTACGGACCACCGACGAGGCGGAACCCGGTTGGCCGGAGGGCAGCCTGACCGAGAAGGCGAAGACGACCGAACCGGTGCGGCAGGAGCAGCTCTCGCTGCTGTGACGGCAGCTGATGGCACCGGCTCGACTTCCCCGCGAGGCCGACCACGCCACGAAGGGGCGGCACCCGCCGGTCAGGAACGGTCGCGCGGCCAGTCCCAGCGCACGCAGAACGTGCCCGGTCCGAAGTCGAGAGCCACGGCGTGCGCCTGCCCGTTGGACGTGACCTCGACCTTGCGCCGGGTGGTCGTCTGCTCCTCCGGGTTGACCGTGTACAGCTCGCAGTACGCGGGCAGCGCGTCCGGATCGAACTGCACTTCGAGCACGAACTCGCGCACCGGCGTGGTGAACCGGCGGCAGTAGCTGTCGTCGCCACGTGAGTACGGCGGACCGGGGTGGTTGAGCGCGTACTCGACGATCGCCGTCTCACCGCGGGCGAGTGGCGCGTCGAGCAGGATCTCCGCCGCGATCAGGCCGGCGTCCTCGTCGCGGGCGACCCGGCCGATCTGGCAGGACTGGCCGGCCACGACACTCGGGAACGGCCTGCCGATCCGCTCGAGGTCGTACACCATGACGGTCCGGTCGACGCCGTCCCGTTCGGCGCGCAGCACCTGCCGCACGGCGATCCGCTTCTCGCCCCAGTCGGCCGCGACGTCCATGCGGTCGTGCTGCGAGAGCTTCGTCAGCGCCGTCTCCGTGGTGAAGTCGATGCGCTTGAGCAGCTTCGACAGCGCCTCACTGGACGGGAACAGCGACGGGATCGGCACCCGTGACGACTCCCGCTGCACCCTGCCACGCGGGCGCGGCGGCCCGAGTAACGCGATCAGCGATCCCGGTGCGACACCCAGCACGGACTCGAGGTGCCCGAGCGCGGCCAGCGACTCGGCCCGTTCCGGCCTGCGTCGTCCCGACTGCCAGTAGCTCAGGGCCGTCACGCTGACCGACACGCCGCGTGCGCGCAGGCGGTACTGGATCCGGTCGAGGCTGAGCCCGCTGGCCTGGATGGCGGTGCGCAGCGCGGTCGGAAAAGCATCGGCCGCCAGGCTGTCCACCGGGTGAGGGAGCGCACGCCTGATCTCGCCGGTTCGGTGCAGCTCTCGAACTGGTTCGCGGGTCGCGCCGCCACCCATCGTGGTCTCCTCGCGTTCTCCCCAGCTGTCTCTACCTACCACCCAGCTGTCTCTACCTACCACCTGGTAACCACACCCTACGACGTACGGCCTGGCCGTGGTAGCCAACACGTTAAATCCACGCGTGACCGTTGCGGTGCTCACGGTGATCGTAGCGCCGGAAACCTGCTGGACGGAACAGCGTGGACGTTGGCTAGCCTCTATCAACACATCATCCCTCGACAGGAGAGAGCACGCCGTGATCCGCACGCACGAGGCCGGGACGCTTCGCGCCGAGCACGCCGGACAGACCGTCACGTTGAGCGGTTGGGTCGCCCGCCGGCGCGATCACGGTGGAGTCATCTTCGTCGATCTCCGCGACGGGTCCGGCGTCGCGCAGGTGGTGTTCCGCGAGGGCGAGATGGCCGAGCGCGCGCACGGCCTGCGTGCCGAGTACTGCATCAAGGTCGTCGGCGAGGTGGCCAAGCGGCCGGCGGGCAACGAGAACCCCGAGATCGCCACCGGTGCCGTCGAGGTGCTGGTCACCGAGCTGACCGTGCTGAGCGAGGCCGCGCCGCTGCCCTTCCAGCTCGACGAGCACCTCACCGTCGGCGAGGACGTCCGCCTGCGCCACCGCTACCTCGACCTGCGCCGCGGCGGCCCCGCCAGGGCCATGCGCATGCGCAGCGAGGCCAACCGCATCGCCCGTGAGGTGCTGCACGCGGAGAAGTTCCTCGAGGTCGAGACCCCGACCCTGACCCGGTCGACGCCGGAAGGCGCCCGCGACTTCCTGGTCCCGGCCCGCCTGCAGCCCGGCTCCTGGTACGCGTTGCCGCAGTCGCCGCAGCTGTTCAAGCAGCTGCTGATGGTCGGCGGTCTGGAGCGGTACTACCAGATCGCCCGCTGCTACCGGGACGAGGACTTCCGCGCCGACCGGCAGCCCGAGTTCACCCAGCTCGACATCGAGATGAGCTTCGTCGAGCAGGACGACGTGATCGCGCTCGGCGAGAAGGTCATCGCGGCGCTGTGGAAGGACCTCGCCGACCACGAGATCCAGCTCCCGATCCCGAGGATGACCTACGCCGACGCGATGACCCGCTACGGCACCGACAAGCCCGACCTGCGGTTCGGCCTCGAACTGACCGAGCTGACCGAGTACTTCGCCGAGACACCGTTCCGCGTGTTCAAGGCCCCCTATGTCGGCGCGGTCGTGATGCCGGGTGGCGCCGACCAGCCGCGCCGCCAGCTCGACGCGTGGCAGGAATGGGCCAAGCAGCGCGGCGCGAAGGGCCTCGCGTACGTCCTCGTGAACGCGGACGGCACGCTCGGCGGTCCCGTTGCCAAGAACCTGTCCGAGTCCGAGCGCGACGGCCTCGCCAAGGCCACCGGAGCGAACCCGGGCGACTGCATCTTCTTCGCCGCCAGCAGCCCGGCCGACGCCCGTGCTCTGCTCGGCGCCGCCCGTGTGGAGATCGGCCACCGGCTCGGCCTGATCGACGACTCGGCGTGGTCGTTCGTGTGGGTCGTCGACGCGCCGCTGTTCGAGGAGGCGGACGCCGCCCGCAGCTCCGGTGACGTCGCCGTCGGCGGTGGCCGGTGGACCGCGGTGCACCACGCGTTCACCTCGCCGAACCCGGACTGGATCGACCGGTTCGAGGAAGACCCCGGCAACGCGCTCGCCTACGCCTACGACATCGTCTGCAACGGCAACGAGATCGGCGGCGGGTCGATCCGTATCCACTCCGTCGACGTGCAGAAGCGGGTCTTCGAGGTCATGGGCATCTCCGAGGCGGAGGCCGAGGAGAAGTTCGGCTTCCTGCTCGAGGCGTTCAAGTTCGGCCCGCCCCCGCACGGCGGCATCGCGATCGGCTGGGACCGCACCGTGATGCTCCTGGCGGGCGAGCCGTCGATCCGCGACGTCATCGCCTTCCCGAAGACCGGCGGCGGCTACGACCCGCTGACCGCCGCGCCCGCGCCGATCACGCCGGAGCAGCGCAAGGAGGCCGGCGTGGACTCGAAGCCGCCGCAGGCCAAGGCCGACAAGGCGTAGCGCGTGCTGCACCTGCGGGTCGTCACTCCGCCGGAGCACACCGAGGCCGTGGTCGCGGAACTGCGGGAGCATCCGGGCGCCGCGCACGTGGTGCTCCTGCCGGGCGCCGCGGTCCAGCCGGCGGGCGACGTGGTCGAGGCCGACGTCGCCCGCGAGGCCGCCGACAGGCTGATCTCCGCACTGTGCCGGCTCGGTATCGACCACACGGGCGGGATCACGCTCGAGCAGATCGACACGGCGCTGTCCGACGCCGCCGACGAGGCGGAGGAGAGGGCGCCGGGCGACGGCGCGGACGCGGTCGTGTGGGAGGAACTGCTCACGCGCACCGGCGAGGAATCGCGGCTCAACGGCACGTTCATGGCGTTCCTGGCGATCGCGTGCCTGCTCGCGGCGGTCGGCGTGATCACCGACTCGCCGGTGACCGTGGTCGGCGCGATGGTCGTCGGACCCGAGTTCGGGCCGCTCGCCGCGGTCGCGGTGGGGCTGGTGCGGCGGCGCTGGGACCTCGTGCGCAGGGCGGCGCTGGTGCTCGCGATCGGGTTCCCGCTGGCCATGCTGATCACCGCGGGCGGCACGGCGCTGGGCAGTGCGGCCGGACTGTTCGACGCGAGCGTCATCGCGGGCGACGGGCACCAGCTCGACTTCGTCTACCAGGTCGGACCGTGGTCGCTCATCGTCGCGTTGCTGGCGGGTGCGGCAGGCATGCTGTCGATGACCTCGGCAAAGTCGGCGGCGCTGGTCGGCGTGTTCATCTCGGTCACCACCGTGCCCGCGGCCGGGTACGCGAGCATCGCCGCGATCCTCGGTGACTGGAGCCGTGCCGGGGAGTCCCTCGCGCAGCTCGTGATCAACCTCGCCGGCATCGTGCTCGCCGCGACCGTCGTGCTCCTGCTGCGCCGTGCCACGTGGACGACATCGGACGCGGGCCGCCCGCTGTCGAACGGCTGAGCGCTCGTCGCAGGCGATCGTCACGAAGCCGTTTTCGTTAGAGGGCGCGCGAATAGGGCATGGCGGCGCCCGCCGCGCCGACGCGGCCCCTGGCGGCACCGCGCAGGCATCGAAGTACGGTCCAGTACGACGACGCCTGCGCGGCACCGCCAGAAACCACCTCGATCACGACGGACATCCACCGACCCTATTCGCGCGCCCTCTAATTTGTCCGAAGAAATGTTGGCTACTTGATCGATGGACATGACTACGGTCGGTGGTACGAGCGGGAGTAGGGTTTGAGGAGATGAGTGTGGAAACCGCCGCCGACCCACCGACACTGGGTGGGGAAGCGGACCCCGAAGTGCTGGCGACCGTTGTTGCGGCCGAGTCGGTGCTGAGCAGACGGTTCGGTGCCCGGATCCGGTTGACCGAGCCGGAGGACCTCGGCGGTTCCACGCGGTCGTGCGTGGTGCGCGTCCGGGTCGCGGTGAGCCCGTTCTCCCTGCCGCGCACGCTCGTGTTGAAACGTTATCTGCAACCACTCGACGAACACTGCGACAGCTTCGTGCGGGAGGCGGCCAGTTATCAGCTGTTCACCGCGCTGGCGTCCGAGGACCGGATGTGCCCTGAGCTGTTCGCGCATGATCCGGTCAGCAGGTTGCTCGTGCTGGAGGACCTCGGTCGCGCGCCGACGCTCGCGGACAAGCTGCTCGGTGACGACGCGCGCGGTGCGGAACGTGCGCTGCTGTCGTACTCGCGGTCGCTCGGCAGACTGCACGCGACCACCGCGGGCCGGGAGGCCGACTTCGACGCGTTGCAGCGGCGGTTGACGGTCCCGGACTTCAAGGACCCGCTCCTGATCGACGGCGCGGCCGCGTTGAACGACCTGCCCGCCCTGCTGGCGACGGAGCTGGGCGTCACAACGTCCGTCGCCGTGCTGGAGTGTGCTGAGCGGAGCCGCAAGCTCCTCGAAACGGGCAGGCACCGCGCGTTCAGCCCGTCGGACTCCTGCCCGGACAACAACCTGAGCACCGGCCGCGGTGTGCGTTTCCTCGACCTCGAGGGCGGCTGCGTGCGCAACGCGATCTTCGACGCGGCGTACCTGCGGGTGCCCTTCCCTTCGTGCTGGTGCCCGTTCGCGCTGCCCAACGGCATGACCGACGCGATGCTCGCGGGCTGGCGTGCCGAGGTCCGGATCGTGTGGCCGGACCTGGACGACGACGCCGTGCTGCTGCCCGCACTGCTCGACGCGCAGCTGTTCTGGGTGTGGCTGACCACGTGGCAGTTCTTCTCGCAGCCCCATGCCGCGCAGACGCATTCGTCGATGCTGTCGGACACCCCGCCGGAGACCCACGTGCTGACCGACCGCTGGCGCCGTCTGGCCGACGACGCGTTGCTGGCCGGTTCGGACGCGGTGGCCGAACACGCGGCCGTCGTGGGCGACCGGCTGCGCATGCGGTGGTTCGACGACGACCCCCTCCTCGCGCTGTACCCGGCGTTCCGTCGCTGACCTCGCCGGTCGCCGTTTTGTCGGTGGTCCGCGCTGCGACGCGATCGACCATCGCGCCGGCATCGCCGTCCGTCTCACCGCACCGCCACCGCGTTCGCCACCAGCGCACGCGATCTGCGGATCACCGCACCCGCAAGTAGGTTGGGTGCACTGTGAAGGGAGATGCGATGGCGGACAAGGAGATGCACACGCACGACCCTGCGACGTCATTGCCGGTCAAGGCGGACCGGACAGTGGACGCGCCGTCCGTCGTGTCCGCGTACGACTGGGGTGCGCTCGGGCACGTGGTCGATGTCGGCGGCGGGGACGGCACGCTGTTGATCGCGCTGCTGAACGAGTATCCGGCGTTGAGTGGCACCGTGGTCGACCTGCCCCCGACGGCGGATGCCGCGCGCAAGCGGCTCGACGCGGCCGGACTGGCGGAGCGGGCAGGCGCCGTGGCCGGTGACTTCCTGGGCGAGCTGCCCGAGGGCGCGGAGGGCTACCTCCTGTCCTCGGTGCTCCACGAGTGGGGCGACGACGACGCACGCGCGATCCTGCGCAACTGCGCGTCGGCGGCTGGCGAGGACGGCGCGGTCTTCGTGATCGAACCCGTCCCGGATGGTGCGGTGCCGAGCGGTGTGGCGTCCGTGTCGGGTGCTGCCGTCGTGGACGGTGCAGTCGGCGCAGGCGCGTGGGATGGGGCGAGTCCGCCGTCGTCTTCGGACCGTGGCGTCGCCGAGTTGTCCGCGCTCGCCGAGAGCGCTGGGCTCGTCGTGGCGGCGGTGCACACCGCGGGCACGGTGGCGATCGTCGAGCTCGCGACGGGGTGACTCAGGTCTTCTGGGTGAACCGCACGTCCTCCGGCGAGGGCACGCAGGACCCGCACCGCCTCGTCACAGCTTCACGTCGTCGGGAATGCGGGTGACGCGTCGCACGTCGGGGAGGGTCTCCGGCGGCTATACGCTGGTCTCGCCGGACGTTGTGAGGGTGAGGAGCCGCGGTGTACGAGCGGTACGTTGCGATCGGGGACAGCCAGACCGAAGGGCTCGGCGACGGTGACGACACCACGGGTCTCCGCGGCTGGGCCGACCGGCTCGCCGGCCGCCTCGCCGACCTGAACCCCGGCCTGCGGTACGCGAACCTGGCGGTGCGCGGCAAGCTCGCCGGTGAGGTCCACGCCGAGCAGCTCGCGCCCGCGCTCGAGCTGAGGCCCGACATCGTGACCGTCGTCGCCGGGTTGAACGACGTGCTGCGCCCGAAGTGCGACGTGGACCTGGTCGCCGGGCACATGGAGGCGATGTTCGCGTCGCTCCGGGCTTCTGGAGCCATCGTCGGCACCGTCACCTTCCCCAACGTGGCGAGGATCGCCCCGCTGGCCAAGCCGCTGGTCCCGCGCGTGCTCGCGCTGAACGCCCGGATCCGCGAAGCCGCGGCCCGCCACGGCGTGAAGGTCGTCGAGACGTTCGCGGTGGACGCCACGACCGACGCCCGCATCTGGTCGCCGGACCGCCTGCACGCGAGCCCGGCAGGCCACCAGCGCATCGCCGACTCGATGGCGCACGTACTGGAACTCCCCGGCGCCGACGACTCGTGGACCCACCCGCTGCCCGCGTTGCCGCGCCCGACCCGCCTGACCGTGGTCCGCACGGAACTGCGCTGGCTGAGCGGTTTCCTTGGTCCCTGGCTCGGCCGCCGGCTCCGCGGCATCTCCTCCGGGACCGGCCGCGAGGCCAAACGCCCCGACCTGACGCCGTTCCGTCAGGACGGCTGACCAGGCGAGCGCCGCGACCGCGCGATCTCAGACGCAGGTCCCGCGCCTCCGGGTGCCCGTGGTGCTCGACCCACCCCGCCGGAGTGGCCGGTCCAGGAAGACGTGCCAGGTCATCAACGACCCGATCCTGGGCCCCGGGTAGCGTCGGAGGGGTGGATGATGGGCTCGACCTGGAACTGTTCGACACCGCACCGGAGGAGCGACACCCCGGCGCCAAGGAGCGGGTGAGCGCGAACGCGCCGCTCGCCGTCCGCATGCGGCCCGCGACGCTCGACGAGGTGGTCGGCCAGGACCATCTGCTCGGTCCCGGCGCCCCCCTGCGGCGGCTCGTCGAGGGCGCCGCGCCCGCGTCGCTGATGCTGTACGGCCCACCCGGTACCGGCAAGACCACGCTCGCGATGCTGGTGTCCAGCGCCATCGGCCGCCGCTTCGTCGCGCTGTCCGCGTTGTCCGCGGGGGTGAAGGAGGTCCGGGGCGTCATCGAGGAGGCGCGCCGCCGCCTCACGCACTCGGGCGAGTCCACCGTCCTGTTCATCGACGAGGTGCACCGCTTCTCGCGGACCCAGCAGGACGCGCTGCTCGGCGCCGTCGAGGACCGCATCGTGCTGCTGGTCGCGGCCACCACGGAGAACCCGTTCTTCTCCGTCGTGTCCCCGCTGCTGTCCCGATCCCTCGTCCTGCAGTTGCGCTCCCTCACCGACGACGACGTGCGCGCCCTGGTCCGCCGCGCGCTCACCGACGAGCGCGGCCTCGGCGGCGCCGTCACCCTCGACGAGGACGCCGAGGACCACATCGTGCGGCTCGCGGGAGGCGACGCCCGCCGCGCGCTCACCGCACTCGAGGCCGCCGCCGACTCCGCGCTCGCCACGAACGGCGGCACGGTCGACCTCGCGACCGTCGAGTCAACGGTCGACAAGGCGGCCGTCCGGTACGACCGGCAGGGCGACCAGCACTACGACGTGATCAGCGCGTTCATCAAGTCCATCCGCGGCTCGGACGTGGACGCGGCACTGCACTACCTCGCCCGCATGATCGAGGCGGGGGAGGACCCGAGGTTCATCGCGCGGCGGCTGGTGATCCACGCGAGCGAGGACGTCGGGATGGCCGACCCGACCGCGTTGCAGACGGCCACGGCCGCCGCCCAGGCCGTACAGCTGATCGGGCTCCCGGAGTGCGCGCTGAACCTGGCGCACGCCACCGTGCACCTCGCGACCGCGCCGAAGTCCAATGCCGTCACCACCGCCATCAGCGCCGCGATGGCCGACGTGCGGCAGGGCGCGGTCGGCACCGTGCCCGCGCACCTGCGCGACGGCCACTACACGGGCGCGAAGAAGCTCGGCAACGCCACCGGCTACCGCTACCCGCACAACGTGCCGGAGGGCGTGCTCGAACAGCAGTACCCGCCGGACGAGCTGGTGGGCAAGGACTACTACGAGCCGACCCAGCGCGGCGCGGAGCGCGCACTGGCCGACCGGGTGCCGAAGCTGCGGCGCGCCATCAGAGGGAACAGGTGACGAGATGCCGGACGGTCACGCCGGTCTCCTGACGTGATCCGAACGGGCCCGTGTCGGGGTAGCGCGGTAACCTGACCCGCATCCCGGACCACGTCACACCAAGGAGGGCTCGTGTCAGCAGGGCAGATCGCCGCGCTGATCGCGGCCGGCGCGTTCGTGCTGCTGGTTCTGCTGCTGGCGATCCCGTTGATCAAGCTCGGGCGCACGCTCGACGAGGCGACCATCGCGATCCGCAAGGCGCACACCAACACCGACCCGATCTTCGCCGAAGCCAACACGACGCTCACGCGCGTGAACACGCAGCTGGAGCGCGTCGACGGCATCACGTCGAACACGCAGGCCGTCACCGGCAACGTCTCGGCGCTGACCTCGGTGTTCACCGCGACGCTCGGCGGCCCGCTCGTCAAGGCCGCCGCGTTCTCCTACGGCGTCAGCAAGGCGCTGAAGGCCCGCCGCAAGATCAAGGGCGAGACCGACGGCAGGCACGCGCGGCGCGGGAAGCGCAAGGGAGCCAAGTCGTGAAGCGCCTTTTCTGGCTTGGGGTGGGGGTTGCCGCGGGCGTAGCCTTGTCCAAGAAGGCCAGGGAGACCGCGCACCAGGCCACCCCGGCGGGCATCGCGGGGAACCTCGGGGGCGCGATCAACGAACTCGCGGGCGCGATCGGTTCCTTCGGCGCCGACGTCCGCGCGGGGATGACGGAGCGGGAAGAGGAGTTGTCCGAGGTGGTCGAGCAGCGATCCGGGGTCAGCCCCGTGGCGCGGCACGCCCTCGGCGTCCGGGACGACAGGCGCGGGCGGCCGAGCCGGCCCGCCGACGCGCGAGCTCGCAGGGCGGGCAGCTGAGCCGCGCCCTGTAGCGCCGCGCTGTCCGCCTCGCCGGACCTCCGCACCTTCTCGACCCCCAAGGACTGACCCGTGCAGACACACGAGATCTCCAAGCGATTCACCAACCACTTCACGAGCAACGGGCACACGCTGGTGCCCAGTGCCTCACTCATCCTCGACGACCCGAACCTGCTGTTCGTGAACGCGGGGATGGTGCAGTTCAAGCCGTTCTTCCTCGGTGAGGAGCCACCGCCGTACCCGCGCGCGACCAGCGTGCAGAAATGCGTGCGCACCGGCGACATCGACGAGGTCGGCAAGACCACCCGCCACAACACGTTCTTCCAGATGGCGGGCAACTTCTCCTTCGGCGACTACTTCAAGGAAGGTGCGATCGAGCACGCATGGAAGCTGGTCACCGGCAGCCAGTCCGACGGCGGCTACGGCTTCGACCCAGAGCGCATCTGGGTCACGGTCTACAAGACCGACGACGAGGCGATCGAGCTGTGGCGCAAGGTCGCGGGCCTGCCCGACGAGCGCATCCAGCGCCGCGGCGGCGAGGACAACTACTGGGACATGGGCGTGCCCGGTCCCGGCGGTCCCTGCTCGGAGATCTACTTCGACCGCGGCCCCGCCTTCGGCAGGGAGGGCGGCCCGATCGCGGACGAGGACCGCTACCTGGAGATCTGGAACCTCGTCTTCATGCAGGACGAGCGCGGCGAGCTGTCCCCGAAGAAGGATCACCCGCCGATCGGTGAGCTGCCCGCGAAGAACATCGACACGGGCATGGGCATCGAGCGCGTCGCGTTCCTGCTGCAGGACGTGGAGAACGTCTACGAGACCGACCTCGTCCGCCCGGTGATCACCAGGGCGGAGGAGATGTCGGGCCGCCGCTACGGCGCGAACCACGTCGACGACGTGCGGTTCCGTGTCATCGCGGACCACGCGCGTTCTGGCGTCATGCTGATCGGTGACGGTGTCACGCCGAGCAACGAGGCGCGGGGCTACGTGCTGCGCCGCCTGCTGCGCCGCATCGTCCGCTCGGTGCGCCTGCTCGGCGTGAACGAGCCGGTGCTCGGCGAGTTCGCGACGGTCGTCCGCGACACGATGGGCCCGGCCTACCCGGAGCTGGTCGAGCAGTTCGACCGTATCGACGGTGTGGTGCGCCAGGAGGAGGACGCGTTCCTCCAGACCCTGACGAGCGGCTCGAAGATCTTCGACCTCGCGGCGGGCGAGACGAAGTCCGCAGGCGGCAGCGTCCTGTCCGGGGACAAGGCGTTCCAGCTGCACGACACGTACGGCTTCCCGATCGACCTGACGCTGGAGATGGCGTCCGAGCAGGGGCTCAAGGTCGACGAGGAGGGCTTCCGCCGCCTCATGTCCGAGCAGCGGCAGCGCTCGAAGCAGGACGCGGCGTCGCGCAAGGTCGGCCACTCGGACGGCGGCGCGTACCGGTCGATCCTCGACACCCACGGCACCACGGACTTCCAGGGCTACAAGGAACTCTCGACGGAGTCCAGGGTCGTCGGCCTGCTCTCGCACGGCCAGTCCGCGGTGTCGGCGGGTGAGGGCGCGGAGGTCGAGGTCGTGCTCGACCGCACCCCGTTCTACGCGGAGGGCGGCGGCCAGCTCGCGGACACCGGCAAGATCGTCGGCGACGGGTTCGTCGTCGAGGTGCAGGACGTGCAGTCGCCCGTCGCGGGCCTGAACGTCCACCGCGGCAAGGTGCTCTCCGGCGAGGTGCTGCTCGACGCGACCGCGCACGCGGAGGTCGACCCGGCCCGGCGTCGCGCGGTCTCCCGGTCGCACTCGGCGACGCACCTCGTGCACGCGGGTGTGCGGCGCGCGCTCGGCACACAGGCGGCGCAGGCGGGTTCGCTGAACGCGCCAGGCAGGCTGCGGTTCGACTTCACCTCGCCTGGCGGCGCGGTGCCGCCGAGCGTCATCGCGGACGTCGAGGACGAGGTCAACGACGTCCTGCTGAACGACTACGAGGTGCGCTCCGAGGTCGTCAGCCTCGAGGAGGCGCGCAAGTCGGGCGCGATCGCGTTCTTCGGCGAGAAGTACGGCGACAAGGTCCGCGTCATCACCATCGGGGACTACAGCAAGGAGCTGTGCGGTGGCACCCACGTGCACCGCTCCGGCGAGATCGGCGTGGTGAAGCTGCTCTCCGAGGCGTCGATCGGTGCGGGGGTGCGCCGGGTGGAGGCGCTCGTGGGCCTGGACGCGTTCCGGTTCCTCGCGCGCGAGCACGTGCTCGTCGGGCAGCTCGCGGAGCAGTTCAAGGTGCGCCCCGAGGAGCTGCCAGAGCGCATCGGCCAGACCGTGGAGCGACTGCGCACCGCGGAGAAGGAGCTGGAGCGCCTGCGTGGCGCGCAGCTGCTGTCGTCCGCCGGCACGCTCGTGGACGCGGCGGAGGACATCCGGGGCACCGCGCTCGTCGCGGTCGCGACGCCCGACGGCATCGGCGGCAACGACCTGCGCCAGCTCGCGTCCGAGGTCCGCAACCGGCTCGGCGCGCGTTCCGGTGTCGTCGCGTTGTTCTCCTCGGACGGCGAGAAGGTCAGCTTCGTGGTCGCGACCACCTCGGCGGCGCGCGACGCCGGCTTCGCGGCCGGCAAGCTCGTGCCGTCGTTCGCGCCCGCGATCGGCGGCCGCGGCGGCGGCAAACCCGATCTCGCGCAGGGCGGCGGCGGCAACGCGGCGGGCGTGCCCGACGCGGTCGCGGCGCTGCGCACGGCGATCTCCGAGGTGTCAGCGTGAGCGGAGCTTGCGGAGCGAGTCGACGGTCATGACCGATCCCGGCCGCCCGGGTCCCGGTGATCCGGGGCCCGGGCGCAGGCTCGGCGTCGATGTCGGATCTGTACGGGTTGGGGTCGCATTGAGTGATCCCGGTCCGGTGCTCGCGACGCCACTGGTTACGCTGGCTCGCGACGAACGCTCGAACAGCGATCTGGATCGCCTGGCCGAGCTCGTTGTCGAGCACGAGGTGGTCGAAGTGGTAGTCGGATTGCCCAGGACGCTCGCGGCCCGCCATGGCAAGGCGGCGGCCACCGCGACCGCGTACGCCAGGAAGCTGGCGCGGCGGATACGTCCGGTTCCTGTCCGAATGGCCGACGAACGCTTGACTACGGTCAGCGCCACCAGAATGCTCAGCGACCGCGGGGTTCGTGGCAAGCGGCAGCGGGCGGTGGTCGACCAGGCGGCGGCCGTCGAGATCTTGCAGGCCTGGCTGGATGGGCGGGCACGCCAGACGCCCCCGGAGGCGCAGGAGCGATGACTCAACACGACGACGACCTCGATCTGTTCTCCGAGGCACGGACGGAACGGCACCGGCCGGTTCGGCGTGAGCGGGACGGCCGCAAGCCGCCGCCCCCGTCGAAGAAGAAGCGCAAGAACGGTCTGTGGATCGGCATGGTCGTGGTGCTCGCGCTCATCGCGGCGGGCGGCTACTACGGCTACAAGCAGCTGACCGGCATCGGTGACTACGAGGACTTCGCCGGGCAGGGCGATGGCGACGTCGTCGTCCAGGTGAAGGACGGCGACTCGACCGGCGACATCGCCACCACGCTCGCCGACGCGGGCGTGGTCGCCAGCTCACGGGCGTTCGTCGCGGCCGCGGAGACCAACGCCGACGTGCGCGGCGTGCAGCCCGGCTACTACGTGATGAAGACGAAGGCGTCCGGCGCCGCCGCGGTGACCAAGATCGTCGACGCGAAGTCGCGGGTGGGCGCCATGGACATCAAGCCGGGCGCCCAGCTCGAGAACGTCATCCTCGGCGGCGACAAGGTGGTGAAGGGCATCACGGCGATGCTCGCCGACGCGTCGTGCGCGGAGCTGAACGGCAAGAGCACGTGTGTGCCGCCGGAGCAGCTCGCCGGGGTGGCCAAGACCGCGGACCTCGCCAAGCTCGGGGTACCGGACTGGGCGCTTCCCGACGCGGGCAAGGCGGAGCCGCAGCGCAGGCTCGAGGGCCTGATCATGCCGGGTGTTTACGACGTGAAGCCGGGCTCGACGCCGGAGGAGCTGTGGACGCAGCTGGTGACCGAGTCGGCGACGCAGATGCAGGCGGCCGGGCTGCCGGACGTCGCGAAGGACACCGGGTACACGCCCTACCAGGTGCTGGTGATGGCGTCGCTGATCGAGAAGGAAGCCATCACCAAGGACTTCCCCAAGGTGTCGCGGGTGACCTACAACCGCCTGCGTGAGTCGATGAAGCTCCAGTACGACTCGACGATCAACTACGTGCTGGACCGCCCGGCGATCCGCACGGACCCGGGGGACCGGGCGCGGGTCGGCCCGTACAACACCTACGACAACACGGGCCTGCCACCGACGCCGATCTCGGCGCCGGGCAAGGGCGCCCTGGACGCGGCCGTGAACCCGGAGCCCGGTGAATGGCTGTTCTTCGTGCGGTGCGAGAAGGACGGCACGTCGTGCTTCGCGGTGACGAACGACGAGCACGAGCAGAACGTGGACCTGGCGAGCGAGAACGGCGCTTACTGACGGTGCTCGCTGACGTTGGCGTCCGGCGGGCCGCTGTGGTCGGCAAGCCGGTGGCGCACTCGCTGTCGCCGGTGCTGCACGGCGCGGCGTACGAGGCGCTCGGGTTGCCGTGGACGTACACGCGGCTGGAGGCGTCGGCGGCAGAACTGCCCGCGCTCGTCGCGAGCCTTGACGATTCGTGGGCCGGGCTGTCCGTGACCATGCCCGGCAAGGGCGCGGCCCTGGCCCTGGCCACGGCGGCAACGGACCGTGCGGTGGCCGTTGGCGCGGCGAACACGCTGGTGCGCCGGGAAGACGGCTGGGTGGCGGACTGCACGGACGTCGACGGCGTGGCGGGCGCGCTGCGTGCCGCCGGCTTCGGGTCGGGCACGTCGGGGGTTGTCCTTGGCGCGGGCGGCACGGCGCGGGCGGCGCTCGC
>NZ_JBARWZ010000027.1:0-84821 GCF_049647105.1 Actinophytocola sp.
CCGCACCCTCGCGGCCCGCGCGGAGACCGCGGCGTCGGTCGCGGCGGCACTGCGGGAGCGGATCGACGGCGGCGCGGTGCGGCACGTGACGCTGCTGGTGCCCGACCCGCACGCCCGGTTCGCGGCCGTCGAGCTGGGCGCCCGGTTCTTCGCCGACACCGTGCTGGCCGACGGCTACGGGCTCTGCACGTACGCGTTCGCGTGGAACCCGGAACGGGCGGCGGTGGCGGCGCCGGTCTTCGAGCCGTACACGTCGACCTACGGTGACCTGCGGATACGGCCCGACCTGTGCTCGGTGCTGCCGGACGGCGCCGACGGGGTGCTGGTCGTGTGCGACGCGGAGGATGTCGAGTTCGCGCCCCGCACGGTGCTGCGGCGGCAGCTGGGGCTGGCCGAGTCGGCCGGGTTCGTGCCGTCGGCGGGCATCGAGCACGAGGTCACCTTCACCACCCCGGCTGGCGAGCCGCTCGTGCCTGGCGGTCTCGACTACGCGGCCGGTGGGCTGAACCCGTTGCGCCGCCTGCTGTCCGCGATCCGGTCGGCCGTCGACGACCTGGGGGTGGAGTCGCTGCGGGGCGAGTGCCACCCCGGGCAGTACGAGGTCGTGCTCGGTCACCGTGACGCGCTCGCCGCCTGCGACGACGCGATGCTGCAGCAGTTGCTGGTCCGCAGGGTGGCGGAGGAGCACGGTGTGCGGGCGGGTTACCTCGCGGCGGAGCGACCGGGTGCCGGCAGCTCGTGCCATGTGCACATCTCACTGTCCTCACCGGACGGCTTCCCCCTGGAGCACTTCGTCGCCGGGGTGCTGCGTGCCGCGCCGGACCTGACGCCGTTCTGGGCGCCGACGTGGAACTCCTACGTCCGGCTGCGGACCGCGGACTTCTCGCCTCGCGTGGTGCGGTGGGGGGTCGACGACCGGACGGCGTCGGTCCGCGTGGCCGGGTCGGGGTCCTCGACGCGGGCCGAGGTCCGGTTCGCGGGCGCCGACGCGCAGCCGCACCTGGTCGTGGCCGCGATCCTGGCGGCGGGGCTGTGGGGGATCCGCGAGGAGCTGACCCCGCCGGAGCAAGGTGAGCTGCCCGCGACACCGTGGCAGGCGCGTGCGGCGCTGGCGTCGTCGGAGCTGGCCAGGCGGCTGCTCGGCGAGCCGGTCGTCGACGCGCAGCTCGCGCACCTCGACGAGGAGATCGAGGCGGGGCTCACGGCCGTCACCGACTGGCAACGCCACCGGGGTGACCTGCGGCGGTAAAAACAAGCATGCTTGCTTGATTGCGGTGTGCGTGCCATCGTGGACCGCGTGGTGGACCTAAACTCCCTCGTGGCCGACCTGCGTGCCGAGGGTGACGAGATCGACGCGCTGGTGCGGGACCTGCCCTCGGCCGGGTGGGCACGCCCGACACCCGCCGAGGGGTGGACGGTCGCGCACCAGATCGCGCACCTGGCGTGGACCGACGAGCGGGCGCTCCTCGCCGCGACCGATCCGGCGGGGTTCCAGGCGGAGTTCGCCGAGTACGCGGCGCGGGCCGGTGCCGGGCTGGACCGGGTCGTCGACGCGGAGGCGGCGGAGGCGGCGGCGCGCCCGGACCTGCTGGAGTGGTGGCGCGCGGGCCGGGAGCGGCTCGCGAACACGCTGCTCAGCGCGCCCGCCGGGACGAAGCTGCCGTGGTACGGGCCACCGATGTCGGCGGCGTCGATGGCCACCGCCCGGCTGATGGAGACGTGGGCACACGGCCAGGACGTGGCCGACGGGCTCGGCGTGCGGCGCGAGCCGACCGCGCGGCTGCGGCACGTCGCGCACATCGGCGTGCGGACCAGGGACTTCGCGTACCTGGTGCGCGACCTGCCGGTGCCGGGGGAGCAGTTCCGGATCGAGCTGATGGGGCCGGGGAACGAGCTGTGGACGTGGGGGCCAGAGGACGCCGCGCAGCGGGTGACCGGTCCGGCGGTGGAGTTCTGCCTGCTGGTGACGCAGCGTGTGCACCGCGCGGACACGGCGCTGGTGGCCGTGGGGGACGACGCGGGCGGGTGGCTGGACATCGCGCAGGCGTTCGCGGGGCCGCCCGGCAAGGGTCGCGAGATCGGGAGCAGGGGATGAACGCGGGCGTGGCCTCCGGCCCCCGATTCCACGCTACCGGGCGCCACCGACAGTTCCGGCTGGGTGGCGGCGGGTTGTCCACCGGGCCGGAGTTGTCCACCGGCGTGGATCGCGCGGGAGCGGGTTTGTCGGTGCCGTGCCGTAACGTCGAACCGGGGGCCGGAGGCCAGCCCTCATGACCGCGGTGCGTATCGGCAACGCGTCCGGGTTCTACGGGGACCGGTTCGCCGCGATGCGGGAGATGCTCACCGGCGGCCCGCTCGACTACCTCACCGGCGACTACCTCGCCGAGCTGACCATGCTCATCCTCGGCCGGGACCGGATGAAGGACCCCGCCCTCGGGTACGCGCGGACCTTCCTCCGCCAGCTCGAGGACACCATCGACCTCGCGCTGGAGCGGGGCGTCAAGATCGTCACCAACGCGGGCGGGCTCAACCCCGAGGGGCTCGCCGCCGCCATCCGGGAGCTGAACCCGCGGGTCAGCGTCGCGCACGTCGAAGGGGACGACCTCCTGCACCGCGGGTTCGACGGTGCGCTCACCGCCAACGCCTACCTCGGCTGCTGGGGCATCGTCGAGTGTCTGAACGCCGGTGCCGACGTCGTGGTCACCGGGCGGGTCACCGACGCCTCGCTCGTCGTCGCGCCCGCCGCGCACCACTTCGGGTGGGGGCGCGACGACCTCGACCGGCTCGCCGGGGCCACCGTCGCCGGGCACGTCATCGAGTGCGGCACCCAGGCGACCGGCGGGAACTTCGCGTTCTTCACCGAAGTCGCCGACCTCACCCATCCCGGGTTCCCGATCGCCGAGATCGCCGAGGACGGGTCGGCGGTCATCACCAAGCACGACGGGACCGGCGGCACCGTCACCGTCGACACCGTCAAGGCGCAGCTCCTCTACGAGATCGGCGGCCCGCGTTACCTCGGCCCGGACGTCACGAGCCGCTTCGACACCGTCGCCCTCACCCAGGACGGGCCCGACCGGGTCGTGATCACCGGGGTCACCGGCGAAGCGCCGCCCGACACGCTCAAGGTGTGCGTCAACACCCTCGACGGGTTCCGCAACGGCATGACGTTCGTCCTTTGTGGACTCGACATCGACGCCAAGGCCGCGCTCGCCCGTGAACAGCTCGTGGACACGATCGGCGCGGACGGTCTCGAATGGACGCTCGCGCGCACCGACCACGCCGACGCCGACACCGAGGAGGCCGCGTCCGCGCTCCTCCACGTGACGATCCGCACGCCGGATCCCAAGCGTGCCAAGGCGTTCTCGCGAGCCGCGGTCGAGCTGGCGCTCGCGTCCTACCCGGGCTTCACCCTCACCTCACCGCCTGGCGACGGTTCGCCGGTCGGCGTGTACCGGCCGGAGTACGTGCCGCAGGACGCGGTCGAGCACGTAGCTGTGCTGCCGGACGGGACGCGTGCCGTGATCGCACCACCGAACGTGACGGCCGTGGCGCCAGGGGTCGTCCCGGTCGAGATCAACCCGGTCACCAGCGGTCCGACAAAACGGGTGCCGCTCGGCACGATCGTCGGCGCCCGGTCAGGGGACAAGGGCGGCGACGCCAACCTCGGTGTGTGGGTCCGCGACCCGGCCGCCTACCCGTGGTTCGCAGAGGAGCTGACCGTCGCCCGCCTCCGTGAGCTGCTGCCCGAGGCCAGGGACCTCGACATCGACCGGCACCCGCTGCCGAACCTCGACGCGATCAACTTCGTGCTGCACGGGCTGCTCGGCAAGGGCGTCGCGGCATCCTCCCGGTTCGACCCGCAGGCCAAGTCGCTCGGTGAGTGGCTGCGGTCCCGACACGTCGACATCCCGGAGGCGTTGCTGTGAGCGAGAGCGACGGAGCGGGCGCCGTCTGGACTGACGAGCAGCGCAGGGAGCTCGGCCACGAGCGACTGAGCAGCGCAGGAGGGAAGACGGCGTGTTAGCGGAGGAGCGAAGCGAACCTTTCAACACTGTGAACCTGTTCGACACACCGGAGCGGTTCGCGCTCCGGGAGACGACTCGGCGCTTTGTCGAGAAAGAGGTGCGGCCACATCTCGACCAGTGGGAGCGCGACGGCGAGCTGCCGCGTGACCTCCACCGCAAGGCCGGTGCGCTGGGCCTGCTCGGCGTCGCCTTCCCCGAGAGCGTCGGCGGCGGGGGCGGCGACGTCATCGACGCCACCGTCGTCACCGAGGAGGTGCACTACGCTGGCGGCTCAGGCGGGCTCGTCGCCTCCCTGTTCACCTCCGGCATCGCGCTGCCGCACATCGTCACCGCGGGCGACCCGGACCACGTCGAGCGCTGGGTGCGGCCGACGCTGGCCGGGACCATGATCGGCTCACTCGCGGTCACCGAACCCGACGGCGGCTCGGACGTCGCCAACGTGCGCACCACGGCGCTGCGTACATCTTCCGGGGGAGACGGCGACCACTACATCGTCAACGGTGCCAAGACTTTCATCACCTCCGGCGTCCGCGCCGACTTCGTCACCACCGTCGTCCGCACCGGCGACGCGGGCGCGCACGGGCTGTCGCTGCTGGTCGTGGAGAAGGACACCCCCGGCTTCACCGTCACCCGCAGGCTCGACAAGATGGGCTGGCACTGCTCCGACACGGCCGAACTGTCCTATGTGGACGTCCGGGTGCCGGCACGCAACCTGGTCGGGGCGGAGGGACAGGGCTTCGCGCAGGTCGCGACCCACTTTGTCACCGAGCGGCTCGCGCTCGCCGTGCAGGGCTACGCCACCGCGCAGCGGGCGCTCGACCTCACCGTCGAGTGGTGCCGCATGCGGGAGACCTTCGGGCGGCCGCTCATCTCGCGCCAGGTCGTGCAGCACAAGCTGGCCGAGATGGCACGCCGGATCGACGTCGCCCGCACCTACACCCGCACCGTCGCGCTCCGGCACACGGCGGGCGAGCAGGTGATCGCCGAGGCGTGCTTCGCGAAGAACACCGCCGTCGAGACCGGGGAGTGGGTCGTCAACGAGGCCGTGCAGCTGCACGGCGGGCTCGGCTACCTGCGTGAGTCCGAAGTGGAACGTCACTACCGCGACGTCCGCATCCTCGGCATCGGCGGCGGCACCAACGAGATCCTGACCGGACTGGCCGCGAAAGTGCTGGGTTACACCTCATGAGCAGGCTCAATTCCGTTGTGGACACCACCTCCACCGAACACAAGGCCAATCGCGATGCGATGCTGGAGAAGCTCGCCGAGATCGAGGCCGAGCACGCGAAGGCGGTCGCCGGTGGTGGCGACAAGTACGTCGAGCGGCACCGCAAGCGTGGCAAGCTGCTCGTCCGTGAGCGCCTCGAGCTGCTGCTCGACCCCGACTCGCCGTTCCTTGAGCTGTCGCCGCTCGCCGCGTGGGGTACCGACTACAAGGTCGGCGGCAGCGTGGTCACCGGCATCGGTGTCGTCGAGGGCGTCGAGTGCCTGATCAGCGGCAGCGACCCGACGGTCAAGGGCGGCGCGAGCAACCCGTGGACCACCAAGAAGTCGTTCCGCGCAGCGGACATCGCCGCGCAGAACCGGCTCCCCACGATCAACCTCGTCGAGTCCGGCGGCGCGGATCTCCCGACACAGAAGGAGATCTTCATCCCGGGTGGCCGGATCTTCCGCGACATCACCCGCGCGAGTGCCGCCGGCTGCCCGACTGTCGCGCTGGTGTTCGGCAACTCCACCGCGGGCGGTGCGTACCTGCCGGGCATGTCCGACTACGTGGTGATGGTCAGGGAACGCGCCAAGGTGTTCCTCGGCGGGCCACCGCTGGTCAAGATGGCGACCGGTGAGGAGTCCGACGACGAGTCGCTCGGCGGCGCGGAGATGCACGCCCGCACGTCCGGTCTCGCCGACTACCTCGCCGCCGACGAGGAGGACGCGATCCGGATCGGTCGCCGGATCATCGCGCGGCTCAACTGGCGCAAGCAGGGCCCGGAGCCCGCGAGTGTCTACAGTGAACCGGTCTGCGACGCCGAGGACCTGCTCGGCATCGTGCCGACCGACCTCAAGGTGCCGTTCGACCCGCGTGACGTGATCGCCCGCGTGGTCGACGGTTCGGACTTCGACGAGTTCAAACCGTTGTACGGCACCAGCCTCGTCACCGGATGGGCGCGGGTGCACGGCTACCCGGTCGGCGTTCTCGCCAACGCGCAGGGCGTGCTGTTCAGCGAGGAGTCGCAGAAGGCCGCGCAGTTCATCCAGCTGGCCAACCAGATCGACACGCCGCTGCTGTTCCTGCACAACACGACCGGCTACATGGTCGGCAAGGAGTACGAGCAGGGCGGCATCATCAAGCACGGCGCCATGATGATCAACGCGGTGTCGAACTCGAAGGTGCCGCACATCTCGATCCTCATGGGTGCCTCCTACGGCGCCGGGCACTACGGCATGTGCGGCCGCGCCTACGACCCGAGGTTCCTGTTCGCGTGGCCAAGCGCCAAGTCCGCGGTCATGGGGCCACAGCAGCTCGCCGGTGTGCTGTCCATTGTGGCAAGGCAGGCGGCGGCGGGCCGTGGTCAGGAGTACAACGAGGAGCACGACGCCGCGATGCGGACCATGGTGGAGAACCAGATCGAGGCGGAGTCACTGCCGATGTTCCTGTCCGGCATGCTCTACGACGACGGCATCATCGACCCGCGCGACACCCGCACGGTGCTCGGCATGAGCCTGTCGGCGATCCACAACGGCCCCGTCAGCGGCGCTGACGGCTTCGGCGTCTTCCGGATGTGAGCGGCATGATCACCACACTGCTCGTCGCGAACCGGGGTGAGATCGCCCGCCGGGTGTTCCGCACCTGCCGCGCACTGGGGATTGCCACCGTCGCGGTGTTCTCCGACGCCGACGCGGACGCACCGCACGTCCGAGAGGCCGACGCGGCGGTCCGGCTGCCAGGGGTGTCGCCCGCCGACACCTACCTGCGTGCCGACCTGATCATCGACGCCGCCCGCGAGTCCGGCGCGGACGCCGTGCACCCCGGATACGGCTTCCTGTCGGAGAACGCGGCGTTCGCCCGCGCCGTCATCGACGCCGGGCTCACGTGGGCCGGGCCGACGCCGGAGGCCATCGAGCAGATGGGCTCCAAGATCGAGTCCAAGCGGCTCATGGCCGACGCCGGGGTGCCGGTGCTGCCGGAACTGGATCCCGGCGAGATCACCGACGCCGACCTGCCCGTGCTGGTCAAGGCGTCCTCGGGTGGTGGCGGGCGCGGCATGCGCGTCGTGCGGTCCCTTGACGAGCTGACCGACCAGGTGGCGGGCGCGCGGTCCGAGGCGGCGTCGGCGTTCGGTGACGACACCGTGTTCGTCGAGCCGTACCTCGCGACCGGCAGGCACATCGAGGTACAGGTGATGTGCGACCGGCACGGCACGGTGTGGGCGGTGGGCGAGCGCGAGTGCTCGATCCAGCGCCGCCACCAGAAGATCGTGGAGGAGTCGCCATCACCGCTGGTCGAGCGCGTCGCCGGGATGCGCGACGAGCTGTTCGCCGCCGCCCGCGACGCCGCCAGGGCCATCGGGTACGTCGGCGCGGGCACGGTCGAGTTCCTCGCCGACGAGACCGGCCGGTTCTACTTCCTGGAGATGAACACGCGGCTGCAGGTCGAGCACCCGGTCACCGAGTGCGTGACGGGCCTCGACCTGGTCGGGCTCCAGCTCGGCGTCGCGGAGGGGCGGCCGCTGCCTGCCGGGCCGCCGGCGCCGCAGGGACACGCCATCGAGGTCCGGCTCTACGCCGAGGACCCCGCCGCCGACTGGCGCCCGCACAGCGGCACGCTGCACCGGTTCGAGGTGCCCGGGGTCGCCACGACCTTCACCGTGCCGCTCGGTGCTGGCATCCGGCTCGACTCCGGTGTTGAGGCCGGCACTGTCGTCAGCCCGCACTACGACCCGATGCTCGCCAAGGTGATCTCGGTGGCGCCGACCAGGGACGTAGCGGCACGCGCACTGGCCGCGGCGCTCACGAGGTCGAAGGTGCACGGGTTCACCACGAACCGGGACCTGCTCGTCAACGTCCTCACCCACCCGGCGTTCCTGGCCGGGGAGACCGACACCGCGTTCTTCGAACGCCACGGCCTCGACGCGTTGTCGACCCCGCTCGCCACCGAACCGGCCATCCGGCTCTCGGCGCTCGCGGCCGCGCTCGCCGACGCCGCCGCGAACCGCGCGGGCGCGAAGGTGCTCGGCGGGCTGCCCAGCGGGTGGCGCAATGTGGTCTCCGTGCCGCAGCGCAAACGTTTCACCAGCGGGGACACCGAGCACGAGATCACCTACCGGCTCGGCCGCGACGGCCTGGTCGGGCAGGACGGCGTCCGGCTCGTCGAGGCCACCCCGACCTCGGTGGTCCTCGACGTCCAGGGCCTGCGGCGCCGGTTCGCGGTCTCCGCCTACCCCGGACTGTCCTGTGTGGACTCTTCGCTCGGGCCGGTCGCGCTGGTGCCGGTCGAGCGGTTCACCGACCCGGCCGCACAGGTGGCGGCCGGATCCCTGCTCGCACCGATGCCCGGCACGGTCGTGCGGGTCGCGGTCGAGCAGGGCGAGAAGGTCACCGAGGGCCAGCCGCTGCTGTGGCTGGAGGCAATGAAGATGCAGCACCGGATCAACGCTCCCGCCGACGGGGTGGTCACCGAACTCGGTGTCATGGCAGGGGATCAAGTGGAAGTCGGCCGCGTACTGGCCGTCGTCAGCGCTGAGGAGGAAGCATGACAGGGTTTACCGAGTCCGAGGAGCGGCAGGCGTTGCGGGCGGCGGTGTCCGACCTCGGCGGGCGCTACGGCGGCGAGTGGTTCCTGAAGAAGGCCCGCGCAGGCGAGAAGTCGGCCGAGCTGTGGGACGAGGCGGGCAAGCTCGGCTACCTCGGCGTGAACGTGCCGGAGGAGTACGGCGGCGGTGGTGGCAACATCGGCGACCTGGCCGCGGTGGCAGAGGAACTGGCCGCGCAGGGCTGTGGCCTGCTGCTGATGGTGGTGTCCCCGGCCATCTGCGCGACGATCATCACCCGCTTCGGCACCGAGGAGCAGAAGCAGGCGTGGCTGCCGCGGTTCGCCGACGGCTCGCTGCGCATGGCGTTCGCGATCACAGAACCGGACGCGGGCTCCAACTCGCACAAGATCACCACCACCGCCCGCCGCGACGGTGACGACTGGATCCTGTCCGGACGCAAGGTGTTCATCTCCGGCGTGGACGAGGCCGAGGCGGTCATGGTCGTCGGCCGCACGGAGGACGCGAAGACCGGCAAGCTCAAGCCCGCGCTGTTCATCGTCCCGACCGACGCGCCAGGCTTCGAGTTCCACCCGATCGAGATGGACATCGTGTCCCCGGACAAGCAGTACTCGCTGTTCCTCGACGACGTGCGCCTGCCGGCGGACGCGCTGGTCGGCTCGCAGGACGCGGCGCTGCTGCAGCTGTTCGCCGGCCTGAACCCGGAACGGATCATGGCCGCGTCGTTCGCGATCGGCATGGGCCGCTACGCGCTGGACAAGGGCGTCGACTACGTGAAGACGCGGCAGGTGTGGAGCACCCCGATCGGCGCGCACCAGGGGGTGGCGCATCCCCTCGCCGAGGCGAAGATCCAGCTGGAGCTGGCGAAGGTCATGACCCAGAAGGCGGCGGCCCTCTACGACTCCGGCGACGACATGGGCGCGGGCGAGGCCGCGAACATGGCGAAGTACGCGGCCGCGGAGGCGTCGATCAAGGCGGTCGACACGGCGGTCCAGGTGCACGGCGGCAACGGCCTGACCGCGGAGTACGGCCTCGGTGCCCTGGTCACGGCCGCCAGGGTGAACCGGATCGCCCCGGTGAGCCGCGAGATGATCCTCAACTTCGTCGCTCAGAACACCCTGGGCCTCCCAAAGTCCTATTAGGGAACGGCGAGAAGTCTGCGGAGCGCGTGTCCTTTGGATCTTTGTGCAAAGTCTTGGCCTGGTCAGCAGTTACCTCAGGGGAACGTGACGGTGCTCAGCCACCAACCGCCTGCGGTCCGCAAGTGTTGCCGGGTCGGGACCGACACTTTGAAGCGCGGGGAGGCGGAAGGTGGCGGAGGTTCTGCGAGAGCCGCGTCAGGATCGCAGCCGGGTCACCCGGCAGCGGCTCCTGGAGGCGGCCATCGAATGCCTGGCCGAGGTCGGCTGGTCGGGCAGCACGGTGTCGGTGGTGGCGGAACGGGCTGGCGTCTCGCGGGGCGCCGCCCAGCACCACTTCCCGACGAGGGAGGACCTGTTCACCTCGGCGGTCGAGTACGTGGCGTCGGAGCGGCTGGCGGTGCTCCGGTCCAGGTCACTTGACCTGCCAGCGGGCCCGGACCGCACCCGTGCCGTGGTCGGGATGGTCGAGCTGATCTACACGGGCCCGCTGTTCCGCGCGGCCATCCACCTGTGGGTGGCCGCGTCGTCGGACGAGCGGCTCAGGGAACGCGTGGTCCTGCTGGAAGCGCAGGTCGGACGGGAGACGCACCGGACCGCGCTCGACCTGCTCGGCGTCGACGAGTCGCGGACCGGCGTGCGGGAGGCGGTGCAGTCGACGCTCGACATGGCGCGGGGCCTTGGCCTTGCCAACCTGCTCACGGACGACAGCTTGCGACGGCAGCGCGTGCTGGACCAGTGGTCGACGATGCTGGCGGACGCGTTGCACAAGGAGCCCTGACCGGCTGATTTGGCATTACCCTGTATTTGAGCCATAATCAATAGCTGGCTTTCCCGGTGAATACACAGGAATGTCCGAGTGGCTTGATTATAGCGGATGAGGGGTGCATTTGTCAAAGGGCGATTACGACGCGGAATTGTCTGCCGAGCGGGAACACATCGCGATTCTGTACGCGCGGCTGGACGCCGAGCGGTCGACCGCGGCAGGCAAACTCGACGGCGTGCTGCTCGACAGCACCGCCGAGACCACGGAGGCCCTGTGGGAGCGGGACGTGGCCGCGACCACGCTGTCCAGGCGAATCGGCCTGATGAGGGTCGCCGACAACGGGCTCTGCTTCGGCAGGCTCGACCACCGGGACGGCGAGACGACCTACATCGGCCGAATCGGGCTTTTCGACGAGGAAGACGACTACGAACCGCTGCTCATCGACTGGCGGGCGCCGATCGCGCGGCCATTTTACGTGGCCACCGCCGCGAATTCGGAAGGCGTCGTCAGAAGGCGTCATTTCCGCACCCGGGGGCGCCGGGTCCTCGCATTTCACGACGACGTTCTGGAACACGGTGTCGCCGACAGTGACGAGGTGCTGCTCGCCGCACTGAACGCGCCCCGGTCGGACACGATGGGTGACATCGTCGCGACGATCCAGGCCGAGCAGGACGAGATCATCCGCCTCGGCCGCACCGGCGTGGTCGTCATCGACGGCGGGCCGGGCACCGGCAAGACGGTCGTCGCGCTGCACCGGGTCGCCTACCTGCTGTACACGCACCGTGAACGGATGTCCCGCCGCGGTGTGCTGTTCATCGGCCCGAACATGGGTTTCCTCCGCTACATCGGCGGCGTGCTGCCCTCGCTCGGCGAGACGGACGTGGTGTTCGCGACGCCCGGCGAGCTGCTGCCGGACGTGAAGACCCGCGTCGTGGACCCGGACCGCGAGGTCAAGGGCGGTCTCGCGATGGTCGAGCTGGTGCGCAAGGCCGTCGCGGACCGCCAGGAGCTGCCGGAGACCCCGATCGAGCTCGAGCTGGACGACGTCACCGTGGAGATCGACGCCGACCTGGCCGGCCGGGCCCGCGCACGCGCCCGGTCGACCGGGCGCCTCCACAACCGGGCACAGGAGATCTTCCGCGACGCGCTGATCCTCGAGCTGGCCGAGCAGGCCGTCGACCGCATCGGCGCGGGCTGGCTGAACGCGCGCGAGACCCCGGATCTGGCCGGTGACCTGGCCGCGGACGTCCGCCGCGAGCTGATCTCCAGCACTGCGCTCGACAAGGCGGTCGAGCGGCTGTGGCCCCGGCTGTCGCCGCAGCGGCTGCTGGCCGAGCTGTACACGTCGCCGGCGCGGCTGGCGGTGATCGGCGCGCCGGAGTCGTTTCACCGCCACCGCGGCGACGCGTGGACCGTGTCGGACGTGCCGTTGCTGGACGAGGCGTCCGAGCTGCTCGGTGCGTTCGAGTCCGAGGACGAGGCCGAGCGGGCCCAGCACGAGCGGGAGGCGTACGCGCGGGGCGTGCTCGACATCCTCGACACCGAGGAGGACCCGGACGGCGAGCTGCTGCGCGCGGTCGACCTGATCGACCCGACGCGGCTGGCCGAGCGGCAGGAGGAGCGCGACCACCGGTCGCTGGCCGAGCGGGCGGCGGAGGACCGCGAGTGGACCTACGGGCACGTGGTGGTCGACGAGGCGCAGGAGCTGTCCGAGATGGACTGGCGGGTGCTGATGCGACGGTGCCCGAGCCGGTCGATGACCATCGTCGGTGACCTCGCACAGCGCGAGTCGCCCGCGGGCGCGCGGTCGTGGGCGGACATGCTCGACGAGTACGTGCCGAAGCGGTGGACCTACCGGCAGCTGACCATCAACTACCGCATGTCCGCCGAGATCATGGACGTGGCGGCGTCGCTGCTGTCCACGATGGACACCTCGGCGCAGCCGCCGAAGTCCGTGCGGTCGACCGGGGTGCCGCCGTGGTCGCGCCGGGCCACCAGGGACACGCTGGCCTCGGTGGTGACGGAGATGGTGGCGCGCATGGAGGAGGAGATCGGCGAGGGCACGGTCGCGGTGATCGCACCCGACGGCTCGACGCTCAACGTGGACGCGCTGGTGCTGCCGCCCAGGGCGATCAAGGGCCTCGAGTTCGACGGCGTGATCGTGGTCGACCCGACGGCGATCATGTCCGGCCCCGCTGGCGCCGCGGAGCTGTACGTGGCGCTGACCAGGCCGACGCGGCGGCTGGGCGTCGTGCACACGGCGCCGTTGCCGGAGTGCCTGACGTTGCTCGAAGATGTCACCCCGTGAGGATCATCGCTCGTACGATCGCACCGGCGGCCGACGCCCGTGCCCAGCTGCCGTGGACCACGGTCACCGACGACGGCCTGATCTCGGCCGAGGTGCGGGACCGCGAGTTCACGCAGCGCTGCCTGGAGATCGCGAACGCCGTCGACGCGCTGGAAGGCCGCCCGGTGCTGGCGTTCGACGAGAGCAGCACCACCGTGGACATCGCAGCGCCGAACGACGAGGTGTTCGAGTCGCTCACCGACCGTGAGCAGTTCCGGCGCTGGTTCGGTCTGCCGCTGGCGATCGAGCTGTTCCCGGGCGGCCGTTGGGAGATCGAGGGCGGCGGTCCGGTCGGGACGGTCGTCGAGCTGGTCGCGGACCACCGCCTCGTGCTGTCCGAGGACACGGGTGTCAGTACCTGGGAGCTGTCCGAAGTGGCCACGGGGACGCGACTGTCGGTCACCATGCGGCTGGGGGACGGCCCGCCGCCGCCCAGGAGCTGGTGCGGGTGGCTCAGCGGGATCAACCAGCTGCGCAGGCTGCACGAGGTGCCCGACCGCTGCCCGATCTGGGTAACCTGACCGGGTGATGCTGATCATCGACCTGTCGGAGGGTGACGCATGCGCGTGTTGTGGTTGTACGCACATCCTGACCCGCGGTCGCTGAACGGGGCTCAGCGGCGCCTGATCGAGATGGGCAGGCCGTCCTTCGGCAGTGGGAGGGCGGTCGGGTCCCAGCGCACGTCGTAGTCGGCGGGGACCGTCCACTCGAAACGGCGGACCATCTCGTGCGCGATCGTCTTCACCTCCTGGGTGCCGAAGTGCATGCCGATGCACTTGTGCACCCCGCCACCGAACGGCATGTACGCGAACCGGTGCGACTTGTCCTCGCGGCGCTCCTCGGAGAAGCGCAGGGGATCGAAGCGGTGGGGATCGGTCCAGTACTCCGGCAGCATGTGGTTGATCCACGCGAGCGTCGTCACGAACGTGCCCGCCGGCAGGTGGTGGCCGAGCAGGTCGGTGTCCTTCACGGTCTTGCGCACCATCCACGGCACCGGCGGGACGAGTCGCATCGACTCCTTCAGCGCCAGGTCCAGCGCGGGCAGACGGTCCAGTGTGGACACCGTCAGCGGCTCGTCACCCAGTGCGAGGGACTCCTCGCGCACGAGGGACTGCCACTCCGGGTTCTTGCCAAGGTAGTACACCAGCGACGACGTGGCGATGGTCGACGTGTCGTGTGCCGCCATCATCAGGAAGATCATGTGGTTGACGACGTCGTCGTCGGAGAAGGTCTCGCCCTCGTCGGTGCGGGCGTGGCACAGCGCGGCGAACAGGTCGTCCGAGTCCGATGCGCGTTTCGCGGGCAGGCCGCGGCGGAAGTAGTCCTCCAGCACCTTGCGACCCGACAGCCCTGCCTGCCACCGGCCACCCGGCACCGGCAGCCGGAGCAGCGCGGTTCCCGCGCGGACGGTGTCCACGAAGGCCTTCGTCATGCGGGACGAGTCGCCGCCGAGCGACGACGCCATGAAGATCTTCGTCGCCACGTCGAGGGTGAGCTGCTTGAGCGCCGGGTACACCTGGAACCCGTCCCGTGGCGACCACGCCGACACGCTGTCGGCCACCACGTCGCCGACCTGCACCATGTACGCCGACAGCCGGTCCGAGGTGAACGCCAGCTGCATGAGGCGCCGGTGGTAGAGGTGCTCGTCGAAGTCCAGCAGCATCAGGCCGCGGTTGAAGAACGGGCCGATGAAGTACTCCCAGCCCTGCTGCGAGTACGCCTTGTCCTTGTTGGCCAGCACGACCTGCGTCCCCTCTGGCCCGGACGCCGACACCACGTTCACGCCGAACGCACGCACCCACGACACCGGTCCGTACCGCTCGTAGCGCTTCATCGCGTAGTCGAGGCCCAGTCGCAGCATCTCCAGGCTGTGTCCCAGCACGGGCAGGCCGGGGTCGCCGGGGACGGACTTGAGTCCGGCGGGTGGGGTGGCGAGGTCCTTCGTTGGCCAGTCGCGGTCCATCAGCCATCGGTCGAACGCGTTCTTGTCGACCTCGTAGGGTGCACGCGGCGCAGTGGACATGGCTACCTCCCAGCGTCGAGAACCGTCACCGCCAGCTCGGTCAGTTCGGCCGCGATCCTCGGCCGCCGCAGCAGCCGGGGGGTGCGGGCCAGGTCGTTCACGATGGTGAGCGCGGTGTGCACCACGACCTTCGCGTCGGGCTCCGCCAGCTCGGGCGCGACCGTGCGCAGCAGCCGGTACCAGTGGCCGACGTAGTGCCGCTGCAGCCGCACCAGGTCCTTGCGGTCGCGCTCCGGCAGGTTGCGCAGCTCGTTCGCGAACGTGGCCATGATGTTGTCCGACCGCAGCACGGTGTCCACATACGACGTCGCGAGGTGGCGCAGCGCCTCGCCGGCGGGCAGCGTCATCGCGTGCGCGGCCGTGCTTGCCAGCTGGTCGGCCATCCGGTAGCCGCCCGCCACCAGGATCGCCGCCTTGCCGGGGAAGTACCGGTAGATGCTCGGCCCCGCCATGCCCGCGCGGGCGCCGATGTCCTCCATGCTGACCGCCGCGTACCCGCGCTCGCGGAACAGCGAGATGGCGGCCGTCAGCAGCTCCTCGCGGCGCGACCCCGGCGTGCCGGGCACCGGCCGCGGCGCCGGTACCGGCTCGCCCGTCGGCACCTCGAAGGACGTGACCGCGCTCGCCAGCGTGACCAGCAGGTCCTCGAACCGGCGGCGCGGCGGGCTCACGTGGTGGTCGGAGAGGCTCCCGTACACCGACAGGGCGGCCCAGCAGAGCAGCTCGGCGTCGGCCTTGGCCAGCTCGGGCCGCACGTCACGCAGCGCGATGGCCCACTGCGCGATCAGCTCGGCGCCCCGGTGCCGGATCTTGGTGCGGTCGGCCTCGGCGAGGTGGCGTCCCTCCCAGCGCCACAGCGCGGTGATCTCCCGCCGGTCCACGGCGAGCTCGGCCACCGCGCGCAGCAGGGCCGACAGCTGGTCGGCGGCGGTGCCGGGGGTGGCGAGAGCACCCTCGGCGGCCAGGCCGAACGTGTCCATGCCGGACAGGAGGACGTGGGCCAGAATGTCCTGTTTGCCCCGGAAGTGCCGGTAGACGGCCGGGCCGGTGACGCCGGCGGCCTGGGCGATGTCGTTGACGCTGACCTGGTGGTATCCGTGCTTGCGGAACAGTTCGGCCGCCGCGTCGGCGAGCTGCGCCTTGCGGTTGCGTGGCCGCCTGACCGGCGGCCGGGAAGTCTCCGCCACGGTTCCTCCACGGTCCTACCTGGCGACGCTAACTGACGGGTGAGTTGTTGGCAATCCGCCAACGAGCTACGAAGTGAATCCAGATTAGCTCGATGACGAGGATCTCGCCGCCAGCGGCCACCAGAGTGTGGCCCACACCCCAAATCGGGCGGCGACCGTTGACAACCACAGATCCGATGCCAACATGTTAATCAGTATTAGCCCTCGAGAGGACCCCTAGCGTGGCTACCGAAGCATTCGTCTACGACGCGATCCGCACCCCGCGCGGCCGGGGCAAGAAGAACGGGTCGCTCCACGGAACCAAGCCGATCTCCCTCGTCGTCGGCCTGATCGACGAGCTGCGCAAGCGCAACCCCACCCTCGACGTCGACCGGGTCTCCGACCTGCTGCTCGGCGTCGTCACCCCCGTCGGTGACCAGGGCAGCGACATCGCGAAGACCGCCGCCATCGCGGCCGGGCTGCCGGACACCGTCGGTGGCGTGCAGCTCAACCGCTTCTGCGCGTCCGGTCTCGAGGCCGTCAACATCGCCGCCCAGAAGGTCGCGTCGGGCTGGGACGAGGTCGTCATCGGCGGCGGCGTCGAGTCGATGTCGCGGGTCTCGATGGGCTCCGACGGCGGCGCGTGGGCCATGGACCCCGCCACCGCCTATGACACCTACTTCGTGCCGCAGGGCGTCGGCGCCGACCTGATCGCGACGATCGAGGGCTTCTCGCGCGAGGACGTCGACGCCTACGCCGTGCGCAGCCAGCAGCTCGCGGCCAAGGCGGCGAGCAACGGCTACTTCGCGAACTCGATCATCCCGGTCGTCGACCAGAACGGCATCACCGTCCTGGACCACGACGAGCACATGCGCCCCGAGACCACCGTGGACGGGCTGGGCAAGCTGCCGCCGTCGTTCGCGGCGATCGGTGACATGGGTGGTTTCGACGCGGTGGCGCTACAGAAGTACCACTACGTCGAGAAGATCGACCACGTGCACCACGCGGGCAACTCCTCGGGCATCGTCGACGGCGCGGGCCTGGTGCTCGTCGGCTCCGAGCAGGCGGGCAAGGACATGGGCCTGACCCCGCGTGCCCGCATCGTCGCCACCGCCACCTCCGGGGCCGACTCGACGATCATGCTGACCGGCCCGATCCCGGCGACCGAGAAGCTGCTCGCCAAGACCGGCCTGACCGTGGACGACATCGACCTGTTCGAGCTGAACGAGGCGTTCGCGTCGGTGGTGCTGAACTACCAGCGCAAGCTCGCGATCCCGGACGAGAAGCTCAACGTCAACGGCGGTGCCATCGCCATGGGCCACCCGCTCGGCGCGACCGGCGCGATGATCCTCGGCACCATGGTCGACGAGCTGGAGCGCCGCCAGGCGCGCCGTGCCGTGATCACCCTCTGCATCGGCGGCGGCATGGGCGTCGCGACCCTCATCGAGCGCGTGTAAGGACGACGAGACTCAATGACTGAGACCATTCGCTGGGAGAAGGACGCCGACGGGGTCGTCGTCCTCACGTTGGACGACCCGAACCAGTCGGCCAACACGATGAACCGCGACTACGCGGCGTCGATGCACGCCACGGTGGAGCGCCTGCACGCCGAGAAGGACGACATCACCGGCGTCGTGATCACCTCGGCGAAGAAGACGTTCTTCGCGGGCGGCGACCTGAAGGACATGATCGAGGCCAAGGCCGACCAGGCCAAGGAGGGCTTCGAGTTCATCCAGGGCATCAAGGCGGACCTGCGCCGCCTTGAGACGCTCGGCAAGCCGGTCGTCGCGGCCGTCAACGGCGCGGCGCTGGGCGGTGGCCTGGAGATCGCGCTGGCCACCCACCACCGGATCGCCGCGGACGTCAAGGGTTCGAAGATCGGCCTGCCGGAGGTCACGCTCGGCCTCCTGCCTGGTGGCGGCGGCGTCACCCGCACCGTGCGGCTGCTGGGCATCCAGAACGCGCTGCTGCAGGTGCTGTTGCAGGGCACGCAGTACAACCCGGCCAAGGCCAAGGACGTCGGCCTGGTGAACGAGGTCGTCGGCACCATCGACGAGCTGCTGCCCAAGGCCAAGGAGTGGATCAAGGCCAACCCAGGGGCCGCGCAGCCGTGGGACGTCAAGGGCTACAAGATCCCCGGTGGCACCCCGTCGCACCCGGCGTTCGCGGCGAACCTGCCCGCGTTCCCGGCCAACCTGCGCAAGCAGCTCAAGGGCGCCAACATGCCCGCGCCCAAGGCGATCCTGTCCGCCGCGATCGAGGGCGCGCAGGTCGACATCGACACCGCGCTCACCATCGAGTCCCGGTACCTGCTTTCGCTGCTGTCCGGCCAGGTCGCGAAGAACATGATCAAGGCGTTCTTCTTCGACCTGCAGCACATCAACTCCGGCGGCTCGCGGCCGGACGGCTACGAGAAGTTCACCGCCAGCAAGGTCGCCGTGCTCGGCGCGGGCATGATGGGTGCCGGCATCGCGTACGTGTGCGCCCGAGGCGGCATGGAGGTCGTCCTCAAGGACGTCACGCAGGAGGCGGCCGACAAGGGGCGGGACTACTCGGTCAAGCTGTTCGAGAAGGCCGTGTCCCGTGGCAAGGTCACGCAGGACAAGGCCGACGAGACCCTCGCGAGGATCAAGGCGACCGCCGACGCCGAGGACCTGGCTGGCGCGGACCTGGTGATCGAGGCGGTCTTCGAGAGCACCGAGCTGAAGCACAAGGTGTTCGCGGAGATCGAGAACATCGTGGCGCCGGACGCCGTGCTCGGCTCCAACACCTCCACGCTGCCGATCACCGGCCTCGCCGATGGCGTGAAGCGGCAGGAGGACTTCGTCGGCCTGCACTTCTTCTCTCCGGTCGACAAGATGCCGCTGCTGGAGATCATCGTCGGCGACAAGACCAGTGACGCCACGCTGGCCAAGGCGTTCGACGTGGCGCAGCAGATCAAGAAGACGCCGATCGTCGTCAACGACTCGCGCGGCTTCTTCACCTCGCGGGTGATCGGCACGTTCATCAACGAGGCCGTCGCGATGGTCGCCGAGGGCGTCAACCCCGCGTCGGTGGAGCAGGCGGGTTCGCAGGCCGGTTACCCGGCACCGCCGCTGCAACTGCTGGACGAGCTGACGCTGACGCTGCCGCTGAAGATCCGCCGCGAGACCCAGGCCGCGATCGAGGCGGCCGGTGGCAAGTGGGACTCGCACGCGTCCGAGCCGATCATGGACCGGATGGTCGAGGAGTTCGACCGCAAGGGCCGCTCGTCCGGCGCGGGCTTCTACGAGTACGCGGACGGCAAGCGCACCGGGTTGTGGAAGGGCCTCTACGAGAACTTCACGAAGGAGGGGCACGAGATCCCGTTCGAGGACATGAAGGAGCGGATGCTCTTCGCGGAGGCCCTCGAGACGGTCAAGTGCTTCGACGAGGGTGTGCTGCGGTCGGTGCCGGACGCCAACATCGGCTCCATCATGGGCATCGGCTTCCCGCCGTGGACCGGTGGTGTCATCCAGTACATCAACGGATACGAAGGCGGCGTCGCCGGGTTCGTCGCGCGGGCACGTGAGCTGGCGCAGCGCTACGGCGACCACTTCCTGCCGCCCGAGTCGCTGGTGGCGAAGGCCGAGAAGGGCGAGAAGTTCGAGTAAGCAGTAGGTCGTTTGGTATCTCCGCTGCCGTCGCACCCTCGTGGTGCGGCGGCAGCGGTGTTTTGTGACCCTTTTCAATCCCAGGTGTGCCCTTTGGGGCGTATCTCCCAGTTGTGCTAACGACCCCGGTGGGGTGCGACGAACCATCCGTCGTTCGTCCAATTCACACCAAGGGGTTTCTAGGATGAAGAAGTTCATTCGCGTCCTCGTCACCGCGGCGGCGGTCGGCACAGTCGCCGTGGCGGCTCAGGTGACGGCTTCGGCCGCACCGGCTCGGCCCGCCGCGGCCGAGGACGTTCTCACTGCCATGCAAAGGGATCTGGGCCTCACGGCCGCGCAGGCGACCACGCTGCGGTCGCAACAGGACCGGGCCGTCGACCTCGACGCTTCGCTGCGGACGGCACTCGGTGCCGACTTCGGCGGGTCGTGGTTCGACGCGGCCACCGGGAAGCTGACCGTCGCGGTCACCGAGTCGTCGCGGGTCGCGGAGGTGACCAAGCAGGGGGCGGATGCGAGGGTCGTGCGACACAGCGCGGCGGAGCTGGACGCCATCCGTGCCGAGCTGGACACGTTGTCCGGCAAGGCTTCCGGTGAGGGGCGGGCCAAGCAGGGGCCGTCGAAACTGCGTGGGCTCGCGAGCTGGCGGGTCGACGAGAAGACCAACAGCGTCGTCGTGACCACCATTGCCGGGCAGAAGTCGACGCTGTCCTCGCTCGCGAAGTACGGCGACGCCGTGCGGGTCGAGCAGACCGACCGCGCGCCGGTGCAGACCGCCAACTACCTCGACGGCGGCGACGCGTACAACTACGGCAGCTGCTCGGCGGGCTTCAACCTGCGCAACCCGAGCACCGGCCAGGGTTTCCTGCTGACCGCGGGCCACTGCGTCAGCACCGGGTCCACCGTCACCGGTCAGGACGGCACCACGCTGGGCACGACCGTGGCCAGCTTCTTCCCGACCTACGACGACGCGCTGATCCGCAACGACAACCCGGGATACTGGATCCAGGGCCGGTGGGTCGACACGAACCCGTCCAACGGCGGGATCATCACGGTCAGCGGCTACAGCGACTCGCCGGTCGGTACGTACATGTGCAAGTCGGGTATCACGACGAAGTGGACCTGCGGCTACATCACCGGCAAGAACGAGACGGTGAACTACAGCCAGGGCGCGGTGTACGGCATGACCCGCCACTCGGCGTGCGTCGAACCGGGCGACTCGGGTGGCGCGAACGTGGCGGCACTGTCCTACTGGTCGCCGGAGGGCGTCACCAGTGGCGCGCAGCTGTACTGGGACGGCAGCCGTTACCGCTGCGCGGCGGCGGTCGGTGCGGGGCAGAACGTCTCGTGGTACTTCCCGATCGCCGACAGCCTGGCCTACTACGGCCCGGTGTACGGCGTGACCATGTGGTGACTCAGTAACAGGCCACGGTCCCGGCAGCATGGCTGACCGGGACCGTGTGCGTTGCCACGTCGAGGTGGAGCAGGAACGACGTCGGCTCTGGAACGTAGTCCGGGATGGTTTCCTTGAGGGCGAGTCCACTTTGGAGGTAGGTGCTCGGTGCGGTGGTCAGGATCGTGCCCGCGAACGCGGCGGTGACGTGACGGTGCACGTGTCCCGCGAGGACACGCGTGACGTCGTGCCGTGCGATCACAGGACCAGCGGACCTATCGCGACCGTCGGGCCGACAGGATTTGAACCTGCGGCCCCTTGACCTTGTTCGGCCACGCGGCTGCCTGCGGCGCAATCCGCAAAGCGCCTCTGACCTGGGCCGGAGCTTGCCGCAGGTTCTCGACGTTTGCCGGTGCGTGCCGGGGTCATATTGCACGAATGTTGCACGCGACCACTCCCCGGCCTGGCCGCGTTCGATGCATGGCGACATCTATGGTCGTTTGCGGCAGGGGTAAACGGCGGTCTGTGCTACTTACGTCCCGATCCCGAGCGCCTGCTTCAGGGCGTCGTTCAGACTCAGCACAGTCCCCGGGGCGAGTGCTCCCAGGTACTGTGCCGCTTCCAGCTCGTCCTTGAAGAGTTCGACGATCTCGTCAGCTAGCGCATACCCCACCAAGGGGTCGTCGTGACCCAACGGTACTGCGGTCGGGACGCGCGATTTGTCGGATGACGTGATCCTCGCCGCGAGTACGGAGTCAAGCAAGCGATTCCGTTGATTGTTGCTCACCACGACATACGGCTTAGGGCCGATGTTGCCGATGTCAACGCGGAAGACTTGCCCCCGAAGGGGTGTGGCTGCACTCATTCAGCGAACCTAGCGCGCGCCTTCTTGACAGCGCGGTCGCGCAGGGCGCGGCGCTCTTGCTGCTCTTCGAGGCTTTGCTCGGCCAGCTTCGCGTAGCCGTCCTCCAGGGCCTTCTCTCGCAGAGCTGCAGCCCCGGCCCGAACCAGTGTCCGCAAGATGGCAGCGTCCGAAGCGTCTCGGACGTTCAGCCCGTGCTGGGCTGCCCACGCTTCAAGTGTCGCGTGCTCAGGGCGTGACGGGTCCGCAAAGACCTCAAGCGCCTGCTGGTCCGGGGCGTCAAGTGTCACAGAGATCCGTCGACTGGCCATGCACCCACTATGCATCACTAAGCGCATCACTTCAAGCGTCATTTAGTGATGCACTGCCCTCGCATGCGTTATGCGCACCAGGTACAGGGCGTTGACCTGGGAAAACGGTTCTCGCGACGGCGAAAGAAGGTATCTAGGAGCTGCATCACAGCTCGACGGCATCGACCCGGCGTTCCTGTGGAAGCTCAACGCCGAAGCTGACCGCCCCGACTGCACCCAGCCCGCCCACCACGCCGCCGCGCGCATCGTGGACCGGCAGACGACATTCTTCGCTCCCGCGAAGGAGGCCCGCTACGGTGAACTACAGCCAGGGCGCGGTGTACGGCATGACCCGCCACTCGGCGTGCGTCGAACCGGGCGACTCGGGTGGCGCGAACGTGGCGGCACTGTCCTACTGGTCGCTGGTAGTGGTGCGCAGTTGTGCTGGGACGGCAGCCGTTACCGCTGCGCGGCGGCGGTCGGTGCGTTGGCCTTGTCACGTCGGGCCTTCTCGGCCTTGGCGTCCTTCCACGAACGGGTCATTGCTCAGCCCTCCTTCTCGTTACCTTCGAGTCGCCCCAGGTGCTCGCCTTTAACGCTAACGCCCTGACCTGCGAAAGGCCGACGACACGTCGTCGAAGAGCCCCCGAGCTGATCGGGCTTGATCTCGACTGGTGCCGGACCTACTACGGCCTTGGGGCCATGGTCCAACCGGGCGGCTCTGTGTGACTCGACGAGCAAGGCGAGTACCGGTACGAGCGACTGTCCGTCCACCCCGGACTCGACGACGTATACAGGCGTGTGGACATGGAAGAAGCCGGGGGCCTCGGAGTGTCAGCGATCGAACTGACCAGCCTTCACAGTCCGCAGGAGGTCACGGAACGCCGGGGTCGGTAGTTCGGGCCCGTCAGCCTGCTTGCTGTCTCGCAAAGCCGTCAGGTCTTGCCGAACCTCGACACAGTCCCCGCTGTCCCCGCTGAAGCTGGACCTACGCCAGTTCATGATCACGCCTCCCCGCTATGAGTAGACCAGCGGTGATCACTACCCCGGATGGTGACGGCTGCGCGACCATCACCCGGCTTACGCCTCGACCTGGTTGGACTTCACTACGCCGATGAACGCCCGGAACGAGCTGTTCGCGAACACGAGCTGGCCGCCGTCCGGCTGCTTGCTGTCGCGGACAGCTCCCCACGTCTCGCCGTCCGTGGCCAGTTCGACACACGAGCCGTTGGCTTGGGTGATGGTGCTCTTTCGCCAGTTGGCTTGGGAGAGGCGGTCACTGATCATTAGGTAACCCCTCCTCGGGATCATCACGTCATGAGCTTGGCTTGAGCCTGGCGCATCATCGCGACGGACGTTTCCGCGTCCGCGGTCATGCCCCACACCCGATCATAGATGCGCTGGAAGCGGGCTACTTCGTCGCTGCGCTCATCTGGTGTCGGACGTGGCTGTTCAGGCAGCCTCGGGGATGAGGTGAGCGGTGTAGCCCGCGGCCACAAGGCGTTCGTACGCGGCCTGCACCTCGTCCGGCATGTCCTGCGGGATGGCGTAGCCGCGTTCTGCGTGGAGCCGGATTCGCTGCGTGTCGCCCACCATCACGTTGATCATGCGCGGAATGTCGCCGATACCGGCCGCGTAGGTGTCCAGGTCTACCTGTTGGGACGTGCACACGACCTCGACCTCGGGCCAGAGCTTGCGGCAGGTCGCGTACGCGCGGCGCTCCTGATACGGGCGCGAGATGAGCATGACCGACTTCGGCGTGATGCCCTCGGCGCGCAACAGGTCGCGTGTCAGCGTCATGTTCTCGCCGGTGTTCCTGGCCTTGGACTCCACCCGGATCGCCTCGTCGGGCACGCCTTTCGCCAGCGCACGTTCCCGGTAGTGCACAGCCTCGCCACGTGGGAAGCGGTCGATGGTCGTCGGCGCATTGGCACCGGTGAACACCATTAGCGAGAAGAGGCTCCGCTTGTACAGCTCGGCGGTCCGCACGGCGACACCGATGTCGTGGCTACCGAGACCGACGCCGACATCCGTGTGCCGCAACTCGTGGCCCAGCCGGAGGTAGACCCACAAGATCTCCACGTCGTCGTGCACTGACGCAGGGATGACACCGGACACGGGTTCCTCCTCAGTCGGGAAGCTTGAAGCTGTACGACCATGAGAAGCGGCTCGCGGCATGGACACCCCGCGCGAACTCGGCCGGCACACCGTCGGCGGTGTAGGTCGTACGGTGCAGCTCCATGACTGGTTCCCCTGCGGGCAGCTCCAGTATTTTCAGCTCGTCCGGTGTGGGCATGCGGGCGGAAACCGTCTCGGTGATGTCCTCGGGCTCCAGGCCCTGCATGGTCAGGACGGCGAATCCGCCACCTGGCGTCGCCGTTCCCGGCTTTGGGTCGACGAGCGGCGTGCCCTCCACATGTTCGGGGCGGTAGTAGCTCGTTAGCGTGTGCGTCGGCACGCCTGCGTCTTTGATCAGACGGGCACGTTTGAAGACCGGAGAACCTTCCTCGACACCAAGCGCTTCGGCCACCTTGGCATCCGCCTCGACGCGGCTGACCTCGTTGGTCTGATCGCCACGCTTCCACGCTCGCCCGGATGCCTCGCGGTCAGCAGCGAACGCGACCAGCCCGAACTTCCACTTGCTCTTGGCGTAGCGCTCGATCCCGAGTCGCTTCATCGGCGGTCGTGCACGGACGACGGTGCCCTTACGCCGAACGGGTGTTACCAACCCCTCCGCCTCAAGGACACCAACCGCCTTGCGCACGGTGTTGACGTTGACACCGTGCTCGTCAGCGATCTCCTCCTGCTTGGGCAGCGTGCTACCGGTCGGAAAGGTCCCCGCCTGGATGGCGGTGCGGAGCGCCGAGGCCAGCTCGCGGTAGCCGATGCCCATGTGGCCTCTCCCTTCCCTAGTCAACATCGGATAACTCTATCTCTACTCGCCAAGGTGGCCATTGAACGTCGATAGAGATAGTTCTATTGACATGTGCTGAACGGAGGTGTCCTATAGGGATAGTTCTATCAGCCCCGCCTGGAAGCCACTCCGCCGCGATGGCTGTGGTCGCTGGTGGAAACCTGGCGTACGTCACGACGCGCAGCACCGCCATCGAGGATGACGTGGAGTTCGGTGTCCACGCGTTCGGCCCGGACGCGGAGCAGCTCGCCAGGAAGTAGCAGAACAGCTTCGGATTTGGCAGCGAGAGCACCGCGGTGGACCCGGCCCGCAGTTCCGTGTCTACCCGATCGACACAGCGGATGACCAGATTCCCGACGGACGTGTCGTCGACAAGAAGCACAGCCGGATCACGATCTCCTGGCCCAATGCGGCAAACGCCTCGGCCGGTCAGGTGTTCCTGCACCAACACACCAAGTAAGGAGAGTGATCCACATGTTGGAGGTCCTGCCTTCCGGCGGCGCCACAGCGTTGGCCGAGCGACCTGCCTCCTCGGGTGAGGATGAGTTCGCGCTCGACGTCCGGGTGGTCGTGGCCTACGCTTACAACCCGAAAACTGATGCTGATAGCGGGCGCGATTACGCTGATGCCGCGTTGGCGATTGCCAAACGTGGTATACCGCCGGTTACTCACGGTTGGCTGTCCGCTGTCGCCTCCGAGATGTACGCCACAGGAAGAGACGAGCTGACGTGCCGACGACTGTTGGATAGTGCCGCCAGGCATCTGGAAGCGGCGGACGCAAGCGAGCCATGGGCTGGCATCGGGGTTTTTAACGCCGAGAAACTGTCGGCCTATGTCGGCGGAGACTTGATGCGACTCGGCCGCTACTCGGAGGCTCAACAGCATCTGCACAACGCTTTGGACATGCTCGATGAGTCGTTGTTGAAGCATCGATGCACAGCATATGTCGACCTCGCGGAGGCATATGCGGCCAGCAACCAAGTGGACGAAGCGACAAGGCATGCCAAGAGTGCCCTGGAGATAGTTGGCGGTACGCGCCACGCCACGAGCCTCCAGCGAATCGAGAAGCTATACAGAAGTGTGCGCGCAATCGACCAAAATGCAGGCAGGCAACTCGGCGAGATGCTGATTGAAATAGGGGCTACTTGGTGAATTACAAAGCGCTCATTGTTGACTTTGGCGGTGTGGTAACTACCCGATTCCGGTCTGCTCTCAGTTCGTTCTGTGAGCGTGAAGGTCTCGACCCTCATCGCTTGCATTACGTTCTGCGCGAAGACCCGGCCGGTAAGGCTGCACTCTTCGAAGCCGAGGCGGGACGGATCACGCAACGGGAGTTCGAACGCCAACTAGGAAAACTGCTGGCGGTTTCCGACGTCGACTTGACTCAGCGTATCTGTGCAGACCTGCGCCCATGTGAATCCATGCTTGCCCTGGTTGCGCAGGCCAAGAATGCCGGAGTAAATACAGCGATGCTGTCGAATTCCTGGGGCACCGGTGGATACGACATCTACACCGGATATGCCCTGCCCGAGTATTTCGATGTTGTCGTCGTGTCTGACAAGGTCGGTTACGCAAAGCCAGATCTGGAGATCTACAAGTTCGCCTTGGCTCAGTTGGGACTATCAGCAAATGAGTGCATCTTCGCTGATGACGTGCCGCGCAACTTGGCACCCGCCGCGACTCTCGGCATGACTACGGTGCTAGTGGACGAACCGGCCGACGCGGTGCGAGAAATCGCGCAGATGCTGGGCCTTGCCACGGTCTAGTCGTACCAACCAGGATGTACGCGATTCTTGATATCTATCGCCAGCCGTCACATCCAAAAGGTTCTATGGAATCGCCGACGCCCTCACGCACTCTCGCCTTGTGCCGCTCTGAACGTTCCAGCAATTCTTCGGCGGTGAGGCCGGCGACAGTGCACGGAACCTGATCTACGCGCGGCGACGCAGTTATTTCGCGGACAATATCCGTCCCGCTGGTGTCGGATCGATCGCTCATGGTCGGATTCCGCTCGACCATCGATCGACCGGCGCATCATTCTGGCTGGTCAGCATGCTCAGTACGTAAAAGCAAGGAAGACAGGGAGGTTGTCCGTCGGCCTCGAAAGTTCGTTCCGTCGAGATCTGATGTCCGCACAGTGCCAACGCTGAATCGGAAATCAACTGGAACACATGCCGCAGGCCACCCTCGGTCGAAACCTTGACAAATCCCATGACGATGCCGCCGTCACATCCACATGGCTGCACACTGTTGCTGCCGTCAACGGACTTCTCTTTGCCGGTTCCCATGCAATCCGGGCACCGGAATGCGATGACCTCCGTCGAGTTCGGCTCAGTCATCGGGGGAATTACCTCGGTTCGATCCAGGGGCTGGTACCGGTCGGGTCTTGCTCCTCAACCGTGGGGCCAGCCGAGTCGCCGGGTCTATGGCGATTTCTGCATGGCCCATGTGATTTCTGCATAACGCCTGGTCACGGCGTGCGTCGACGTGCAGAAGTTGATCACTTTGGGTGGTCCGCGGCACGTCAGGCCCGATCGATGAGTCGCTGACCTGGCTACCAGGGGCCGGAGGTCAGCTCCCTCGGACGGCCCGGCACGCCGGGACGGGTCTGCCACGGGTGCGGTCCCGCCAGGGGGCGGTACTCGACGCCCAGTGCGTCCAGCCTTGGCAGGTGGTAGCTCACCAGCCGTCGCTCGAACTCCTCGTACGAGCGTTCCCCGGCGCTCCACACCACCTCCGCGAACGCGGCCAACCTCGGGAACGCCGCGTAGTCCACTCGCCGGGGTGAGTCCAGGTGTTCGGTCCACACCTGCGCCTGCGCGCCCAGCGCCGAGGGCGGCGGCTCGTACGCGTACACGTCCGCCAGCGTGCGTAGGTACCCCACCGGGATCGGCTCGTCGGGGTGGTCGGACTGGCGGTGGTCCAGGTACAGGTGCTCCTCAGGGCACGCCACCACGTCGTGGTCGCCGGTGTCGACGTGCGGGTGCCAGGCGGCGACGATGGTCCGGTCGGGCAGAGCGGGGGACAGGGCCTCGTCCCACACGTAACCTCTGCGGCCCAGTGACTCCAGGTGTTCGACGAGACCGCTGATGAACCAGTCGTGCGACGCATCCGTGGTCGGGACCTCGTCGCCGCCCACGCAGATCACCTCCGACGGGAAGATCTCCGTCACGTGGGTCAGGACACGGCGGTAGAAGTCCAGCACCTCGTCGGTCATCGCGAGGGCGTTGTCGTTGATGCCCCAGCTCGTCATGACCGCCAGTTGCCGGCCGGTCGCGCCCAGCCACGGGTACGCCGCGATCGCCGCCTGGCTGTGGCCCGGCACGTCGACCTCCGGCATCACCGTGATGTGCCGCGCCGCCGCGTACGCCACGATCTCCCGCAGGTCGTCGACCGGGTAGTAGCCGCCGTGCGGTCGGCCGTCGTGGTCTGGGGTGCCATCCGGCTGGCGACCGGTCCACGAGCCGTGCCGCCACGCGCCCACCGTCGTCAGCCGGGGGAACTCCGGGACCTCGATGCGCCAGCCCTGGTCGTCGGTGAGGTGGAGGTGCAGGACGTTCAAGCGGTGTGCGGCCATCAGGTCCAGGAACCGCAGCACCGCGTACTTCGGCATGAAGTGCCGTGCCACGTCGAGCAGACAGCCGCGCCAGCCGAACCTCGGCCAGTCCTCGACCACGCCGCAGGGAAGGGGATCGCCGGGCAGCTCCACCGCGCGGAACGCCGACGGGCCACGTAACTGGCGCAGTGCCTGGTGACCGTAGAACTCGCCCGCCGCGTCCGCCGCCTCGATGCGCACCCCGGACCCGTCGATCGTCAGCCGGAAGCCCGACGGGGGCAACGACACGTCCCTGGCGCACACGGACGAACCGCCGGCCGACGTGCCGCCCGCCGGGGTGACCCGTACCGGGCGCGGCAGCAGCCCATCGAACCCGGTCATCCCTTCACCGCCCCGGCCATGCCGGACACCAGATGTCGTTGCACGATCAGGAAGAACGCCAGCACCGGCAACGTCATCAGCGTCGAGCCCGCCATGATCGCGCCCCAGTCCTGCTCCTCCGGCTTGAAGAACACCAGCAGCCCCAACGGCAGCGTCCGGTTGCCGGTGCCGGAGATGAGGAACGTCTTGGCGAAGAGAAAGTCGTTCCAGGCGTGGATGAACGACACCACGCTCGCCGCCACCAGCCCCGGCGCGACCAGCGGGAACAACACCTGCCACGTGAACCGGAACCGGGACGCGCCGTCGAGTGCGGCCGCCTCCGCCAGCTCCTCCGGCACCGTCGCCACGAAGCCACGCAGCAGCCAGATCGCGAACGGCAGGCTGAACGCCAGGTGCACCACCACGAGCGCGCCGAGCCGGTTCAACCCGATCGCGGGCACCACGTCACCGAACGACCGCATCAGGAAGAACAACGGGATGGTCAGCGCCTCCACCGGCACCATCTGCGCCACCAGCAACATCACCAGCAACACGGTGCGGCCGCGGAACCGGAACCTGGTCAGCGCCACCGCCGACAGGAACGACACGGCCAGCGACAGCGCCACCACCAGCACCGCGACCACGAGGCTGTTCACGAAGTACAGCCCGAAGTTCTCCACGTCGAGCACGCGCCGGAAGCTGTCCAGAGTCGGCGCGCCGGTCCACGGCCGGGGGTTCGCCGACTGCACCTCGCCCGCCGGTTTGAGTGCCGACAGCACCATCCAGTACAGCGGAAACGCCACCACCGCCGCGATCACCACGCACGCGACGTCGGCGACGAGCTGCCCGCGCCTCATCGCACACCCCGCTGCGCCCGCACGTACAAGCCGGTGATCAACAGCAACAGGACGGTCATGACGACGCCGATCGCCGCGCCAAGCCCGTACTCCTCACCGGCGAACGCCTTCTGGTACGCGAACACGTTCAGCACCAGGTTCTGCCCGGCCACGCCGCCACCGTTCGTCATCACGTAGATCTGCGTGAACACCTTGAAGTCCCAGATGATCGACTGGATCGTCGCGATCAGCAGCAGTGGCCGCAGGATCGGCAGGATCACCGTGGTGGCCGTGCGGCGGGCCGACGCGCCGTCCAGCGCCGCGGCCTCCAGTACCTCGCCGGGGATCGCCTTGATGCCCGCGTACATGGTGACCAGCACGAACGGGAACGAGCACCAGATGATCTCGGCGGCGACCAGGCCGAACGCGGAGTACCGCTCGAAGGTCCAGGAGTGGCCGCGCATCCCGTCGAGGCCGAGGCCCGCGAGCACCTCGTTGACGAGCCCGAAGTCCTGGTCGAACAGGAACAGCCACACGTACGAACCCGCCATCGTCGGCGTCGCCCACGCGCCGAGAGCGGCGAGGAACAGCAGCGTTCTCGGCACCGCGCGGGCGCGGTTCGCGAGCACGGCCAGCGCGGTGCCGACGAGCAGCGTGCCGAGCACACAGACCGAGGCGAACACGATCGTCGTGAGCAGCACGTCCCAGAACCGGGGGTCGGACAGGAGCGTGACGTAGTTGTCCAGCCCGATGAACACGAGCGGTGCCGCGCCGCTGGCCTGCGGCTGGCCGTAGTCGTACAGCGAGATGACGACCAGCTGGTAGATCGGGTACGCCATCAGCGCCAGCAGCACGACCGCGGCGGGCAGCAGGTACCGGAGGGCGGCGGGCCCGTCCCGCCGGTGCGCGAACGCCATCAGCTGCCGAAGGCTTCGTTCATCTCGGCCGCCGCCGCGCTGGTGGCCGCGGCCACGTCCAGCTGTCCGGTCGCGACCTGCTGGACCGTCGTCGGCAGCACGCCTGCCGCGTCGATCTTCGTCCAGGCCGGGGTGGACGGCACGAACCTGGTGCCGCTCTGGACGGTCTCGATGAACGGCCCGAGGAACTCGTCGTCGGCGGCGATGCGATCCTGCACGTCGGCGAACGTCGGCATGTTGCCCATCGCCCCGAACATCTTCTCCTGGTAGGCCTTGCCACCCAGCAGTTTCACGAAGTCCAGCGCGAGCGTGCGCTTCTTGCTTGAGGTGAACACGCCGAGCAGGTTGCCACCAGCGAACGCGGGGGCGATGGAGCCGGACTCCTTGCCGGGCAACGGAACCACGGCATACCTGCCCGTGACCGCACCCGCGTCGACCGCGGCCCGGTTGAAGTCGCCGCCGATCGTCATTGCGGCCTTGCCACCGGCGAACGCGGCGACCGACTGGCTGCCGGTGAGCTGCGCGCACGCGGCGGGCGGGCAGATGTCGTCGCTGATCAGCTCCGCGTACTGGCCGAGCCCGGCGCGCGCCTGTTCCGAGTCGATCGTGGCCCGCCAGGCGTCGCCGTCCTGTTCGGCCACGTCGCCGCCGTTGGCCCAGATGTAGGGCAGGAGCGCGAACTGGTACTTGCCGCCGACCGCGATCCCGTACAGCTCGGGCTTGGCGGCCCGGATCCGCCGCGCGGTCGCGGTCAGCTCGTCGAGTGTCGTCGGCGGCTTCAGGCCGAGCTCGGTGAAGACGTCTGTCCGGTAGTAGAGCGCGCGGGTGCCGGTGAACCAGGGGATGCCGTAGGTCCTGCCGTCCACTGTGGCCGTGTCGAGGACCTCGGGCACCAGGTCCTTGCTGTCGGGCCATTTCTCCAGGTCGGCGGTGAGGTCGGCGAACCCGTTGGACGCCGTGTAGCCCGCAAGGTCGGTGTTGCCGAACTCGGCGAGATCGGGTGCGCTGGCCTTGTCGTTGAAGGCACCGTTGAAGCGGGTGGCGCGGCCGTCGACGGGCAGGTACTCGACGTTGACGGTGACGCCGTCGTGTGCCATCTCGAACTCGGCCTTCGCCTCGTCGACCACGGCTTCCTTGGCGGCGTTGGACGCCTCCTGGAACAGCCAGACCCGCAGCTCGCCGGTGGTCTCCTCGCCCTGCCGCGCGGTGTCGTTCGATGCCTGCGGTGGCGCGCAACCGATCGCGAGCGCGCCGAGAGCGGCAACCGCGAGTGTCCGTCGGAACCTCATGCTGGGCCTCCGTTGCACTATGCGCAATGGACGTTTTGCACTCCGCAACGGATGCTAGAGAGGTGCCACCACCGGACACAAGGGTCTGGACCAATCAGCGCGCGGCGACGAGCACGGTCACGACCACGACGACACAGGCGAGGATGATCGCGGGCACCCACCACCCGGCCATGAGCGCGCCGAGCACGATGAGCCCGCCGCTGCCGAGGACGATCCCGGTGCCGTTGCTGGCGCCCGTCGGCGTCTCCGCTCTCACACGGCTGCCAGGAGTCGCTGTCCAGGCGTCGCGTTCCTCGCCGATCAGCGGGTGCGGAGAGGGCAGGTCGGCGAAGAGGGCACGGAGGTCGGCACGCGTCTGCGCGGCACGCACGAGGTCCTGACGCCGGTCGTACTCGGTCGTCGTCAGGTGTTCCTCGTCCCGGTGCTCGGACAGCGCCCGAAGCGCCACCTTCCGGTCGGCGCTGTCCACCCAGAGTTCGTCGTCGTCACTCATGCCCAGGCGACGATACCGACCGACGGCACCGTTGCCGACCCCTCCATCGGACCGAGCGTGCCCGTGGCCGGGTCGCGGGGGAGCCACGTGACCGTGCCGGAGTTCTGGTTCGACACGTAGATCCGCTGTTCGTCCTGGCTGAGCGTGAAGTGGCGTGGCCAGTCGCCGCCGGTCGGCGTGGCGCCAAGCGCGGTGAGCTGGTCGCCGGTCACGGCGAACGCGGCGATCGTGTTGTCACCGCGGTTCGACGCGTACACGAACCGGCCATCGGAGCTGACCGCGATCTCCGCGGGGAAGTTGCCGCCCTGCGCGGTCGGGATGACCTGGCCCGGGGTGAGCGTGCCGTCGGCCCACGTCGCGACGGTGATCTCCGGGCGCAGCTCCCCGAGCACGTAGACGAGCGGCTCGGACGGGTGGAAGGCCAGGTGGCGTGGGCCCGCACCGGTGGGGAGCCGCAGTTGCTGGTGCTGGGTGAGCACGCCGTCGGTGAGCCCGTACACGTACACCGAGTCGGCGCCGAGGTCGACCGCCAGCACCCATCGACCCGTCGGATCGGGGAGAACCTGGTGCGCGTGCGGATCGCGGTCGGTGCCAACGTGCTGGACGAGGTCGGTCCGCTCGCCGATCGTGCCGTCGTCGTCGCGCCGGTGCACGGCGACCGAGCCGGAGCTGTAGTTCGCGGTCAGCAGGTAGCCGTCCGGATGCACAGAAAGGTGGGTCGGGCCCGCGCCGCCGCTCGACGCCGTGTTCAGCACCGTGTTCGTGGTGCGGTCGAGCGCGGTGACGCGGCCCTGTCCTTCGTTGGTGGTGTAAAGGAACCGGTCGTGGAAGGCGAGGAACGACGCGTCCGGCACACCGGCGACCGTGCCGGTGACCGTCAGTGTCCCGTCGTCGCCCACCTCGCCGGTCCGCAGGTCGCCGCCGAAGGTGCCGAGGTACACGGTGGACGGTGCGGCGAGCTCGCCGCCGGTGCGGGCCATCGCGAACGCGGCCGTCGCGAAACCCGCGTACCCGAGGAACTCTCGTCGGTCCAGCATCAGATCACCGCCATGAGGATTGCCGCGACGGCGAAGCCGACCACGGAAAGGATGGTCTCCAGCACGGTCCACGTCTTCAACGTGTCCTTCACCGAGATGCCGAAGTACCGCGACACGATCCAGAATCCACCGTCGTTGACGTGCGACGCGATGATCGAACCGGCACAGATCGCCGCCGCGATCAGCGCCAGCTGGGGTTGTGAGTAGCCGACGTCCTTGATCGTCGGGCCGATGATGGCGGCCGACGCGGCGATGGCGGCGGTGGCCGAGCCCTGGGCGATGCGCAGGCCGCAGCTGATCACGTACGCCGCGAAGATCACCGGCAGGCCCGCGTCGTGCAGGCTGTCGGCGATCACGTCGCCGATGCCGGTCGCCTTCAGCACCGCGCCGTAGAACGCGCCCGCGCCGACGACCAGCAGGATCATGCCGACCGGGCGCAGCGACGCCGCGCTCAGTTCCGCGGCCTGCGACTTCGTCATGCCGCGCCGGTAACCCAGGAGCCAGAACGCCAGCAGCACCGCGATGGTCAGCGCGACCGCCGGGGTGCCGATGAAGTTCGCGACGCCGACGGCCGTCGAGCCCTCGGGTAACAGGATGCTGCCGAACGTGCCGGCCAGGATCAGCACCAGCGGGATCGCGATGATGCCCACGACCAGGCCCAGCCCAGGCTCGTCGCCGTCGCGCTCGGTCTTCGCCGCCGCCAGCATGTCCTCCGGGACCGGGATGTCGATCCGCTTGCCGATCCACGACGAGAACAGCACGCCGCCGAGGTACCAGGCGGGGATGGCGCACACCGCGCCCATCAGGATCACCCAGCCGAGGTCCACCCCGAGAAGTCCCGCTGCCGCAACGGGTCCCGGGTGTGGTGGCAGGAAAGCGTGCGTCACCGACAGGCCGGCGAGCAGCGGGAGGCAGTACAGCAGGATCGACTTGCCGCCCTGCTTGGCCGCCACGTACACGAGCGGCGCGAGCACGAAGATGCCGACGTCGAAGAACACCGGCACGCCGAAGATCAGCCCGGCGAGCCCCATGGCGAGCGGTGCGCGGTTCTCACCCAGCGCCCGCAGCAGCGACCTGGTCAGCACCTGCGCGCCGCCCGACGCCTCCAGGATCGCGCCGAGCATCGTGCCCAGCCCGATGATCGCCGCGATGTGGCCGAGGATGCCGCCGAAACCCGTCTCCAGCAACGACTCGCCAGGTTTCTGCGCCGAGCCGACCAGCGACTGCACCGGCAGCCCGGCCGCGAGCGCGGTCAGCAGGCCGATCACCAGCAACGCGATGAACGGCTCGACCTTCCACTTGATGATCATCAACAGCAGGGCCGCGATACCGATCGCGGCGAGCAGCAGTAACCCCGGTGTGGAGTGCTGCAGCCAATCAACCAACCCCGACATTGGTCTCCTTATTGAGCGATAGCTGAGAGGAATTCCTTCGCGCGCTGCCCGATCTCCTCGAATCTCGACTCGGCGGCCAGTTTCGGTCCCACCACACCACTTCCGGCGGTGACGGCGATCGCGCCGTTCGCCAGGTACGACGCCGCGTTCTCCGCGTTCAGGCCACCCGTGGCCACCAGGTGCACGTCCGGGTACGGCCCGAGCAGGTCGCTGAAGTACACCGGGCCGAGCCGTGCCGCTGGGAACACCTTCACCGCCGCCGCGCCGAGGTCGACCGCGGTCGCGACCTCGGTCGGTGTCATCGCGCCCAGCACGACCGGGATGTCATGGCGCACCGCCTCTTCCGCGACCGCGGCACGCAGACCCGGGGTGAGCAGGAACGTCGCGCCCGCGTTGATCGCGTCGCGGGCGTCCTGTTCGGACATCACGGTGCCCGCACCCAGGATCAGACCGTCCACCCGCGACGCCTGCTCGATGAGCCGGGGCGCGTCCGGCGTGGTCAGCGCGAACTCGACGATCGGCATGCCGGCCTCGACGAGGGTCCGCGCGAGCCCAACGGGGTCGGGGATGATCGGCGCGCGGATGATGCACAGCGCACGCCGGGCCTCCAGCTCCGCGAGCAGGTGCATGTCACGCTCCCTTGTTGCGGATCGAGTGGCCGGGGAGCGCGCCGGTGTGCCTGCCGTCCTCGATGACGGGCACGCCGTTCACCAGCACGTACGGGATACCGGCCGCGGCCTGGCGCGGTTGTTCGAACGTCGCCGTGTCGGCCACCGTGGCCGGGTCGAACAGGACCAGGTCCGCGGCGTACCCCTCGCGGACGAGCCCTCGGTCGGTCAGCCGGAGCCGCCGCGCGGCGCGGCCCGTCAGGTGCGCGACGCATTCCTCCAGGCTCAGCACCCCCAATTCGCGAACGTACCGCGCGAGGTAGCGGGGGAACGTGCCCCACGCCCTCGGGTGGGGCCGCTCGCCGACCAGCAACCCGTCGCTGCCGCCGGTGTGCGCGGCGTGCCGCATGATCGCGCGGACGTTGTCCTCGTGCCCGACGTGCATGAGGCACGACGTGCCGAGCCGCTCGGCGATCAGCGTGTCGAAGTACAGCTCGGCGGGCGGCCTGCCCGCCTCGCGTGCCGACGCCGCGACCGACTTGCCCACCAGGTGGGCGTTGTCGTCGCGGCGAACGCCGTTCACCTCGATCGAGTCCCAGTCGACGGGCACGCCGTGGCAGCCGTCCGAGCCGTGTTCCTCGATGTCGGCGCGGATCCGCTCCCGGGCGTCCACATTGGACAGACGGGCGAGCGTCGCGGCAAGGCCGCCTTCTGCTGCCCAGCTCGGCAGCAGCGCCGACAGGTAGGTCGCGCCGGGCAGGTACGGGTAGGTGTCCAGGCTGATGTCGCAGCCGTCGGCGATCGCGTCGTCCAGCAACGACAACAGCTCACCAGCACGGCCCTCGTTGACCGGGAAGTTCATCGTGGCGTGCGCGAGGTGCAGCGGGCAGCCGGACCGCCGCGACACGTCGACCATCTCCGCGTACGCCTCGAGCGCGCCGGCGCCGTAGCTGCGGTGGTGTGGGCTGTAGTAACCGCCGCCCTTGCCGACGACCTCGCACAGCGCGACCAGTTCCCCGGTGCCGGCGTACATGCCCGGCGTGTACGTGAGGCCGGACGACATGCCCATCGCGCCCTCGGCGAGCCCGGTCGCCACCAGCGCCCGCATCCGGTCCAGCTCGGACTCCGTGGCATGCCGCGCGTCCCAGCCCGCCACCAGTGCCCGCACGGTGCCCTGCGGCACGAGGTAGGCCGCGTTCACCGCGATGCCGCGGTCGAGCCGGTCCAGGTACTCGCCGACGCCGCGCCAGTCCCAGTCGAAGCCGGGCGGGTCGTCGTTCCACCCGGCCAGCTGCGCGCGCAGGTCCGCGAGCGTGTCGTCGTCGACCGGCGCGTAGGACAGCCCGTCCTGGCCGAGCACCTCGAGCGTGACACCCTGCGACACCTTCGCCATGTGGTCGGGATGCGCGAGTATCTGCAGGTCGGAGTGTGCGTGCATGTCGATGAACCCGGGCGCGAGCACGAGCCCGTCCGCGTCCACCACGCGTCCGCCGCCACCGGTGCCGATCGCCGCGATCCGTCCACCGCCGACGGTCACGTCCGCCCGGTACGACGGCCCGCCGGTGCCGTCGACCACGGTCGCGCCGAGGAAGGTGAGCATCAGAAGAACGTCCGGATCAGGTCGACCACGGTCTCGCCGTCCGCGCCGACCATCGGCATCAGCGGGACCTTGTCGAACGTCGTGCACGGGTGCGAGAGCCCGAGGCCGACCCAGTCGCCGACCTCCAGCGCCGCGTCCCTGTCGAGCCGGACGAAACCGTGCTGGTCGTTGACCTTGGTGACCGTGCAGCCGGTCAGCGCGGAGGTGACGCCGCCCGCGCGCCGCAGCTCGGGCACCGGCAGGTCGATGTCGTAGGGCACGTCCCGCTTGCCCGCGGTGATGAACGCGAGCCGAGGCTCGGGCCGCGAGTTGACCTGCGCCCAGGCCCGCACCGCGGGCCGCAGCCGGGGGCCGTCGAGCCGGGGGCTCGCGCCGAGCGGGGAGCTGCGTGCGTAGTACCCCTCGTCGTGCGTGAGGTACGCGCCGCTGCGCAGCACCGGCAGCACGGGCAGCCCGTCGGGCCACGGTCCGCCGAGCACCTCGACGACCTGGTCGAAGAACGAGCTGCCGCCCGCGGTCACGACCACCTGGTCCACACCGTCGAAGTGGCCGCGTTCCGCGAGGTCCAAGGCCAGCGCCCGCAGTTCGGTCAGGTGCGTGTGCACGGTCGCGAGCCCGTCGGCCGACGTGTCGCCCGCCACCGCGCCCTCGTAGCTCGCGACGCCGGTCAGCCGCAGCACCGGGCTCGCGGCGACGGCCTCGGCGACCTTCAGCGCGGCGGTCCGGTCACGGCACCCGGTGCGGCCGCCCGGTACGCCCAGCTCGATCAGCACGTCCACCGGACGGGACGGGGCCGCCTCGCGCAGCGCGGCGGTCATCAGCTCGACGCCTCGTTCGGTGTCGGCCCAGCACCAGAACTCGAAGCCCCGGTCGCGGTCCAGCTCACCCGCGATGAACCGCAGTGCGGCCGCGTCGACCAGTTCGTTCGCGAGGATCACCCGGCTCACCCCGAACGCGCGGTAGATCCGCAGCTGGCTCGCGTTCGCCGCGGTCTGGCCCCACACGCCGTGCTCGAACTGCCGCGCGTACAGCTGCGGCGCCATCGTCGTCTTGCCGTGCGGCGCGTGCGCGAAACCGTGGCGTGCGCACAGGTCTGCCATCGTGGTGAGGTTGTGGGTGAGGGCGGACTCGTCGAGGACCGTGACGGGTGGGAGGAACCCGTCGCCGAACAGGTTCGGGCGCCGGTCCCTGGCGTCTCGAATGGACAATCCGGACAGCGAGTTCGGCAGTCCCTTGAAGCGCCAGTCGATCCGCTCGTCGAGGAGCGCCTCGAGCGCGGCGGGGTCCATCCGGCCCGGGGTGATCTGCGGCATCCGCTCACCTCATATTGCGTATTTTGCAACGGCTATTGCGCTATGTGCCACCGAATTGTGTAGCATTTCCCCGGCCGACCAGTCAACGGCGTGAGGGGTGGCCGGTGGGGATGCCAGACGTGCTCTGTCTCGGTGAGACCATGGCCATGTTCGTGCCCGCCGAGCCCGGTCCGCCCGCCGAGGTGACCACGTGGCACCGGACCGTCGGTGGCGCGGAGTCCAATGTGGCCTGTCACGTCGCGGCACTCGGTCTGCGGCCCGCGTGGGTGAGCGCGGTCGGCGACGACGCGTTCGGCACGGCCGTCGTGTCCACGATCGCCTCCTTCGGCGTCGACGTGTCCGGCGTGACCGTCGACCCGGAGCGGCCGACCGGCCTGTACGTCAAGGAACGTGACGCCTCCGGCAGCCCGGTCCGCTACTACCGCCGCGGTTCCGCCGCCTCGGGCATGGCGCCCGCACTGCTCGACGGACTGGTCCTCGACGGCGTGCGGGTCGTGCACACCAGCGGGATCACACCCGCGCTGTCGGACAGCTGTCTCGCGCTGATGCGGCGGCTCATGGGCGCGCCGAGAACCTTCACGCTGTCGTTCGACCTCAACTGGCGGGCTCCGCTGTGGACCGGCCGCGACCCGTCGGTGCTGCGGGAGCTGGCGTCGGCCGCGGACATCGTGTTCGTCGGCGCCGACGAGGCCAAGCTCGTGTGGGACGTTGAGGAACCGGCGCGGATCCGCGCGCTGCTGCCGGCACCGGCGACGCTCGTGGTCAAGCAGGGTGCGGCGGGCGCGACCCTGGTCGAGGGGGACACCGAGCTGTTCCAGCCCGCGCTGACGGTCGACGTGGTCGAACCGGTCGGCGCCGGTGACGCGTTCGCCGCCGGGTTCCTGTGGGCGACGCTCGCCGGGTGGTCGCCCCGGCGGCGGCTGCGGGCCGGGCACCTGCGGGCCGCGACCGCGCTGCGCACCCACCACGACGTCGGCCCCTCGCTGCCGGACGCGTACGTCTACGCCATGCTCGACGCGTCCGAGGCCGAGTGGGCCGCCGCGTACGTGACCGGAGAGTCGTCGTGAGTCAGAGCCTGGACCGAGCGCTGGTGCTGCTCGACGAGCTGGCGAACGGCCGGCGCACGCTGGACCAGCTGGCCGAGCGGCTGGCCGTGCACAAGACGACGGTGCTTCGGTTGCTGCGCACGCTCGAGTCGCACCGGTTCGTGCAGCGCGACGGGGTCCGCTACTACCGGCTCGGCACGTCGCTGTTCGAGCTGGCGTTCCGCGCGCTCGACGAGCGGGACGTGCGGCGCAGCGTCGAGCCCGCGCTGCGTGCGCTGAACGCCGAGACCGGGCACACCGTGCACCTCGCGTCCTACGAGGACGGTGAGGTGATCTACATCGACAAGTGCGAGAGCAGGCACAACGTGCGGATGTACTCCCGCATCGGCCGCCGCGCGCCGCTGCACTGCACGGCGGTGGCGAAGGTGCTGGTCGCCGCGTTGCCGGCGGACCAGCGCGCGGCGGTGGCCGCGTCGCTCACGTACGAGAAGATGGCGGCGAACACGATCACGACCCCGCGCGCCTACCTGGCGGAGCTCGCTCACGTGGCGGAGCGCGGCTACGCGATCGACAACGAGGAGCACGAGGAGCACATTCACTGCGTGGCGGCGCCGGTGCGCGGCGCGCGGGGTGAGGTGCTCGCGGCGATGTCGCTGTCGGTGCCGCAGGTCGTGCTCGACCTGGACGGCCTGCTGGAGCTGGTGCCGGCACTGCTGGCCGCGGCCTCGGCGGCGTCCGCCGAGTGTGGTTACCCGGAAACGAGGAGGAACAGCTGATGGCGAAGGTCGCGATCCACCCGGAGGGCGCCAAGATCCCGACGGTGCCGCTCACCCATGGCATCCGCAAGGGCAACATCCTGCAGGTGGCCGGTCAGGTGGCCTTCGACCCCGCGACGAACGAGATCGTCGGGACCACGGTCACCGAGCAGACCCGCCGGGTCATGCAGAACGTGCGGGCGATCCTCGAGGCGGGCGGCGCCACCCTCGACGACGTGGTCATGTGCCGCGTCTACCTCACCGACGTGGCCCACTTCGGTGAGCTGAACGACGCGTACCGCGAGTTCTTCGAGGAGTCCTTCCCGGCCCGCACGACCGTGTACGTCGGCCTCCCGGAAGGCCTGCTGGTGGAGATCGACGCCATGGCCGTCCTGGAGTAACCGGTCCCATGTCCCATGGATCTTTGCGCGAGGGTCTGGGCCTGACCAGCTGTGACCTCAGGGGAACGTGACGGCACTCAACCACCAACCACCCGCGGTCCGAGGATGCGCTGGGTCGATACCCACACTGAGAAATTCCGGGAGGCGGACTAGCCTTTCGATAGGTTTATGTCGATAATCGATGCATGATCGGTGTGCATCGGGCCGTTGTGGTTCCGCTCCGCGTGTTCCTCGTGGTGTTGTTCGGGGTTCTCGTCGTGTTCCAGACGCTGTCGTTGCCAGGGCAGTTCGCCCATATGGCCAGGGAAAACCCGAACGACGCACCGCTGCGGTGGCCTGCGACAGTGATCGCGATCTTCCTCGTGCTGTGTGTGCAGGTGGTGATCGTGGCGACGTGGCAGCTGCTCAGCATGGTCCAGAAGGACCGCATCTTCACCGAGGACGCGATGAGGTGGGTGAACGCGATCGTGCTGGCCATCGCCGCGGGGTGGGCGGTGCTCGTCGGGGTGTTCGTGTTCGTGGGGGTCAACGCGGACGACCCCGGGATGCCGATGGTGTTGCTCCTGATGACGACGGGGGTCACCGTGCTGGGACTGCTGATGGTGGTGATGCGCGAGCTGCTGCGGTCCGCCACCACACTGCGCACCGACATGGACTCGGTGATCTGATGCCGATCGTCGTGCGCATCGACGTCGAGCTGGCCAAGCGCAAGATGAGCGTCGGCGAGTTCGCCGAGCGGGTCGGGCTCACCCCGGCGAACGTGGCGGTGCTGAAGAACGGCCGTGCCAAGGCGGTGCGCTTCTCCACCCTGGAGGCGATGTGCCGGGTGCTGGGCTGTCAGCCCGGCGACCTGCTCGAGTGGGTCGACGAGTGACACCACCCGTTTGACCCGCCGGTACAGTCCCGAGGATGTCCGACGACTCACCGCTCGACCGGCTGAACGCCGAGGAGCCCGCGGCCGCCGAGCACGATCTGCTCGCGTGCTGCGCGTCCCGCCGCTGGGCCGACGAGGTCCTCGCCCGGCGCCCCTACCACGACCTCGCCCAGCTGCGGAGTGTCTCCGAGCAGGTCCTCCGCGCGCTCGACTGGGCCGATGTGGACCAGGCCCTCGCCGCCCACCCGCGCATCGGGGAACGCGCCACCGGGACGGGCACGGAGGCCGCGTGGTCACGCGAGGAGCAGGCGGGTGCGACCCCGGACGAGGACCTCGTGGCAGGCAACGTCGTCTACGAGGAACGGTTCGGGCACGTCTTCCTCATCTGTGCCACCGGCCTGACCGGCGAGGAGATGCTGACCGCGCTCCGCACGCGCCTCGCCAACGATCCGGCGACCGAACGCGACGTGGTCCGCGACGAGCTGCGCAAGATCGTCGACCTGCGCCTCGGGAAGGCGTTCGGCTCATGAGTCTCTCCACCCACGTTCTGAACACGAGCGAAGGGCGTCCCGCCGAGGGCGTTCCCGTGCGCCTCGAACTGCACGACGCGGGCTGGCGCACCATCGCCGACGGGCACACCGACGCCGACGGGCGCATCTCCGGCTGGGACACCGAGGAGCCGGGGACCTACCGGCTCGTCTTCGAGATCCGCGGCGAGTTCTACCCCGAGGTCACCGTCGCCTTCCGGGTCACCGACGACAGTCACTACCACGTGCCGCTGCTCTTCAGCCCGTACGGCTACTCGACATATCGGGGGAGTTGATCAGTGATGACCGATCAGGACATCCGTCTTGGTGACAACCAGTACGGCAAGGCCGAGACCCGTCTCGTCCGGGTCGACCGTGGCGGTGACCGCCACGTGGTCACCGACCTCAACGTCAGCACCGCCCTGGCTGGCGACCTCTCCGCAACGCACCTGACCGGCGACAACGCCGGCGTGCTGCCCACCGACACGCAGAAGAACACGGTCTACGCGTTCGCCCGCGACGGAGTCGGCGAGATCGAGGCGTTCGCGCTGCGGCTCGCGCGGCACTTCGTCGACAGCACCCCCACCATCCACCGCGCCAGGGTGAAGATCGAGCAGTACAGGTGGGAGCGGATCGGGGACCGGGACCACTCGTTCGTGCGCGGCGCGGGCACCCGCACCGCCACCGTCACCTACGACGGCACGGCCGCGACCGTCGTGTCCGGCGTGGACGACCTGGTGCTCATGAACACGACGGGGTCGGAGTTCCACGGGTTCCACAACGACGAGTACACGACGCTGCCCGAGACCCACGACCGCATCCTCGCGACCGCCGTGTCGGCGCGGTGGCGGCACGGCGCTGCGGAGAACGCCGACTGGACCGGCTCGCACCACACCGCGTGCAGGCACCTGCTTGACGCGTTCGCCGACACGCATTCCCTGTCGCTGCAGCAAACCCTGTACGCGATGGGCGAGCAGGTGCTGCGGCACCGCGACGAGCTGGTCGAGGTGCGGCTGTCGCTGCCGAACAAGCACCACTTCCTCGTCGACCTGTCGCCGTTCGAGCTGGACAACCCCGGCGAGGTGTTCTTCGCCGCCGACCGGCCCTACGGGCTCATCGAGGGCTCGGTCGTGCGGGACGGCGCTCCCGACGCGGGGCTGGCGTGGTGGTGACCATGGACTTTCTCCGTCCGTCCACACTGGACGAAGCACTGGCCGTGAAGGCAGAGCACCCGGACGCCGTACCCATCGCGGGTGGCACGGACGTCATGGTGGAGCTGAACTTCGACGTCCGCCGCCCGGCCGCGCTGCTCGACCTCGGCGGGGTCGCCGAGCTGTCGCGGTGGTCGCTGGAGGACGGGCACGTCCGGCTCGGCGCTACCGTGCCGTACGCGCGGGTAGTGACCGAGCTGGGCGAGCACCTGCCAGGTCTTGCGATGGCGTCCCGCACGGTCGGGTCGCCGCAGATCCGCAACCGGGGCACGGTCGGCGGCAACCTCGGTTCCGCCTCGCCCGCCGGGGACGCGCACCCGCCGCTCGTGGCCGCCGCGGCCGGCATCGAGGTGGCGTCCACGCGCGGCAGCAGGACCGTCCCGGCACGGGAGTTCTTCCACGGCCCCAAGAAGTCCGCGCTCGAACCCGACGAGCTGATCGTCGCGGTCCTGGTGCCGACGGCCGCCGGGCCGCAGCAGTTCGCCAAGGTCGGCACCCGCAACGCGATGGTCATCGCCGTCTGCTCGTTCGCGGTCGCGCTCGACGTGGCCGGCAAGGGCGTCGGCACCGGCATCGGGTCGGCGGGACCGACCCCGTTGCGGGCGCTGGAGGCCGAGGAGTTCGCGGCCACCGAGCTGCCATGGGACGACATCGGTGGCGGGAAACCGTTGCCGGACAACATCGCGCGGGCGTTCGGCGAACTGGTCGGCGCCGCCGCGCGCCCGATAGACGACGTGCGCGGGAGCGCGGCCTACCGCCGCCACGCGCTGTCCGTGCTCGCCCGCCGCACACTCGGCTGGGCCTGGCAGGAGGTTGGGAAGTAGAGATGCGGGTCAACGTGGAGGTCAACGGCGAGCAGCGCACCGCCGACGACGTGTGGCCGGGCGAGAGCCTGCTGTACGTCCTGCGGGAGCGACTCGGCCTGCCCGGCGCCAAGAACGCCTGTGAGCAGGGCGAATGCGGCTCCTGCACGGTCTACCTTGACGACACGCCCGTGTGCGCGTGCCTCGTCGCCGCCGGTCAGGTCGAGGGCCGGTCGGTGCGTACCGTCGAGGGGCTCGGCACCGAGGACGAGCTGGATCCCGTGCAGGACGCGTTCGTTCGCACCGGCGCGGTCCAGTGTGGCTTCTGCACCCCGGGGCTCATCGTCGCGACGCACGAGCTGGTGCACCGCAAGCCCGACGCGAGCGACGCGGAGATCCGCGAGGCACTCGCCGGGAACCTGTGCCGCTGCACCGGGTACGAGAAGATCCTGGACGCCGTCCGCCTCGCGGCGCAGACCGTGCGGGAGCAGGCGTGAGGACCATCATCGAGAACGCGGCGATCGCGACCGTCGACGGATCCGAGGGCGCGGGCACCGAGTACCGGAACGGGCATGTCGTCGTCGACCGCGGCGTGATCGAGGCCGTCGGTGACGGCCCGGCGCCGCCCGGCCTGGACGCCCAGCGCTACGTCGACGGCACCGGCTGCCTCGTCACGCCCGGCTTCGTCAACACCCACCACCACCTCTACCAGTGGGCCACCCGCGGCTACGCCCAGGACTCGACGCTGTTCGAGTGGCTCACCGAGCTGTACCCGGTGTGGGCAGGCATCGACGAGAAGATCGTGCACACCGCGGCCGTGGCGGGCCTCACCCGGCTCGCCAGCACCGGCTGCACCACCGCCGCCGACCACCACTACGTCATCCCGCGCGACGGCGGTGACGTGTTCGGCGCGACCGTCGAGGCCGCCCGCCAGGTCGGCATCCGGCTGCACGGGGTGCGCGGGTCCATGGACCGCGGCGAGTCGGCGGGCGGGCTGCCGCCGGACTCGATCGTCGAGACCCTGGACGGCGCGCTGTCCGGCACCGCGGAGGCCATCGACCGGTTCCACGATCCGTCACCGGGTTCGTTCGTGCGGGTCGCGGTCGGGCCGTGCTCGCCGTTCTCGGTGAGCGAGGACCTCATGCGCAAGGCCACGGAACTGGCGCGGGACAAGGGCGTCCGCCTCCACACCCACCTCGCGGAGACCCTCGACGAGGAGCGCCAGTGCCTCGAAGAGTACGGCTGCACCCCGGCAGAGCTGGCCGACCGGCTGGGCTGGCTCGGTGAGGACGTGTGGTTCGCGCACGGCATCCACTTCTCCGACGACGCGGTCGCCCGGCTCGGCGCGACCGGCACCGGGGTGGCGCACTGCCCGACCTCCAACTCCCGCCTGGGTGCCGGCATCGCCCGCGTCCAGGATCTCGTGCACGCCGGTGTGCCGGTGGGGCTCGGCGTCGACGGCGCCGCGTCCAACGAGGACGGCGGGCTGGGCATCGAGCTGCGCCAGGCGGTGTACCTGGCCAGGCAGAAGAATGGGCCGCACTCGGCCACCGCCCGCGACGGGCTGTGGCTCGCCACCCGGGGTGGCGCCCGCGTCCTCGGCCGCGAGGCCGAGATCGGCTCCCTCGAGGTTGGCAAGCAGGCCGACCTGGCCGTGTGGCGGCTGACCGGCATGAACCACACCGGCATCGCCGACCCCGTCGCAGCGCTGGTGTTCGGCGCGCTGCCGCCACTCGCGCTGCTGCTCGCGGGCGGCAGGGTGATCGTCGAGGACGACGAGGTACGCACCGTGTCCGAATCCGACGCGGCGACCGCACTGGCCGTCGCGTCGCGAGTGCTGGCGGAGAAGCGATCATGACCACCACACAGCAACCTCTCGTCACGAACGTCACCGGCGGGGTGGGCGACAGCCCGCTGCGGCCCGACGGCGCGCAGAAGACCCGAGGCGAGTTCGCGTACTCGTCCGACCTGTGGGCCGAGGACATGCTGTGGGGTGCCACGCTGCGCAGCCCGCACCCGTACGCCCGCATCAAGGGCGTGGACATCACCGAGGCACTGAAGCTGCCCGGCGTGTACGCGGTGCTCACCCACGAGGACGTGCCCGGCGACAACATCTACGGCCTCGAGCACCCCGACCAGCCGGTGCTCGCCGTGGACATCGTGCGCTACCAGGGGGAACCGGTCGCGATCGTCGCCGCCGACCACCCCGAGACCGCACGCCGCGCCGCCGACCGCATCGTCGTCGACTACGAGGTGCTCACCCCGGTCACCGACGCCGAGGCCGCGATGCGCCCGGAGTCGCCGGTCCTGCACCCGTCGCACGAGGGCGGCAACATCGTGCGCCACGCTCCCATCCGGTACGGCGAGGAGTCACCGACCGCGGACGTCGTGGTCTCCGGCGAGTACACGGTCGGCATGCAGGACCAGGCCTTCCTCGGCCCGGAGTCCGGGCTCGCGGTGCCCGCCGAGGACGGCGGCGTCGACCTCTACATCGCCACCCAGTGGCTGCACGCCGACCAGCGGCAGGTGACGAAGGCACTGGCGTTGCCGGAGGACAAGGTGCGGCTGCACCTCGCGGGCGTCGGTGGCGCGTTCGGCGCGCGCGAGGACCTGTCGATGCAGATCCACGCGTGCCTGCTCGCGCTGCACACCGGCAAGCCGGTCAAGATCTCCTACGGCCGCGAGGAGTCGTTCTTCGGGCACGTGCACCGCCATCCCGCGCTGATGCGTTACGAGCACGGCGCCACCCGCGACGGCGACCTCGTCTACGTCAGGGCGGAGATCATCCTCGACGGCGGCGCGTACGCGTCGACGACGGCGGCGGTCACCGGCAACGCGGCCACGCTCGGGGCAGGGCCCTACCGGGTGCCGAACGTGCGCGTCGACGGCTACGGCGTCTACACGAACAACCCGCCGTGCGGTGCCATGCGCGGGTTCGGCGCGGTGCAGGCGTGCTTCGCCTACGAGTCGCAGATGGACAAGCTCGCCGCCGCGCTCGGCATGGACCCGGTCGACCTGCGGATCCGCAACGCAGCCGAGCGCGGTACCACCATGCCGACCGGGCAGGTGATCGACGCGCCCGCGCCGGTCGCGGAGCTGCTCGAACTGGTGCGCGCCAAGCCGATGCCCGCGACCCCGACCGGCCCCCGGGACCTGCGCGAACTGCCGGGCGGGGTCTCCAACACCACGCACGGCGAGGGGGTCGTGCGCGGGGTCGGGTACGGCGTCGGCATCAAGAACGTCGGCTTCTCCGAGGGTTTCGACGACTACTCCACCGCCCGCGTGCGGCTGGAGGTGATCGCGGGCGAGCCGGTGGTGTCCGTGCACACGGCCGCCGCGGAGGTCGGTCAGGGCCTGGTCACGCTGAAGGCGCAGATCGCGCGGACCGAGCTGGGGGTGCAGCGGGTGCAGATCCAGCCGTCGAACACGTTCGTCGGCAGCGCGGGGTCCTCGTCAGCGTCGCGGCAGAGTTACGTCACAGGCGGCGCGGTCAAGGCGGCGTGCGAGGAGGTCCGCGACCGTGTGCTGGAGCTGGCCGCCGTATGCGGGTTCGATGCGACGGGGCTCGCGGGCGGGAAGGTCGTGTCGGCAACGCACGAGGTGCTCGCGGACCTCGTCGACGTGCTCGGTGACGAGGTCGTCGAGCGGACCGTCGAGTGGCGGCACCGGCCGACCCAGCCCCTGGACCCGGTGACGGGGCAGGGTTTCGCGCACGTGCAGTACGCGTTCGCGGCGCACCGCGCGGTCGTCGACGTCGACGTGGAGCTGGGGCTCGTGCGGGTGGTGGAGCTGGCGTGCGCGCAGGACGTCGGCCGTGCCATGAACCCGGACGGGGTGCTCGGGCAGATCCAGGGCGGATCCGCGCAGGGCCTCGGGCTCGCGGTGATGGAGGAGATCCAGGTCTCCGACGGCGTGGTGCGCAACCCGTCGTTCACCGACTACCTCATCCCCACGGTGCTGGACATGCCGCCGATGTTGATCGACGTGCTCGAACGGGCGGATCCCCATGCGCCGTACGGGTTGCGGGGCGTGGGGGAGCCGCCGACCCTGTCGTCGACGCCCGCGATCGCGGCCGCCATCCGCGCGGCGACCGGCTTGGCGCTGACCCGGGTTCCGGTGCGGCCAGAACACATCGTCGGAGCGTGACGAAATCACCCGCGGGGAGGGGTTTTCGTGACCTGGACACTAGTAGTGTGGTGATTACGGACCGCCATTGGCAGTGGTAATGGCGTTCCGTGCTGGCTCGAGCGTGCGCCGATGATCGCTACCAACAGTAGTTCACCTGAATGGCCTAGCTGCCAACACATAGGGTGTTCGCGTTGGCGGTGATCGGTCCCCTTTTGGACGCAGAGGGGGTTGCGCATTCACTGGTAACGTCACGACCCCTGATCGGAGAAGGACAACCTCGATGACTTGGCCGCTGGCAGGCTCCAGTGGATCGATCTGAGCTTGCGCGTGCGTTGGCGGGGGCGCTGGCACAGGTCATCTACGTTGCGCGGTCGCGCGAAGATGTCGAGGGTGAGCTGGCAACCGCTCTCGACGTGCTCGCCGACGCCGCGGCGGCGGAGCCGTACGCCGAGCAGCCGGTGCTGAACGTCGCGAACCGGTTGGTGGCGCTGGGTTTCGTCGGCTCCGAATGCATTGACGTGATCATCAAGGTACTGGGTGAGCGGATGCCGAAGCTGTCCGGGGTGTCGGACCTCGTCGGCCTGCCGGGGCGCCTCGCGAACGTGTTCGGCTCGCTCGCCAAGGGTGTCGCGGACGGCATGCGGCACCGGCTGTTCGAGGAGCAGGAAGGGCTGACGCTCGCGCTGATCCGCGCCCGCGAGAACGCGGAGATCGCGTTACGGGACAGCGAAGCGCGGTTCGAGGAGATCTTCTCCACATCCAGCGTCGGCATGGCCATCACCGATCTCGAGTTCGGCATCCTCCGCACCAACCGCGCACTCGCCGACATCCTCGAGCACCGGGGCGGAAAGCTCGCCGTGCGACGACTCGACGAGATCTTCCACCCGAACGACGTCGACTACCTGCGGCTGCGGTACCAGGTGCTGCTCGAAGCGGACTCGCTGCCGTTCCGCGAGCGGCGAAGACTCGTCAAGAGCGACGACGAGGAGGCACTGGTCTTCCTGTCGGCGTCGGTGCTGCGGGCGCCGACCGGCGAGCCGAAGTTCTACGTCACGGCTGTCGAGGACGTGTCGGACCGCCACTTCCTGGAGAACCAGCTCCAGTTCCAGGCCACCCACGACTCGCTGACCGGGCTCGCGAACCGGCCCCGGTTCGTCGGCAGGTTCGAGGAGGCGCTGTCGGGCGAGGCCGCGGCCGACGAGATCACCATGCTGCACCTTGACCTCGACGGCTTCCACGCGGTGAACGACGGCCTCGGCCGCGACGTCGGCGACCGCGTGCTGCAGACCGTCGCCATGCGCCTGACCGACGTGTTCGGAGGCGAGAACGCGACGGTCGCGAGGTTCGACGGCGACGAGTTCGCCGTGCTGGTGGAACACAAGGCGACCACCCCGTCGTGCGAGACGATGGCGTCCCGCATCAACGAGAAACTGGCCGAACTCGTGTTCGTCGGCGACCACGGCGTCGCGACCACCGCCACGATTGCCGTGCTGCACCAACCATCACCCGGCGCGACGCCCGCGGAACTGTTGCGTGCCACCGACATCACGCTGCGCAGGCTGAAGAAGACCGGCCGGCGCCAGTGGGGCATGGTCGACGAACAGCAGAACATGGCCGATCGCGAGCGGTTCAACCTCGCCAGCTCCATGCCCGGCGCCTGGGACAACGGCGAGATCGAGCTGGAGTACCAGCCGGTCGTGTCGTACGCGACGGGCAAGGTCGTTGCCGTGCAGGCGTTGATGCGGTGGGACCACGTGGACGGGCCACTGGGCCACGACCGGTGCCTGCAGGTGCTGGCCGAGACCGGTTTCGAGCTGCCGATCGGGCGGTGGATGCTCGGGCGCGCGTGTGCCGACCTGAAGGAGATGCCGGGGCGGCCGGTGCTCTACGTGGAGCTGACCCGTGAGTTCGCCGGGGATCCGGACCTGGTGTCCACCGTGCAGGCGGTCCTGGCTGACGCGGGCCTGGCACCCGGCCAGTTGCGGATCGGGATGCCCGTACAGGCGCTGTGCATGCTGGACGGGCTGGCCGAGGACAACCTGCGCGTGCTCGCCGACATCGGGATTTCGCTGGTGCTGCACGAGTTCGGGACCACCAGCGGGGACCTGGCCTGCCTCGAGGACCTGCCCGTCATGGCGGTGAAGCTGGCCTCCAGGGTGGCGGCCCGGATCGCCGACGAGGGGTCATTGTTCACCCGGATGGTCCGGGAGCTGGTGCCGCTGGTCAAGAGCCGCGGCGCGGGGATCATCGTGGGCGACGTGGACGGGGACGACCAGTTCGAGTGGTGGCGTGCCGTCGGCGCCGACCAGGTGCAGGGGCCGAGGGTCGGGCTGCCCGGGCCGCCCGAGGATCTCCCGTTGAACTGATCTCTTCCTTGTTCGCAGTGTGGACCCGAACGACGCTTTCCTTGCTGGGTTTGCCTCCGGCGGCTCCTCGCCGGAGGGGCAGGTCGACGGGATGGCAGGGAGCCCCTTGGTGGCGGACTGGCGCGATGTCCCGAAAGGCGCTTTCAGGGCGTTGGACGTCCCAAAGGCGCCTAATCAGTTCTGGGAGTCGGCCGTCGGGCAGACTCTTGGGTTGGTGGCCGACTGGCGGGTGAGCACTCTGAGCGCCTGGGCGTTGAGTCCTGACGAAAGATCGTGCCCTTGCTGGTAGGTCGGGAGAGCTGAATCGCTGCTGGGATGTCGTGCCCGTTGCTGGTCGGCGTGAGCACTGCTTGATTAGGTCGCTGATGGTTCTCCCGCTGGCTGCTGTGGTGATCGGTGTCGAGAATCGGGAGGATCGTTGCGGCTGTTCGTAGGGGATGACTGGGCTGAGGACCACCACGATGTGGAGGTGATGGACGGGTTCGGTCGCCGGTTGAGCAGGGCTCGGCTGCCTGAGGGTGTGGCGGGGATGGCCCGGTTGCACGCGATGGTGGGTGAGTTGGTCGGTGACGAGGTGGATGAGGATGTGGAGGTGCTGGTCGGGATCGAGACCGATCGGGGCCCGTGGGTGGCGGCGTTGGTGGCGGCCGGCTACACGGTGCTGGCGGTTAATCCGTTGCAGGCGGCCAGGTTCCGTGACCGGTTGGGCGTGTCGGGGGCCAAGAGCGACGCCGGTGACGCCCATGTCCTGGCCGACATGGTCCGCACCCACTCCCACGAGCTGCGGCCGGTCGCTGGGGACAGCGCGGAGGCAGTGGCGGTCAAGGTCGTGGCCCGCACCCACAAGACCCTGATCTGGGAACGGACCCGTCACACCCAGCGGTTGCGGCACGCGCTGCGGGACTACTTCCCCGCCGCGCTGCTCGCGTTCGAGGACCTCGACGCCGCCGACACCCTGGAACTGCTGACCAAGGCACCCACCCCGGCCAAGGCCGCCCGGCTGACCACCACACAGATCAGCGCCGCGCTCACACGTGCCCGCCGCCGCAACGTCGCGGAGAAGACCGAGCTGGTCCAGGCCGCGCTGCGCGCCGACCACCTCGGTCAACCCGAGGTCGTGACCAGCGCCTACGCCGCCTCGGTGCAAGCGCTCATCGCGGTCCTGACCGTGCTCAACACCCAGGTCAAGGCCATGCAGGGGCAGCTCGAGGCCCATTTTGGCCGGCACCCGGCCGCTGAGATCGTGCTGTCCCAGCCCGGTCTGGGACCGATCCTCGGCGCCCGGGTGCTCGCGGAGTTCGGCGACGACCCCACCCGCTACGCCACCGCCAAAGCCCGCAAGAACTACGCGGGAACCTCACCGATCACCCGCGCGTCGGGCAGGAAGAAGGTCACCCTGGCCCGGTTCGTCCACAACGACCGGCTCATCGACGCGCTGCTAGCCCAGGCGTTCTCCGCGCTCAACCACTCGCCCGGAGCACGCGCCTACTACGACAAACAACGCGCCCGCGGCAGCAGCCACAACGCCGCCCTGCGCCAACTCGCCAACCGACTCGTCGGCATCCTCCACGGCTGTCTCCGCAGCCGCACCCACTACAACGAGACAACCGCCTGGACTCATCACACCGAGCCAGCCGCTGCTTGACATCTACGCTCCTGGGATGTCTTTCGTGGCACCAACTCCGGGTGTCACCCTGTGGACGTCGGGCTCGGGTTCGCCATCCGTGCGGGCAACCGCACGGTCGGCGCGGGCACCGTCCAGGAACTGCTCGACTAGCGGGCGGTGACGGCGTGGTCCGGTAGGTCGGCATGAGCGACCTGCCGGACCACCTCACGCACGAGAGGTGTTGCTCGATAGCGGCCTGTGCGGCGCCGGGCACTGGGGCGACGGAGGCAGCCAGGGTTACGGTGAGTTCCTAACGCAACGCTTTAAGTGAGCGTTAGCGGTTCACAACCGGACGCGCCAGGGTGAAGCGGATGATTCGGGTGGAAAGTCGGCGGATTCCACAACGTGAGATTGTCGCGGCGAGTTACTTAGTGTAGCTAAGGATATTCGCTCCGCGTGGCCGATCGATTACCGCGAGAATTTTTGCCGTTTTCCCGGTTGAACTGGCAATCGGCCTAGTCAATTTCAGGCAGCGGCAGGTGCCGGGGCGAGCGCGGCGATCCCAGCGTCGGTCAGCGCCGCGGGCACCAGTTCCCCCCGGGTGCCCTGCTGCGCGGGCGCGATGAAGCCATCGTGTGCGAGCGTGTGAGCCAGGTACTGGTCACAGCAGGGCACACCATCGATGAACAGGTCAGGCTCGGCTGAGCAGCTGATGTGCGCACGACCTGCGACAACCGCTCTCAGCATGGATAGGGCTCTGTGGTTCAGACCTTCTGGTAGTGCGGACATCGTGTTCCCCTGAGTTGACGTTCCCTGCGGAGTTATGTCTATCACTCGGCACCGACAATTCGTGGGACGCGTGATGGACCTATTTGGTTTCATCGAACTTCCTCACGGATTGTTACCAACAAAGAGTACCCCGCGTCCACCCAGATACGCTGTATGCCCGAAAGGGCTACCCCTCGAGACCCAGCGTGCGAAGAGGTTCCCGACGTCGTTGGCCATGGCCCGGTCGAAGTCGGCCGGGGGCCACATCCACCCATTCGTGCTGATGATCGATCATGGTTCGCTCATCGACGCGTGCATCCCGAGGAGCACCGCCACCACGTCGTGGTCGTCCGCGAGCCTGCCCGCGGTCGCGTGCAGCAGCTCCAGATACTCCTTCTGCCTCTTCGGCGTGAACTCGCCGGCCGGGCCGGACACCGACAGCGCGGCGAGCGGCTGTTCCTTCACGGTCACCGGCACGGCGAGGCACCTCAGTCCCGCGCTGTTCTCGGTGTCGTCGACCGCGTAGCCGCGCCGCCCGGTCCGCCTGACCTCCTTCGACATCTCGTCGAGCGAGGTGATCGTGCGGTCGGTGCGTGCGGGGAACGGCTCGGCGGGCAGATGCGCGGGCAGCCGCCCCGCCGCGACCCCGGCGAGCAGCATCTTGCCGAGGCCGGTGGAGTGCGTGCTGTCCCGCGCGCCGGGGCTGGTCTCGAACCGCAGCGGCCGGTCGGGCTGCCGCACGCACACGTGCACGACCTCACGCCCGTCCAGCAGACCCAGGTTGGCCGTCTGCTGCGTCTCGCGGGCCAGCTCGTCCAGGTAGGACCCGGCCGCGGCCGAGAAGTCCACACTGGACACGTACGCGTCCGCGAGTGCCATCACCTTGTGACCCAGCCGGTAGGCGGGCCGTTCGTCCACCCGGACCACGAACCGCATCTCGGTCAGCGCGGCCAGCAGGCGCACCAGCGTGCTCTTGGGCAGTCCGGTGTGCTCGTGCATGCCGGTCAGCGTCATCGGCGACGGCGCGGACGCCAGCAGGTCCAGCAGCACGAGCCCACGGGTCAGCGCGTGGGTGTGGTAGTTCGCGCTCTTGGGCCCGAGCTGGTCGCCGGTCCTTGCCGGGCGCGCCCCACGGGTCTTGGTCGCCATCGTTCACCTCTCGAGCAGGTCGTACCGCGTGCCGGTGAGTAGGAGGTCACTCACCTGACCACCATGCGGTTGGTCAACGTGCCAAGCCCGCCGATGGTCACCGACATCTCGTCGCCGGCCTCGAGGTACTCGCCGGTGGCCGCGCCGACGCCGGCCGGGGTGCCGGTCATGATCACGTCACCGGGTTCGAGCGTCATCAGCGTGGACGCGAACGACACCAGCTCGGCGACCGAGAAGATCATGTCCTTCGTGGACCCGTCCTGGCGCCGTTTTCCGTTCACGTCGAGCCGGATGTCCAGCGCCTGCGGGTCGGGCACCTCCTCCGGGGTCACCAGCCACGGGCCCATGGGCGCGAACCCGTCGAGCCACTTGCCCGCCAGCCAGTCGAAGAACCTCACGTGCTTGTCGCCGGTGTCGCGTTCGTAGCCGAAGTCCATCGACCGCGCGGACACGTCGTTGGAGGTGACGTAGCCGCCGACGATGTCGAGCGCCCGCCCGACCGGCACGTCCCGCGCGGTCGCGCCGATCACCACGGCCAGTTCGGCCTCCCAGTCGACCTCCTTGCCGACCGACGGCACCGGGATGTCCGCGCCGGGGCCGACGATGCTGGTCGGTGGTTTGAGGAACAGGCGTGGCGACCGGCGGGACTTGTCGAGCGGGTCACCGCCCGCCTCGGTCATGTGGTCCTGGTAGTTCGCGGCGGCCGCGAGGAGCTTGCCGGGTCGCAGCAGCGGCGCCAGCAGCTCGACGTCCGCGAGCGGGAACGCGGGTCCGGCCGCGGTCGGCTCGTTCCGCCCGGACAGGAGCGCGGTCAGGTCGCCGTTGCCGAGTGGCTGCACGACCGTGCCGTTCTCGACGAGCCTGCCGTGGCGGATCTCCTCGTCGTGCCGGAACGTCACGAGTTTCATCGGATTCCTCCTGAGGGTGGCTCCGCGAAATGGCGTTCCACGCGGGGATGCTAAGCCAGTCGTTGGTACCGTGCAAAGCTGATGGGCTTCCTCGTCTGGAAGGGCATTTCATGTCTCGTTCGCAAGCCTGGTACGCCGGAGACGACCGCAACGCCTACATCCACCGGGCGTGGATGCGGAGAGGATTGCCGAGGGACGCCTTCGACGGGCAGCCGCACATCGCGATCGCCAACACCGCGTCGGACCTCACGCCGTGCAACGCGCACCTGACCGAGGTGGCGAAGTCCGTGGCGGACGGCGTCTGGGCGGCGGGCGGGGTGCCGTTGCACCTGCCGACCGTGTCGCTCGGGGAGACGCTGATGCGGCCGACCGCCATGCTGTTCCGCAACCTCGCGGCGATGGCGACCGAGGAGGTGCTGCGCGCCAACCCGATCGACGGCGTCGTGCTGCTCGGCGGGTGCGACAAGACGATCCCGGCGCTGCTGATGGCGGCGTGCTCGGTCGATCTGCCCGCGCTGGTGGTGCCGGGCGGGCCGATGCTGACCGGCCACTTCCGAGGCACGCCGCTCGGCTGCGGCACGGACGTGTGGCGACTGTCCGAAGAGGTCCGCGCGGGCACACTGTCGCGAGAGGACTTCATGCGCTCGGAGTCGTCGATGATCCGCAGCCGGGGCCACTGCAACACCATGGGCACCGCGTCGACGATGGCGTGTGTGACCGAGGCGCTCGGCATGACGATCCCGGGGCTGGCCGGCACGCCGGCACCGGACAGCGGGTTGCTGGAGCTGGCGCACCAGTCGGGCAGGCTGTCGGTGTCGATGGTCGCCGAGGAGCGCAGGCCCAGCACAGTGCTCACGCGTGAGTCATTCCTGAACGCGATCGTGGCGCTGGCCGCGATCGGCGGGTCGACGAACGCGGTCGTGCACCTGCTGGCGATCGCAGGACGGCTCGGCGTGCCGCTCGAACTGGAGGACTTCGACAACGTGGGCGCCGGGGTACCGCTGCTGGTGGACCTGCAGCCCGCGGGCAAGCACCTGATGGACGACCTGCACCGCGCGGGCGGCCTGCTCGCCGTGCTGCGTGAGGTGGCGGACCTGTTGTCCCCGTCAGCGATGACGGTCACGGGCACGCCGCTGGTGTCCTACCTGCCCTCCGCCGCGATCCACGACGAGTCGGTGATCCGCCCCAGGTCGGCGCCGTTGCAGGAGTCGGCGGGCATCGCCGTGCTGCGCGGCAACCTGGCCCCGTCCGGCGCGGTGATCAAACCGGCGGCGGCCACGCCAGGGTTGCTGACCCACCGGGGCACGGCGGTGGTGTTCGACTCGATCGAGGACCTCAACGCCCGCATCGACACGGTCGAGGACGAGAACGCGATCCTGGTGCTGCGCGGGTGCGGCCCGAAGGGCTATCCGGGGATGCCGGAGGTGGGTAACTTCCCGCTGCCCGCGCCGCTGCTTGCCAAGGGCGTGCGGGACATGGTCCGGATCAGCGACGCGCGGATGAGTGGCACGGCGTACGGCACGGTGGTGCTGCACGTGGCGCCGGAGGCGGCGGCGGGCGGGCCGCTCGGCCGGGTGCGGACCGGTGACGTGGTGGTGCTGGATGTGCCGAACCGGCGGCTCGAGGTGGAGGCCGACCTGTCGGCGCGCCCACTGTCGCCCGAGGCGCAGGCCGCGTTCGCCGCGCCGGAGCGGGGCTGGCAGCGGCTGTACGTCGACCACGTGCTGCAGGCCGACCGCGGCGTGGACCTCGACTTCCTGGCAGGAAGCGGCCAAGCGACCCCTACGCGGGAGTCGCACTGAGTTATCGTGTCCGCCCTACCTGGGGGTGAGACTGATGCGCCGATCGTTGTCCCGCGCCGCTGTCCTTTCCGTACTCGGTGCCGTGCTCGGTATCGGCGCGGCGCCCGCCGCCGCCGCGGTGTGCACGCCGACCGCGCTGCCGAACCTGCCGGGCGTGTCGCTGTACGAGGTCACGGGAACCGACCACGCTGGCACCTACGTCGCGCGCGGCGCCGACGCGGACGGGCCGGCCGGCGTGGTGTGGCAGGACGGGCAGGTCTCCCGGCTGCCGAACGGCTTCGTGCCGTTCGACATGAACCGTGCCGGCCTGATGTCGGGGAACGTGTCGGTGGCGGGCTTCCCGACGTCCTACCAGCGGTCCGCGCTCATGCGGCTCGACGGCACGACCACGTACCTCACGACGGCGTACTCGACCGCGGCGGCGGGCATGAACGAGCGGGGCGACGCGGTCGGCTGGGTCTACCCGGACCACCCGGTGATCCACTTCGCGGCGCTGTGGCCATCGGGCGCGACGGAGTACGACGTTCTCGACCCGTCCTGGTACGTCCCGGTCGACATCGACGACGACGGCGTGAGCATCGGCAAGCCGCAGGACGAGACGCAGCCGCAACGGATCTGGCGCTTCGACGGGACGGTCGTGCGGAACTACGGCCCGTACCCGGCTGGTCACTCCTCGATCGACCTCGCCGACATCGACGACGGCTCGGTCGCGGCGACGCGCACCCGTCCGGACGGCCGGTTCGAGGTCGTGGTGATCGACGTCGCCACCGGCGCGGTGACCGCGTTGCCGGGTTCGGCGTCGGGCACGCCGCTGGAGATCGAGAACGGCGTGGTCGTCGGCAGGGGGCCCCATGGCGCGACGATGTGGCGCCCGTCCGGCGCGACGGTCCTGCCCGCGCCATCGGGACTGACGACCCGCGAGGCGACGGCGCTCAACGACGACGGCACCGAGGCGGCCGGGATCAGCACCACGGCGAGCGGCGAGGCCGTGGCCACCGTGTGGCGCTGCGGGTAGCGGAGTCAGGCTCGTCGTACCGTGAACTCCACGGTGCCGCGGCTGCGGAGCACGGTGACCCCGTTGCGGGCGATCGTCTCCGCGCCGGAGCACGTCACCGAGCCGTCGATGGCCACCACCGCCTCGCCGGAGGGCGCGCGGAACGTCACCGCACCGTCCACAGCGGCCACGACCTCGGCCGTCGCGTACGCGATGCGCATGCCGCCCGTCGTCACCCCGAGCGGCAGCATCAGCCCCCGGCGGCCGGGCAGTTGCAGCGGCTCGCCGCCGAACAGCGGCATCCCGCCCTCGGTCACCGTGAACCGCTGGTCGTAGCCGGACACGTTGAGCGCGTGCAGGATCCGCGCACCCTCGCCGTCGGTGGTGGTCATCAGCACGACACCGGGGACCGCCGCGTTGTGCCGCAGGCCGGGTTCCGTGCCGAGCGCGATGAACGCCGTGCGCCACAGCCTGAGGTCGCACTCGTAGTCGGTGGCCAGTACGACGGCGCGCCCTGCGCCCATCGGCACGTCGAACCCGCAGCCGTGGCCGGTCGACAGCTCTCGCAGGACCGTCTCCCCGGCGCTGGGCTCGTACAGCTCCGCCCAGCCGACCCGGGTCTCCGGTCGCGGCGACGCCCAGCCGTGCGCGGTGACCGACGAGAAGAACTCCGGCGTGCCGCGCACCGTCCCGAGTGGACGCAGGCCGAGTGCGTCACGCAACACCGTGCATGGCACCCCTGCCATGTCGCGTGACGGCACCCGGCCCGCGAGCAGCAGCCTGCCGCCCGAGGTGAGGTAGTCGGCCAGCGTCTGCTGGACCTCGGCGGGCAGGTGGGTGGTGCCCGCCATCGCGAGCACGGGGGTGGTGGCCGGATCGAGCCCCTTCTGGACGTTCACCGCGCCGAACCGGAACCCGCCGAGCAGCATGGCCCGCGCGAGAACGCCGCGTGGCCCAGCACCCCGGGTGCCGACCACGTCGTCCAGTACCGACTGGACGGCCGCGCTGCCCGGGTAGTGGTACTCGGTCAGGTAATGGTCGGGCACGAAGCCGATCACGACCTCGTCGTGCTCCTCCCACATGCCCGCGAGCACCGGCGCGACCGCCCGTGCCGCGCGCAGGACCCGCTTCGTCGGTCCGTACACCGGGTTGAGCTGTCCCTCCGGCCCCACCGGCGCGGCGAACCCGTGCCGCTGACCGGTGAACGCGATCCGGTCGTTGCCGTCGCCGACTGGCTCGTCGAGCGGCGGGTTCACCCCGCCAGTGAACAGGTAGTAGTTGAGCAGCTTGTTGCCCTGCGCCAGGCACATCCGCGTCTTGAGGTCGACCGCCGACGGGTCGTACTGGCGGGACAGGTCGCTGCCGTAGTCGCCGGTGCCCGCCTCGAACTCCATCGACGTGAGCGGCTGGTCGCCGTCGTGCACGGCGTCGCAGAAGGCGTTCACCAGGTACAGGTCGGCCGCGTTGGCGACGGTCAGCTCGCCGAGGTAGATGTCCGTGCCGGACAACGTGTTCGGCACGCCGGAGTAGCTGTCCATCAGCTGGCTGATGCCGATCGGGAACGTCTCGGCCTTGCCGCCGTCGGTGCCGTGGATGTTCACCACGAACGGCACGCCGGTGATGCCGGACTCCTCGGCGTAGGTGCGCAGTTCGTGGAAGTAGCGGGCGAACCGGTCACGCATGAACTCGCCGAGGTCGCGCATCAGCGCGGGTGCGTGCTCCTCGTCAGGGGACCGGAAGTCCATGATGAACGGGTAGTCGCGGTCGTGCTTGGTGAGCCACTCGCGGAAGTCGTCGAGCAGGTGGTCGGTGAGGTCGGGCGAGTTGCTGACCCACGCGAGCATGCCGACCTCGTTGTCCAGCTGCACCGCGATCACCGGACCGCCCTTGCCGTGCAGCCGGTCCGCGATCACCGGCATGACCGCCCGGTACCACTCGCGTGCCGCGGCGAGGAAGGCAGGCGCGAGGTAGTCGACCGTCCTCGTCGGCGCGGGCTTGCCGTCCCAGCCGGTTGGCGCGATCTCCGGGTGGTCGCGGTAGAGGCGGTAGGGCAGGCCCTCGTTCTTCATCTCCGCCATCACGAACGGGCCTGGCCGGGCGATCACGTGGAAACCGTTCTCGTGGCACAGGTCGAGGAACGCGCCGAGGTCACGTTCTGGCCGCGTCCTGCCGGTGACGTCGACCGTGCCGTCCGGCAGCTCGTGCCACAGCCACGGGATGTAGGTGGCGATCGTGTTCAGGCCCGCGGCCTTCGCCTTGTCGAGCCGGTCCTGCCAGTCGTCTCTCGCGAGCCGGAAGTAGTGGACCTCGCCGGACAGCAGCAGCACGTCCTCGGCGTCCACGAGGATTCGCTTGCCTTGGTAGTGCACGGTGTCGACCATGCTCTCCGCTCCCGATCGCTCGGCCCGCCTATTGCGGTAGGCGCTGGTAGAGGGTTAACCTCCGGTAAATGGAAGCGCATACAGGATGCGCTTACATCGGCAACCGTAGTGGTCGGGGCCGCAACGGACAAGGCACGTGCTGGCACGGGTCGGGGGTGCCGGCACGGTCGCCGGTCAATGGTGTGCGGAGGTGCAAGGTGGCAGCACGCTGGCGTCTTCTCGTAGCGGCGATGGCCGCTGCGGTGGGCATGGGATCGGTCGCGTGTTCGGCCGGTTCGACCGAAGCGGAGGGGCTGACCGCGGACGGCCTGGTCCCCTTCATCAACATGGGCGACTACGCGCCGGGCGCGTCCCCGCAGCGCAACTTCAACCCGTTCTCGCCCAACAAGGCGGTCGTCGGGTTCACGTTCGAGACGCTGTACCAGGTGGACGGTTTCAACTGCGCGGAGACGCCGTGGCTCGCCACCGCGTACCAGTGGGAGGGCACGCGGAAGCTGACCTTCACGCTGCGCGACGGTGTGAAGTGGCACGACGGCAAGCCGTTCACCGCCGACGACGTCGTGTTCACCTACGAGATGATCAAGGCGAACCCCGCGCTCGACCTCATGGGGGTCGGCCCGGTCCTCGAGTCGGTCACCGGTCATGGCTCGACCGTCACCATGGAGTTCACCTCACCCGCGGTGCTGCTGTTCGCCAAGATCGCCAAGGTCGAGATCGTGCCGAAGCACATCTGGGAGAAGGCGGGCGACCCGGTCCGGTTCACCAACGACGACGCGATCGGCACCGGCCCGTACCGCGTGAAGACGTTCAACGCCAGGCAGATGGTGCTCGATCGCGACCCTGGTTACTGGCAGGCCGACAAGGTCAAGGTCAAGGAACTGCGGTTCACGCACTCGCCGGAGGGGCAGGTCGACCAGCTGCGGCTGGAGCGTGGCGAGTACGACATGAACTCCATGTTCGTGCCGGACATCGAGAAGGTCTACGTCGCGAAGGACCCGGAGCACAACAAGTACTGGTTCTCGCCGGGTGGCGTGATCAGCCTGTACATGAACCTCACCAAGGCCCCGTTCGACGACGTGGCGTTCCGCAGGGCGCTGACCTCCGCGTTCGACCGGCAGGGCATCGCCGACAAGGCGCAGTTCGGGTACGTGGAGACCGCGAGCCAGGCCGGGCTCATCCTGCCCAACCAGGAGGAGTGGCTGGACGGCGACATCCAGGACGGCGGGAAGATCGCCTACGACGTCGGCAAGGCGAAGAAGGCGCTCGACGACGCCGGGTACGAGCTGGACGGGGACAACCGCAGGCTGGGCAGGGACGGCAAGCCACTGGAGTTCGAGTTCACGGTCCCGACCGGCTGGAACGACTGGATCCAGGCCGCGCAGATCGTCAAGGGCGACTTCCGCGAGCTCGGCATCCAGGTCGACGTGGCCACCCCGCAGCAGGCCGCGTACGAGGCCGATCGCGCGGTCGGCAACTACGATCTGCTGTTCGGCGTGTACGGCGGGGACTGCAACATCCACAAGGACTTCGCCGACCCGCTCGCGTCCGCGCAGTCGGCCGAGATCGGCAAGCCGGCGGTGTCGAACTTCTCGCGCTGGCGCGACGACACCACCGACGGCCTGCTGAACACGCTCGCGTCGGCCGATGACGAGCAGTCGCAGAAGGAAGCCGTGCACGGGCTACAGCGGGTGATGATGGACGAGGTGCCGAACATCCCGCTGTGGTACGGCGCGAAGTGGTTCCAGTACCGCACGAAGCGCGTGACCGGGTGGCCGAGCGCCGAGGACCCGTACGGGGTCTCGACCGATGTCCTGCTGATCATCACCCGGCTCCGGCCGCCGGGGTCATGAGGTACTTCCTCCGCCGCACCGCGTTCTTCGTCATCACCCTGTGGGCGGCGGTGACGGTCAACTTCCTGATCCCCCGGCTCCAGCCGGGGGACCCGGCGGAGGCGATCGTCGGGCAGCTCACCGGGCAGGGACCGGTCGACCCGGACCAGATCCGCGCGGTGCGGCTGATGCTCGGCGTGCCGGACACGTCGCTGCTGTCGCAGTACTGGGACTATCTCGGCAGCCTGCTGCGCGGTGACTTCGGCATCAGCTACACGTACTTCCCGTACCCGGTGACGCACATGATCTCCGAGGCACTGCCGTGGACGCTGGTGCTGGTCGGTGTCACGCAGATCATCGGGTTCGCCGTCGGCACGGTGCTCGGGGCGTTCGCGGCGTGGCGGCGCAACTCGCGGTTCGACTCGTTCGTGACGCTCGGCTCGCAGTTCGTCGGGTCGCTGCCGTTCTTCTGGATCGCGCTGCTGTTGCTGTACCTGTTCGCGTTCACCACGAACTGGTTCCCGACCGCGGGCGGCCACTCGGTGGACGTCACGCCAACGTGGTCGTGGGCGTTCGTCGGGGACGCCATCTACCACGGCATCCTGCCCGCACTGTCCATTCTGGTCACCGCGCCCGCCGGGTGGATCATCGGGATGCGCAACAACATGGTGGCCTCGGTCGGCGAGGACTACACCCGCCTCGCGCGGGCGAAGGGCCTGAAGACGCGGCGGATCGCGCTCGCGTACGGCGCGCGGGTCGCGGTCCTGCCGAACGTCACCGGGTTCGCGCTCGCGCTGGGCGGCATCCTCGGCGGCACCGTCCTCGTCGAGACGATCTTCGACTACCCGGGGCTCGGCAGGCTGCTGATGGAGGCGGTCGGCGCAAGGGACTATCCGCTGATGCAGGCGCTGTTCCTGTTCATCACGGTGGGAGTGCTGCTCGCGAACCTGCTGGCCGACTTCCTGCTCGGCGTGCTGGACCCGCGCGTGCGGAAGGAGGCGACGTGAGCGGGGCGAACCATTGGGTACGGGTGAGCGGAGCGCTGACCAAGCCTTCCCGGGTGCCGCAGTGGCTGCGCATCCTGTGGGCCAACAGGAAGTCCCGTGTGGGCGTGGTGTTGCTGTCGGTGTTCGTGCTGGCCGCGATCTTCGCGCCACTGCTCGCGCCACACGACCCGGAGTCGACGGAGTTCGCGGCCTCGCTCCCCGTGAGCGGGGACCACTGGCTCGGCACCACGCAGCAGGGCCAGGACGTGTTCTCGCAGCTGATCCACGGCGCGCGGACCTCGCTTCTGGTCGGCCTCGTGGCCGGCGTGTTCTCGACGATCGTCGCGCTGCTGATCGGCATGACCGCCGGTTACCTGCGTGGCTGGGTCGACGAGTTCCTGTCCGGCCTGACGAACCTCGCGCTGGTGATCCCGGTGCTGCCGCTGATGATCACGCTTGCCGCGTACGCGCCGGTCCGCGGCGTGTGGCTGATCATCTTCGTGATCAGCGTGACCGGCTGGGCGTACGGCGCGAAGATCAAACGCGCGCAGATCATCACGTTGCGCACCAGGGACTACGTGACTGCCGCGAAGCTCGCGGGCGACGGGCCGCTGCGGATCGTGTTCCGCGAGATCATGCCGAACATGACCTCGCTCGTGGTGGTCGGCTTCATGGGCGCGGCCACCGCGGCCATCGGCGCGGAGGCGGGCCTTGAGTTCCTCGGCCTCGGCGATCCGACCACGATCAGCTGGGGCACGATGCTGTACTGGGCCGACAACGGTGGCGCGCTGCTCACCGGCCAGTGGCCGTGGCTGATCGCGCCGGGACTCGCGCTGACGATGCTCGTGACCGCGATGACCCTCGTCAACTTCGGCGTGGACGCGCTGAGCAACCCGGCGTTGCGGGAGGAGTGACCGTGTCCCTGCTGGAGGTCTCGGACCTGTCCGTCACGTACGCGACGAAGAAGTCCCCGCCGACGCACGCCGTGCGCGGGGTGAGTTTCTCGATGGCGGAAGGGGAGTGCGTCGGCCTCCTCGGCGAGTCCGGCTGCGGGAAGTCCACATTGGGCAGTGCGCTGCTGCGGCTGCTCGACCGCCCCGCGGCCATCACGGGCGGCACGATCCGGTTCGACGGCACCGACATCACGACGCTCGACCAGAACGCGCTGCGGCCGTTGCGGTGGCGGCAGCTGTCGACCGTGTTCCAGTCGTCGATGAACTCGCTCAACCCGGTGCTGACGGTCGAGGCGCAGTTCAGCGACATGTTCCGCACACACACCTCGCTGACGGACCAGGAGATCCGGGCGCGCACGGCCGAGTTGCTCGAGATGGTGCTGATGGAACCGTCGTACATGCGGTTCCACCCGCACGAGCTGTCCGGCGGCATGCGGCAGCGGGTGGCGCTGGCCCTCGCGCTGGCGCTGTCGCCGAAGCTGGTGGTGCTGGACGAGCCGACGACCGGTCTTGACGTGGTGGTGCAGAAGTCCATCATGGACAGTGTGCGGACGCTGCAGCGGGAGCACGGGTTCGCGGTGTTGCTGATCAGCCACGACCTCGGCACGGTCATGGAGGTCGCGGACCGGGTGATGGTGATGTACGCGGGGTCCGTCGTGGAGTCGCGTTCCGTCGGCGAGATGCTGCACCCGTACTCACGTGGCCTGCTCGGCAGCCACGCGGACCCGCGCGCGGAGACGGTCGACGTCACCTACATCCCGGGCCGCCCACCGGATCTGTCGAAGCCCGGCGACGGCTGCCTGTTCGTCGACCGGTGCCCGGTGGCGCTGCCGGAGTGCGCCACGGAGGCACCGCCGCTGGTCCCGGCAGGCGACGGCCTGGTGGCGTGCCACGCGGCGCCGGAGGCGAAGGCGGACTTCACGGACTCGACGTTCGTGCGTTCCACCCGCACGCTGACCGAGGCGCCGCCGGTGCTCACGGTGACGGGCGCGCACAGGACCTACACCCGGCGCCGCACGTCGGTGACCGCTGTCGACGACGTGTCGTTCACGTTGCGGCGCGGGCGGGTCACTGCGCTGGTGGGGCAGAGCGGCAGCGGCAAGTCGACGATCGCGAAGCTGATCACGGGCATCGAACGCCCGGACAGCGGGACCGTGATGTTCGGCGACGTGGCGGTGCACCGGCTGCGGGGGCGGGCGCTGCGGCGGTACCGCAAGGACGTGCAGCTGGTGTTCCAGGACCCGTTCTCGGCGCTGAACCCGGTCCGCACGGTGCGACAGACACTCGTCCGCCCACTGCGCAACCACCTCGGACTGTCCGAAAAGGAGGCACGGTCGCGGATGGCGCCGTTGATGGACGCCGTGGGACTGTCCCCGGTGTTCCTGGACCGGTACCCGCACCAGCTGTCCGGCGGGCAGCGCCAGCGCGTGGTGGTGGCGCGGGCACTGGCGCCGGAACCGTCGATCCTGATCGCGGACGAACCGATCTCGATGCTGGACGTGTCCATCCGCGCGGAGATCATCGAGCTGCTGGACCGCCTCGTGCACGAACGAGACCTGGCAATGCTGTACATCACCCACGACCTGCTGTCGGCGAGGCTGCTCGCGGACGAGGTGCTGGTGCTGAACAAGGGCACGGTGGTCGAGGACGGCCCGGCGATCGAGGTGATCCGCAACGCGAAGGCCCCGTACACCAAGCTCCTGCTGGACGCGCTGCCGGACCCGGCGCGCTCCGGACGCGCAGCGCCCGGCCCGGCGGCGCCCTGAAAGACGCAGGTCAGCCCCCGCCGCGTGCCGCAAGAGCTGTCAGTCGGCGTACACCGCGTAGCTGAAGCCCTCCATCCGCAGCCTGCCGTCGTCCAGATGGGTGCCTCGGCCGAGCACCAGCGTGCCCGGCACCGGGATGTCCGTCGTGACCGCTTCGAACGCGGGGTTGACCGCGACCGTGAACCTGTCGCCGCGGCGGTAGACGAACGGGTAGCCGGGGTTGATGATCTCCACGGCACCCGAGGCACCCAGCGCCGGGTTGGCCTTCCGTAACGCGATCAGCTCCCGCACCAGGTTCAGCAGCGAGTCAGGGTCCTGCCGCTCGTCGGCCACGTTCGGCCGGGTCGGCGACGGGTGCGGCGGCAGGTAGGTCACCTCGGGATCCGCCTTGTCCCACTGCATCGGGGTGCGGGATCCCGCGCGGTTGTAACCCGCGCGGGGGCCGCCGAGGACGCTGCCCTCGAGGTCCGGCAGCCCCGGCTGGAACTGCATGCCGATCTCGTCGCCGTAGTAGATCGCGGGCAGCGTGGGCCACGTCAGGATGAACACCATCGCCGCGCGGGCGTGGTCCGCGGTGCGCGAGCCCGACACCAGCCGGGGGAAGTCGTGGTTCGCCGACGGCAGCACGACGTGCCCGTCGTCGCCGATCACGCTCGTCGCGGTCGCCCACTCCGCGAGGAAGTCGTACACGCTGCCCTCGCCGGACGCGTCGAAGAAGCACGGCCGCGTCCGGTACGAGTGGTCGTACACGGCGCCGTTGTGGAACAGCGACCGGTACGCCTGGCTGGTGCCGAAGTGCAGGAAGAAGTCCGCGTGGAACCCGGAGGGCACCGACACCTGCGGCTGCGCCCACTCGCTGAACAGCGCGGCCTCGGGGTGCGCGTGGTCGAGCCAGTCACGCAGCTCCCGCCACAGCGCGGCCGTCTCCTTCTTGCCTGGATCGTCCTTCACCAGCGACGACGCCATGTCCACCCGGAAACCGGCGACCCCGGCCCGCAGCCAGTAGTCCATGATGTCGCGTAATGCCTGGCGGTTCTCCCTCGGCCCCGGCGCGTCGACCGGCAGGCGCCACGGCTCCGCCGCGTCCTTCCGCCCGTACCCGAAGTTCAGCGCGGGCTGCACCGGGAAGAAGTTCGGCAGGTAGAAACCCTCCCGGCTGCCCGGTGAGGGCTGGAAACCCGCCGCCTGCCGGTCCGCCCAGATGTAGCGGTCGTCGGACGGGTCGTCGGCCGACCGGACGAACCACTCGTGCTGGTCGGACGTGTGCCCGGCCACCAGGTCGAGCAGCACCCGGATTCCCTTGCGGGACGCCGAGTCCACGAGCTTCGCCAGGTCGTCGCGGCTGCCGTAGCGCGGGTCGATCGCGTAGTAGTCGGCGACGTCGTAGCCCGCGTCGCGCATCGGGGAGGCGAAGCAGGGGTTGAGCCAGACCGTGTTCACGCCCAGCCACGCCAGATAGTCCAGTTTGGACTCGAGGCCGTTCAGATCGCCGATGCCGTCGCCGTTGCTGTCGGCGTAGCTCTGCGGGTAGATCTGGTACATCACGGCATCGGGCAGCCAGGCGGGCACGGCCATGAACACTCCTCGCTTTACTGCCGGGTCAGTCGCAGCGACCGGATCCCGGGCATGGGTAGCTCGACGGCGACCGAAGCGACACCATCGTCGCCGACCGCCACCTTCGCAAGGTACTCGATCGGGAGCTCGTCGGAGGAGCGCAACGTGGCCCACTCCTCAGCGGTCGGCCAGTCGCCGCCGTCCATTTCCCGCCACACGCGGCCGATGTTCGCGTGCTCCTCGTCGACGCGCGCCGACTCGACGGCGTACGTGCCTGGCGCGAGACCGGACACCGTCACCGTCACGGCCCTGGCCAGCTCCGCCGCACCGTCTATCTTGGACTGATCGAGGGTTCCGTTCCACACCAGCACATCCACGCTGTCATCGGCGCGCGTCGCCAGTGCCTCGACGAGCGACTCGCCGCCGTCGCCTGCGCACGTGGCGGGAATCCGGCCGCCTGCCAGCCGCGACAGCAGGTACAGCGCCCAGAACCGCGGCTTGCGCAGGTTGCCGACGGTCAGCAGGCCGAACCCGCCGTGCAGCAGCCGGGGCGGCCAGCCCAGTTCCTCGAACTGGTCGGAGCACACCCAGTACGCGAGGCAGTCGGTGGAGGCGAGCGCGCTCTTCATGCCGTGCAGCACGAACGGCGCGGAGAACACCGAGTCGCTGACGCGGTGGAAGTGCGTCGGCGTGACGCCCCACTCGGTCCACAGGATCTCCGGCTCCGGCTTGCCGGTCGCCGCCGCGAACGAGCTGGTCAGCGGCCGCATGTCCAGTGGCGCGTTGCCGTAGGTGTGGGTCGAGACGAAGTCGACCGGCACGTCGTGTTCGCGGCAGTGCTCCAGCAGCGCGCCGACCCAGCCTGCCGCGGCCGAGGACGGGCCGCCGACGCGGATGCGCTCGTCGACGGCCTTGATCTCGCGGACGGCGATCTCGTACAGGCGGTGGTAGTCGTCCTGGGTGCCGTTCCAGAACACCTCGAGGTTGGCCTCGTTCCAGACCTCGAACTCCCAGGTCGCGACCTCGTCGGCGCCGTAGCGCTCGCGCAGGTGGACGGTCAGGGCGCGCACCAGCTCGCCCCAGCGCTCCCACTCGCGCGGCACGGACACCTGCGCCCGGTACTCGAAGACGGTGTAGTCCGGGTCCTTGGTGAGTTCCCTCGGGATGAAGGACAGCTCGACGACCGGCTTGAGGCCGGTCGCGAGGAAACGGTCGTAGACCTCGTCGAGTCCGGCGAAGTCGAAGCCGCCGTCCGCGTCGACGGTCACGGTCTCCGGCAGGAACGTGCCGTGCGCGCGGACGGTGCGCACCCCAAGCTCGTCCTTCATGATCCGCAGCGCCTCGGCGTACTCGGCGGCCACGTCCGACCCGCCCGCGCCGGGCTTGTCCCAGATCAGGAGCGAGAAGTGCTCGGCGCCGATCATGCGGCGCCACACGTCGGGCAGCGGGGTGGGGGTCGCGGCGGCGTCGACGGCGACGGTGACCGCGCCGGTGCCACCATCCGGTGCCGCGGTCACGGCGTCGGACAGCGCACCCGCCCCGCTGTCGCTCCAGGTGGCGACCTTGTAGTGGTAGGTGGCACCCGGCTCGACCATCGTGTCGGCGTAGGGCGGGCAGGGGACCGCGAGCACGTCGCCGCCGAGGTGGTCGAGCGGCGTGAACGGGCCGTCGGCGCTGGTGGCACGGTGCACGAGGTAGCCGAGCGCGCCGTCGACCGGCTGCCATTCGAGGTGCACGAGCGCGGTGCCGGGCGTCGCCGTGAGCCCGGACGGCGGCGGCAGCTCGCTGATGCCGGTCAGCGGCCTGCCGGTGGGTTCGGTGCTGGGCAGACCGATGCGCCGTTCCCAGTCCTGACGTGCGGTCGTGTCGGTCACAAGCGGCCCCCTTGGCGATGTAAGCGCTCCCTGTAAGCGCATACACTAGGTGGGTCGCGGAACCGTCGCAAGGGAGCCGAGGGGATCAGCGCGGCGCCGGGTCGGGGCAGCCGCAGCTCGCCCGCCGGGTCTGCGTGACCGGGAGCATCACCGAGCGTGGCTCGCGCTCCGGGTCGGCCAGGCGCTCGACCAGCAGGTCCACCGCGGTCTCGCCGAGGCGGCGCATCGGCTGGGTCACCGTCGTGAGGCTTGGCCGGACGACCCGGCCGAGCGGGATGCCGTCGAAGCCGGCGACCACCACGTCCTTTGGCACCCGCACACCCTTGCGCTCCAGCACGTCCAGCGCGCCGACCGCCATCTGGTCGTTCGCGAACACCATCGCCTGCGGCCGGGTGCCCCGCTCCAGCAGCCGGCGCGCGGCCTCGCGGCCACCGGCCTGGGTGAAGTCACCCCGCGCGTCCGGCTCGGGCGGGACCGGCAGGTCCGCCGCCCGCAACGCCTGCTGGAACCCGGCGAAGCGAGCCTGTGCGTCGGGGGAGTCGTCGCCGCCGCCGACGAACGCGAGCCTGCGCAGGCCGTGGTCGGCGATCAGATGCGTGGTCAGCGCGAACTCGCCGTCGAGGTTCGCGACCTCGAGGTGATCGAGGTGGTCGATCTCGCGCGGCCCGGCGATCATCACCACCGGCAGCCGCCGCGACATCAGCTCCAGGTCCTCGATGGCGACGGTGCGGGCCAGCACCGCGAACCCGTCGACCCGCCCGGCCACCGACGCGACCAGGCTCTCCGGGCCACCGGCCAGCGACGCGGCGATCAGCAGCGCGTACCCGTGCCGCCGAGCCGCCCGCTCCATGCCGCGGGTGATCTCGTCGGCGTACAGGGTCTGCTCGGCGTCGTCGTCATCGAGGTCGGGGTCCGCGTAGTCCGGGAAGCACAGGCCCAGCACGCCGGTGCTGCGGGAGGCGAGGCCGCGGGCGTTGCCGCTCGGCACGTAACCCAGCTCGCGCGCCGCCGCCAGCACCCGGTCGCGCGTCTGCTGGCGGACCGTGTCCGGGTTGCGATACACCCGGGACACGGTCGCGATCGAGACGTTCGCCCGCTCGGCGACGTCGTACACCGTCGGTGCCCCCACCAGCGACCTCCTGCATGTAAGCGCATTCAAAGGATCAAGCTACCGCTGGACCCCCAGGTCGGCAACATGCCATGAGCGCCACAGCTCCGCGTACCGGCCCCCGGCGGCGACCAGTTCGTCGTGCGTGCCGTTCTCGACCACCCTCCCGTGGTCCAGCACCAGTATCCGGTCCGCCATCACCGCCTGTGTCAGCCGGTGCGCCACGATCACCGTCGTGCGGCCCTCGGTGGCGGCGAGCGCGGCCCGTTCCAGGTCGCGCGCACCGGCGCTGCCCGCCTCCGCGGTGGCCTCGTCGAGGATCGCGACCGTCGGGTCGGCCAGCACCAGCCGCGCCAGCGCCACCTGCTGCGCCTGCGCGGCCGTGAGTGCGTGCGCGCTCTCGCCGACCACGGTGTCCACCCCGGACTCCAGCGCCCGCGCCCAGCCGTCCGCGCCTACCACTGCGAGGGCCGCCCAGACCTCCTCCTCGGTCGCGTCGGGTTTCGCGAGCCGCAGGTCCTCGACCAGCGGCCCGGAGAACACGTGCACCTCCTGGCTCAGCATCGCGAGGTGCCGGGCCCGGTCCAATTCGCCGACCGGCACACCGCCGAGCGTGACCGTGCCGCGCTCCGGGGCCAGCAACCCCGCCGCGATGCCAGCGAGGGTCGTCTTGCCCGCGCCGGTCGTCCCCACGACCGCGAGCCGCGTCCCGGCGGGTACGGTCACCGACACGTCGTCCAGTACGAGCGGTTCCTCGTAGCGATGGGCGATCCCGGCCAGCGCGAGCGTCCCGTCGGACGGCTCGCGCACCCGCGTCGGTCGCTTCGGCGGGTCGAGGTCCGCGACCCCCACGAGCCGCGCGAGGCTCGCCCCCGCCGCCTGCACCTCGTCGAACTCCATGATCAGCGCGCCGACCGGGTTGAACAGCCGGTGGAAGTACAGTGCCGCCGCGGTCGTCGCACCCACGGTCACCAGATCCGCGCGCACCAGCAGGAACCCGGTCGCGAGGATCGCGGACAGACCGACGAACTCGGACCGGTTCATCCGCGCGACCAGCCGCGTGAACAGCCGGAACACCCCGATCGACAGGTCCATCGCGGCGCGGGAACGGTCGTTGATCGCGGCCGTGTGCTCGTCCTCGAGCCGGTAGGCACGCACCGTCGGCGCCGCCTGCAGCGCGGAGACCATGGCCTGCGCGCGGTCGCCGATCGCGACCCTTTCCTTGGCGTAGAACGGACCCGAGCGCGGCAGGTACCAGCGGACCGCGAGCACGTAGAACGGCGCGGCCGCGAGCCCGGCGAGGCCGAGGCGCCAGTCGAGCGCGAACATGCCGCCCGCGGTGAGCACGACGGTCAGCAGCGCGGCCACGAGCGTCGGACCGGTCTGGCTGATCGCGGACGTCACCACCGACACGTCGTCGCCGACCCGCGACAGCAGGTCGCCGGAGGAGACCTTGTCGAGGGTCGGTGCGGGCAGGTGCAGCGTGCGGTCGAGGACGCGTTCGCGCAGCCGCGCGAGGACCGTCTCGCCGAGCCGCGCGATCAGGACCGCGGCCAGGCCGGCCAGCACGCCGGTCAGCAGCGCGGCGACGCCGATGATCGTGGCCGAGGTGAGGATGTCGCCGCGGTCCGCGCCTGCCGCGATGTCGTCGACGAGGTCGCCGAGCACCCAGGGCGCGACGAGCCCGGCCGCGCTCGCGGCGACGGCCGTGAGCCCGGTCAGAACGCCCAGCGCGGGCAGCGCACGGACCTCGGTCCACAGGGCGGCCGCGGTGCGCCGCGCGGAGGCAACGGGAAGCAGCTCGCTCACGACCGCTCCTCGCAGGCTCCGAGCGGCCCGCCCAGCATTGTCTGTTTCGCTACGCAAGCTCCGCTCTGCATTGTCTGTTTCGCTCCGCAAGCTCCGCTCACCGGAGCACCGCCTCCTGGTAGCGAGCGTCCACTTCGGACAACTCGGTGTGGGTGCCGGTCGCGACCACCTTGCCGTCGGCGATGACCACCACGCGGTCGGCGACCGCCAGCAACGCGGGACTCGACGTGATCAGCACGGTGCTCGCGTCGCCGCGCAACTCCGCGATGCCGTGGGCGATCCGCTCCTCGGTCATGGCGTCCACCGCCGTGGTCGGGTCGCGCAGCACCAGTACCGGCGGTGCCGCGGCGAGCGCGCGGGCGAGCCCGATGCGCTGGCGCTGCCCGCCCGACAACGTGATGCCGCGGTCGGCGACGGGATGGTCGAGGCCGTCGGGATGCGCGGCCACGATGTCCTCCGCGGCGGCGGCGCGGAGGGCGCCGGACGGCTCGTCGGACATGAGGTTCGTGCGCAGTGTGCCCTCGAACAACGCCACGTCATGGTGCTCGACCAGCACCTCACGCCTGCCGGTGGCGAGTTCGAGCTCCGTCGCGGGTACCCCGCCGATCGTGATCGTGCCCTCGTACTCGTCCGGCGGCACCGTGCCCGACAGCAGGTCGACGAGCGCGTCGCAGTCGCGTTGCTCGTAGCCGACCACACCGAGCGTCTCGCCCGGTCCGACCGCGAGGTCGAGCCCGGTCAGCGTGCGGTAGGTGACGCCGTCGATGGTGACCCCCCGGTCGGGGAGCGGGCCGGTGCGGGTGCCCGGCGTCAGCACTGTCGGCGCGGACAGCAGCGCGGCCACCCTGCTCGCCGACGCGCGGGCGTTCGCGAGCAGCTGGCCCGCGATGGCGAGCAGGCGCACCGGCTCCGCGATGAACTGGGCGAGCCCGACGACCGTGATCAGCTCGCCGATCGTGATCGTGCCCTCGACCGCCAGCCAGCCCGCGAAACCCGCCACCGCCGCGAGGAACAGCCCGCTGACCGCGGCCGACGTGCCCTGGTAGACGCCGTTGGTGGTGGCCGCACGCAGGCTCGCCGCCAGCGTGGTGCGGCTGGAGCGGCGGTAGGCGGTGGCGGCGCTGTCCTGCGCGCCGATGCCGCGCAGCGCGCGGACCCCGCGCACGAGGTCGGTCGCCAGCGCGGTGGTGTGGCCAGCGGCCTCCTGCGCGGCGGCGGCACGGCGGGTGAGCAGTGGCCCGAGCATTTGCAGTATCGCGACCAGCACCGGCACCCCGACGAGCACGGCCAACCCGAGCGGGACGTTGATCGTGAGCAGCGAGACGGCGGCGACGGTGAGTGCGGTGGCCGCCGCGGGCACGAGCGCGGTCGCGTGCATCGCGGACATGGCGCGTTCGGCGTCGGACGTCGCGATCTGCATGATCTCGCCTGCCCGCTGCCCGGTGCGGTGGCCGCGCGGGTCGAGCACTCGCGACACCACCTCGATGCGCAGTTGGTGGGTCTCCCGTTGCTGCGCCACCACACCGAGCCGCGCGCCGAAGCGCCAGCAGATCGTGAGGCTGGTGAAAAGCGCGGCCAGCACGGCGAGCCACAGCAGGATTCGCGTGGTGTCGCCGGTGCTCACGGCCTGGTCGATGGTCACGCCGATCAGGACGGGGACCAGGGTTTCCGCCGCCTGGTGCCCGCAGAGCAGCGCGGTCGCCGCGCTCAGGCGGCCGCGGTGCCGCCGGAACGAGCGGAGGAGCAGTCCTCCGCCGGTCAGTGCTGTCATGGTCCCCCTCCAGGTGTTAGGTAACCCTAAACTGGAGGGGTCGCAGGCAGGAAAGTGCGGTGGCGCTCCAGCTGTCTGGGACGAAGGCTCAACCCGACAACGACACCGGGATCCATCGGACCCGGTGTCGTTGTGTCTGGTCAGATGCTGGACGCTGTGCTGATCGTTGACGATCGTGTAGCGCGATGCCGTGGTGCCAACTGCGATGGTCGTGACGTGACGTGACGCGAAGGGAGGTCGGCGACCGGCATGCTGTGGTCGTCCAAACCTGTTGAGGTGTTCGAACCCGGCCGGCTCCGGCTGGTGCGGACCCGGCCGCCGGTGCTGTCAGCGGACGAGCGGAGGGCTATGGATCGCGCGTGGGATGAGGCGATCCGGGCCAACCCGGCTTTGTACGACGGTCCTGCTGTGGTGTGCGTGGAGTTTGAACACCAGCCGGCGACATCAGTGCTGACCTTGGTGTGGGCGCCCGTGAGCTACCGGTACTTCTCGTTGCGCCGAGTTCCTGGCGTGCAGACGGCCCCTTGTGTGTTTGCGGCCGTTGTCCAGCCGACTGTGGAGGGTGGCTTGTTGGTCGGGCGGACGTCGTCGGCTACGGCGGTGGCGGGTCGGGTGCAGCTTCCCGGTGGTGTGGCCGAGCCATCTGCCGATCCGGCCGGCGATGGGGACGACACCTGGTTGGCACGTGAGGCAGCACGCGAACTGGCGGAGGAGACGGGCATCACCGCGTCCTCGGCGAGGCTCAAGCTCTGCATGGTCACGCGCACATCCGGGGGCAATGTCGGAGTCATTTTCCGTGCACCCGCGCTTCCGGAAAATGAGGTCCGTGATCGGTTCGCCGCACTCAAGGCTCGTGAAGTTGCCGCCGGTCGCACACCGGAATTCGACGATGTGATGACCGTGGCATCGATTCATGAGCTGGCGGAGCTGGGCGGCCCGTACGCGGATTCGTCGATTCAGGTTGTCCGCCACTACCTGGACTCGATTTCGCAGTCCAGTTGACACTGTGGGGGTTGGTTGTCGACGATGTCGGGTTGCCTGCCTTAAAGCCTTCCCGCCCGGGACCGGCGTGGAGACCGCATGACTGGCCCCATCATGAATGGCCTGCCCGGCCCCCTACAGGGGCGGGCAACCCGTGCATGGTCAGGCTGGTTGAGTGCTGAGGTGTGCGCCGACCGCAGCGAGTTTGGCTACGGGCTGTTCGTAGCCGCGTTCGAGGTAGCGGGTGCCGGTGATGGTGCTGGTGCCCTCGGCGACGAGCGCGGCGAGGACGTAACCGAATCCGGCGCGCAGGTCCGGGATGACGAGTGCTGATCCGCTGCCAGTATCCGCTTCGTCATCGGTTGAGTCATCGCTGGCTGGGGCCCGCCACGGACGCAGCCTCGGCGGTCTCCGACGCGCTTACTTCCGTGCTCGCGGTCACAGAATGTGCTGGCGGTGGCGCGGCTTCGCCGACAGAGACCGTCTCCGTGCTGTAGAGGCGGTTGGGGTAGACGATGCCGCCGGTCAACTGGGCTTGAAGCAGCGCCGTGCGAGCAGATTCCTCCAGGCGCAGCATCAGATCGACGGTCTCCTCCATCTCCCGGCCAACGGTGAACGCGCCATGGCGGTAAAGGGTGAACGCGAGACCGTGCCGTTCCATCTCGGCGGCGCGCGGGGCGATCATGTCCTCGAGTTGGGGTCGGTATTCGAGCAGGCTGATGGCAGCGACGTCCCCGCGTTGCTCCATGCCCTCCGGCAGGTCCAGCGGCGTCGGGTTGGCCAGGTAGCGGGCTTTGACCGTGGTGTCGTCGGCGTGCAGGCAGGGGACGTTGCCGAACATGTCGGCGCGGTTGATGACGCTTGGCACTGGAATTCCCAGTGACGCGAATGCCAGCGTGTACGGGGCGTGGGCGTGCACGATCGCGCCTGCTTTGGGCAGCAGTCGGTACAGGTCCAGGTGCATCGGGGTGCCGGACGCACCAAGCCCACCCGTTTGCTCGACGATCCGGCCGTTCGGGTCGAGGACGATGAAGTCACGCACGGTGGGCTTCCATCGGTCGAACGCGATCCGGGTGCGGGACATCAGGATGTTCCCGTCCGGCAGTCGCACTGACACGGCACCGCCGGCCGGGTTGAGGGCCTCCCAGGCAATCAGGTCCTCGACGACCCGGGTCAGGTGCTGACGGTGCGATTGGTAGCGCATGACAACGCTCCTTCCGTAGTGATGTGGTACGTGCTGGTGGTGTTGGGTGGACGTACGGTGCTGCCAGCGGGAATCCACGCGGTCGGATCGGTGTGCGGGCGTCGCTGAGCTGGAGCACGTCACCCAGTAGCGGTCACGCCGGGTTCATGCCGCCGCCAACGGCGTGGCCTGCCGGTCCAACAGCAGCTCCAGGTACTGGGCGGCGCACCGGCCGGGCGTGTACCAGGCGTCGGCCAGCGCCCGCGCGGATCTGCCCATGCGGACCAACGGCGCCCGATCTAGCGCGGCTTCGAGCAACGCTTCGACGAGCGCGGCAGGCTTATCCGGGTCATACACCCGGCCGGTGAGCCCGTCGATGACCAGTTCCGGACTGGCGCCGGCCGTCGGAACCAGCGCGGGAACGCCCACGCCGGCCGCGTCGATCACCCCGCGCCCGAACCCTTCCTGCACGGCGGCGGTGACCAGCAGGTCATACCCCGCCAGCTGGTGCGGTAGGTCATCCACGTGACCAAGAAACCGGACCGGCGCGTCCAGTTCAGCCACCAAGCGCTCCAGATCGGGCTGGTGGGAACCCGGCTCGCCGAACACGTCCAGCTGGGTCGCGATGCGCAGCCGGGGGTCGGCGACTGCATGCACCAGGGTGTCCAGTCGCTTCCACGGCACCGTCCGCGCCACCGTCGCCAGCAGCAGCAGCCGTCCCGTCTTGGGTCGGGCGCGGGCTGGCACCACGGCCGGAATGCGGACACCGTTCGGGATGGCGACGACGTGCCGAGCGCGCGGAGCATGGTGCCGCAACGCCGTCGCTGAGGCATGTGAAATCCCCACCCAGACCGGTACCGTGACCAGTAGCTCCCATGGCAGGTTGGCGATTGTGCGCTCGACCAAGTCACCGCTCGCCGGATCGATCACCCGTAACGTCTGCTCGGCGTCGACCACATGGCGAACAACGGGGATGACCCGCGCGTGTGGTACAAGCGTTACGTCGGCGGCAACCGTGCGATGGCTCGAAATCACAACCATCTGCCGGTCGCGCTCTACAGAGCACGCCCGGGTGAGCGTGTGCTGATACTCGCTCCAGGATGCCACCTCGTGGACTTGAGCATTCCCAGCATCAGAAGCAGGCGGGCCATCTCTGCGCCACCAAATCACCTCAACCGCTGGCACCAGCCGCGCCAGATTTGTCGCCAACTCGATCACAGAATCCTCCGCGCCACCCCGCGCGGTGGTCACCCACGTCAAGATCACGTGCGGAATCATCCGACGCCTCCGAATTCACTCCGGTTACTTGTGCACTGACAGTGAAACGTCAATTACGGTGTTTCGGGACGTCCCGCCCGCTCCGCGCGAACGACGTGCGAGTTACGGGAACCGTCTTGCCAACAACCCGGTTGTGCGCTAAAGCCAGGCCGGTTTGCCGGAGAGGTGGCCATGCAAGCAGTAGGGAAAGCTCTGCGAGACGCGCGGCTACGACGCGGCCTGACACAAACCGAGGCAGGCGCTCGCACGGGATACTCCGGGTCAGCGATCTCGCGGATCGAGAACGGCGGTCCAATCGAACTCAACACGCTGCTCGACCTCGCCAAGTGCTACGACGTCGATCTCTGGCAACTAGGAATCGGTAACGTTCCTCCGCGTCCCGACCCGGACAGCGGAGGGAGCGATATGCATCGACGACAGTTCCTCGCCATGGCAGGACTGTCGGTGCCAGTCTGGGCACTGGCGCGACTCGACGAGTCTCTCACCCTGATGCCCGACCCCCCTGGCCCGGTTTCCGCGACGGCCGCGGCCGACCACCTAGACCGTTGCCGTGCCCTCTACGACAAAGGCCGACACACCGACCTCGTGACGAACCTGCCCGACCTACTGGCCGCCGGTCACCAGCACGCAGAGTCGACCGGCACCCCACACTCCTGGGCTACGCTCGCTTCCAGTTACGAGCTGGCCACCCACATCCTGTCGAAACTGGGCAGCCACGACTCAAGCCGCTTGACCGCCGACCGAGCCGTCATCTACGCACGACACGCCGAATCACCGGTTACGATTGCAACAGCTACCCGCGCACTGAGCATCGTACTGCGCCATCAACAACTCGCCGACCTCGCGCAACGAGTCAATCTCGACGCGATCACCGAGATCGAGAAGTCCGGACTGAACACCCCAGACGAACGGACAATGTTCGTCCAGATGCTCTGCTCCACTGCTTACGCCGCCGCCCGATCCGGCGATCACGACCGCGCAAGCGAACTGACCCGCGACGCCGACCAAGCCCTGCGACTGCTTCCGCCGCAACCCCGCTGCGCGGCGACGCCGGTCAACGCCACCGCGCTCACTCCCAAGCAGGTCCAGCTCTACAAGGTCAGCATGCACAACGCACTCGGGGACTCAGCAGCGGCACTCGAAGCCGCCCGCACGCTGCACCCCACCATGTTCCCCACCGCCGAACGACGCGCACGCCTCTTCGCCGACCTCGCCAACGCCTGGTGGCTACACGGCCGTCCCGATCAATCCGCTAAAGCACTGACCGCAGCCTACCGCCAAATACCAGGCGAAGTCGTCAACCGGCCCGCAATCCGAACGCTGGCAACCAACCTAATCACCAGTCACCCGCAAACCCCCGACGTCCACAGACTACGATCGATCCTAACCCCCGACTAGCGCGACGTATTTCAGCCTGGACGCAACCTATGCGTTGGGGCCTGGGCGCTTCCGTCAACAATTGGTACGGACCGAGAAGCAGGCTCGCAGGACCGACGACTTCCACTTAACCAGTTCTGCCGCCAACCCGGACACGTCGCCCGCGTGGTTTCCACGTTGTGGACGCTTTTCCCACACCGTTGACCACGGGTCCGCGGGGTGTTGCGATGCAAGACATGACCCCAGCTCTGACCAAGCGACGTCACGTCGACTTCGTCCGGGTCTGCGCCCAGGCGTGTCCCCGCTGGACGGGGCCTTAGCCCTTCCTTCGTCCACTCCCTTGCGCGGCAACAGCTTTGCCGCGCCATCCCGGTATGTCGAGGAGTGACTGTGTGTCCACGTTGGAACTTCTGGAACGGATGAGGCCATGACCATTCGCCTGCACTGGTTCCTGCCCACCACCGGCGACGGCCGCACGATCGTCGAGCGCTTCCACGCCAACCGTTCCCTCGGTCCGGCCGCAGCACGCAAGCCGGGCATCGACTACCTGGCACAGGTCGCGCGGGCGGCGGAACAGCTCGGGTTCGAGGGCGTGCTGACCCCGACCGGCACGTGGTGCGAGGACGCGTGGCTCACCACGGCCGCGCTGATCCGCGAGACGACGACGCTGAAGTACCTGGTCGCCTTCCGGCCGGGCGTCATCTCGCCGACGCTGGCCGCGCAGATGGCGGGCACCTACCAGCGGATCTCGGATGGCAGGCTGCTGCTCAACATCGTGACCGGCGGCGACTCGGTGGAACAGCGCCGTTTCGGCGACTTCCACGACCACGACGCGCGTTACGCCCGCACCGACGAGTTCCTGTCGATCGTGCGTGGTGTGTGGAGCGGCGAGCCGTTCGACTTCGCGGGCGAGCACCTGTCGGTCGAGGGCGCCACGGCGATCGCGCCGCCCGATCCGTTGCCGGACATCTACTTCGGCGGTTCGTCGCCTGCCGCGCTGCCGGTCGCGGCCAGGCACGCGAACGTGTACCTGACGTGGGGCGAGCCGCCCGCGCAGGTGGCGGAGAAGATCGCGAAGGTACGCGCGCTGGCGGGCGACCGGGAGATCCGGTTCGGCATCCGCCTGCACACGATCTCCCGTGACACGTCGGAGGAAGCGTGGCGGGAGGCGCAGAAGCTGCTGGACGCGCTGGACCCGGCGCAGGTCCGCAAGGCGCAGGAACAGCTGGCGGCGAGCGAGTCGGAGGGGCAGCGGCGGATGGTGGCGCTGCACGGCGGCGCCCACGGCGGTGACGCGCACTCGCTGGAGATCTATCCGAACCTGTGGGCCGGCGTGGGACTCGTGCGTGGCGGGGCGGGCACGGCGCTGGTCGGCAGCCACAAGGAGGTGGCCGAGCGGATCGCGGAGTACCACGCGATCGGGATCGAGGAGTTCATCTTCTCCGGCTACCCGCACCTGGAGGAGGCGTACTGGTTCGGCGAAGGGGTGCGCCCGCTGCTTGTCGTATAACCCGTTAAAGGGGTATACATGGGGTCATGCCCAAGATTAACGTGTACCTCCCGGACGACCTCGCCGAGAGCGTGAAGGACACCGGCCTGCCGGTCTCCGCGATCTGCCAGCGTGCCCTGGAGCAGTCGGTGAAGCGGGTGACCGCGATCCGCGCCGTCGGCGACCTGACCGGCACCGACCCGACGGCGGCGCTCACGTCGTTCACCCAGCGTGCCAAGGACGTGCTGAACCTGGCGATCACGGCGGCTCGCGCCAGAGGCGCGGCGGAGGTGGGGACGCGTGACCTGCTGCGCGGCATGATCGAGGAAGGCAGCAACCTGGCACTGCGCGTACTGCGCGCGATCGACATCGACCCGGCGAAGGTCCTTGGCGAGCTGCCGCCGCCATCTCCGTCGTCCTCGGAAGGGGCCGCGGCGCGGTTCGGCGTGACCGCGGCGAACGCGCTGGAGCTGACCGTGCTGGAGGCACTGACGCTGGGCCACAACTACGTCGGCTGCGAGCACCTGCTGCTCGGCCTGGTCGCGGAACCGGACGGGACCGCGGGTCAGGTGCTGCGCGGACTGGGCGCGGAGGCCCGCCAGGTACGGCAGGTGGTGTCGGCGGCACTCGCGGGTTACGTGCACCTGCAGGCAAACCAGGGCGGCGCGGCCGCGCTCACCACGGCCGTGGGCAAGGCACTGGAGCCGGTGCTGCGCCGCCTGGACCGCCTGGAGGAGCAAGCGGGGCTGACCTAGTCATCGTCGCGGATCGTGGCGGTCGGCGTGTCGCCAACGCACCGCAGCCGCACCTCGATCTCCCGCTCGCCGGAGAAGAACTTCACCGACGGGTGATCGTCGAGCTCGTCGTCGTCGGAGTCCACGCCATAATTCTGCGCGGGACTCGCCGACATGATGCGCACGAGACCGGCCTCGCACCGGGAGATCACCGTGCCGCCAACGGTCGCCGTCGTCGTGTCCTGCGGTGGAGGGGGTGCCGACGACGACGGCGGAGCAGGCGAGGTCCGCGACTGGCTCGTCAGCAGCTCGTCCACTTCGGACTGGCTCAGCGGGTCCTGCCCGGCGCCGAAGATGTCGGTCCCGATGGCGGCCACGGCGGCCAGGCCGACCGCGGTCGCGGCCGCGGCGGCCACCAACCACAGCACGAACCCGGTCGTCAGACGCACCACGCCAGTATGCCCATCCGATGGTTAAGACCCTCCTAACGTGCCCCTATCGCGCACGACTCGGCACCGGACACCGGCTACGGTCGCACTCATGGCCCAGGTACTCGTCGTCGAGGACGACGCGACGATCCGGTCGTCGATCATCCGAGGGCTCACCGACCGGGGGCACGCGGTGGTGTCGGCGCCGACCGCCATGGCCGGGCTCGAGCAGGCGGTGAGCACCCGCCCGGACGTCGTCGTGCTCGACCTCGGGCTGCCCGACCTCGACGGCACGGCCATGCTGGCGATGCTGCGCGGCGTCTCCGACGTCCCCGTCGTCGTCGCGACCGCCCGCGACGACGAGGCCGAGATCGTCGCCGTCCTCGACGCGGGCGCCGACGACTACGTGGTGAAGCCGTTCGGGATCGCGCAGCTCGACGCCCGCATCCGCGCGGTCCTGCGTCGCGGCGTCGAGGAACAGGCCGACCTGACAGTCATCGTCGGTGGTCTCACCGTCGACCCCCGCTCCCGCCGCGCGGTGCTCGACCAGCAGGTCCTCGAGCTGACGCCGCGCGAGTTCGACCTGCTCCACCACCTTGCCGTGCGCGCGGGCGAGGTGGTGTCGAAACGCGAGCTGCTCACCGAGGTGTGGCAGTTGCCATACGGCGGCGCCGACAAGACCGTCGACGTCCACCTGTCCTGGCTGCGCCGCAAGCTCGGCGAGACCGCGCAGCAACCCCGCTACCTGCACGCGGTCCGCGGCGTCGGCGTCCGGCTCGCGGCGCCGGAGGCATGACGTGCGGCGGCGCGTACTGCTGCTCGTCGCGGCCACCACCACGCTCGTGCTGGTGGCGTTCCTCGTGCCGCTCGCGTTGCTGGTGAAGAACGTCGCCGCCGACCGAGCCGTCCAGCGCGCCACCGTCGAGGCCCAGGCGCTGACCTCGTTCGTCGCCACCACCGACCGGCCCTCGCTCGCCGCGAGCGTCCGGGAGGTCGACGCGAGCTCCGTCTACGACGTGACCGTGTTCCTGGACGGGGACGTGCTCGGTGCGCCCGCCACCCGGTCGCCGCTGGTCACGCTCGCGGAGCGCGGGGTCAGCCAGTCCGGTGAGGTGCCCGGCGGCAGGGAGATCGTGTTCGCCGTCGACCGAGGTACCGAGCCGACCGCGGTGATCCGCACGTTCGTGTCCGACGCCGAGCTGGCGGCCGGGGTGCCGCGTGCGTGGCTGCTGCTCGGCGGGCTCGGCGTCACGCTGCTGCTCGTGAGCCTGCTCGTGGCGGACCGGCTCGCCCGCACCTTCGTCCGGTCCACAGTGGACCTCGCGGCGGTGTCGCACCGGCTGGGCAGAGGTGAGCTGGACGCGCGGGCGGACACGTCCGCGCCGGGTGAGCTGGGGGTGGTCGCGACCGCCCTCAACGGGCTCGCGGGCCGCATCGACGGTCTGCTCGGTGAGGAACGCGAGACCATCGCCGACCTGTCCCACCGCGTCCGCACGCCGCTGACCTCGCTGAAGATGGAGGCGGACGCGTTGAGCGATCCCGAGGCGGCGGAACGCATCGGCGCCCGCGTCGACGCCGTCAACCGGGTGGTCACCGACGTGATCCACCAGGCCCGCAGGCGCGGCGACCCACCGGCCGTCGCCGACGCGGCCGAGGTCGTCACCGACCGCGTCGCGTTCTGGGCGGTGCTCGCCGAGGACACCGAACGCGACCTGACCGTCGACGTGACGCCCGGCCCGCTGCCGGTGGCGTTACCGCGCGCCGACCTCGAGGCGTGCGTGGATGCCTTGCTGGGCAACGTGTTCGCGCACACCCCGCATGGCACGGCGTTCCGCGTGACACTCGCCGCGCGGCCGGATGGCGCGGTGCTCACCGTCGACGACGCTGGCCCAGGACTGCCAGGTGGGCGCGCGTTGCTGCGTGGCGTCAGCGGGTCCGGCTCCAGCGGCCTCGGGCTCGACATCGTGCGGCGGGCGGCGGAGCGCACGGGTGGCACGGTGCGGTTCGAGAGTGCCGACGCGGGTGGTCTGCGGGTCGTCGTCGAGCTCTTAGGCCCGCGTTAACCGTCGGGAAGCGCGCCGATAGGCCGCCCGGCGGCACCGTTGCTGTCATCAACCAGCAACGGAAGGAACCGACATGACCAGGAAACTGCTCGTCGGCGCCATCGTCGCGGGGGCGCTGGCCGTCACCGCGGGCACCGCGTTCGCTCTCTCGTCCGGTGACCAGCCGTCGCCGGACGCGACCTCGGCCCCGCCCCCGACCTCGTCGTCTTCTTCGACGCCGACTTCTTCGTCGACCTCGGAAACCACCCCGACCTCGTCGAGCGCCGCGCCCGCGCCCGGCGGCATGTCCGCGAACGACGCGGCCCGGGTCGTGCAGGAGCGCATGGGCGGCACGGTCCACGAGGTCGAGCGTGAGGTGGAGCACGGCAGGCTCGAGTGGAAGGTCGAGATCACCGCACGCGACGGGATCACCTACGACGTCCGCGTCGATGCCGCGACCGGCGACGTCACCCGCGTCGAGCAGGACGACAACCGGGACGACGACGGCGACGATGACAGCGACGATGACAGCGACAGCGGCCGCCACGGCGGCGACGACCACGGCGGCGACCGCCACGGAGGCGATCGCGACGACGACTGAGTCCGCGTTAACCTGCGGACGTGAGCCATGACATCGCCGTCCGCTCCGTGAACGCGTTCGAGTTGGCCGCGTACAGCCATCAGCTCGAACGCCTCTACCGGAAGTGCTTCACCTCGCCGCCGTGGCACGAGCCGGAGGAACGGCTCGCGGCCTTTCAGGGCCGGCTCGGACAACACATGGCCAACAGCGGGTCGGGCGGGGTCGTGGTGGCCGATGGAGACGAGCTCGTCGGCGTGGTCTACGGCTGGCCTGCCGGCCAGGAGCTGGCGTCCGGCTCACCGTTCGACGACGCGCTGGCCACCGCCGCCACCCCGGCCATCGCCCGGCGGCTCGTCGCGCCCGCGGTGGTCGTGGCGGAGCTGATGGTCGACCCCGGTCACCAGCGGCGCGGCATCGGCCGCGCGTTGCTCACCCGCTACGTCGAGGACTGGCCCGCCGCGTGGCTCGCCACCCACCCCGAGGCGCCCGCCGCCACCCTGTACCGGCAGGAAGGGTGGCAGCAGGAGTGCGAGTTCTCGGTGGGGGAGAACGATCCGATGGTGGTATTCACGTGGCAGGCCGCCAGGAAGTCGTATTCGATGCCATGAAAGGCGCTTTCGGGACGCTAACGTCC
>NZ_JBARWZ010000028.1:0-3276 GCF_049647105.1 Actinophytocola sp.
GACCGCGGCGGCGGCGGAGGCGGCGCGTGGGGACCTGGGGGTCCGGCTGCCCGCGACGGGCGACCCGGACCTCGTCCCGCTGGCGCAGGCGTTCAACGACACCGCGGAACGCCTGCAGCAGCGGGTCGCGCGGGACACCCGGTTCGCGGGCGACGTGAGCCACGAGCTGCGCTCGCCACTGACCACCATGCTCAACGCCATGGCCGTGCTGTACCGGCGGCGCGACGAGATGCCGCCCGGGTCCCGCCAGGCCGTGGAACTGCTCGACACCGACCTCCGCCGCTTCCGGCGCATGGTCGACGACCTGCTCGAGATCTCCCGGCACGACCAGGACCGGTCCACGTTCGAGCTGGTCGACCTCGGTGAGCTGGTGCGCGCCGTGACCGTCGGGTACGGCGGGCTCGCGCCCGGCGTGCTCGACATGGCCGCGCACCCGTGGATCACCGGCGACCGGCGCAGGCTGGAGCGGGTGATGGTGAACCTGCTCGACAACGCCGCCCGGCACGGGAAGGGGTTGGTGCGCCTCGGAGTCCTGACCCGTGACGGGCAGGCCAGGATCGAGGTCGACGACGCGGGAGCGGGAGTGCCCCCGGCCGACCGGGAGCGTGTCTTCGAGCGGTTCTCGCGTGGCTCGCCCGCCGACCGCGACGCGTCCGACAGTGGCGCCGGGCTCGGGCTGGCGCTGGTGGCGCAGCACGTGCGCGGGCACGACGGGCGCGCGTGGGTGGAGGAGCGTCCCGGTGGCGGGGCACGGTTCGTCGTCGAGCTGCCGGAGGTTGTCGAATGAGGCGGTGTCGTGCCATCGACGTCGTGTGGTGGTCACGCCACGTTCGTCAGACCGCGGGCACGATCTCCTGGATCGCGAGCGGGACGCCGTCGGTGCAGTCGGTCGGCGTCGGTGTGTGCGCCTGACCGGTGACGGTGACGTCCGTGCCCTCCTCCTCGAACTCCTCCAGGGTTGCCTGGTCGCCGCCCAGCAGGACGTATTTCGTGAACTCGGCGTTCAACACCATGCATCCGGGCTGTGTGCCCAGTTCGACCTCACCGGTGATGCGCACGAGCTCCGTGCTGGGGCGTGCCGGGCCGGTCGGGAGCACGCCGTTCTGCGTCGGCGGTCCTGACGGGCCGTCGTCGCCCGTGGAGCTGCTCGCGCAGCCCGAGGTCGCGACGGCGACCGCGGCGATGACGGTGACCATGGACATCGGACGGAGCCGGAGTTTCCATGATGTCGCGCTCACGGGCCGCATGGGTTCCTCTCCGTGGTCGAGGCCTGTCGTACCGGGGCGGCCCCACGGTAACCGCGACCGGTGCGGGGTGGGTCCGCCGAACGGTGGAAGCCGTCATGTGATAGAGAATTGCAAGATTCACTCTTTTGGCCCAACGCGAGCCGGAAACCGTGAAATAACCCGAATTCGTCCTCTGTGGATTAGTTGATCGGTGAACGGGTTTGGTGTGCGTTCACCGAAATCAATGGTCTAGGGTGCGATTCGTGAAGATCGCCGTGATTGGCGAGACCAGGCCGGACGAGCGCAGGGTGGCGCTGGTGCCGGGTCTGGTGTCGCGACTTGCCGACGTGGTCGAGGAGGTGGCGGTCGAGCCGGGTGCCGGCGCCGCCGCGGGGTTCACCGACGAGGACTACCGGCAGGCTGGTGCCACGGTGTCCGGCGACGCGCTGCGTGGCGCGGGCGTGGTGCTGTCGGTGCAGCCGATTCCCGAGTTCCGGCTCGGTGAGCTCGCGCCGGGCGCGATCACCATCTCCTTCCTCCCGGCCGCGCAGGAGCTCGACCTGGTCCGCGCGCTGCGTGACGGCGGCCACACCGCGCTCGCCATGGAGCTCGTGCCGCGCATCTCGCGTGCACAGGCGATGGACGCGTTGTCGTCGCAGTCCTTCGTCGCCGGGTACCGCGCGGCGATCGTCGCCGCGGAGCGGCTCCCGAGGTTCCTGCCGCTGTCCATGACCGCGTCCGGGACGATCCGGCCCGCCACCGTGCTGGTGCTCGGCGCGGGCGTCGCGGGGCTGCAGGCCATCGCGACGTCGCGGCGGCTCGGTGCGGTGGTGCGGGCCTACGACGTGCGTGCGGCCTCCTCGGACGAGGTGCGCAGCCTCGGCGCCGAGTTCGTCGAGCTGGACCTGCCGACGCTGGAAGGCGCGGGCGGGTACGCACGCGAGATGACCGAGGAACGCTCGCGGCAGCAGCGGGAGCTGCTCGCACCGCACGTCGCCGACGCGGACGTGCTGATCACCACCGCGGCGGTGCCCGGCCGCACCGCGCCGATCCTGGTGACCGCCGACATGGTGGCCGCCATGCGGCCGGGGTCGGTCGTGGTGGACCTGGCGGCCGAGTCGGGTGGCAACGTCGAGGGGGCCAAGCCGGGCGAGGAGGTCACCATCGGCGGCGTGCTCGTCTGGGGTGGCGCGAACGTGCCGAGCCAGCTGCCCGCGCAGGCGAGCCAGCTCTACAGCACCAACGTCGTGAACCTGTTGCTGCTCCTGCGTTCCGACGACGGGCTGACCCCCGACTTCACCGACAAGATCATCGCGGGCTGCTGCGTGACCCACGCCGGTGAGATCCGGCACGCACCCACCCGCGACCTGCTCGACGACCCGGCGACCTGACCCGGGAGCATTCACGTGCTGGTCGGAGTCGGATCCGTTTGGCAGGTGTGCTCCTGGCGCGTTCGGGATGCACCGGTTGTGTTTGCCTCGCCGGTTTGCCGTCGGCGGGCCTTTGCCTCCGGCGGCTCCTCGCCGGAGGGGCAGGTCTCCAGGATGGCCTGGGGTTTTGCTGTTTTGGTTGCGTTGGGTTCGGGTCTGCCTGCCATCCCGTCGACCTCCCAGGGGCTATCACGCCGTGTCAAGGGGGCCGGGCTTTCGCATGGTGTGTTTTGGTCTTTTGGGCCCCCTTGACACGGCGTGATCGGGCTTCGCCAGGTCGACGGGATGGCAGGGAGCCCCTTGGTGGCGGGCTTGCGCCGCTCGGGGACAGTCACCGCGTTTCGGGGCGCTCAACCTGTGTCCACCGATGTCCTTCACGGTTTATTGGTCGTGCGGTGGGCGTTGGTCTGGCCAAGCCCGCTTCGCGGGGGCGGGCGCTTCGCGCCCGGCCCCGGCGGCGTCCCCATCAGAGGTGGCGGACTGGCGCGATGTCCCGAAAGACATCCCAGGAGCGTAGATGTCAAGCAGCGGCTGGCTCGGTGTGATGAGTCCAGGCGGTTGTCTCGTTGTAGTGGGTGCGGCTGCGGAGACAGCCGTGGAGGATGCCGACGAGTCGGTTG
>NZ_JBARWZ010000029.1:0-20435 GCF_049647105.1 Actinophytocola sp.
GTCGGCGATCCGGACCAGGACGTCGTAGGCCATGACCTGACGACCTTTGAGGATCTCCGACACCTCGGACTGTGACTGACCGGTCATCGCGGCGATCTGGCGTTGGGACACGCCTTTGCGTCGCAGCTGCTTGTAGATCGAGCTGACCTCCCGCGCGGCGAGCGCGTTCCGCATCTCTTGGTCTTCCCACGCCTCTGGCGTCACAGAAGAAGAGCTCTGAGACCCGATGGAGTTCATTCCGCCCCCTCACAGTCCGCTGGGCGTCAGGCGCAGACTAAGCGCACTTCACAACCACTGAAAGTCCAGATCGACGAACCTGATCGGCCCGACCGAAGTCGCTCGACCGCTTATCGTCAAACCGCCGCCGATCGGCGCTGTGAAGCACCAATCTGTGTCTCAAGCCATCAATGTAGTTGGTTGTAAGCGTACGAGCACGGAGGGAAGCCGGACAGTGGAACTGGTCAAGACGGCACCACCTCGACTTGACGCCATGGCTGACGACATGGACGCGGACCACCGTGGTGAATTGCACGGCTCGGTCCTCGGACGGCAGGTCTGGCGCATCAACTGTGGCGATGTCGTCAACCGGGAACGCTGCCTCACCGTGCTCGTTGAACGTAATCGGGTGGTCCTGGTAGGGCCGCCGGGCGAAACCGCGGTACTGACATCTGGCCAGCTCGGCCAGCTGCGGTCCGCGCTTCGTGAGGCCGCCGAACAGGCGGAAAGGTAGCGGTGACGTTTCGATGGACGAGATCCTCGGACAGGTGCTCCGCAACGCGGTGTGGGAGCGGCTCGACATGCTGTCGGAGCTGGCCAACCGCGCTGACGCGCCGTCCCTGCTGTCCGTGGCGCGTTCCGAGCTTCCCAGGCTGACCGAGGGCTGGCGGGCGATGCTCGCCGCCCACGAGCCCGACGAGAAGGGAAACTGCCCCGCGTGCTCGTCGCGGTGGCGGCAACAGAAGGCGCCTTGCTCTGTCTGGCAGGCGGCCTACGAGCACCTGGTGGCCGGTGGGCTCGCGCCAACACCGCAGCCCGCCCGTCACGCGGACCGCGCACGCGTGACGCACACCGGCCGGTTGGCCACGGGCACTAGGTAAACACGGGCGCTCCCTCGCCCGCCGCGACCCCCGCGCGGTGTGTGGCAGGAGGGACGCCACCTGTGGTCGGCGGTTCGTGTCGTACGCACCCCCGAGCGAGACGGACCGAACCGCCGACCCAGGACCTCACACGACCGGCGACCCCGGTCCGCGGACCACGCGGACCGGGGTCGTTTTCGGGTAATCCTGGGACGGGTTGTTCGAGGGTAAGCGGCCTTTTGGGCGGCTTCGTCTACACAACGTGGTGGAAGCTCACGTCTTGTGGGGGCAGGATGGTGGTACAGCCCCTCGCTAGGAGAACATGTGCCGACCCAGGTTCCGTTGCGAAAGCAACCCGTGCAGCAGCGCAGCGCCAAGCGCGTCGAGCAGATGCTCGCGGCGTGCGCGGCGCTCATCGACGAACTCGGCTACGACGGTGTCACCACCACGCTGATCGCGGAACGTGCCGGGGTCGCCGTCGGGTCGCTCTACCAGTTCTTCCCCGACAAGCGAGCCGTCGTGCAGGCACTCACCAAGCGCAACCTCGACCACTTCACTGGTGAGATCGAACAGCGCCTCGACTGGGAGAACCTCGAACACTGGTGGCACGGGGTCGACCAGATCATCGACATCTACGTCGAGATGTACCGGACCATCCCCGGGTTCAGCCGCGTCCGCTTCGGCGACACCATCGACATCCGGCTCATCGAGGACGGCCGCGACAACAACTCCGTCATCGCCGAGCAGATCGCCAAGGTCGTGTCCGGCAAGAACAACCTGCCGGTCGAGAGCCTCTACAAGCAGATCACCATCGCGAGCGACATCGGCGACGCCATCCTCGCGCTCGCGTTCCGCCGCAAGCTCTTCGACGAGGAAGAGATGATCAACGAGGCAAAACAGGTGGTCAGGGCCTACCTGGCCGGGTAGATGCATGAGCAGGACCAGGGCCTGTCCTGGCCATTCCCTTAACCGAAGCAGCGGGCTTCGCCTCGGTAGGTCGGTACCGCCCGGGTGATTCGGTCGCCCTCCAGCACGTGGTACTCGGTGAACCGCTCGGCCAGCTCGCCCGCCTTCGTGTGCCGCAGCCACACCCGGTCGCCCACCCACAGGTCACGGGCCGCGCTGCCGGTCACCGGCGTCTGCACCTCACCCGCGCCCTCGGTGCCGACGAGCGAGAGGCCGGCAGGCAGGTATGGCGTCGGCAAACGGTCCTTGCCTGCCGGGCCGGACGCGATGTACCCGCCGGAGAACAACGTCGCCGTCCTCCGCCTCGGCTTGCGGACCACCGGCAGCGCGAACAGCACCGCCGGGTCCGGCGCGAACCGGCGGTAGTTGTCGAACAGCGTCGGCCCGACCAGCCCGGAGCCCGCGGCGACCTCGGTGACCGAGTCGTCGAAGCCGGTCGTCTCGATGCTGCCGGTGCCGCCGCCGTTGACGAACTCCAGGTCGCCAATCCTGCGCACGGCCGCCGCCCGACGACCGGTCAGTTCACGCGACGAACGGTCCTGCATCCACCGCAGCACCGCACCCATGACCGGTTTGCCCTCGGGGCGGTCGCCGAGCCCGGCGATCTGGCCCTCGTAACCCATCAGCCCGACAAGCCGGAAACCCGGCCTTTTCCTGATGACCTTGGCCAGCGACTCGGCCTGCGCGGGCGTGAAGACCGGTGATCGACGGGTGCCAATGTGAGCGAATTCACGTCCCGCGAGGGGTCGCCAGGACACATCCAGCTCCAGGCAGACCCGGATCTCGGGGTGCCCGGAACCCAGCGCGGCGTCGACAAGGTCGAGGTGTGCGACCGAATCGACCATGATCGTCACCAGGCCGCGGGCGTGGTCATCGGCCGCGAGCTGCCGCAGCGCGGTGTGGTCGACCGTCGGGTAGGCGACGAGCAGGTCCACCTCGTCGAGGTCCGTGCCTGCCCATTCGCCCGCCAGCCAGAGCGCCTCCGGCAGCGAGTACGCCATGACGCCCTCGAAACCGTCCCGGCGCAGCACCCGCTCCACCAGGAACCGGCAGCGCACGGACTTGCTCGCCACCCGGATCGGCCGCCCCGCCGCCCGCCGGACCAGATCGTCGGCGTTGCGGTCGAACGCCGCCAGGTCGACGACGGCGAGCGGGGCTTCGAGCTGTTTGGTGGCCGCGTCCAGGCGGGCACGCAACGTCTCATCGGGCACGAGCCAACGGTACGGCCTGGTCAGGCCACCGTCACCCGTTCAACGCCCGCGACCCGGCGAGCGGCGACCTGCAAGGATCCCCCCATGACGACGGCATGGCGCAACTGGGCGGGCACGGAGGCGGCGGTCGCCACCGAGGTCGTGGCGCCGAGGGACCTCGACGAGCTGACCGCCGCGGTCGCCGGCGCGGGGCGGACCGTGCGCGCACGCGGCAGCGGTCACTCCTTCACCGCGGTCGGTGCCGCGCACGACCGGGCCATCGACCTGTCCGCGTGGACCGGTGTGGTGTCCGCCGACGTGGACTCACGCCTGGTCACCGTTCGGTCGGGCACCACGCTGGCCGCGCTCAACGCCGAGCTGGACCGTCTCGGCCTGGCCATGACGAACCTCGGCGACATCGACGCGCAAACGATTGCGGGCGCGATCTCGACCGGCACGCACGGCACCGGCGCCCGGTACGGCGGCATCTCGACCCAGGTGGCGGCGCTGGAGCTGGTCCTGGCGGACGGATCGGTCGTGACGTGTTCACCCGGCGAGCGGCCGGAGCTGTTCGCCGCCGGCCGGGTCGGGCTTGGTGCGTTCGGTGTGGTGTCGGCCGTGACGTTGCGGACCGAGCCGTCGTTCGTGCTGGCGGCCGAGGAACGGCCGGAGCCCATCGAGGACGTGCTCGCGGGACTGGACGAGAACTGCGCCGGGAACGACCACTTCGAGTTCTACTGGTTCCCCTACGGCCGCAAGGCGCTGACCAAGCGCAACAACCGGCTCCCGGCCGGTTCGATGCCGGAGCCGCTGTCGCCCGTACGGCGGTTCGTCGAGTACCGGTTCATGGAGAACACCCTGTTTGGTGCCGTTTGCCGTGTGGGAAGGGCCGCTCGACCGCTGGTCCGACCGCTCAACCGGTTGTCGTCGGCCGTCCTGTCCGCGCGGGCGTACTCGGACGTGTCCCACAAGGTGTTCGTGACGAACCGGGACGTGCGGTTCGTGGAGTCCGAGTACGCGGTGCCCCGGGCGGCGCTGCCCGAGGTGCTTGGCGAGCTGCGGAAGCGGGTGCCCGAGCTGGCCGACCCGGTGATGTTCCCGGTGGAGATCCGGGTCGCGGCGGCGGACGACATCTGGCTGTCGACGGCGTACGAGCGGGACTCGGCGTACATCGCGGTGCACCAGTTCGTCGGCATGCCGTACCGGGCGTACTTCGACCTGTTCGAACAGGTCGCCAGTGCGGTCGGTGGCCGGCCGCACTGGGGGAAGATGCACACGCTCGGCGCGGACGACCTGCGTGCCCGCTATCCCAGGTTCGACGACTTCACCAGGCTGCGCGCGGAGCTGGACCCCGATGGCAAGTTCCTGAACCCGTACCTGAAGCGGGTGCTAGGCGCCTAGCGCCACGTCGATCGGGGTGTCCCCACCGACCAGCTCGAACACGCGGCCCGCGGTGCCTGGCCGGTCGAGCAGGGCGACGAGCACGGCGGCGACGTCGTCCCTGGTGACCGCGCCGGGCGGGACGTGGTCGTCGAGCGTGACCGTCCCGGTGCCGGGATCGTCGGTGAGGCGTCCGGGACGCAGGATGGTCCAGTCGAGCCCGGAACGCTCGATGACGGCGCGGTCGGCGGCGTCCTTGGCGCGAAGGTAGACGGCGAAGACCTCGTCCATCGACGGGTCGTCAGCCCGGTCCAGTCCCATGGCGCTGACCTGCAGGAAACGCCGCACCTCCGCCACTTCTGCGGCGTCGGCGAACAGCACGGACGCGGCCCGGTCGACGGTGTCCTTGCGGGCGGCGCCGCTGCCCGGTCCCGCACCGGCCGCGAACACGGCGGCGTGGGCACCGGCGAGCACGGCGGCCACCTCGTCGACCGTGGCCCGCTCGAGGTCGAGCACGACGGCGTCGCCACCGGCTTCCCGCACGTCATCGACGTGGTCCGGGTTGCGGACGATGCCGACCGGCACGTCCCCGCGCTGGGCGAGCAACCTGGTCAGCCGAAGGGCGATCTGGCCGTGCCCACCCGCGATGACAACCCTCACGCGGCGGCGAGGATCTGCTCGTAGGCCAGCTCACCGAGCCAGCGGTGGGTGCCGTCGACGTCGGCGGGCGCGCGGTCGGCGCGGCCGGGAAGGTCCATGCGGACCTCGGGACCTGGCGACGCGGAGGCGATGGCCACGCCGTACGCGCGGGCCCTCGGCAGGCAGTTGACGAGGTAGTCGTTCGTGATGACGACCGACATCGGCAACACCATCGCGGCGTCGCAGTACCGCAGGAACGGCACCGCGTTGATCAGCCCGGTCCGCCAGTGACGGGCGACAGCGATCGCGCCGACGATCCGGACGGCGGCAGCCGGGACACGGCCGTTGAACTCCGGCCACACCCAGGTGGCGACGGTGGCGCGGTCGACCTCGGGCGCCTGGCCGAGGCAGATGCGCTCGGCGTGTGCGTCGGGCATCAGCTGCGCGACGAGGGAGATGCGCCTGCCGAGCAGCTTCATCTCCGGAAGAACGATCCCCTGCCACCCGAGGTCACGAGCCGCGGCCGCCGCCAGCTCGTCCGCCTTCGCGGGAAGCTCGACGGGAGGGACGAGTGGCGATGGCACCGCCGTGAGGTTGTCCGAAACCGCCGTGCGTCCTGGTATGCCCGTCACGAACCCAACCCTCTCCATTACCGCTGTGCCGTCGGCTATGCCATCCCCTGCCAAGCACGGCGTTTTTGGTTACTTCACTGTCCTACCTCCCCCGCCCCCACCAACCGCAGACGAAAACGGCCCTCCTGCGACCGACGGCGCTGAGCGGTCGGTGACCGGTCGACGACCGGCATTAGGACTTCTGCCCGACGGTGCCGCCGTCTGGGTGAGTCACCGGCTCGGCGGTTGAACAGAGCGCGACAGGATGTGACTGACGATGTGCGCAAGCCCCCCTCACCAGCAAGAAGATCAACAGCACCCCGCGCGCGGGCCCGTCCGCGACCGCCACCCAAAACCCGCCGAATGACGGCCCCAAAACCCTCGGCACCACAAGAAGGCCCGCCGGATCTCCCGGTCGACAAACACCCCGGCCGAGCAACGAAACCCGCGCCAAACAAGAACCAGCACCGCCCCATAACCCACCAACAAAGCACCGGGAATTCCTTCGCCGCCGCCATCCCGACACGGCGAAGAGGTCCAGACCACCAGCCGAAACACCCGAAACGGACACAGAAGGAGCGGAGCGTGTCACCGGGCGGCTACAGGGCGTCGGCGCGGGCCCAAGATCGGTTGCGAACCCAAACGAGAGCGTCCGAGAACCTCGCCAACGACAACGTGACGAACGCAACCCCGCTGATAGAGCGGGCGCCGAGGAGGCGGGGGGCTTGGCCACCCCAATACAATGAAAAGACCGACAATGTCCCCGCATACCCAGCAGGTACATGTCGGTCGATGAGTGGGCGAGGAGGGAGTTGAACCCTCACGTCCTTTCGGACACACGGACCTGAACCGTGCGCGTCTGCCATTCCGCCACTCGCCCCGAGTGGTGTGCGCCGAAGACTACATGGTCCCGAATCAGGTTTGCACATCGCCCTGTCCTCGGGGCCAGAGCCGGATACGATCGAACGAGGAGCACACGTAGGAAGGAGGTACCCATGGGCATCGGTCAGCGGCTGAACCGCAAGCTGGAGAACGCCGTCGGGAACACCTTCGCACGTGTGTTCGGTGGCAGTGTGGTGCCCCAGGAACTGGCACAGGCGCTGCTGCGTGACGGTGAGGTCAACCTCCGTGAGCTGGCTGGCGGCCGGCTCCTGGCCCCGAATCACTACATAGTGCAACTGGGTGACCAGGACTTCGGCAACTTCGCCGGGGAAGAGGACCGCACCACCGCGCTGCTCGCGGACTGTGTCGAGGAGTATCTCGCGGAGCAGCAGTGGGACACATACGGTGACGTCGTAGTCTCCCTGGAGCGCTCCGACGCGCTGCACACCGGACAGTTCCGAATACGCTCGACTGTCGACCCGGACGTCAAGGCTCCGGCCAGGGCGCCTGGGGATGCACAGTCGGCACAACCCCGCAACGCAGGAGACCGATCCATGAGCCAGCCTCCCGGCTACGGCCAACCGCCCGAGGGCGATCCTTACGGACAGCAGTACGGCTATGGCCAGCAAGGCCAGGGCTACGGCCAGCAGCAGGGCTACGACCAGGGTTACGGCCAGCAGCAGCAGGGCTACGACCAGGGCTATGGCCAGCAGCAACAGCAGGGCTACGAGCAGGGTTACGGCCAGCAGCAGGGCTATGGCCAGCAGGGGTATGACCAGGGTTACGGCCAGCAGCAGCAGGGCTACGACCAGGGCTACGGCCAGCAGCAACAGCAGCAGGGCTACGACCAGGGTTATGGCCAGCAGCAGGGCTATGACCAGGGCTATGGCCAGCAGGGCTACGACCAGGGTTACGGCCAGCAGCAGGGTTACGGCCAGCAGGGGTACCAGCAGGGTGGCGACCCGTACGCCCAGCAGGGCTACGCGCCGCCCGCCGTGCAGACCGGCCCTCGTCAGCTGAACGCCAGCCTGCAGCTCGACGACGGTTCGAACCGCACCTACTCGCTGAAGCAGGGCGGCAACGTGGTCGGTCGTGGCCAGGACGCGGACTTCCGTCTGCCGGACACCGGGGTCTCCCGGCGGCACCTGGAAATCACGTGGGACGGCCAGTCGGCGACTCTGGCGGATCTCGGTTCGACCAATGGCACTACGGTGAACGGCACCCCGGTGCAGACCTGGCAGCTGGCCGACGGTGACGTGATCCGCATCGGTCACTCCTCGTTGGTGTTTCGTACTCAGGGCTGACACGGTCTAGACCGGGCGGTCTCACCTATCCCCTCAAGGCGGGAGCGTTCGCTACAGGTGCCAGAGCTGGTTGTGCAGCTGACCAGAGCAGGGTTTCTCGCCCTGCTCTGGTTGTTCGTGCTGGCCGCGTTACGGGTGGTTCGTTCAGACCTGTACGCGGCAGCCGGTATCCGGGTTGCTGTCCCCGGTTTTCGCCGCTCGGCAGGCAAAAAGGCCAGGGGGAAGGCGCCCCGTCAACTGGTGGTGACGCACGGGGCACTCGCGGGCACGCGCATCTCACTGGATGGCAGACCGATCATGATCGGTCGCGCGGACGACTCGACGCTGGTGCTGGACGACGACTACGCGTCGACCCGCCATGCGCGGATCTCGTTGCGCGGAACGGACTGGTACGTGGAAGATCTGGGCTCGACGAACGGCACTTACCTGGACCGGGCTAAGGTCACGGCACCCCTCCGGGTGCCTCTCGGGGCCCCGATCCGAATCGGCAAGACGGTGATCGAGCTACGGTCATGACCCTCGTCCTTCGCTACGCGGCACGCAGCGACCGGGGCCTGGTGCGTTCGAACAACCAGGACTCCGTGTACGCCGGCCCACGCCTGCTCTCCCTAGCCGACGGCATGGGCGGACACGCGGCAGGTGAGGTGGCCAGCAAGGTCGTCATCGCCGCCCTTGCCCCCCTCGACGACGACGAGCCGGGTGAGGACCTCCTCGGCAAGCTCCGGGAGGCGACCAACGCCGGCAACGGCGCCATCGCAGAACTCGTCGCGAGTGATCCCGAGCTCGACGGCATGGGCACGACGCTGACCGCGATCCTGTTCGCGGGCAGCCGGATCGGCCTCGTCCACATCGGTGACTCTCGTGCCTACCTCCAGCGCAACGGCCAGTTCGCGCAGATCACGCACGACGACACGTTCGTCCAGTCGTTGATCGACGAAGGCCGGATCACCGAAGACGAGGCCGCGACGCATCCGCAGCGTTCATTGCTGCTGAAGGCGTTGACCGGCCACGAGATCGAGCCGAACCTGACGATCAGGGAGGCACGGGCGGGCGACCGCTACCTGCTCTGCTCGGACGGCCTCTCCGGTGTGGTCACCCACGAGACCCTCGCCGACACGATCCAGATCCCGGACGCGCAGGCGTGCGCTGACCGGATGATCGAGCTCGCGCTGAAGGGCGGTGGGCCCGACAACGTGACGGTGATCGTCGCGGACGTCGTGGACATCGACTTCGGCGAGGACGCCCCCATCGTGGGCGGCGCCGCGGGCAACGGCCAGGACCAGAGCCAGCCGCCGGACTCGCCCGCCGCGCGGGCCGGTGCGATCACCGGGCCCCGTGAGGTGCCGAAGCCGGTGGCGCCGCCGCCTCCGCCGCCGGACCCGAAGGCCAAGCGCCGCAAACGTTTCCGCGTGTTCGCGCTCGTGTTCGTGGTGCTCCTGCTGCTCGCGGGCGGCGGCGTCGCGACGTGGGTGGTGGTGAACAAGCAGTACTTCGTCGGCGAGGCTGACGACGGCGAGATCGCGATCTTCCAGGGCGTGCGCGGCAGCATCTTCGGCATCTCACTGAACCGCCAGGTGCAGGGCTCGTGCGACCCGAGCGTGCCAACCTGCGACAAGTTCTACGTCGCCGACCTCAAGGAGCTCGGCCGCGACACGATCCTCGAGGGCACCGAGAGCTTCGACAACATCCCCGACGCCCGCCAGTTCATCCGTGATCTGCGCACGAAGTACCCGCTGCCGCCGTGCGAAACGCTGATCAAGGAGCAGGAGCGGAACGCGGGCCAGCCGAGTGGCACGCCGACGCCGGGAAAGACGACGACCACGCCGCCGCCCGGCCAGACCACGGGTGCGAACCCGAGCGCCGGCAACCCGTCCTCGGACAAGCCCGAGCCGAAGCCTGGCGTGAACTGCCGCGAGGCCCGTGAGGGCGGCGGCTGATGGCACAGCCGGGCTCGGCGGGGTTGCTGGCGGGACCGGCCGGCGACGCGCAAGGCACGACCGCTCCGACCCGGCGCGGCACCGAACTGTCCATGCTGGCGTTCGCGGCCGGGCTGGTCACGGCCGCGCTGATGCTGGTCGAGGCCAACCAGAACGAGGCGCTGAGCTTCCGCATCGTCTGGTACGGCCTCGCCTACCTCGCCCTGTTCGGCATCGCGCACGCCGCGGTCCGCAAGTGGGCGCCCTACGCCGACCCGCTGATCCTGCCGTGCGTCGCGCTGCTGAACGGCCTCGGCCTGGTGATGATCTACCGGATCGACCTGGCCAAGGCCGAGGCGGCGCTGCAGACCGAGTCCGAGTGGGAGAACGCGGTCCCCAAGCAGATCCTGTGGACCGCGATCGCGGTGACGATGTTCCTCGCGGTGCTCCTCGTGATCAAGGACCACCGCACGCTCACCCGCTACGGCTACACGTTCGGCCTGGTCGGGCTGTTCCTGCTGGCGCTGCCCGCGGTGCTGCCGAGCGTGATCGCGCCGACGATCAACGGCGCGAAGATCTGGCTGCGGGTCGGCATCTTCTCGATCCAGCCCGGCGAGTTCGCGAAGATCATGCTGCTGATCTTCTTCGCCGCGTTCCTGGTGTCCAAGCGCGACCTGTTCATCGCGGCCGGCCGCCGCGTGCTCGGGGTCGACCTGCCGAGGGCCCGTGACCTTGGCCCGATCCTGTTCTGCTGGGGCGTCTCGGTGATGGTCCTGGTCGCCGAGAAGGACCTGGGCACCTCGCTGCTGTTCTTCGGCACCGTCCTCGTGATGCTCTACGTGGCGACCGAGCGGGCCATCTGGATCGGCGTCGGGCTCTCGCTGTTCGTCGTCGGCTGCCTGATCGCCTACCAGCTGTTCAGCCACGTGCAGGTGCGAGTCGAGGGCTGGCTGGATCCGTTCGCCGATCCGGACGGCGCCGGCTACCAGATCGTGCAGGCGCTGTTCGGGCTCGGGACCGGCGGCATCGCGGGCACCGGGCTCGGCTCCGGCAGGCCGGACATCGTGCCGTTCGCCAACAGCGACTTCATTACCGCGGCCATCGGCGAGGAGCTCGGCTTCATCGGCCTCGCCGCGCTGCTGCTCGTGTACATGCTGCTGGCGATGCGCGGCCTGCGCAGTGCCGTGGCCGTCCGCGACACGTTCGGCAAGCTGCTCGGCGGCGGCCTCTCGTTCGCGCTCATCATGCAGGTGTTCGTGGTCGTCGGCGGGGTCACCAAACTCATCCCGCTGACGGGCATCACCGCGCCGTTCCTGTCCGCGGGTGGCTCCTCGCTGCTCGCCAACTACGTCCTGGTGGCGTTGCTGCTGCGGATCTCGGACGCGGCACGCCGGCCGCAGACCGGGCAGAAGCCCAAGCCGGTGAACCAGGCGCCGATCGCGGAGGCACACACGGTCATGGTGGAGCGGCCCCAATGAACACCCCGCTGCGCCGTGTCGGCCTCGCCATGCTGGCAATGATCGTGTTGTTGCTGGCCAACGCCACGTACATCCAGATCGTGAAGGCCGACGACTACCGCACGGACCCGCGCAACCGGCGGGTCCTGCTCGAGGAGTACTCGCGGCAGCGCGGCAAGATCCTCACCTCCGACGAGGTGATCATCGCAAACGTCAAGTCGACGTCCGGGCGCCTGCAGTACCAGCGGACCTACGCGAACGGCCCGCTGTACGCGCCGGTCACCGGCTTCTACTCGGTGCGCTACGGCTCGACCGGGCTGGAGAGCGCCGAGGACGAGATCCTCAACGGCTCCGACGACCGGCTGTTCGTGCGGCGGCTGTCCGACCTGATCACCGGCCGTGACCCGCGCGGCGGCAACATCGTCACCACCGTCAACTCGAAGGTGCAGCAGGCCGCCTACGACGCCATGATGCGCAACGGTTTCACCGGCGCCGTGGTGGCGATCAAGCCGGACGACGGCCAGATCCTCGCGATGGTGTCCACGCCGTCCTTCGACCCGAGCGGGCTCGCGAGCCAGGACGGCGACGAGCAGCAACAGGCGTGGGACAGCTACCAGACCGACGAGAAGCCGATGCTGAACCGCGCGATCTCGGACAACTACGCGCCCGGCTCGACGTTCAAGCTGGTCACGGCCGCCGCCGGGCTCGCGGACGGCAAGGACAGGAACAGCAAGGTCACGACAGCGCCGGGCATCAACGTGATCAACGGCGACACGAACTGCGACACCGACGACTCGACCTGCCTCGCGAACTACAGCCGCGGCACCTGCGGCACCGGCTCGCTGGAGTCCGCGCTGGAGAACTCGTGCAACACGGCGTTCGCCCAGCTCGCCGACCAGCTCGGTGAGGACAAGCTGCGGGACCAGGCGGTCAAGTTCGGCCTCGGCCAGCCCGACCTGCAGATCCCGATGTCCGTGGTGCCCTCCTGCCTCGGCCCGATCGCCGAAGACCAGTGCATGGTGATCCCCAACCGGCCCGCGCTGTTCCAGTCGGGCATCGGCCAGAAGGACGTCCGCCTGACCGCGCTGGCGAACGCGTCGATCGCGGCGACCATCGCCAACGGCGGCGAGCGGATGCGCCCGCAGCTCGTGCAGCGGATCCTCGCGCCGGACCTCGACGAGATCTCCGGCTACGACGAGGAGTCCCTCGGCGAGGCCATGTCCAGCGACGACGCGGCCGAGCTGCGCGACATGATGATCAAGTCGGAGGAGCACACCGGCGGCGACGGCAAGAGCGACAGGCTGACCATCGCGTCGAAGACCGGCACCGCCGAGACCGGCATCGACCCGAAGAACGCCCCGCCGTTCGCCTGGTATGTGGCGTTCGCACCTGCCGATAACCCCCAGATCGCCGTCGCCGTGGTGGTAGAAAGCAAGGACGTCGCCGCGACCGGCGGCAAGCTGTCCGCGGCGGTCGGGCGGGCGACAATAGAAGCGCTGGTCGGGGGGAGCTGAGCATGCTGACGTCAGGGCAGCTCCTGGCCGACCGCTACCGGCTCGCGAACCGCATCGCCGTCGGCGGCATGGGCGAGGTGTGGGAGGCGGCCGACACCCGGCTGGACCGGCTGGTCGCCATCAAGGTGCTGAAGCCGGAACTGTGCGGCGACGCCGAGTTCCTGCACCGGTTCCGCACCGAGGCCCGCACGACCGCGTCGCTGAACCATCCCGGCATCGCCGCGGTCCACGACTACGGCGAGACCGCCGCGATCGTCGACGGCCCCAAGGACACCGCGTACCTGGTGATGGAGCTGGTCGAGGGCGACCCGCTCGCGGCGATCCTGGCCAAGGAGCGGCGGCTGTCCGCCGAGTACACGCTCGAGATCCTGGAGCAGGCGGGCAACGCGCTGCAGGCCGCGCACGAACGCGGCTACGTCCACCGGGACGTGAAGCCGGGCAACATCATGGTCACCCCCGCGCCGGACGGCCGGATCGTGGTGAAGCTGACCGACTTCGGCATCGCGAAGGCGGCGGACGCCGCGCCGGTGACCCGGTCCGGCATGGTCATGGGCACCGCCCACTACATCGCGCCAGAGCAGGCGCTCGGCCACGAGGCCGAACCGGCGAGCGACGTGTACTCGCTCGCGGTGGTCGGCTACGAGTGCCTCACCGGGCACCGGCCGTTCCTGTCGGAGAACGCGGTGACGGTCGCGATGATGCACATCCGCGACGCACCACCGCCGCTGCCGCCCGACGTGCCGATGTACGCCCGCGCGGTGATCGAGGCCACCCTCGTCAAGGACCCGGCGCAGCGGTACTCGAGCGGTGGCGAGTTCGCGGCCGCGGTGGCCGCGGTCCGCGCCGGTCACCCGTTACCCGCGCCGTCCGGCCGGGTCGCGCACTACGCGGGCGCGCCGGGCGCCAGCAACCCCAGCATGCTGCCGGTCGGACCACCCAGCGCGCCGCACGCGGCGCAGGGCACGGGTTCGTTCCCGATGGGCCCGCCGCCGCGGCGGCCACGCAGGAGCAAGGTCGGGCTCTGGGCTCTGCTCATCGTTCTCGGTGTGGTACTTCTGGTGCTCGCCGTGCTCGGCGTGGCATCGTTGCTCGGCGCCGACCGGGGCACCGATGGCAGGTCGACGCCGGAGAGCACCTCCGCGCCGGCGGGCAACGGCGAGAACCCCGTCAACGACGACGAGGAAAGCCCAGAAGAGGACCCTGGCAACCCGCCGATGACCGGTATCCCGACGAAGGACAAGTACGTGCAGGTCGACGAGTCGCTGTTCGTCGGCCGCCCGGCCGGCTTCGCCTCCGACACCCTGGAGAAGGCCGGCCTGGTCCCGACGGTGATGAACCAGTTCGGTGAACCGCCAGAGGACATGAGCCGGTGCACAGTGATCGAGGTCGCGCCGGAAGGACGAATGCCGGTGGAGACGGACGTAGTCGTGCGCTGCGAGGAAAAAGAGGGACCGCCGCGATGATTCACGGCGGTCACCGGCACCGGACAGGCATCATGGGCGCGAGCGGCGCACACCCGACGAGGATCGAGACGAAAGACCGATGACCACACCGAGACTGCTCTCGAACCGCTACGAGCTGGGCGACACGCTCGGCTATGGCGGCATGTCCGAGGTGCACATGGGTCGCGACGTCCGTCTCGGGCGTGATGTCGCGGTGAAGGTGCTGCGTCAGGACCTCGCTCGCGACCCGCAGTTCCAGGAGCGGTTCCGGCGCGAGGCCCAGAACGCGGCCGCACTGAACCACCCGGCGATCGTCGCCGTGTACGACACGGGCGAGACCAGAACCGAGCACGGCCCGCTCCCGTACATCGTCATGGAGTACGTGGACGGGCGGACCCTGCGCGACATCGTCAAGACCGAGGGCCCGCTCCCCGGTCAGCGCGCCATGGAGATCATGGCCGATGTCAGCGCCGCGCTGGACTTCTCACACCGGCACGGCATCGTCCACCGCGACGTCAAGCCCGCCAACGTGATGATCACCAAGACCGGTGCGGTCAAGGTGATGGACTTCGGCATCGCCCGCGCCGTCCACGACGGCCAGGCCGCGGTCACGCAGACCGCCGCGGTGATAGGGACCGCCCAGTACCTCTCGCCCGAGCAGGCCCGCGGCGAGCAGGTCGACGCGCGAAGCGACGTGTACGCGGCAGGCTGTGTGCTGTTCGAGCTGCTCACGGGCGAGCCGCCGTTCACAGGTGACTCGCCGGTGGCGGTGGCCTACCAGCACGTGCGGGAGGACCCGAAGCCGCCGTCGGCGCTGAACCCGAGGGTCAACCCGGCGCTGGACGCGATCGTGCTGAAGGCGATGTCGAAGGGCGCGCCGAACCGGTACCAGTCGGCCGCCGAGATGCGCACCGACCTGGTCCGCGTGCTGTCCGGCCAGCGGCCGCTCGCGCCGATGGTGATGACCGACGAGGACCGGACCACGATCCTGTCGCAGGGCAGGACCAACGCGGCCGCGCCGCAGCGCGGCAGGCATCGCCCGGCAGCGCTGGCCGACGACTACGACGACTACGACCCGTACGAGGACGACGAGGAGGAGCGCAGGCGCAAGCGCCGCAAGGGCTGGCTGATCGCGCTCCTGACCGTGCTCGGCGTGGCGCTGGTCGGGGTGCTGATCTGGCTGATGAGCACCGCGTTCGGCGACGAGCCCGCGTCCGACCAGGTGACCGTGCCCGACGTGGTCGGCCAGGTGGAGGCCGACGCCCGCGACGAGCTCGCGAACCGTGGGTTCGAGGTGCGGATCAACGACCTCGTCTGCCAGCCGACGCCGACGAGCGAGCCGGGCCAGTGCGGTCCGGACTCCATCGGCAAGGTCGTGGAGACCAACCCCGCCGCGGGCACCAAGGTGAGCAAGTCGGACCCGATCGTGCTGCGGGTCGGCCGGGAGGCGCCGAAGAAGTCGGTGCCGGAGCTGAGCGGCAAGACACCCGACGAGGCACGCGCCGAGCTGGAGAAGGCCAGCCTCACCCTTGACCCCACGATCACCGAGGAAGAGGTCGACGACGAGGCCCAGATCGGCAAGGTCATCGCGCAGGACCCGCCGAGCGGCACCCAGGTGACGCAGAAGACACCGGTCAAGATCACGGTCGGCAAGGCCAAGGAGCAGTCCTCCGTCCCGAACCTGGTCGGCCAGGACTTCGACACCGCCAAGCGGAACCTCGAGGCCCTCGGTTTCACGGTGAAGCGCGACGAACAGTCGTCCGACAAGCCCGCCAACCAGGTGATCGACCAGAACCCGAAGGACGGCGAGCACGAGCCCGGCACCGAGATCACACTGGTGGTGTCGAAGGGCGACCAGGGTAATGAAGGCAAGGTCACCGTGCCCGACCTGACGGGCCTGAGTGTGAACGACGCGGAGCAGGTGCTGCGCCAGCAGGGCTGGACCGGCAGCTTCAACGTCGTGGAACAAAACACCCAGAACCCGGCCGAGTTCGACCGGATCGTCGACCAGGAGCAAGGTCCGAACCAGCAGGTCGACAAGGACGAGGACATAGGCCTCGTCGTCGGGAAGCCCGGGATAGGCGGGCGCTGACCAGCTGATGCAGATGCGTACCGCCGTCGTCGGGGCCGGTGTGGTCGGCCTCTCGACGGCGTACGCGCTTCTGCGGCACGGCTCCGAGGTCGTCGTGTACGAAACGGGCACCCCGATGGCCACCCGGTCGGCGGGCAGTTCCCGGATCTTCCGGCTGGCACACGGCGACCCGGGCCTGGTCGCGTACGCGGCGGCGGCCGCCGGCCTGTGGGCGGACTGGACACACCGCGCGGGCAACCGGCTGCTTGGCCAGCAGAGCATGGTCCTGACCGGCCCGGCCGCCGAGGACTGGGCCGGCGCGATGGAGGCCGCTGGCGTGGACCACACGTTCGTCGACGATGACGACCTCGATACCGCCGAGCTCGGCCTGCCGGTGGAGGCTCTGCCGGGCCCGGCACTGATCGACCCGGCGGGCGGCGTGATCGACGCGAGGGCCACGGGCAGATTCCTGCGGGCCGCGATCGGCAACCGCGTCCGCCGCGAACACATCCACCGCATCGAGCCCCACGACGACTGGGTCGAGCTGCACGGATCCCGCGGCGTGCACGAGGTCGACCACGTGGTCGTGGCGGCAGGCCGCGGCACGACGGACCTGGCGTCACAGGTGGACCTCTACCTGCCGAGCCAACTGTCACACCACGTGCAGTTCACGTTCCGGCTGAAGGACCCGGACCTGAACTCACCGTGCTGGATCGACCAGACCGGCTCCTGGCGCGACGGCGTCACGAGCTACCAGCACATGGCGGGACCTGGCCTGTGGGCGATCGGCCTGAACCTGCCCGCCGAGCTGGCGATGTGGGAACGCGGCCGCGAGGAGGTCCTTGACCACTCCCGCGAGCTGGTGTTGACCTACGTCCACGACGCACTGGTCGGCGTGGACGACGAGATAGTCGAAGAGGTCTACTGCGACACCCCGACCATCCTCGGCGACGGCGTCCACGTCGCCACAACCGGCCCGGTGACGGTCCTCTGGGGCGCGAACCTCTTCAAGCACGCCCCGGCGATCGGCCAGACCCTGGCGAACGCCGCCGTGAACGGCCTCTCCCCACACGTCCCACGCTCGGAGTGACCGGCGGCCGTTTCCACGTCAGGGACGAGCGGCAGCGTCCGCCAGGTTACGCATGGCGTTCTCCAGCTCACGAACGCGTGCCGGGGGAACCTGGAACCCGGCAACCCCCAGCCAGTTCGCCAGCATCCGATGCCCACCCTCCGTCAACACCGACTCGGGATGGAACTGAACGCCCTCGATGGGCAGCTCACGGTGACGCATCGCCATCACCACCCCGGAGTCCGTCTCCCCGGTCACCTCGAACTCGGCTGGCACGGTCTCCGGAAGCACGGTCAGCGAGTGGTACCGCGTGGCGGTGAACGGGTCCGGCAGCCCGGCCAGCACGCCGACGCCCTTGTGGTGCACCTGGCTCGTCTTGCCGTGCAGCAGCTCGGGCGCGCGGTCGACGGTCCCGCCGTACGCGACCCCGATCGCCTGGTGACCGAGACAGACGCCGAGCAACGGGCGACCGGCGGCAGCGCACCAGCGCACGACGTCGATGCTCGCCCCGGCCCGCTCCGGGGTGCTTGGCCCAGGGCTCAGCAGAACCGCGTCGACATCGTCGAGCGCATGGGGGGAAGCCAGCTCGGGAGCGTCGTTGCGCAGGACGACACACTCCGTGCCCAGCTGGGCCAGGTACTGGACCAGGTTGTAGACGAAGCTGTCGTAGTTGTCGACCACCAGCACGCGCATACGTCTGACGATACTGCCCCCGGAGGCATCCGTACCCAGTCTCGCAGGGCTCGCCGCGCGCTCACTCCGCCGTGACGTTGTTGAACGGCAGCAGCGGCTCCGCCCACGGGAACACCACGAACATCAGCAGCGCCACGGCACCCGCGGCGAGCGCCAGCGCGAGCGTGAGCCGCACGCCGAACGGCCCCGGCAGATTGCGCCAGATCCACCCGTACATCAGGCGGTCTCCTCCAGCTCCGGCGGCGTCCAGTCCGGCTTGGCCGGGTCCTTCTGCCACTGCTTGACCAGCACCGCGTGCACGATCAGGCGCTCCTTGTCCGAGAACCGAGGGTGGCAGGTCGTGAGTGTCAACAGCGCGGCCTGCTCACCGGCGCTCGGCACCACGTCCGAGCCGGGCACCGGCGCGATGACGGAACCGTCGGTCGGCGGCACGATGGTCTGTCCGACCACCTGGTCATATGGGGCGCCGAGGACCGAGACGCCCTTGCACTTCGCCTCCGTGCCCCGCCCCTCGGCCCAGCCGTCCTTCTCCTCGGCCTTCGGCAGCGCGCGGTAGACGAACCAGTTGTCCGCGGTCTCCACGACGAGCGCGTCGCAGGAGTTGATCAGGTTGATGTCGTTGAACGGCGCACCCTTGCCGACGCGGTGACCGGCCACCGAGAAGTTGCCGGTCTGGCCCGGGTACGCGGTCTGCGGGTAATGGCCGGGCCCGATCTCCAGGCTCTCGTTCGTGGTGCCCTCGACGATCGTGAAATGGAAGTCGGCGCCGAACGTGGGGATGTACATCTTCGCGAAGCCGTCGCCCTCGCCGAGGCCGTTGAAGTGCTCCTCGCGTTCCTGCTGCCACCGGTCGTCCAGCGCGGTCGTCGCGTCCCGCTGCTTGCCCGCCGAGATGACGTCGGTCCAGTACACCTCGTAGACCACGAACAGCAGGACCACGACCCCAAGCGTGATCAGGACCTCGCCGAACGTCCGCACTGCGGTCCGGACAGGGTCCTTCTGCGGCGGCGACGGCGCACGCGTGCGCGGTCGCGGCGACGGAACCAGGTCGCCCAGATCGCCGGAGATACGACCCGCGCCGCGGCCGGTGTGCTCCACGGTGCCCACGCGCGCTCCTCTCGGTCCCGACCTATTGGTTCGCCGACGCCCTCGGCTACGTTAACGTGTTGCAGAGTGGTGTTCGTGTCGGTTCCCCACGCTCGAGGCGCGCACGGGGATCGGCACCACACCGTTGCGCCCAAAGCTACACGCCAGTGAGGACTCCGATGCCAAAGTCCAAGGTCCGCAAGAAGGCGGTCTACACGCCACCCACCGATCGCCGTACCCCGGTGAAGGTGAAGTCCGCGGGTCCGTCCCACCCGATCTACGTCGGCGTCATGCTCGGCGTGATGGTGCTCGGCCTGGCATGGCTGGTGGTCAACTACATCGCCGGGGAGAGCATCCCCTTCATGGCCGACCTCGGCAACTGGAACTTCGCGATCGGCTTCGCGCTGATGATCGGCGGGCTGCTGATGACGATGCGGTGGCGCTGACCGAGCATCGCTCTACCGACAGTTGGCCGCGGTACACCCGATTAGCCCAGCGTGATTGAACCACAAGGGTGTAAGTCATCCCCAGTGTGGACAACTGCTGTGGATAACTCCTGTTGACCGCATTCGTGGATTCGGAGCGTGACGTCGCCCGTGACCCCGCCACCAGCCAAAACGTGGGCTCCGCAGCCCTCGATAGTGGTCTTGGCCTGGGCCCTGGCCGCGGCGGCCTGCGGGTGGGCGGCGTTCACCGATGATCCACCCGGTCGGGTGTTGCTCGCGGCGGTCGCGCTTCTGCTGGCGTTCGCCGGGGTCTACACCTCGATCGCCCGGCCCCGGCTGGCCGCGGACCAGGACGGGATCACGGTCCGCGGGCTGACCGGCACGCGAAGGTGGGTGTGGGCCGAGGTGAACGTGCGGCTGGTCCGCACGCGCCGCCTCGGCCGCGACGCCGCCACGCTGGAGGTCGACGCGGACAACGCCGAGCCGCCCGCCCTGGTCGTGCTGGGCAGGCTGGAGCTCGGCGCCGACCCCGAGGACGTCGTCGAGGAGCTGCTGGCGCTCCGGACCTAGTAGTGCTTTGTTAGGTCGTTGCGTGTAAGGGAAAGGGGCGTTGGCAGGTGTGGCATGCGCCGGCGATGACGACGAGATGTTGTTGCAGTTCGCGGAGGACTGCGTAGAGGGTCAGGCCGGCGC
>NZ_JBARWZ010000030.1:0-15907 GCF_049647105.1 Actinophytocola sp.
GCGCAGCACCCCGGCGCCGCCGAGCACGACGGCGGACCCGACGAGCACCCAGGGCGCGAGCGCGGAGACCGTGCGCCGCACGTCGAACGGCAGGGCCCTCGGCTGCGGCGGCGGCTGCGGGTAGCCCCACGAGGTCTCGGTCAGCAGCAGGTCCAGCCGGTCGAGGGTCTCCCGCAGCAGGTGGTTGCTGCCGTCGCCCGCGCTGAGCAGCGACAGGTTGGCGTCGCCGTAGGCGAACGCGCGGGCGGCGAGTGCCTTGGGCTGGTCCCTGGCGACGATCTCGAACCAGTCGCCGTGCAGCACCAGCACCACGTCGTCGGGGAACGCCGCACCGAGCGGGGTTGCGTAGTCGACCACCGGCTGCCCCGGCTCGAGATAGGGGAACGCGGCGATGCGGACGCCGAGGTCGTGTTCCTTCCTGACGATCTCCGGGACCCAGTCCTCGATGGGGTCGGTCCGGCCGGGGGCGTTGTAGATCCGGTGCTCTCTCAGCGCGGCGATCACCTCGGCCACCCGCGCGGGCGCCGCGGGGACCGGCGCCGGATGCACGATGCCGACGTCCGCCGCGGCTCCCGGCGGGAGTCCGCGACCGAGCCGGGCGAACACGATCAGGCGTTCGGTGATGTCGCGGTTGGCGGTCGTGGTGCGCAGTTCGTCGAAGTCGTCGGGGAGCCGGTCGTCGAGCGTGGACGGCCCGCTGAACATCGTCACGTCCAGTCCGGTGACGAGCACGACGGGCACCTCGCGGTCCATCGACCACTCCTGGATCCGCCCGATGACCAGTTCGAAGTACTGGGTCTCGCCGTTGTCGTCCCGGTAGCGGTCGTAGTCGACATAGGGCAGCACGACGAGGCGGACCGACTGCCCCATCTCCTCGCTCACCCGTGCCTCGTCGAACCGGGCGACGGCGCCAGGGGCACGGATGACCCGGTCCCCGTGGGCCAGCGCGGCGAGGATCGGTTCGACGTCGACACGGCCCGAGGGCTGGGCTGCGGCGGGTGCCGCGGCCAGCCCGATCCCGACGGCCGTCAGCAGGCAGGCGAGGGTTCCGGTCAGGCGCACCCGGGCAGCATTCCAAATCGGACAGAGCAGCCAGGACGGATCCCCCCGAAAAGTGCCGGAACGTGACGGGGCTCCCTCTCGTGAGGGAGTCGGGCAGCGGGCAGGATGGTTGCCCGAGCCACCGAACCCTGGGGAGATCCACGATGAGCCTTCGACGCCTCGTGACCGTGTCGCTGCTGTGCGGGATCACCATCGTGTCCACCGCGACACCCGCCTTCGCGCACGCCGAGCTCATCGCGAGCGACCCGGCCACCGGTGCGGCCCTGGCCACCCCGCCCCGGCAGGTCGTGCTGACCTTCAACGAAGCCGTCACTCTCGGCGAGAACCCGGTGACGGTCACCGGGCCCGGCGGCGCGGCGTGGGTGGTCGGCACACCGTCGATCGCCGGGGCGGTGGTGACCGCACCCGTGCGGCCGACCGGGCCGGAAGGCGCGTACACCCTGACCTACCGGGTGGTCTCCGGCGACGGCGACGACGTCACCGGATCCGTCGCGTTCACCCTCACCACCTCGGCGGACTCGCCCACGACCACGACCGAGGCGGCGCCGACCACCACCACGACCCCGGCGGCCGCCGAGGAGTCCGCGAGCGACATGGACAGCGGGACACCGGCGTGGGTGTGGATCCTCGGCGCGGCCGTCGTGCTCGCCGTCGGCGTGGTCGTGGCACTCCGGCTGACGCGGGCGAAGAACTCCTGACGTCCCATCCGGAACCCCAGGGCGAGAAGGCTTACCGGGTGCGATCAACGCCGGTCACGTAGGCTGCGGCGGACTTTGGCAAATACTTGATCAATGTGATGACGGGAGCCGAACGGGTGCTGGCAGCGGCGAGGACGGGCCGGTCCAGGCTCCTGTTCGCTCTGCTGCTGGCGCTGATCGGCATGAGCGCCGCCGTGGCACCCGCCGCGGCGACCGGCTACGCGACCGCGCAGTCGGCACCGGTGCTCGGTGCGACCGTGTCGAACGCACCGTCCATCCAGGACGAACTGCGCGACTGGCTGCGGGTGTCGGGAACCGCGCGGCACACGCAGGCCACGGCGACGCCGGACACCTGGTCTGCCGTGTGCGCGCAGATCCCCGGCGAAGGCGAAGCGCGGGGACGGCGCCTCCTCGGCGAGTCCGGCGCGACCGGTTTGGACACCGGGACCGGGACATCGCGGTCGAGCCGCGCGCCGCCGCTCGCGTGAGCTGAGCTCCCGAATCCCGCGCCCCGCCCACTTCGTACTGGGCGTGGCCGTTGACCTGTAATGCTTTCACGTTCCGAAGGACCGAACCATGTCTGTTGTCGTGCTCGTGTTGTTTCTCGCCGTCGTGGTCGCCGTGATCGGTTCGATGGTCGCGATGGTCGTCAAGGACAAGCCGTTGTACGGCGTGTACGGCCTCTGCGTCCTCATGGGCCCCGGCACCGTGCTGACCTTCGTGTACCTGATCGTGTCGGGCGGCTGAACCTCCGGCGCAGCAAGGACCTTCGCCTCTGGACCGTCCTGCGGCGGGTGGCGATACTCGGCGCAGGGATGGTCGGGTCGCAATGGAGTTGGGGAAATGTTCACAGCGGACTACGGTCCTGCACTGCCCGCACGTGTGTCCGGACTTCCGGACGGCACTCAGGTGTTCGTGACCGGCGGGCGGTTCCAGGGCCAGTACGGCGAGGTAGTCACGCGCGCCCCCGACCTGCGCCCCGGGTCCGCATGGGTGGCACTCGCCGCCTCTGGCACACACCTCATCCCCGCCTACCGCCTCGCGCCCTGCGCCGACGAGTACGGTCCCGGCGCCTCCGTACCGGAGCAGGCAAGGCAATAAGAGGACACCGCGTGGCCGCTAGTGTCCCGAACCGGAAATCTGGCACATGATTCGGCGGCCCAGCTTCCCGGTTCGGGACACTAGATGTTGATCCCCCTGGCGCGCAGCCACGGCAACGGGTCGATCTTGCTGCCGTCCTGGTGCGTCTCGAAGTGCAGGTGTGGACCGGTCGACTGGCCTCGGTTGCCGATCGTCGCGATCTGCTCGCCAGCGGCGACCTGCTGACCGACATTCACCAGCGACTCGTTGATGTGGCCGTAGACGGTGATCAGGCCACCCGCGTGCTGGACTCGCACCCACAGCCCGAAACCGCTCGCCGGTCCGGAGTCGATCACCTCACCCGCCATGGCCGAATGGATCGGCGTGCCGATGCTGTTGGCGATGTCGATGCCGTAGTGGATGCTGCCGCCGCGCGCGCCATAGGTGGAGGTGAGTCTGCCCTGCGCGGGCAGCGCGACACCGCCGGACACGTCGATCACGTTGCTCTGGGCGGCGAGCCCCGCTCTGCGGTTCGCCAACTGCTCGGTGTCGGCCTTGGCCGCGTCCTGCGCGGCGACCGCCGCGCTGTACGCCTTCTCGGCGGTCACCTTCGCGGTGTTCGCCGCGTCGCGCTGCCGTGTCACCTCGCCGAGCGCGTCCTGCGCCTCCCGGTCGGCAGCGGCCTTCTCAGCGACGGCCGTCTGCGTGGCAGTCAGGACGTCGTTGTTCTTGCCGGCGAGCATGCTGATCATCGACGCCCGCTCCAGCAGGCCCGACGGGTCGCGTGCGCCGACGTAGGCACGCACCGAGAACGGGTCGCTGCCGTGGCGGTAGCTCGCCGAGGCGAACGCGTCGAACTCCACTCGCACGTCGCGTTCGCGGGTCGCGGCCGCGGCCGCCTCCGCGCGGGTCCTGTTCACCTTGTCCTGCGCGGTCACCACCGCGGCGCTCAACTGCCGGTGCCGCGTGTCCGCGGCCGTGAACACCTCGAACGTGTCGGCCAGCCGCACCTGTGCGGCCTTGAGCTCGGCATCGGCCTGAGCGATCTGGTCCTCGATCGACGCGGGCTGCGCGGCCACCGCGGAGGGGCCGGTCAACGCGGTCGCGACGGTCAGCGAGGCGACCAGCGCCGCGAACGTGGCTCGCGTCAGTCTTCGACGCGCACCCATAAGGGCTCCAATGGTCATCGGGCGCGCGGCGCGGGGGAACACCGTTGCGCAACCCAGGGGGCGGGGGCGCCGCCGACTATGCACGTCCGCCCGGGGTGTGAGCCATGCAACTTGAGATGAATCACAACGTTCCGGTAACGACCACGACACGTAACGCACACGGCGATTGACGATGGCCGGTCCTCCCGAATCCGGAATGGATTCCGGTTAGGCTTCCGGTCAGCCGGAATCCGTTCCGGTTCGAGGCACACGCTGGAGGTGCGATGGCGGGAGACGAACGCGCGGACGCGCGGCGCAACCGAGCGCGCCTGGTCGCGACCGCGACGACACTGTTCGCCGAGCGCGGGCCGGACGTGCCCTACCTCAACATCGCGAAAGCGGCGGGGGTCGGCGTCGGCACCGTGTACCGGCACTTCCCCGTGCGTGCGGAACTGGTCGAGGCGGCGTACCGCGCGGAACTGGACGCCCTGGTCGACGCCGCGGCGGACCTGCTGGTGGCGCTGCCGCCGGAGCAGGCACTGCGGACGTGGATGGACGACTTCGTCGGCTACCTGACGACGAGGGTCGGCGTGGGTGAGGCGATCCGGGCGGTGGTCGCGGCGGGCGGCGACCCGTTCGCGCACAGCGGGGAACGGCTCGACGTCGCGCTGGAGATCCTGCTCGGCGCGACCGCGAACGCTGGCGTCACCCGCGCCGAGGTCCTCGCGAACGACGTGCTCATGTCACTGAGCGGCATCGCGACGGCCGCGGGCGGGCGGGCACAGGCAGGCCGGATGATCGACCTGCTGTTCGCGGGTCTGCGGTCACCATAGGCCGGGGTCCCCGCCCGGCGTCGGCGCCTGCCCGCGCGACTCGGCGTGTTCCTTCACCCGCAGCAGGGTGGTGGCGATGTTGGTGAGGTTCGTGCCGGCGCGGTCCGGCTGACCGGTGATGAAGATCGCGATCGGCACGAACCAGCCCGGCACCCGCAGCCAGTTCGTCACCGCGAGCCGGCAGCCGGTGGCTTCGGGCGTGATGTCGTACTCCCAGCGGGAGATCGGCACGAAGAACGGCGTGCGCACCCGGTAGGCGAACCGGCGTCCCCGATCGGCCTCGGTGATCTCCGCGTGGGTCACCCAGCGCCGCCACCCGTTGCGGTTGGTGCCGGAGAACCAGTTCCCGACGGCGGGCCCCTCCGCGCCCCTGATCCAGCGCGCCTTGTAGAACTCCTCGGCGAACCCGGCCATCACGACGGGGTCGCTGACGAGCCGGTACACCGCCTCCGGCGAGGCGTCGATCGTCACCTCGCCCGTGGCCAACGGTTCGGTGTAGGTCAGCTTGTCCCTCGGGTTCGTCACTGTCACACCGCACCTCCCGGTAGCCCCGCCACCGACCCCACCAGCGCGAGGATGGAACGGTCAAGCAACCTCCAGCGTTGGCTCAGCGGCGCGCAACCGTGCGTTCATGGCCGTTGTGGTCAAGGATGGTCGCCGCCGACCTGCCCCGGAGGTGCCCGCATGTACGCACAGACGCACGGCCACCTGGCGGACGTGCCGAGCCGGATCCACCGCGTGCGCGCGATCGACTGGCTGATGGTGGTGCTCGCGATCGTGTCGGTCGGCCTGCTCGTGTGGGTGTGGGTGGACGAGCCATCCGAGGAGACCGAGTTACTGCTGTTCAAGATCGACGTCGGTATCTGCGCGGTGTTCCTCATCGAGTTCGTGTGGCGCTGGCGCACGGCGGGCTGGGGTTTCCGGTTCCTCATCAGGAACTGGTTCGAGGTGGTCGGCATGATCCCGGTCTCCCACCCGGCTCTGCGCGCGTTCCGGCTGGTCAGGGTGATCGTGCTGGTGGCCAGGGTCGGCCGCGCGGTGGACCGGTCCATCGGCGACGCCGTGACCCAGCGCCTGGTGAACCGGAGTCTCGGCGCGATCATCGACGTACTGAAGAAGCCCGTCACCGTCGCGGTCCTCGGCGAGGTGGCCGCCGTGCTGCAGACCGGCCGCTACGCGCAGAACATCGGCCGCGCGCTCGCGGAGAACCAGGCCGAGCTCCGGCAGATGGTGCTCGACAAGATCAAGGCGGACCCGGCGGCCGGCAGGCTGAAGCGCCTCCCTTTCCACGACGAGATCCTCGGCGCGATCGCGGAGACGGCGATCCGCGTCGTGCTGGAGATGCTCGCCGACCCGCGCACCGACGAGATGATCTCCGACAGCCTGCGCGAGAACCTCGACCAGATCCGCACCGCGGTCGAGAAGAACGAGGCGAAGCGGGCGTGACGCAGGCCGGTCAGCCGAGGTGGTGGACGGCGACGAGCGCGATGTCGTCGGTGGCGGCCTCACTGCCCACCAGCTCCGCCATCACGCGGGCGCAGACCGCTTCCGGCGCGCCGGGACGCACGGTGGCGCGGAGCTGTTCGAGGCGCTCGTCGATGTCGGCGTCGCGGCGTTCCACCAGGCCGTCGGTGTAGAAGGTGACGAGCGCGCCGGGCGGGATGTCGACGGTGACGACGGGGCGGCCGGTGACGGCCAGTCCGTAGCCGACGGGCAGGCCCACCGGCGCCTCGACGAACCTGGCCTCCTCCCCCGGCACCACGATGACCGGCGGCAGGTGCCCGGCCAGGGAGAGGTGCATGCGCGCGGCCGCGGTGTCGACGATCGCGTAGGCGACGGTCGCCATCGTCGTGCGTTCGAAGTGGCTGGCCTTGCGGTCCAGCTTGCCCAGTACCACGGCCGGGTCGTCGAACTCGAGCGCGTAGGCGCGCAGGGCGCTGCGCAGCCGCCCCATCACGATCGCCGCGGGCAGGCCGTTGCCGACCACGTCCCCCATGACGACCCCGATGCGGTCGCCGGGCAGCGGGAACACGTCGTACCAGTCACCGCCGACGCCGATCTCCGCGCCGGGCACGTACCGGGCGGCCAGCTCCCAGCCGGGGGTCGTCGGCAGCCGCGTGGGCAGGAGGCTGTCGACCAGAACCGCGGCCGCCGCCTGCTCGGAGCGGGAGCGGTACAGGTAGGCGGCCATCGCGAGGCGGTCCGCCACCAGCCGCAGCAGCTCGATGTCGTCGTCGGTGAACGTCCTCGGTGTGGTGCTGCCGATGTGCATCACGCCGACCATCTCGCCCTGCGCCACCATCGGCACACCGAGCAGGCCCCGCAGGCCCCGCTCCCACAGGATCGGGTTGACGACGGTCGACGGGTCGACCCGCTCGATCCGCACCGGCGCCCGCAGCCGCGCGACCCGGCCTGCGAACCCACTGCCGATCGGCACCCGCACGCCCTGGAAGACCTCTTCGCCAAGTCCCGCACTCGCCCTGGCGACCAGCCGCTCCCCGCTGGAGTCCACGAACAGCACGGTGACGGTGTCCACGTCGAACAGTTCACGCACCCGCCACAGCAGTACCTCGAGCAGCTTGTCGAGGTCGAACTCCATCAGCGTGCTGTCGGTGACGGCCTCCAGCACGCGAAGCCGTCTTTCCGCCGCTGACTCGTCGCTCATGTCCGCCAACACCGTTCCACGTCACCCGTCCGGGCCCAAACCATAGTGCGCCACAACTGGCGCACGATCATCCCGCCGCCCTCAGCGCGGCCACGCCTGAGCCATCTCGACATCACCTGGCACCAACATTGCGTTGCGTTGGCACCATTCGTGTGCCACTATGGCGTCATGGACCTGACGCCGTATGTGGACCACGTTCGCCGAGAGCTCGTCGTCGCCGCCGAGGCGGGTGGCGACGACGCCCGCGCACTCGCGGAGCGCCTGACCGCGCCACTGGCGTCGGCGATCCGCCTCACGCTGCTGGAGGCGTTGTCGGCAGCGGCGGACGAGATCACGCGGGAGCTGGCGCCCGGATCGGTCGAGGTCCGGCTGCGCTCGGGCGAAGCGGCCTTCGCCGTCACCCCGCACACCGTCGAGGCACCGGCCGAACCCGGCCACGCCGCACCCGCACCGGCACCGGAGGCCGAGGACGTCGCACCGGCGGACGACGACAGCGCGATGGTGCGCATCAACCTCCGGCTGCCGGAACAGCTCAAGGCCCGCGTCGAGGCCGCGGCCGCCGAGGAGCGCAGGTCGGTCAACGCCTGGCTCGTGCGGGCCGCGACCGCCGCACTGCGACAGCCGGATGGGCAGCGGAGTTCGGGCAGTACCGGCCGCCGCGCCTCGCAGCACTACACCGGCTGGGTCAGCTGACCAGCCGCACCACCAGCACGAACACCGGACACACCACCTTTGAGGGGACAGCCATGCCTACTTTCGACACGCCGGAGCCCATCGTCGCGAACATCGAACCGGTGGTCGGCAACGTCCGCGTCATCGCGAGCGACCGGACCGACACGACCGTCGACGTCCGGCCGAGCGACGAGTCCGACGCCTCCGATGTCAAGGCCGCGGAACTGACCCGCGTCGAGTTCTCGAACGGCACGCTCTCGGTCAAGGCACCGAGGACGCGCCCGCTCGACTTCTCCAACAAGACGCGGTCGATCGAGGTGACCATCGAGCTGCCCGCAGGCTCGGAGGTACTCGGCAGCACGGGCCTCGGCGACCTCCACGGCACCGGGCGGCTCGGCAGGACCCGCTACAAGTCCGGCGTCGGGCACGTCCAGCTCGACCACACCGGCGAACTGCACATGCACACCGGTGCTGGCAACGTCGTCGTCGGGCAGGTCACGGGCAACGCCGAGCTTTCCACCAGCTCCGGGCAGCTGCGGCTCGACTCGGTCAGCGGCACCGGCGTGCTCAAGAACTCCAACGGCGCCACCACGATCGGCGCGGCGGGCGGTTCGCTGCGTGTCCGCTCGGCCAACGGCGACATCATCGTCGAACACGCGGAGGACGGGGTCGAGGCCAAGACCGCCAACGGCTCGGTCCGCGTGCTCGACGCCGTCCGCGGCACCGTCGTCCTCGAGACCGCCATGGGCGACGTCGAGCTCGGCATCCGCGAGGGCAGCGCGGCCTGGCTCGACGTGAAGACCCGCTTCGGCCGCGTCGACAACCAGATGGACGCCGCCACCGCGCCCGAAGGGGCGACCGACAAGGTCGAGGTGCGCGCCAACACGTCCTTCGGCGACATCACCATCCACCGCTCCTGACACTGGGGGAACACATGAGTAATCCCGCCATCTCCGCGACCGGGCTGCGCAAGTCCTACGGCGACAACGTCGTGCTGGACGGCATCGACCTGGACGTCGCGCCCGGCACCGTCTTCTCGATGCTCGGCCCCAACGGCGCGGGCAAGACCACCACCGTCAACATCCTGTCCACCCTGGTCGCGCCGGACGCGGGCACCGCGACCGTCGCGGGCCACGACCTGGCGGGCGACCCGGACGGCATTCGTGGCGCCATCGGCCTCACCGGCCAGTTCTCCGCCGTCGACAACCTCCTCACCGGCGAGGAGAACCTGTTCCTCATGGCGGACCTGCACCACCTGCCGCGCCGCGAGGGGCGCAGGCGGGCCGCCGAGCTGCTCGACCGGTTCGACCTGACCGACGCCGCGAAGAAGACACCGACCACCTACTCGGGCGGCATGCGCCGCAAGCTCGACCTGGCGATGACACTGGTCGGCGACCCGGAGGTGATCTTCCTCGACGAGCCGACCACCGGGCTCGACCCGCGCAGCCGCCGCACCATGTGGGCGATCATCCGCGACCTGGTCGCGAACGGCGTGACGATCTTCCTCACCACCCAGTACCTGGACGAGGCCGACGAGCTCGCCGACCGGATCGCCGTGCTCGACGGCGGGCGGCTCGTCGCGCAGGGCACACCCGAGGAGCTGAAGCGCCGCGTGCCGGGCGGGCACCTTCAGCTGCGGTTCCCGGACACCGGCGCGCTGCACCGCGCGACGCTCGCGTTCGGGGAGTCCACAAAGGACGAGGAGAACCTCGCCCTGCGGGTGCCGACCGACGGCTCCGTCTCCGCGCTGCGCGCCGTGCTGGACCGGCTCGACGCCGACGCGGTGGCCGTCGACAGCCTCACCGTGCACACCCCCGACCTCGACGACGTGTTCCTCAGCCTCACCGGGCACCGGACCGAAGCCACCAAGGAGCTCGCGAAATGAGCACTGTGTCCTACCCGCTGTCCTACGCGATACGGGACTCGACGACCATGCTGCGCCGCAGCCTGCGGCACATGCAGCGCTACCCGTCGCTGACGATCATGCTGATCGGCCAGCCGATCCTGTTGCTGCTCCTGTTCGTCTACGTCTTCGGCGGCACCCTCGGCGACGGGCTCGGCGGCGCGGGCGGGCGCGAGGAGTATGTCGGCTACGTCACGCCCGCCATCCTGCTCATCACCATCACCAGCGCCATCCTCGGCACCGCCATCTCCGTCGCCACGGACATGACCGAGGGCATCATCGCCCGCTTCCGCACCATGGCGATCAGCAAGGCGTCGGTGCTCACCGGCCACGTCATCGGCACGGTGATCCAGACCGCCTTCGCGCTCACCGTGGTGCTCGGCGTGGCGCTGCTCATCGGCTTCTCCCCGACCGCCGACTTCGGCGAATGGCTGGCCCTCGCCGGGGTGCTCCTGCTCCTCACCGTCGCGCTCACCTGGTTCGCGGTGGCACTCGGGCTGAAGGCGAAGAGTGTGGAGACGGCAAGCAACACACCGATGATCTTCACCCTGCTCCCCTTCATCGGCAGCGGGTTCGTGCCGACCGACTCCATGCCGGACTGGCTGGCCTGGTTCGCCGAGTACCAGCCGTTCACCCCGATCATCGAGACCATCAGGGGGCTGCTGCTCGGCACCGCGATCGGCAACAGCGGACTGCTCACGGTCGGCTGGTGCGTGCTGATCGCGGCGATCGGCTACACGTGGTCGAAGTCGCTGTTCGCGAAGGAACGGGACCGGTGAGCGCGCCGATACCCGCACTGCCGACGGCACGGCCGACGGGTTGCCCGTTCGACCCGCCCGCCGAGCTGGCGAAGCTGCGCGAACAACGGCCGCTGGCGCGGATGGTCTACCCGGACGGGCACGTCGGCTGGCTCGCGACGAGCCACGAGGTGGTCCGCGCGGTGCTCGCCGACAACCGGTTCAGCTCACGCTACGAGCTGATGCACTACCCGTTCCCCGGCGGACCGGAGGAGCTGCCGCCCGCGACACCGGGCGACATGACCGGGATCGACGCGCCGGAGCACACCAGGTTCCGGCAGCTGCTCGCCGGCAGGTTCACGGTCCGCCGGATGGGCCTGCTCACCGAGCGGGTCAAGGAGATCTGCGCGGAGCTCTTGGAAACCATGGCGCGGCTCGGCCCGCCCGCCGACCTGGTGGCCGCGTTCGCACAGCCGCTGCCCGCGTTGATGATCTGCGAGCTGCTCGGCGTGCCCTACGCAGACCACGAGTTCTTCCAGCGGCAGACCCGGATCCTGACGTCGACGAGCGTCGGCATGGAAGCGCAGGGCGCGGCCGTGACCGCCCTGTACGAGTACCTGCACGACCTGGTGCTCGCCAAGCGGTCCGCGCCGACCGACGACCTGTTGAGCGACCTCACGACGAGCGACCTCAGCGACGTCGAACTGGCCGGGATCGGCAGCTTCCTGCTCGGTGCCGGGCTGGACACCACGTCGAACATGCTGGCGCTGGGCACGTTCGCACTGCTGACGAACCCCGAGCAGCTCACCGACCTGCGCTCCGGATGGTCCACCGCGGACCAGGCGGTCGAGGAACTGTTGCGGTACCTGACCATCGCACACACCGGCGCCCGCACCGCGCTGACCGACGTCGAGCTCGGCGGCGAACTGGTGCGGGCGGGTGAGACGGTCACCATCTCGCTGCAGGCGGCCGACCGCGACCCGGCACGCTTCCCGGAGCCGGACACCCTCGACCTGTCCCGCCGCACCACGGGCCACGTCGCGCTGGGCTACGGCATCCACCAGTGCCTCGGCCAGCAGCTCGCCAGGGTGGAGATGAGGGTCGCGTTCCCCGCGCTGTTCGAGCGGTTCCCGACCCTTCGCCTCGCCGTCGACCCGGCCCGGGTGCCGCTCCGCACGGACTCGAACATCCACGGCGTGCACGAGCTGCCCGTCACGTGGGACGGGTGAGCAACCTCCCGGTTGAACCACCGGCGCCACGCGGACACCATGGCGGGTGTGTACTTCCGGATCACGATGGACTCGGCCGAGCTGGTGGACCCGCAGGACGTGACCGCGTTCCACGCGGTGTGCCCGCCCGGACTCGACGGCGCCGAACTGGCCGCGCGGGTCCGGGTGGCCGGGCTCGGTGAGCTGCTGCCCGACGACCACCTGCTGGTGCCCGTCGACGCGATCCGCCGCTACGCGGACGGGCACGTCGGCGAGACGTGGGAGGACGACCTCGCGGGCATGGTCGCCTACGCGGCACGCAAGGGCTGGACCGACGAGACCGGCACCCGGATCCGCGCGCACATCGAGAGGCCGTGACGCGCACGGGCCGTGGGAACCCCGGTCGTGGCCGCGACGTCCGAACGCCATGTCGATCGGTGGTGTCGCGGCACGAGCCGCGGTCGTGGCGGCGATGGCGGCCACGCTGGTGACGTTGCGGCCCTCGGCGTCGGGCGCGTGCGCGTGCGGCGCCTTCGTCGCGAACGACAAGCTCTCTGCGCAACAGGAGACCGCGCTGGTCGACCTGAACGGGCGCACGGAGTCGATCACGCTGTCGGTGCTGGCGCGTTCCACCGCGCACGAGGCGGCGTTCCTGATGCCGGTGCCGTCCCGGGCACGGTTCGAGATGGCCGACGCGGACCTGTTCGCCGAGCTCGACGAGATCAGCAAGCCAGACGTCGAGGTGCGGGAGGTGGTCGTCGACGGTGACGGGTCGGGCGGGGCAGCCCCACCCGGTGGCGGCGCCACCGTCGTCGACCGCGTCGAGGTCGGCCCGTACGACGTCGCCCAGCTCGCGGGCACCGACGCCACCGCGGTGACGGCCTGGTTGGGGGACAACGGTTTCACGATGCCCGCCGACCTGTCCGGGGCGCTCACCCCGTACCTGGCGGACGGCTGGCTCGTCATCGCGGTGCGGCTGGCGCCGTCGTCCGGGAGCCTCGAGGACGGGCTGCCGCCGATGCGCGTGTCGTTCGAGACCGACACGCCCGTGTACCCGATGAGACTGTCCGCGACCGCCGAGCACCCCCAGCCGCTCCGGCTGTACGTCCTCGCCGACCACCGGGTCGACATCAGCAACCCGGCGCCATCGGGCGCCGGGCCGGAGCTGACGTTCGCGGGCCGCGTCGAGCCGGATCCCAGGCACACCGAACTCGCGAAGGCTCTGCCAGGGCCTCGTTTCCTCACCCGCTACGACGGTGAGTTCCAGCCGGACCTCATCACGAGCGACATCCTGCTGACCACCGCCGCCACCGACGAGCCGTACCGCGCGGTCGTGGTGGTGACCGAGTACGTCACCTCGTCGTGGCCGGTACCCGTGGAGAATCTGACCGTCCTGGCCGTGATCGCCGTCGCGTCCACTGTGACGGTCATGACAGTCGTGGCCATCCGGCGAAGACGGGCGCGAGCGGCCGTCGGCAGGTAGTCCACAGTGGACGGCAGAGAAGTGACCGAAGTAATCGTTTTCACCGCGATCATCCATCTCGCACGATCCGCTAAATGGCGTATTGACCTGCGGTGACATGTCGTTAGCGTGAGCGCGGCACGTCACTTGATCAGGGCACCAGCACACGTCAGAAGGACATCCGAAGTATGGACACCGATCGCACTCCACGGGCTCCGCGCGACACGACAACCGATCGTAGAACCTCGGGCTCGGTCGACCGGTACTTCGGCATCAGCGATCGCGAGTCGACGTTCGGCCGCGAGGTCCGCGGCGGGTTCGCCACGTTCTTCGCGATGTCCTACATCGTCGTGCTCAACCCGCTGATCATCGGCACCGTCGCCGACGCGGACGGGAACCTGCTCGGCGGCGCGGGTGACGTGCCGGAAAGCATCGCGATGGTCGGCAGCGTCACCTCGCTCGCGGCCGGGCTGCTGACGATCCTCATGGGCATCGTCGGCCGGTACCCGTTCGCCATCGCGGTCGGCCTCGGCCTCAACTCGTTCCTCGCCGTGTCCGTGGCGTCGCAGATGTCGTGGCAGGAGGCCATGGGCCTGGTGCTCATCGAGGGCGTGGTCATCACGTTGCTCGTGATCACGAAGGTCCGGGTCGCGGTATTGCACGCGATCCCGTCGGACCTCAAGACGGCGATGAGCGTCGGCATCGGGTTGTTCATCGCGTTCATCGGACTCGTGGACTCCGGGTTCATCCGCCGCATCCCGGACGCGGCGGGCACCACGGTGCCGGTCAACCTCGGTGTCGGCGGGACACTGGCCGGCTGGCCCATCGTCGTCTTCCTGGTCGGCCTGATCCTCACCGCGATCCTCGTCATGCGGCGGGTGCGCGGCGCGATCATCATCGGCATGGCCACGGCCACGGTCCTCGCGATCATCGTCGAGGCGGTGTTCAAGCCGGGGCCGTCGATGGTGGACGGCCAGCCGGTGCCCACCGGCTGGCAGCTGAACGTGCCAACGATGCCTGCCGACATCCTGGCCGTGCCCGACCTGTCGCTCATCGGTGACGTCGACCCGTTCGGTGGCTTCGCCCGCGTCGGTGTGCTCGCCGCGCTGATGATCGTGTTCACGCTGATGCTGTCGGACTTCTTCGACACCATGGGTACCGTGGTCGGCCTGTCCGCCGAGGCGAAGCTGCTGGACAAGGACGGCCAGGTGCCGGGCGTCGGCCGGGTCCTGCTCGTCGACTCCCTCGCCGCGGCGAGCGGCGGCGCGATGTCGACCTCGTCGAACACCACCTACATCGAATCGGCGGCGGGCATCGGGGAAGGCGCGCGTACCGGGTTCGCGAACCTCGTCACCGGGGGCCTGTTCCTCGTGGCGATGTTCTTCGCGCCGCTGGTGTCGATCGTGCCGTTCGAGGCGGCCACGCCCGCGCTGGTCATCGTCGGCCTGGCGATGATGGCCCAGATCCGGCGCATCGACTTCTCCGACGTCGCCATCGTCATCCCGTGCCTGCTGACGGCCGTGCTCATGCCGTTCTCGTTCTCGATCGCGGTCGGCCTCGGCGCCGGGATGATCACCTACGTGGTCCTGCGCAGCTTCCAGGGGCGAGCCCGGGAGGTGCACCCGCTACTGTGGGGTGTGGCCGCCCTGTTCGCGCTGTACTTCGCAGCACATCCGATCCGCGTGGCCCTGGGCATCGACTAGCGACCCGCACAGGCGGACGGTATGGACCTCTTCGGGATGTACGGTTCCCGCTCCGACGACGAACCCGCCGGTACGCCGGAACCATCCGACACCCCGGCACCGGCGGAGCCGCCACCCGTCGAGCCGGAAGAGGTCACGGCACCCGTCGAGCGGATCCCGTCCGCCCGTGACGACGCGGTGGAGCACTTCATCCAGTCGATGGACGGCCTCGAGTTCGACGGGCAGATCGTGCGGCCCTACGCCCGCACCGGCGGCCGGACCAGATCGGCCGCGGGTCTCGAACTCGAGACCCTGCTGTCGCTGATGGTCGCCGACGTGCCCACCCACCTGCCACCCGACCACCACGCGGTCGCCGAGCTGTGCAGGCACTCGGTGTCAGTCGCCGAGGTGTCCGGCTACCGGTCGCTACCCATCGGCGCGGCCCGCGTCATCATCTCCGACCTGATCGAGATGGGCCTCGTCACCACATCCGGCCCCAAAACCGCAGGCGCCCCCACCGTCGACCTAATGCACCGAGTCCTAGAAGGCCTACGCAGACTCTGACCCCCCCACCCAACCCACCCACCCACGATCACGCCCAAACCCGCGAGTCCACGGTTCAGAACCCGCGAGTCCACGGTTCAGGACCCGCGAGTCTTCGGTTCAAGACCCGCGAGTCCACGGTTCAGGACCGCCGAGTTGGGGTTTCGCGACGAGGGTGGCCGTGTCACGAACCCCCAACTCGCGGGTTCCGAAC
>NZ_JBARWZ010000031.1:0-30536 GCF_049647105.1 Actinophytocola sp.
TCCACGGTTCGGAACCGGCGAGTTGGTGGTTCGGGACACCTCCCGGGGTGCGTGAACCGTCAACTCAGCGGTTCTGAAAGGCAGACTCGCGGGTCCTGAACCGTGGACTCGCGGGTTCTGAACCGTGGACTCGCGGGTTCTGAACCGTGGACTCGCGCCGGGACGGGCGCCGACACCTGAGGAGCACACCATGAAGTACCTGCTCATCATGCAGATCAACCCCGCGGTACTCGACGCGCTCACCGAGGAGGAGCGGTCCGTGATCATGGACGGCCACGGCGAGCTGCTGAAGACCATCCAGGAGTCCGGTGAGTTCATCCTCACCCAGGCACTCGCCGACCCGGCCACCACGAAGGTCGTGCGCGGGACCGGTGACGTGCCGGCCGTCACCGACGGGCCGTTCATCGAGGCCAAGGAGTTCATGGGCGGCTTCTACCTGATCGACTGCGAGAACGAGGAGCGCGCGGTCGAGATCGCGAAGCTCATCCCCGACACGAAGTTCGAGGGCCTCGCCGTCGAGATCCGGCCCGTCATGTTCTCGGCGGGCGCCGACCTGTGAGTGAGATCGAGAACCTGTTGCGCGGTCTCGCGCCCCGGGTTCTCGGCACGCTCGTCCGCAGGCACGGGCAGTTCGACGCGTGCGAGGACGCCGTCCAGGAGGCGCTCCTCGCCGCGTCGGTCCAGTGGCCTGAGCAGGGCATCCCGGCCGAGCCCTCGGGCTGGCTGGTCACGGTCGCAGGCAGGCGGCTCACCGACCAGTGGCGCAGCGAGGCGGCGCGGCGGCAGCGTGAGCTGGCCGTTTCCGTCGAGCCTGCCCAAGCCGATGACCTGAACCGGCACGTCGACGACACCCTGAGGTTGCTGTTCCTGTGCTGTCACCCGGAGTTGTCCGCGCCGTCGCAGGTCGCGCTGACGCTTCGGGCGGTCGGCGGCCTCACCACCTCGGAGATCGCGAGCGCGTTCCTCGTGCCCGAGGCCACGATGGCGCAGCGCGTCAGCCGCGCCAAGCAGAAGATCAAGGGCATGGGCTTCCCGGACGGCCGTGAGCGGCTGCCCGCTGTGCTGCACGTGCTGTACCTGATCTTCAACGAGGGCTACAACGCCACCTCCGGTCCCGACCTGCAGCGGGTCGAGCTGACCGGGGAGGCGATACGGCTGACCCGCGAAGTGCGCAGGCTCGTCCCCGGCGACGGCGAGGTGGCCGGGCTCCTGGCGTTGATGCTGCTCACCGACGCGCGCCGGGCCACCCGCACCGCACCGGATGGCGCATTGGTGCCGCTCGAGGAACAGGACCGCGCACGCTGGGACCAGGCGGCGATCAAGGAGGGTGTCGCGCTGGTCAGTGCGACCCTCGCCACCTCGGCGCCCGGTCCCTACCAGCTGCAGGCCGCGATCGCCGCCATCCACGACGAGGCGCCGAGCACCGAGGAGACCGACTGGCGCCAGATCCTCGTCCTGTACAAGATCCTCGACCGGATGGCGCCGAACCCGATGGTCACGCTGAACCGCGCGATCGCGACCGCGATGGTGCACGGGCCGGGCGCAGGGCTTGACCTGCTGGCGTCGCTCGACGACGACAAGAGGGTCGCGGGCCACTACCGGCTGGACGCGGTCCGCGCGCACCTGCTCGACCTCGCAGGCGAGCACGAGCTGGCCCGCGAGCACTACCGCGCGGCCGCGAAACACACGTTCAGCATCCCGGAGCGGGAGTACCTGCTGCGGAGAACCTCAGGGTAAATCGGGGGTCTCCCTCATTACGCCACCCCGGCGATCTCTCTACCGTCGTTTCCGTGGTCATCAGAACCGGTAGCGCAGCAGCTTCCCCATCTTCCTCAGCAGCGGGATCCGCAGCGTCCCCCGGTAGAGCACGCGCTGGCACGCGGGCAGGTACTGCCAGTCCTCGTCGGGGACGAAAGCCTCGGCGTACTGGACCGACACCAGCGTCAGCCCGGCCTCCTCCAGATCCGCCGGATCGATGCCCCACCTCAGGGTGGCCTTCGCGCGGCGCACCACGGAGTTCGTCTTCTGCAGGCGGATACCGGCCTTGCTGTACGCGTCGGTGAACACCTCGCCGGACGGGAAGCGCTCGACGACGCTCCGGAACAGTTCGAGCCCGGCGGCTGGGTCGAGGTACATGGTCAGGCCCTCGGCCACCACCAGCGTCGGCCGGTCGGCGGGCACCCGCTGGAGCCAGGCGGTCTCGGTGACCGACGAAGGGACCATGGTGGTGTTGGCACGTTTGGGGTAGACCTGTGCGCGCAGGTCGATGACGTCCGGGAAGTCGACGTCGAACCAGCGTACGGTCGGCGGTGGGTCGAGCCGGAACACACGGCTGTCCATGCCCGCGCCGAGGTGCAGGACGGTGCACTCCTCGTGGGCGGCGATGAACTCGCGGACAACCCTGTCGAACACCTTGCCCCGCGACGCGATCCCGAAGGCCTCGGCAGGGCCGATCCTGAACTTGCCGAAGTCGTAGTCGATGCGGCGCACCGCGTCCTCGGCGGTCGGGTCGCCGAGCACCGGGTGCGCGGCCCGTGCGTCCAGCGCGCGCCCGTACAAGGTGGCGAGGTTCGTCGACTGGTCCTCGGTGAAGCGCACCCCGGACATCAACATCTCCATAGGTCAGAAGTTTTACAACTTTGTGAAATCGTACGCCGGGTGACGGTTCGTTTACCAGTCGGGCCGTGCCGTCCGGCCGCTCACCTGGGCGGCTACGCTCGCTGGCGTACTGAGTTAGGGGGTTTCGCCATGGTGAGCATGCGCTCAAGGATCATGGCTTGGGCGACGCGCTGGTATCTCGCGCGGCAGTCCAAGAAGGGGTTTGACCTGTCGAACATGGCGCTGCTGCCGGACAGCGCGCTGATGCCGCTGCGCCGCGACGGCCTCGACCCGATACCCGAGCTCGCACAGTTGCGGGAGACGGCGCCGGTGAGCAAGCTGCCCATCCCGTTCGGCGTGAACGTGTGGCTCGTGACCGGGTACGAGGAGGCGAAGACCGTCCTCGCGGACGCGAAGCGCTACAGCAACGACTTCGCGAACCTGGTCGGCGAGCACGGCGCGTCCGCGAGCCACAGCCCCGGCGGACTCGGCTTCGCGGACCCGCCGGAGCACACGCGGCTGCGCAAGCTGCTGACGCCGGAGTTCACGATGCGCCGCCTGTCCCGGCTGACCCCGGGCATCACGGCGATCATCGACCAGCAGCTGGACCGGATCGCCGCCGCCGATGGCCCGGTCGACCTGGTCGAGCACTTCGCGCTGCCGATTCCGAGCCTCGTGATCTGCGAACTGCTCGGCGTCCCCTACGACGACCGGGACGACTTCCAGCGCCTGTCGATGGCCCGCTTCGACCTGTTCGGCGGCGCGACGGCCTCCCTCGGCGCGATCTCGGAGTCGCTCGCGTACCTGACCGAGGTCGTGAAGAAGCAACGTGCCGAGCCGGGTGACGGTCTGCTCGGCATGATCATCAAGGAGCACGGCGACCAGGTCAGCGACCAGGAGCTGGCCGGCCTCGCCGACGGGGTGCTGACCGGCGGGTTCGAGACGACGGCGAGCATGCTGGCGCTCGGCGCGGTGGTGCTGCTGCAGGACCCCGACACGTTCAAGCTGGTCCACGACGACGACACGGCCGTGCACGGGTTCGTCGAGGAGGTCCTGCGCCACCTGACGGTGGTCCAGGTCGCCTTCCCTCGGTTCGCCCGCGCGGACGTCGAGGTCGGCGGCGAGCAGATCAACAAGGGCGATGTGGTGATCGTCTCCTTGGCGGGTGCCGACCGCGACCCCGCCCTCGGCGAGCACCTCAACACCGTCGACCCGCACCGTGCCCCGACGAGCCACCTGGCCTTCGGCTACGGCGTCCACCGCTGCATCGGCGCGGAGCTGGCGAGGATGGAGCTGCGCGCGGCCTACCCGGCGCTGGTCCGCCGCTTCCCGAAGCTCCGTCTTGCCACCCAGTCGGAAGACCTGAACTACCGCAAGGTCTCCATCGTCTACGGCGTGGAAACGCTCCCGGTCCTGGTCGGCTGACCCCGCGAGTCCCCCTGCCGGGTTCGGCGTGGGGGACTCGCGCGGTCAGTCCTCGGGGCCGGGTTCCGCTGCCCGGCGGCGGTCCCGTTTGCCGCGGGCCAGTTCGGTGGCCAGTGCGTTCAGGTGCGGGGTCCAGAAGCGGCGGAAGTTGGACAGCCACTGGTCGGCCTCCCGGAGGGGTTCCGGCGAGACCGCGTACAGGCGGCGGGTGCCTTCGGCCCGGACGCTCGCGAAGCCGTTCTCACGCAGCACCTTCAGGTGTTGGGACACCGCGGGCTGGGTAATGCCGAACTCGTCCTGCACGACCGAGGACACCTCGCCCGCGGCGCGTTCACCGTCGGCAAGGAGTTCCAGGATCCGGCGCCGAACCGGGTCACCGAGGACGTCGAAGGCATGCACCCCGTCATCGTATATAAGGAAGCAGTGAAATTGAGAGTTGTCGTGCTCGCGGACACGCACGCACCGCGCAGGTGGAAGACTTGCCCGCCCGCCGTGGCGGAGCACCTCGCGCACGCCGACGTCATCCTCCACGCCGGTGACGTGTGCGTGCCGAGCGTGCTCGACGAGCTGGCTGGGTTCGCGCCCGTGCACGTCGTGGCCGGCAACAACGACGGGCCGGACGTGGTCGCGTGGGGTGCGCAGGAGACGCTCGAGGTGGACCTCGCGGGACTCAAGGTCGCCATGATCCACGACAGCGGGCAGGCCGACGGTCGACCTGCCCGCATGCGCCGACGTTTCCCGGACGCCGACCTGGTCGTGTTCGGTCACTCGCACATCCCGATGGACGTCACCGGCGCGGACGTGCGGATCTTCAACCCCGGCTCGCCGACCGACCGCCGCCGTCAGCCACGCGGCACCATCGGTCTCCTCGACATCGAGGACGGCACCCTGCTCGGCGCACGCATCGTCCCCGTCACCTGACGACGTGGCCCGGCGGTCGATCAGTCCACTTGAGACAGTGGCGGTCGCCCGTCAGAACAGGAAGACCGTGGCGGTCGCCGCGTGTAGCGCGCAGGGGTTGCTGAACCGGTGTGTCCATGCCACCCGTTTGCCGTGCCACCGGCCGATGGCCTTCGCGACCACCGGCAGGTACTCCATGGTGCAGGCCACCGGCTCCTGCTGGTTGGCGAGTCTGTTGAAGTTCCCGCGGGCCATGCGGAGTTCCGCGCACGCCGACCAGGCGTTCGGGTGCGTGCCGCCTGCCGGGTCGCACTTCAGCTTGACGATCTCGATTACCTTCCCCGGTCCTTGGACGGCGAGTGTCAACGACGTGCGGGCGCTCGCGCTGGTGTCCGTGTTCGCGCTCGCGACGCCGGTCACTGTGAATGGCAAGGCAACGGCCAGCATTGTCGCAACAATCCGTGTGAGGTTCATGGCTCCACAGTGGACGTGGTGGTCCCGGGTGGAAAAGCCAACTGGCCGGTAACGCCCCAATCGTGTGGAGATTGAACTAGGTGCAGCACTAGCCTGGTGGCATGGAGATCAGGGAGGCGGTAGCCGGGGACTGGGCGGGAATCTGGCTGTTCCAGCGGGACATCGTGCGCGCGGGGGAGACCTACACCTGGCCGGCCGACGTCACCGAGGACGTGGCGCGGGGCATGTGGATGGCGGGCGCGCTGCCCTACCGGACGGTCGTCGCGGTCGACGGGGACACGGTGATGGGCACCGCGAAGATGGGCCCGAACCATCTCGGCCCCGGCTCGCACATCGGCACCGCGAGCTTCATGGTCTCGCCGGACCACGGCGGCAAGGGCGTCGGCCGGGCGCTCGGCGAGCACGTCCTGGACCAGGCACGCGCCGACGGGTTCCGTGCCATGCAGTTCAACGCGGTCGTGTCGACCAACACGGTGGCGGTGAAACTGTGGCAATCACTGGGTTTCGAGATCATGGCGACGCTCCCCGAGGCCTTCCGCCACGCGAAGAAGGGCTATGTGGGGCTGCACGTCATGTTCCGTAGCCTCGTGGCATGAGAATCGCTGTCGCCGCGGACGAGTTGGTCGGGGTCGCCGAGGCCGTCGTCGACGAGCTGCGCACCCGGGGGCACGAGCCGGTGCCGCACGGCGCGCTGAACCCTGACGAGCGCGCCGACTGGGCGTGGGCGAGCGAGGCGGCCGCCCGCTCGGTCGCCGATGGCCACGCCGACCAGGCGATCGTCTGCTGCTGGACTGGCACGGGCGCGTCGATCGCGGCGAACAAGGTGCCGGGCGTGCGGGCCGCGTTGTGCACGGACGCGGAGACCGCCCTCGGCGCCCGCAGGTGGAATGACGCGAACGTGCTGGCGCTGTCGCTGCGCCTGACCAGCGCGCCGCTGCTGACCGAGATCCTCGACGGCTGGTTCGCGGGCGAACCGAGCGCCGAACCCGGCGACCGCGCGAACATCGCCCACGTCGACGAGATCGGTGGCTGACTCAGCAGGCCGTGCCGAGCAACTCCCGTGCCGCTGACTTCGCTTCCGCCACCGCGTCTTCCTGTGTGCCCGCGGTCCGCGCCACGATCGCACCCTCGTGCAGAAGGTGCAGGTAACCACCCAGTGCCATGGGCAGTCCGGCGTCTCGGACCAGCGCCTCGTAGCGCTCACGCATCCACTTCTTCTCGGCGTGGATCACCGCGACGCCGGGGTGGCCGGAGCGGCCGATCTCCGCGTTGGCGTTGACGAACGCACACCCGCAGGTGTTGGCCGTGAGCCACTCCGCGAGCACGTCGAACGCGGCCAGTACCTGGGCCGGACCGGGCTCGACGGCCGCGAGCCGCTCGTCGACGAAGGCACGCCACCGCTCGAACCGCGTCCGCAGGTACAGCGCGACCAGGTTGTCCTTGGAGCCGAACCGGTCGTACAGCGTCTTCTTCGTGGTGCCTGCCAACTCCGCGATGAGGTCGACGCCCACCGCGTGGATGCCGCGCTGGTAGAACAGCTCGCTCGCGGTGGCGAGCAGGCGCTCGCCCGCCGGTGTCATGGGTCGGGACAGCATACTGACAGTATACCGACCTGTATGTTTACCTATCCGCATGAGACATACAGCGGTCGCCGCGGCGGGCCTCGTCGTGATGTGGAGCAGCGGGTTCGTCGGCGCGCGGCTCGGCACCGCCCACGCGGCCGCCGACACCCTGCTGGCCTGGCGTTACCTCGTGGTCGCGGTGCTGCTCGGGTTGTTCCTCGCGGTGCGACGGCCCCGGCTGACGGCGTTCGAGGTGCGGCGGCAGGTGCTGCTCGGGCTGCTGTGCCAGGCCCTGTACCTCGCGGGTGTGGTCACGGGGGTCGGGCTCGGGGTGCCCGCGGGGATCGCCGCGCTGATCGCGGTCATGCAGCCGCTGGTCGTCGGCGCGCTGGCCGGGCCGGTGCTGGGGCAGGTGGTGCGGCCGAGGCAGTGGGCGGGCCTGGCCACCGGGCTCGCGGCCGTCGCCGTGGTGGTGGCCGGCGACCTCGAGGGTGGCGGGCACGTCCTCGGCTACCTGCTGGTCGGCGGCGGCATGCTCGCGTTGTCGGCGGGCACGCTGCTCGAGCGGCGGTGGGCGCTCCCGACCGCGCCGTTCGACCAGCTGACGATCCACTGCCTGACCTCGTGCGCGGTGTTCGTGGCCGCCGCCGCGACCACCGGGCGGCTCGTGCCGCCCGCGACGCCCGCGTTCTGGTGGGCGGTGGCCTGGGTGGTCGTGCTCTCGACGTTCGGCGGCTACGGCTGCTACCTGCTCACGCTCCGGGCGCTCGGCGCGACCGGCGCCAGCACGTTGCTCTTCCTGACGCCGCCCACCACGATGGTGTGGGCGCTGCTGATGTTCGGCGACCCGATCGCGTGGACCACGGTGGCCGGGCTGGCCGGCTGCGCGGTGGCCGTGTGGCTGGTGCTGGCCCGACCCGGGAAGGTGCGATGGATCCGCAGGTCACGGCACGACAGCTCTACGAGGCACGGCGAAGCCGGGTGCCCATCCCACCTTTCGGCAAGGGTCTGAGCGCCGCCGACGGGTACGCGGTCCAGAAGGAGCTGGTGCGGCTGCTGCTGGCCGACGGCGACCGGATCGTCGGGCACAAGGTGGGGCTGACGTCCAAGCCGATGCAGCGGCTGATCGGCATGGACTCGCCCGACTACGGCCCGGTGCTGGCCTCGACCGTGTACTCGTCCGGCGCCGAGGTGCCGATGAGCCGGTACATCCAGCCCAAGATCGAGGCGGAGATCGTGTTCGTGCTCGGCGAGCCGCTGCGCGGGCCGGGCGTGAACGTGCTGGACGCGGCGCAGGCGGTGGCCGGGGTGGCCGCCGCGGTGGAGATCGTGGACTCGCGCATCGAGGACTGGCGGATCGGGCTCGCCGACACCATCGCCGACCTCGCCTCCAACGGCGCGGTGGCGACCTCCGGCAGGCTGGTCCCGTTGTCCGATGTGGACCCGAGGATGGTCGGCATGGTGTTGTCCCGCAACGGGTCCGTCGTCGACACCGGTGCGGGTGCGGCCGCGCTCGGCGACCCACTGCGCGTGGTGGCGTGGCTCGCCAACACGCTCGGCGAGGTCGGCGTCTTCCTCGAGCCGGGACACCTGATCATGACCGGCGCGCTGCACGCGGCCGTGCCGATGGAGGCAGGTGACGTGTTCCGGGCGGAGTTCGACGCACTGGGTGCGGTGACGGTGCGGGTGGTGGCATGAACGCGGCACGTTTTTCCCCTGGCACGCTTGCGGAAGGCCCCGCGGCCGCGGCGATCGCGTTCGTCTTGGGTTCCAGTGTGGATGGTGGAGCGGATGGTGGAGCGGACGGTGTGACGGTGCAGGACATCCTCGCCGCTACGCGGGCGCTGTGCCCGGCGATCGTCGCGGGGGACACGCACGTGCTCGGCAGTCCCGTGCCGGTCCCGCCCGTCGATCTCCGGTTGCTCGGGGTGGTGCTGGAGCTCAACGGCGAGGTGGTCGCGACCGCCGCGGGCGCGGCCAAGGGGCACCCCGCCGCCGCGATCGCCGCGCTCGGTTCGTTGCGCGCGGGCGACATCGTGGTGACGCCGCCGCTCGCGTCGGTCGGCCTGGCCAGGGCGGGCGACGTGCTGGTCGCGAGCGTAGGACGGCTGGGCAGCGTCGAGGCCGTGGTGGGTTAGTTCGCGATCCCCTCGAGCTTCTCGGTCATCAGTGCGGTGTTCTGGTATTCGCGCCACCGCGTCATCAGGCCGTCGCGCACCTCCATGACGGCGATGAACGGCGCGCTGGCCTTCTCGCCGGTCGGGAGGATCGTGCCGGCGAGCGTGTACTCCACGATGAGCTTGTTCGGGTCCGTCGTGTCGTGGACGGTCACGTCCCGCATCTCCTCGATGCGCACCGGCAGCGCCTCGCGGCTGCCCGAGGTGTGCTCGAGGAAGGTGTCGCGTCCCTCGATCCGGGACGGGCCGCCTGCCGCGAAGGGCAGCTCGATCACCACGTCCTGCGCCCACAGGTCGTGGGGGACCTCGCCGAGGACGTACTCCCGGAAGCGGTCGAACACGTCGCGTGCGGTGGTCATGGTTGGCCTCCTAAGATGAGTGCTGACTCCGTTTCAGCATCATGAGTGGAGACTCACTTTGTCAAGCAAGCCGTTGCGGGCGGACGCGCGCCGCAACCGGGCCAGGATTCTCGACGCGGCGGCCGAGGTCTTCGCCGAACGCGGCGTGGCGGCGTCGACCGAGGAGATCGCGGCGCGGGCCGGGGTCGCGATCGGGACCGTTTTCCGGCACTTCCCGACCAAGCAGGACCTGCTCGGCGCGAGCCTCAAGGACCTGCTCGCCGACCTCACCTCGGCCGGTGACGCCGACCTGTTCGCGTTCTTCACCCGCGTGGTCACCTCGGCCGCCGAGAAGAAGGTCGTCGTCGAACTGCTCGCGCGGGAGGGCGTGGCGGTCGGGGTCGAGGGGCCGGTCGCCGCGCTCGGTGACACGGTCGGCGGGCTGCTGACGGCGGGGCAGGAGGCGGGCACCATCCGCGCGGACGTGCGCCTCGACGAGGTGCTGGCGCTGCTGACGGCCACCGCTGCCGGCGCGTTGCGTGCCGGCTGGCCAGCCGGCCTGCGGAAGCGGGTGCTGGCGCGGGTCTTCGCCGGGCTAGCCGCGCAACGAGATCCGATAGCCGGTGATGATCTCCGGGAACACGCGGATGATCTCGACGTTCCCCATGTCGACGAGCGGGGCGATCAGTGACTCGTAGTGCGCGATCTCGTCGGCGTCGACGACCCGCCGCGCCACGCCGGTCACCGTGACGCTCCAGCCGAGCAGGTTGTCCTGATCGGAGCCGTCGGCCTGGAACGCGACGACCGAGCCCGCGCAGTCGCCCGCGACGTGGCTGCGCACGACGACCATGCCGTTCTCGACCAGATGCTGGACTGGCACGATCGCGGGCAGCGCCCGGACCGTGTAGACGATCCGGCCGAACGGCACCTCTTCGAGCAGGCGCAGCGACTCCGGCCGGGACAACTCGGTAAGGCACGGTGGTAGGTCACCCACGCGGTACACCTCCTTGTGCCCTTCCCAGTGCCGAAGCATCGGCCTGGCGGGCTCGCGGCGCAAGAGGCCAAGCACCTGAACCGTGCAGGGTCTTTCTGCCCTGCTCCCCACCGTCCAGGGTGGACACGGTGAGTGGCCGCCTGGCGTGGGCCGGGGCGGTCGGCCACCCGACAAGTTGGCTCAGGTGGCCTAACCCCCGCGGAGGAGGTAGGAAATACAGTGAGTAACACACAGTCGTATCCGACCGATAGCCCGTTTGCCGATCCAACGGACCAGGCGGGGATGCCATGTCAGCTGAGCAGGCGCGATCTTCCGCTCGCGCGCACCAGCCTGACCGGACACGTCCGGATGGGCGGCCCCTCGACGGCCTCTTCGCCCTCCAGTCGCGGCTGACCGAGACCGCGAAGTCGCGTGACCGACTCCAGGGCCTGCTCGGCGCGGTGATCGCGGTCGGGGCCGGACTTGAGCTCGAGGGCACGCTGAACCGTATCGTGCGCACCGCGGTCGAACTGGTCGATGCCCGATACGGCGCGCTGGGCGTGGTTGGCCCGGACCAGCAGGAGCTGCTGTCCGAGTTCGTGTACGTCAGCGCCGACGACGAGCGCAGGCGCGGGGTCGTGATCGAGAACCCGCACCCCCTCGGCGAACTGGCCGACCAGCCGCCGCGCCAGGTGCTCGGCGAGCCGATCCGGGTGCGCGGCGAGGTGTTCGGCAACCTCTATCTGACCGAGAAGCGCGGCGACACCGGCGAGTTCACCGAGGACGACGAGATCGTGCTCAAGGGCCTCGCCGCCGCGGCCGGGGTCGCGGTCGAGAACGCGCGGCTGTTCGAGGAGTCGCTGCTGCGTGAGCGGTTCATGGCGGCGTCGCGGGAGGTCAACACGCACCTGCTCGGCGGCGGCTCCAGCCAGGACGCGCTGGCGCTGATCGCGTCGCGTGCGTGTGAGCTGTCGGCGGCGGACTGCGCGCTGCTGCTGCTGTCCGACGGTGCCAGGGTGGTCGTCCGCGCGGCGGCGGGTGAGGGCGGCCCCGACCTGATCGGCGCCGCCCTGTCCGTCACCGAGCCGCTGGTCGCGAGCATGTTCGACATGCAGGGCCCGGAGATGATCGGCGACCTGGCCACGATGGTGCCCACGACGTGGGGCCTGACGTTCGGGCCCTCGGTCGCGGTGCCGCTCCGCGCGGGCAACACCGTGACCGGGGTGCTGCTGGCCATGCGTTCCACCGGCGGGCCCCGGTTCCCGCGCGAGCACGTGCCGCTGCTGGCGTCGTTCGCGGACCAGGCCGCCTTCGCGTTGGAGCTGGCCGAGAAGCACCGCGCGCAGCGGCAGCTGGATGTGCTCGCCGACCGCGACCGCATCGCGGGCGACCTGCACGATCACGTGATCCAGCGCCTGTTCGCGACGGGCATGAGCCTGCAGGGCACGGTCCGCCGGATCACGGACCCGACAGTGCGCAGGCGGGTGAGCCGGGCGGTGGAGCAGCTGGACGAGACGGTCCGCGAGATCCGGACGTCCATTTTCGACCTCCACACGACGGGCACTGACGGTTCCACCAGCCTGCGCCGCAGGCTGCTGGACATCGTGGAGGAGCTGTCGGTCGATTCGGATGTGACGCCGTCGGTGCGGATCTCCGGCGCGGTCGACACGCTGGTCCCCGAGCCCCTGGCCGCCCACGCGACCGCGGTGCTGCGGGAGGCGGTGAGCAACGCCGTGCGCCACTCCCATGCGGGGTCGATCGTGGTGACGGTCGAGGCAGGCGCGGACTTCATCATCGATGTCGTCGATGACGGGGTGGGGATGCCGCTCGGCGTCGCGCGGAGCGGGCTGCTCGGGGTGGAGCGCCGGGCGGCGAAGTGCGGCGGGATGTCCGTGGTCGTGCCGGGCCCCGAGGGTGGCACGAGGCTGACGTGGCGCGCCCCGCTGGCTGGTCCGTAGGGCTGGTCGCGTCGAACAGCACTGAAGGGCCCCCCTTCGGTGCGTCAGGGCCCTTCAGTGCTGTAGGGGCTCAGTGGTGGTCTGGTTTGCGACTCTTCAGTTCCGCCGCCAGTACGGCCGCCTGTGTCCTTCGCTGCATGCCGAGCTTCGCGAGGATGTGGGACACGTAGTTCTTGACCGTCTTCTCCGCCAGGAACAGCCGGGTGGCGATCTGGCGGTTGGTCAGACCCTCGCCCACCAGGTCGAACACGGCTCGTTCCTGGTCGGTGAGCCCGGCCAGCGGGCCGTTGCTCTCGCCCTGGCGGATGCGCTTCATCAGCGCCTCCGTCGTCTTGGCGTCCAGTAGCGACTCGCCGGCGCCGACCTTCCTGACGGCGCTGATCAGGTCGTTCCCCACCACCTGTTTCAACACGAAACCGGACGCCCCCGCCATGATCGCGTTCAGCAGGGCCTCGTCGTCCGAATAGGACGTCAGGATCAGGCAGCGCAGCTCCGGTAACTGAGAGCGAAGGTCCCGGCACAACTCCACACCGTTGCCGTCCGGCATGCGGACATCCAGGACGGCAACGTCCACGTCGTGGTTCGGGATGCGGCGGAGAGCGTCGGCCACCGTGGCGGCCTCGCCGACGATCACCAGGTCAGGCTCGTCATCGAACAGGTCCGCCACACCGCGGCGGACGATCTCGTGGTCGTCGACCAGGAAGATCCTTGTACTCACCAGGCGCTATATATCATATTTTGCACCATGATCGCAACCTCACCGTGGACAATCTCACAGTAAAAATCTCGATTCCGCAGGTGAGGAACGGGATTGCATTCGTTCATCTGAGCTGAAGAAGATTCTCTGTTACGTTCTTTAAGTATGTCGGAACGAGTCATCGACAGTCCGTCCAAAAAGGACGGAGCAGCAATCTGGCGCATCGCGCGGGATTCCGGAAAGCTCGATCTGAACTCATCCTACGCGTATCTGTTGTGGTGTCACGATTTCGCGGCCACCTCGGCGGTCGCCCGGGTCGGCGATGACGTGGTGGGCTTCGTCATCGGCTACCTGCGTCCGCAGGCCCAGGACACCGTTGTGGTGTGGCAGATCGCGGTCGACGCCGGTCAGCGGGGCAAGGGTACGGCCGCCGCTCTGCTCGACGCCCTCGTGCGCAGGACCGGGGCGCGGCGCATGGAGACCACGATCACACCCGGCAACGACGCGTCGAACGCGTTGTTCCGCTCACTCGCCGACCGGTGGGGTGCCGAGATGAGCGTGGCGGGCGAGTTCGCGGCGGGTGAGTTCCCGGACGACCATGAAACCGAAGTGCTGTACCGAATCGGTCCGTTCAGCGACGCACGGGCCGCATAAGAAAAGTCACGAAGAGATAAAAATCCGGGGAAGCAGGTTTAGAACACAGTGAACGTATTCGAGACCGTTGAATCCGAGGTGCGGAGTTACAGCCGCGGCTGGCCGGTCGTGTTCGACCGCGCCACCGGCTCGTGGCTGCACGATGAGGACGGCAACGCGTACCTCGACTTCTTCGCGGGCGCGGGAGCACTGAACTACGGGCACAACAATCCGGTCCTCAAGCGGGCCGTCATCGACTACCTCCAGCGTGACGGCGTCGTCCACGCGCTGGACATGCAGACCGTGGCCAAGCGGGACTTCCTCGAGACCTTCACCGACGTGGTGATGAAGCCTCGGGAGCTCGACTACAAGATCATGTTCCCCGGCCCGGCCGGTGCGAACGCCGTCGAGGCCGCGCTGAAGCTGGCTCGCAAGGTCACCGGCCGCGAGTCGATCATCAACTTCACGAACGCCTTCCACGGCATGACGCTCGGTGCCCTGTCGGTCACCGGCAACTCCATGAAGCGCGGCGGTGCGGGCATCCCGCTGGTCCACGCCACGCCCATGCCGTACGACAACTACCTCGACGGCCAGGTCGAGGACTTCCTGTGGTTCGAGCGGCTGCTCGACGACCCCGGCTCTGGCCTCAACCAGCCCGCCGCGGTGATCGTCGAGACCGTGCAGGGCGAGGGCGGCATCAACGCGGCCCGCGACGAGTGGCTTCGCGGCCTGGCCGAGCTGTGCAAGCGCCACGACATCCTGCTGATCGTCGACGACGTGCAGATGGGCTGCGGCCGCACCGGCCCGTTCTTCAGCTTCGAGTCGGCGGGCATCGTCCCGGACATCGTGTGCCTGTCCAAGTCGATCGGCGCGTTCGGGCTGCCGATGGCCCTCACGCTGCTCCGCCCGGAGCTCGACGTGTGGGAGCCCGGCGAGCACAACGGCACGTTCCGCGGCATCAGCCCCGCGTTCGTCGCCGCCACCGAGGCGATCCGCACCTACTGGACCGACGACAAGCTCGAGAAGAGCACCCTCGCGAAGGGCGAGCAGGTCGGCCGCGTCATGACCGGCCTGGCCGAGCAGTACCCCGGCACGCCGATGCACGCGAAGGGCCGCGGCCTCGCCCGAGGGCTCGCCTTCGAGACCGGCGAGCTGGCGGGCAGGGTCTGCCGCGCCGCGTTCGAGCGCGGGCTGCTGATGGAGACCTCCGGCCCGGACGGCGAGGTCGCGAAGGCCATGCCACCACTCACGATCACCGATGAAGAGCTCGCCACGGGGCTCGACATGTTGTCCGACGCGGTGCGCGCGGTGTGCGCGTAGGGGAGGAGACACGATGATCGTCAGCAACGTAGGGGATCTGGAAGACACCGACCGGGACATCAGGACACCGAACTGGAGAAGCAAACGGATCGTGCTCGCGAAGGAGGGCGTCGGCTTCTCGGTCCACGAGACCACGCTCTACGCGGGCACGGTCAACGACTTCTGGTACGCCAACCACATCGAGGCGGTGTTCGTCGTCGAGGGCGAGGGCGAGCTGCTGGACAAGGGCACCGGTGAGACCCACCAGTTGCGGCCCGGCAGCCTCTACCTGCTCAACGAGCACGACCACCACCAGCTGCGCCCGAAGACGGAGATGCGCACGGTCTGTGTGTTCAACCCGCCGGTGACCGGGCGTGAAGTGCACGACGAAGACGGTGTCTACCCCCTGATCGTGGAGGAGAAGAGCGCATGACGCTCACCGCCACCGCGGTCGTCGACCGGTATCCCACGAGGATCGACGACGACCCGGAGTTCATCGACCGCGCGGACCCGAGCGTGTGGGACTTCACCGGGGCCGGTCCGATCGACCGCGCCACCGTGGCCGCCCACCACGCCAGGGGCTACTCGGTCCACCATGACCTGTTCAGCCCGGCCGAGGTCGCCGCGTACCGCGACGAGCTGGCCAGGCTCGCGGCCGACCCCGCCACCGCCGACGACGTGCGTGCGCTGCGTGCCGACGATGGTGAGGTCCGGGCGATCTACGAGGTGCACGTGGTCAGCGACCTGGTCGCCGAGCTGGTCCGCGACCCGAGGGTGCTCGACCGGGCGCGTCAGATCCTGGGCTCGGACGTGTACATCCACCAGTCCCGCATCGAGTACCTGCCCGGGTTCCACGGCAAGGGCACGTACTGGCACTCGCCGTTCGAGACGTGGCACGCCGAGGACGGCATGCCTGCGCCGCGTGCGGTCAGCGTGTCGATCCCGTTGGCGGGGCAGCAGGAGATGACCGGCGAGCTGATGGCCATGCCGGGCAGCCACCGCACCTTCGTCCCGACGCCGCACGGCTCCGGCGGGGTGCCCGGCCAGGAGCACCTGACCAGGCTGGCCGCCGCGTACGGCATCGAACGGTTCACCGACGCCGAGGGTTCGGTGCTCGTGTTCGACGCGAACACCATGCAGGGTTCGGCCGACAACATCACCCCGTTCCCGCAGACCAACATCCACGTCGTGTACTCGAGCGTGGAGAACAAGCTGTGCGTGCCGTTCGCGGGCGGACAGCCGCGACCGCCGTTCATCGCGAACCGTGACGGAGTCGCGTTGCGGCGCTGAGCCGAACGGGTGACGAGCGCGACGGGGAGGTCGTGCTCGTCATCCCCGGCGCCGTAAGTTGTGCAAGATGCAGTACCCCGGCAACCTGCGCCGGGGACAACTGGGGGTGGTCCGATGGCAGCGGAGCATCCGTCCGCCGCACGGTTCTGCCTGCTCGGCCCCGTGCAGCTGGTGGTCGGTGAGAACGCGGTGCCGCTCGGCGGCGCCGGGATGCGTGGCGTCCTCGCCATGCTCGCACTCGAACCCAACCAGGTGGTGTCACTGGACCGGATCGTGGATGTCCTGTGGGCCCACGAACCGCCCGCCAGCGCGCGGACGATGGTGCAGGGCTACGTTTCTCGCCTGCGGCAGCGGATCGCGGAAGCCGGCGTCAACGCCCTGATCGTCACCACGGCACCGGGCTACCGGCTCGTCGTCGACGAGTCGCTGATCGACGTGACCGTCGCGCGGTCGTTGCTCGCGAAGGCTCGCGAGCAGCCCGCCGCGCGCCGCGCCGAGTTGTTGCGGGCGGCGAACGCGTTGTGGCGCGGGCCCGCGCTCGCCGACCTCGGCGGCAGGCTCACCGCGCCGGAGCTGACCGAGCTGCGGCTCGCGATCCTGGAGGCGCTGTTCGACGCGCAGCTGGAGCTTGGCCGCCACCGCGAGGTGATCGGCGAGCTGACCCGGCTGATCGACGCGCAACCGTTTCGCGAGCGGCTGGTCGCGCAGCTCATGCTGGCCCTGTACCGGGCGAACCGGCGGGCCACCGCGCTCGACGTGTACCAGCGGTTCGCGCACCGGGCGGCCGAGGAGCTGGGCATGGATCCCGGCCCGCAGCTGCGTGAGCTGCACGCGCGGGTGCTGCGGGACGACTCGAGCCTCCTGGAGCCGTCGCCGGAACCCGTGCTCACGCCCAGGATCGGCGTGCTGGTGCCCGCGCAGCTGCCGAGGGCACCGTCCGGGTTCGCGGGCCGGGACGAGGAACTGGACTGGCTGACCGGACTGCTGCCGCCGGACGAGACCGCGGCGATCGGCGTGCTGGCCGGGCAGGCGGGGGTGGGCAAGACCGCGCTCGCCGTGCTGTGGGCGCACCGGGTCGCGCAGGCGTTCCCGGACGGCCAGCTGTTCGCGAGCATGCGTGGGTTCGACCCGCAGCACGCGCCGGTGCGGGCCGAGGACGTACTCACCCAGTTCCTGCTCGCGCTCGGGGTCGGCGTCGACGACGTGCCGTTCGAGCTGGACGACCGGGCCGCGCTGTACCGGTCGATCCTCGCGGACCGCCGGGTGCTCGTGGTGCTGGACGACGCCCGCGACGCGGAGCAGATCCACCCGCTCCTGCCCGCCGCGTCGTCGTCGTTCGTGCTGGTGACGTCCCGGATCCGGCTCGACGGGCTGGTCGCGCGGACCGGCGCGCGGCTGCTGTCGCTCGGCACGCTCGCGGCCGACGCCGCGGAACGGCTGATCGAGCACATGGCGGGCACCCCGGCGCACGGCAGGGACCGGGAACAGCGCCGCAAGCTCGCGCGGTTGTGCGGGCACCTGCCGCTCGCGCTGCGGATCGCGGCCGCCCGCCTCGCCGGTAATCCACAGTGGACGGTCGCGGACCTGGTGGCGGAGCTGGCCGACGAGCGGTCCCGCCTGTCCGCGCTGGACCTGGACGACGTGGACACCAGCGTGCGTGCCGCGCTCGATGTCACCTACCGCAGCCTGCGCCCGGAGCTGGCCGAGACCGTCCGCCACCTCGGGCTGTTCCCCGGCACGCGGATCGGCCCGCATCCGGTCGCCGCGCTGAGCGGCGAGGACGTCGACGAGTGCAGGCGCAGGCTCCGCGCGCTCGCCGCGTCGTTCGTGGTCACCGAGACGAGTCGCGACGTGTTCCTCATGCACGACCTGGTGCGGCTGCACGCCTGTGCGCTTGCCGAGGACGAGATGTCCGAAGTGGACAGAGCGGCGGCCTGGCGGCGACTGCTGCGGTACTACCTGGCTGGCGCGCGGACCGCCCGCGGGCTGCTGCGGCCGGACGGCGTGGTGCCGGCGGATCCGGCAGGCTCGCCGATGAGGACGGCACATGACGCCGTCGACTGGATCGACCAGGAGTGGGCGAACCTGCTCGCGGTGGTCGAGTCGGGGACGGATGGCGACGAGGAGGTCGTCGCCCTCGCGCGTCTCGCGGCCCAGTTCTCCGAGGGTACGCGGGCCCTTGGGCCCGCGGCGCTGAGCAGATTGGTCCGTCTGGTGGTCTAGGTTCCCCTGGCGTTTAGCGAACAGTTAGTCGTTTCGGGTGATCAAGTGGCAGGCTGCCCGCCGGGTGCTCGACGTCCCGGAGCCTGACGGGAGCACTCGGGCGGCACTACCAACGTGGGGGTGTGCTGCCCAAGCGATCCGGCCGGCGCTGTTGGGGGACGGTGCCGGCCGGTCTGCTTGCTACCGCGCCGCGCGGCTGCTCCCGCCCGCCTTGCCCGAGGTCGACAGCGGCGCCAGTTCGGGCCGCTTGGGCCGGAGCCCGTCACCCATGGACTCACCACGCAGGTGCCTGCGCACCCACGGCAGCAGGTGCGTGCGCGTCCACGTGAGGTCGGCCTGCCGGGACTGCAGCCACGGCAGCGGTTCGGCGTGCGGCAACGGCTCGCGCCAGTCCTCCGTCACGGGCACGTCCAGCACTTCGGCGGTTCGCAGCGCGATCCGCCGGTGGCCCTCCGGCGAGAAGTGCAGCCGGTCGTCGCTCCATGCGCGGCCGTCCCCGAGCGGCGCCATGGCCCACAGATCGACGATCATGGTGTCGTGCCGGTCCGCGATCGCCCGCAGGTTCGCGTTGTAGATCGCGACCTTGCCGCGCACCCGCCGCACCACCGGCTGGCTGCGCGGGTCCGGGCCGGTGAACACGACGACCTCGCACCCCGCCGCCCGCAGCGCCACCACCGCCCCCTCGAACACGTCCGCGAGCGCGTCGACGTCACTGCCGGGCACGATCAGGTCGTTGCCGCCCGCACACATCGTGACCAGGTCGGGTTTCACCTCGACCGCGATCGGCACCTGCTCCTGGACGATCTCGCGGAGCATCTTCCCCCGCAGAGCCAGATTCGCGTACCGGAAACCGGGACTGCGTTCAGCGAGGGCGGCGGCCAGGCGGTCGGCCCACCCCACGTAGGTCCCGTCAGGTGCCTCGTCGCTCAAACCTTCGGTAAAGCTGTCCCCAACGGCAACCCAACTACTCCACTCCCGTCGCACGGCGACCACCCCTCCCTAGTGCGCGCCCCCGTTTATATCTTCTAAACCGCCAGGATGCCGCCTAATTCCCTACCTACGCCACCGTTGATATGCGGGGCGACAACCGGCTGCGCAGCGTGATCAGGGCGGGGCCGACTCGATGCCTCCTCGGACCAGTACGAGTGCTTCGGTCGCGGCGGCAGGGCCAGCGCACCATCCGGGTCGGACAGCGTTACAGACGCGACGACCGTACGCCCGTTTGCCGTGCGTGCCAAATGGTCCAGCACCAGGAGACCTGGTTCGGAACCGCCCTTGACCAAATGTCCGGGTACTTCGTTCGGTCGAGCCCGATGCGGCGTCCTCTGTCGACAGCGCCTCGTCGACCCGGGGCTCCGCATGGCGTCGAGGTCCGCGAGCTTCGGGTACTGGAAACCCTTGAGAGCGAACAGTTTTCGGGTCGTGAGGACCAACGAGGTCGCGTACGACCACCCGTGGAGCCGACTGTCCAGTTCGGACCAGCTGTCGGTGTGCGCCTCGACGAGGTGCCGTCCACGACCGCGGTCACCGCGTCCGCCGTGCTTCCACCGGCCGGTAGGTGGACAGCGGGGCGACGCTCGCGAGGGTCTCGTTGCACCCGGCCGCGTCGAGCATCGGGGCGGCGATGTGCTCGCGCCGCTCGGCCTCTGCCGCGGGCAGGCGTTGTGAGATCGCTGACAACCACGCGAGTTGTCGCCTCCGCCGGACTGGTGTCCGCTTGGCCTACGCAATGGCGATGAGGCAGGCTTGACTGGTGACCGACCGGCCAACCGACACCCGTGAGCTGCCGCTGCGGGAACTGCTGGGCGGCCGCCGTGGTGCGCTGGACGCGAGCATCCCGCCCGCGGTGTTCGTCGTCGGCTGGCTGGTGAGCGGCCGCTCGATCGGCTGGGGCGCCGCGGCGGCGATTACGGCCGGCGTTGGCGTCGGCATCTGGCGCCTTGCCAGAGGGCGGCGGGTGACGGCGTCGGTGGCGAGCGTGGCGGCGGTGTCGCTGGCGGCGTTCGTGGCGCTGCGGACCGGCCGGGCGGAGGACTTCTTCCTCATCCAGCTGCTGTCGAACGTGGCGAGCGCGCTCGCGTGGGCGCTGAGCATCCTCGTCCGCTGGCCGCTGCTGGGTGTGGTGGTCGGCCTCGTGCTGGGACAGAAGACGCGGTGGCGGCGGGACCCGGACCTGGTGCGCGCGTACGGCAACGCGAGCTGGGTGTGGGTGCTGGGCCAGTACACGGTGCGCGTGGTGGTGTTCGGCATGCTGTGGTGGTCGGGCTGGGTGGTGGCCCTCGGCGTGGCACGAGTGGCGCTGAGCTGGCCGTTGGTGGCGGCGACACTGGCCGCGAGCGCGGTGGTCCTGCGCAGGTCGCTCCCGGAGGGCCACCCGGGCCTGCGCCACCCACGCACCTGAGGCGCACCGGCATTGATCAGGCCGGGTGTCAGGCCTGCGGTCTGGGTGCCTTCGGGCCCCACGCCTCCAGTGCCGCCAGCCATGCCGCGCCAAGGGCGCCGTCCGGGGCGAACAGCACCTCCGTCTCACCCGACAGTCGTTCCCGCAGTGCCTGGCCGACCGGGCTCGTCGGGCCGATGACGCTTCCCGCCAGCACCACCGGCGTCGTCTCGCCCGGTGCTCGTGCGATGTGTGCCTGGTCGATCAGCAGTCCGGCCGCCTCCGCGATGATGTCCGCCGCCGCCGGGTCGGTCGTGGCCAGCTCGCTCACCAGCGACGCGAACCGGGCCAGCCGGATGGGGGCCTCCGCGTTCGCCGACGTGATCAACCTGCTCAGCGCGAGCCGTCGCCCGGCCACGTCGTCGGTGAACGGTTCGGCGACCGCCGCGTCCAGGACCGCTCGCCCCAGTGGGCCGACGGCCTCCGTGCTCTGCAGCACCGCGAGTGTCGACCGCACCGCCTGCCTGCCGATCCAGTACGCCGAACCCTCGTCGCCGAGCAGCCAGCCCCAGCCGCCGCGCCAGGACTCCTTGCGCCGAGCCACGATCCGCGCCGCCACGGAACCCGTCCCGCCGATGAGCACGGTGCCATCGGGCGACGACGTGGCCGACGCGAACGCCACCTCCGCGTCCGACACGACCTCGATCGGGCACCCGACCCCCGCGTGCCGCAGCGCGGTCTCGAACACCGACAGCACGGCAGGGTCGGTGACCTTGCTCTCCCCTGCCATCCCCAGCAGGCAGCCCGCCACGACCGAACCGGTGGGCAGCGCGGCCGCCACCGCCTCCGCGACCCGCTTCGCCGCCAGCGCGGGCGGGTGCGAGTTCGGGTTGCCGCCACCGGCCGTGCCCCGCCCGGCGACCCGTCCGTCGGCGTAGACCGCGAGCGCCCGGCTCGACGTGCCGCCGATGTCGACACCAACCGCCACGTCCGTCACGTCACCAGCCCCGGTCCCGGTTCCATCGTCACCTTCTCCGCCGACATCGGGCCGCCGCACTCCGCGCAGCTCACCGTCGCCGTCGTCGTCGTGTCACAGTCGTGGTGGCGCAGCAGCGTCGGCGGGCCGGGCGGGTCGGCCAGCCAGTTGTCGCCCCAGCGGATGATCGTCGCCAGCACGGGGAAGAAGTCCTGACCCATCTCGGTCAGCGGGTACTCGTACCTGGCGGGCCGGTCCTGGTAGCGGACCCGGTCGAGCAGGCCCGCGCCGGTGAGCCGGTCCAGCCGCTCGGTCAGCGTGTTCCGCGCGATCCCCAGCTCTGCCTGGAACCGGTCGAACCTGCGGACGCCGTTGAACGCCTCACGCAGCACGAGCAGTGTCCACTGATCCCCCAAGAGGTCCATGGTTCTTGCGATGGAACACGGCCACCTGGCGAACGACGTCCTTCGCACAGGAGAAAGTCTAGGGGTCATACCCAGCGAGGACTACAGTGTGCGAGTGACCTTGTTCAGTCCGCGAGGGTTGTCGGGGTCGCCGCCCCTGGCGATCGACAGGGCATGCGCCAGCCGCTGAAGGGGCAGGATCTCCAGGATCGGGGCGATCTCCTCGGCCGTCTCCGGGACCGCGATGCGCAGGTCCGCCCGCACGTCCGACGCGGAAGAACCCACCGCCAGCACCGACGCGCCCCGCTCGCGCACCGTCTCCACCACGTCGAGCATGGCGGTGCCGCCGTGGCCCTTGCTGGTCACCGCGACCACGCCGGTGCGGTCGTCGATCGCCGCGACCGGGCCGTGCAGCAGGTCGGCGCCGCTGTACGAGCGGGCGCCGAGGTAGCTGGTCTCCGCGAGCTTCAGCGCGGCCTCCGCGGCGGTGGCCGACGAGTAACCGCGGCCCGTCGTGACCACCCGATCGATGTCGCGGAAGCGCGCGACGGCGTCCTCGATCGGGGCGGCGAGGGCGGTCGCGGCCAGCTCTCCGATGCCCGCGACCGCCTCGCCCGATCCCCCTCGGACCGCATCCACCAGCAGGTACAGCGACAGCAGGGTCGCCGTGTAGGTCTTCGTGGCCGCGACGGCCAGCTCATCGCCAGCCTTGATGTCGACGGACAGCTCCGCCGCGTCCGACAGCGGCGACGACGGCGTGTTGGTCACGGCGATCGTCAGCGCGCCCTGTGCCCTGGCCGCCTCGGTGGCCGCCACCAGATCGGGTGAACCGCCGCTCTGGCTCACCGACAGGTACAGCACGTCGGTGAAGTCGGGGCGCGCCCCGTACAACGTGGTGGTCGACGGCGACACGAGGCCCGAGGGCAGCTCCAGCAGCACTTCGATCAGATACTTCGCGTACAGCGCGGCGTGGTCGCTCGACCCGCGCGCGGCGAGGAGGGCGAACCTCGGCCTGCGTTCGGCGATGAGCCGAGCCACGGCGGCGACGTCCTCGCGCCGTGCGACCAGCGAGTCGAAGACCGCCGGCTGCTCGGCGACCTCCTCGGCCATCCGGGCACCTGCTGTCGCCATTCGCCCCTCCTCGCTGTATCTCTGTGCTGTATCTCAGTGCACAAGGTCTAGACCAATGATCGTATCGCTGTAGGGTGTGCCTTCGCCACGGGTGTCACGGTATTCCCAAAAACGGTGCGGCGTGATCGCGTCGGCGGCCTTGGGAAGGCATGCTGTACCAGGGAAGTCGTTGGAGGAGGAGCCATGCTCGAAACGTCGGCCGCGCAGGAGCCCGACGCCGGTACCCGCGCCATGCGCGAACCCAAGTACTGGGGTCTGAAAAGGCACCTGCTCGACCTGCTCGCCTCCTTGCCGCCGGGGTCGCCGATCCCCACTGAACGGTCACTCGCCGCCGAGTTCGACGTTTCGCGCACGACGGTGCGCCAGGCTCTTGCCGACCTGACAGTGGAAGGGCGACTACTGCGCGTGCAGGGCAAGGGCACGTTCGCGGCGGAACCCAAGGTGGCACAGCGGTTGCAGCTGTCGTCGTACACAGAGGACATGCGTGCTCAGGGACGTGAGCCGTCGTCCCAGCTGATAGACATCTCGGAGATCCCGGCGGAAGGCGAGCTGACCACATTGCTCGGCATCCGTTCCGGCGCGAAGGTCCTGCGCATGCAGCGCCTGCGCCTCGCCGACGGCGAGCCGATGGCGATCGAGACCACCAACCTGCCGCTCGGGCGGTTCCGTGGTCTGCGCAAGTACCTGACCCCGGGCGGCTCGCTGTACCAGGTGCTGCGTGACCGCTTCGACGTCGAGATGGGGCACGCGGAGGAGACGATCGAGACCGCGCTCGCCGGCCCGCACGAGGCGGAGCTGCTCGGCGCGGACGTCGGCATGCCGATGCTGCTGCTGTCCCGGCACTCGTACGACACGACCGAGCGGCCGGTGGAGTGGGTGCGGTCGGTCTACCGGGGCGACCGGTACAAGTTCGTCGCCGAACTCAACCGGCCCTCATGACCGCGAGCCCTGGACAGGTCCGGTGGGGCAGCGCTTCCGCACGCGGAGTACTCGCCGCGACCATCCTCGGCTCCGGCATGGCGTTTCTCGACGGCACGGTCGTCAACATCGCCCTGCCGCACATCGGCGCGGAGTTCGGCGCGGGTGTCGCGGGCCTGCAGTGGATCATCAACGGCTACCTGCTGACGCTCGCGGCCCTGATCCTGGTGGCCGGCTCGCTTGGCGACCGATACGGCCGCCGCCGCGTCTACCTCGTCGGCGTCGCGTGGTTCGCCGTGTCCTCGCTGCTGTGCGGGGTCGCGTTGAACACGGAGATGCTGGTCGCCGCGCGGATCCTGCAGGGCATCGGCGGGGCACTGCTCACGCCGGGCGCGCTCGCGATCATCCAGTCCTCGTTCCACCGGGAGGAGCGGGCCCGCGCGATCGGCGCGTGGTCCGGGCTCGGCGGCATCGCCGGTGCGATCGGACCGCTGGTCGGCGGCCTGCTCGTGCAGGCGTGGTCGTGGCGGCTCGCGTTCCTGATCAACCTCCCGCTCGGGCTGGCCGTGGTGTGGCTGACCAGGAAGTACGTGCCCGAGTCCGAGGACACGTCGATGACCGGGCACCCGGACGTGTGGGGCTCGGTGCTCGGCGCGCTCGGCCTCGCCGGGGTCACCACCGCGCTGGTGGAGGGGCCGGGGCGGAGTGCGTTCGACCCGCTGGTGGTCGGTGGTGCCGTCGTCGGCGTGGTGTCGCTGGTGGGGTTCGTGGTGCTGCAGATGCGGCAGCGCAACCCGCTCGTGCCGCCGGACATCTTCGCGAACCGGACGTTCGTGGTGGCGAACCTGCTGACGTTCGTGGTCTACGCGGCGCTCGGCGGCGTGATGATGTTGTTCGTACTGCAGCTGCAGGTGTCGCTCGGCTACTCGCCGACGTTCGCCGGGCTGGCCAGCGTGCCGATCTCGGTGATCATGCTGTTGCTGTCCGCGCGGTCAGGGAAGCTCGCGCAGCGGTACGGCCCCCGGCCGTTCCTGGTGGTCGGGCCGCTCGTGATCGCGCTGGGCATGGTGATGTACACCCGGGTCACGCCGGGCGCGTCGTACCTGTTCACCGTCCTGCCCGCGGTCGTCGTGTTCGGGCTCGGCCTGGCCGCGGTGGTCGCGCCGGTGACCGCGACCGTGCTGGCCGCGGCGGAGGACCGGCACGCGGGGGTGGCGTCCGGGGTGAACAACGCGATCGCGCGGACCGGCGGCCTGCTGGCGGTGGCGATCCTGCCCGCCGCGGCCGGGTTGTCCGGCGAGTCCTACGCCGACCCGGCGGCGATGACGGCGGGCTGGCAGACGGCGATGTGGCTGTGCGCCGGGCTGTGCGTGGTCGGTGGCGTGCTGGCGCTGTGGGTGCGCAACGACGTGCTCGCCCCGGCACCGGAGCCGCCCACAGAGGTGGCCGAACTGCCGGAGCCTGGCGACTGCACGAGCTGCGGGATGACGGGACCGCCCACCTATCTGCAGACCCGCGCACCCGCTAAACCCGTGTCGTGAGGATCTCCGCGAACAGAGCCGGGTCTATGTTGCCGCCGGACAGGACCGCCACTGTCCTGCCCTTCGGCAGGTCCGCGTGCAGGTAGGCGGCGGTCGTGACCGCGCCGCTCGGCTCCGCGACCACCTGTGACCTGGTGGCGAGCAGGCCGATCGCGTCCTTGATCTGGTCTTCTGTGACGGTCACCACGTCGTCGACGAACTTGCGGACGTGCGCGAACGTCAGCTCCGACGGCGCGGAGCGCAGCCCGTCGGCGATGGTCCGCGCGCGGTCGTCGGTGGACCAGTTCGGGCGCTGACCGGTGCGGAAGCCTTCCTCGGTGTCGCCGGCCAGCTCCGGTTCGACGCCGATGACCCGCGCACGCGGCGCCTTCGCCTTGATCGCGGCGGCCACGCCGGAGATCAGCCCCGCACCGCTCACCGGCACGAGCACCACCTCGACATCCGGCAGGTCGGCGGCGATCTCCAGCCCGATGGTGCCCTGGCCCGCGATGACGTCCGGATGGTCGAACGGCGGGATGAGCGTGCCGCCGTTGCTGGCCACGACCGCCTCGGCCGAGGACTCGCGGTCCTCGGGTGGCACGATGAGTACCTCGGCACCGTGGCGGAGGGTCGCGTCGACCTTGATCCGCGGGGTGTTCGTGGTCACCACGATGGTCGCGGGAACGCCGTACAGCTTGGCGACGTACGCGACGGCCTGCGCGTGGTTGCCGCTGGAATAAGCGACCACACCGCGGGTACGCACCTCGTCGGGCAGCCGCCCGATCGCGTTGGCCGCGCCGCGGATCTTGAACGCGCCGATCGGTTGCAGCTGCTCGGGTTTGAGCCACAGGGGGCGGTCGGAGCCGGCCCAAAGGCAAGGCAGCAAAGGAGTTCGCACGATCTGGCTACCGATGCGCGCGGCGGCCCGCTCGATGTCGTCGATGGTGGTCAGTTGCACGACTCAAGTATGCACTGTCCACAGTGGACTGTGGTGGTGCTCACGATGGGCCAACCCCGGGAGTGGCCCACCCGTCTCAGCCGTTGGAGAAGTGGAGGGAACGTCGACAGACGAAGGATCATGAGCGACAGGGAAAACACGGACAAAGTACGGATCAGTCAGGTGCTGGCCGGCACGCTCGCGGCGGTGACCGCGGCGCTGATCGGATCCACCATGGGGGTCGCGGGCACGGTGGTCGGCGCGGGGCTGGCGAGCGCGGTCTCGACCGTCGGCGGCGCGCTGTACCTGCGGTCGATCGAGCGGACCAGGGCGAGTGTGCGCACGGTCCGCGCCAAGGTCGTCGGCAAGTCCGGCGACACCACCGTGCTGGTCGCCGACGAGGACCCGGTGGAAGGCGATGAGGTCGAGGCCTCCACCGCCGAGGAACCGGATGACCGGCCGCCGGAGGAAGCCAGGTGGCCGCGGTGGCCGATGCTGGTCGTCGGCAGCCTGGCGGTGTTCGCGCTGGGCATGCTGGCCGTGACCGGGGTCGAGTGGGTGCGTGGCGAGTCGCTGTCCGGCGGCGCGGGCACCACGTTCGGCAGCATCGTCCAGGAACACCGTGGCGGTGGCACCCAGCAGCCAGAACAGCCCGCGGATCCGACGTCCACCACCACGCCGACCGCACCGGCCACCGACTCGGCCCCGCCGACGTCCACGACCACGGGCCCGACCAGCACGACGACGCGGTCGCCGAGCTCGAGCCCCACGACAACGACACCGCCCGCCACCACGTCGACCGAGGTAGCGCCGCCGGGCGGCAGTGTCATCCCGACAAACTGACCCTGTGTAGCAAATCGGTCGCGCACTATGGCAACTGTTGTCCCCGAACGGCCGATGCCTGAACGCTGCGTAAGCAAATAGTTTCAGGAGGCCATCCTCCCGGATGGTGAGACCCCTCTCTTGAACACCCGGGAGCATCCTTCAACCCCCTGCTCGCTCCCGGGTTCCCCCTGCAAGAAAACGAGGGAGCATCCTGATGAAACGCACAACCCTTGTGCGCATGGGCAGCACCGCACTGCTCACACTGGGCCTGGCGCTGACCTTCGCCACGCCCGCCAACAGCGTGCCGGTCTCATCGGACATGAGTGAGATCCAGACGGCGCTACAACGGGACCTCGGCCTGACCCCGCAACAGGCCCAAGCCCGATCCCAGCAGGAAAAGGTGGCCTGGTCGAAGGACAAGACCCTGCGAATCGCCCTGGGCAGCGACTTCGCGGGCAGCCGGTTCGACGCCGCGTCAGGCAAGCTGGTGGTGGACGTCGCCGACGCGAGTCGCGTCGCCGAGGTCACCTCCTCCGGCGCGCTGGCCCGCGTGGTCGAGCACAGCGAAGCCGACCTGAACGCCGCCGCGACGAGGTTGGCACAGGGCAGTGCCGGCATGCCGAAGTCGGTCACCGGCTGGCGGGTCGACGCGGCGTCCAACGCCGTGGTCGTCTCCGTCTACGGCAACGACGCCTCGGCCGCGAGCTGGGCGAAGGGCCTCGGCGCGGATGTCAGCTTCGAGCACGTCACGGCACGTCCGCAGACGTACTGGGACCTGATCGGCGGCCAGGCGATCCGCACCAGCAGCGGCTCGCGCTGCTCGCTGGGCTTCAACGCACGCAGCGGCAGTACCCGGTACGTCATCACCGCCGGTCACTGCACCAACATCGGTGGCACGTGGTCCGGCTCCGGCGGCACCATCGGGAGCACCGGCTCCGGTTCGTCGTTCCCCACCAACGACTACGGCCGCATCAACGTGAGCTCCAGCTCCGCGGTGCAGACCGGCCTGGTCGACCGCTACAGCTCGGGCAGTGACGTCCGCGTCACCGGCTCGAGCGCGGTGGGCAACGGCGCGGCGGTGTGCCGTTCCGGCTCCACCACCGGCTGGCACTGCGGCACCGTCAACTCCACCAACGCGACGGTGTGCTACTCGCAGGGCTGCGTCTACCAGACGTTCCGCACCAACGTGTGCGCCGAGCCGGGCGACTCCGGCGGTTCGCTGGTGAGCAGCCCGTCCGGTTCGACCGTCCAGGCCCAGGGCATGACCTCGGGCGGTTCGGGCAACTGCAGCTCCGGCGGCACGACGTATTTCCAGAAGGTCAATGAGGCTCTGAGCGCGTACGGCCTCTCACTCGTCACGGGCTGACCTCCCACCACGCCAGCGGACGGGCCGAACCCTGCCGGCCCGTCCGCTGGTTCTCTTTTTCACGAGGTTGTCCACAGCCGCACCGGTTATCCACAGTCAAGATCGACATCCGCCTGTTGCCTCACGTCAAGATGCCCGCGTAGGCGGATTCGTTGCCTCATGAAAAGTGTCCGTCTGGGTGAGGCCGGTGTAGGGCTTGGTCGGGAAGTAGCGGGTGGTGACTTCGGTGGCGAGGGCGTCGCTGAGAGCGAGGATCTCGCGGCGGGTCGCGGCTGGGTTCAGGGTGAGGTAGTGGTCGTGCTGGGTGGTCTTGTCGGTGATGTCGACGGCTGGGTCGGTGCGGAGTCGTTGGAACGGGGTTTTCGCGATGTCGTGTTTCTTGATCACTTTCGCGCCGTCGCGGGTCTTCTCGACCAGTTTTTGTTGCGGGGTGAAGAAGTTGATCTGGTCGCGGAGCAGGGCGTAGATGCCGTTGATCAGGTCGACCTGCAGCTCGCCGGTGTAGCGGTGGTAGCCCACGGTCCGGCGGACGACGGCCCAGTTCTTCTGCTCGACGTGGGCGCCGTCGTTCTTGTTGCCGGGCCGGGAGCGGGTGAAGGTGATCTCGTTGCGGCGGCAGAACTCCAGCAGATGGGCGTTGATGAACTCGCTGCCGTTGTCGGAGTCGATGCCCAGCACCGGGAACGGGAACGCCGCCACGATCTCGCTCAACGCCGCCAGCACCCACACCTGGGCCTTGTTGCGTACCGCCCGGTTCTCGGTCCAGCCGGTGGCGATGTCGGTGACGGTCAGGGTGTGGGCGAACTCGCCGGCCGGGTTGCCGCCTTCGTGGCCGACCAGGTCGATCTCCACGAATCCCGGCACCGCGTTGTCCCAGTCGGCCCAGGTACGGACCGGGATCTGCGCCTTCAACAACGACCCGGGTTTGGTCAGCGAACGTCCTTTGGGCTGCCAGCGGGCCCGATCCGCGGCGAGCCGCCGGTCGATCGTCGCAGCAGACATCCGCACCAACCGGTAGCGGGTCTCGACGCTGATGTCCAGTTCGTCGCAGGCGATCAACCGGTCCACGATCTCCAGGAGGAACGGCGCGAGACGCTTGCCGGACGGGGCATCCAGCACCGCCCACACCTTCCGCAACGCCGCGATCACCTCCTCCCCATACACCGGATCCCGAGGTTTCCGCTCCCGCGCAACGGGTTTCGGAGTCAACGCCGCCCGCAGCGCCTTCCGGGCGTGATCACGATGCCAGCCCGTCAACGCACACACCTCACCCAAGATCACCGCCTTCTCAACCTTGGACGCCGACCGATACCGGCGAGCGAGCTGCCGGGCCACCGCCTTGCGCTGACTCATCGTCAATCCCATCGATCACGATGAGTCACCGCCCCAGTCCACGACGGACGCCACGCCGCTACACGGGCATCCTTACGTGAGGCAACGACTCACCTTCCCGGGCATTTTCGATGAGTCAACGCGAACGCGGAACTGTCAGTGCCAGCCGGTAGACTGGCATGGCGGGACGCCCCCGGGAA
>NZ_JBARWZ010000032.1:0-23762 GCF_049647105.1 Actinophytocola sp.
GCGCCGGCCTGACCCTCTACGCAGTCCTCCGCGAACTGCAACAACATCTCGTCGTCATCGCCGGCGCATGCCACACCTGCCAACGCCCCTTTCCCTTACACGCAACGACCTAACAAAGCACTACTAGCAGCGCGGCGGGGTCCGCCCGGCGTCGAGGTCCTCCAGCGCCTCGACGGCGCCGGCCAGCGTCTCCACCTTCACGAGCTGCATGCCCTCCGGCGCGTTCGACTTCGCCTCCGCGCAGTTGTCCGCGGGCACCAGGAACGTGCCGGCCCCATCCTCATTCGCGGCGATCAGCTTGAACGGGATGCCGCCGATGGGCTGGACGTTGCCCTTCACGTCGATCGCGCCGGTGCCCGCGACCGTGCGGCCGTTCTCCATCTGGCCGGGCGTGAGCGTGTCGACGATCGCGAGCGCGAAGATCAGTCCGGCGGACGGGCCGCCGACGTCCTCGAGGTGGATGGTGGTCTCGAAGTCGACGTCCGCGCGGTCGGCGGGCGCGAGGCCGAGGAAGCCTTCCGGCCGGTCGTCGCTGCCGAAGTCGGCGGCCTTGCCGAGTTTGACGTCGACGGTCTTCTTGGCCTCGTCCTCGTGCTGGAACGTGATCGACACGGTCTGCCCCGGTTTGGTGCCCTGCAGCGCCTCGCGCACGTCCTCCTGCACGGCGATGTTCTTCCCGTTCACCACCCACAGGCGATCACCCGGCTGGATGACCTTGTCGGCGGGCGCGCCGCGGGTGATCTCCTGCGCGATGACCTTCACCGGGTTGTCGAGCAGCCGCAGCGCCGCGGTCTCCGCCGCGCTCTGCGAGTCCTGGAACATCACCTTGTTCTCGCGCTCGAGGTCCTCCTGCGTCTGGCCGGGGCCGAAGTACTCGTCGCGCGGCGCGAGCGCGTAGCGGCCGCTGACCCACCTGCCGAGCGCGTCGAACAGGGTGACCTCGTCGTTGATCGACACGGTGGTCATCCGCAGCTGCCCGCTCGTCGGGTAGCTCTTGGTGCCGTCGACCTCGATGACCGCCTGGCCGTTGACGTCACCGAGCGTGTCGTAGGTGGGGCCGGGACCGATGGAGACGTACGGGACTTTCACGAACCCGCCGATGAGCGCGAGGGCCGCCACCACGACGAAGCTGACCGCCACGGTCCACCCGCGCCGGGTCAGCCCGCGGGGGTTGTCGGTGCCCGGTTCGTAACCGATTGTCCGCGGGGCCTCGACCTGGGGGCTCGGAGAGTCACTCACGGGTTGACAGGGTACGGCGTGTTCCCGGCAAGCGAATCACCGCGCGTTACTGGCGTGGCGAGCCCGCGTACCGTGGACACATGACCGAGTTTCCCTTTGGCTTCGGACCGCCGAACCCGGACGACCGCGGCAAGAAGGAGCCCTCAGGGCAGGGCGAGAACCCCGCTGAGGCGTTCAACCAGCTCGGCCAGATGCTCAGCCAGCTCGGGCAGATGCTCAGCCAGGCCGGCACCTCGGCCGGGCCGGTGAACTACGACTTGGCGAAGCAGATCGCGATGCAGCGCCTGACCTCGGGCGATGTCGGTTTCCGCACGTCGACGGAGTTCCAGAGCGCGGTGACCGACGCGGTGCACCTCGCGGAGATGTGGCTCGACCCGGTGACGATCCTCCCGGCCGGCGCCACCGCGGTGAAGGCGTGGACGCCGCGCGACTGGGTGGAGAACACACTGCCGACGTGGCAGCGCCTGTGCGACCCGGTCGCCCGCAGGGTGTCGGGCGCGTGGGTGGAGGCGCTCCCCGCGGAGGCGAAGGAAGCGGCGGGCCCGCTGCTGTCGATGGTCAGCCAGATGGGCGGCATGGCATTCGGTTCACAGCTGGGCAACGCGCTGGCTCAGTTGGCGTCGGAGGTCCTGACGTCGACCGACATCGGACTGCCCCTCGGCCCGCCCGCGACGGTGGCGTTGCTGCCCCAGAACATCGAGGAGTTCACGACCGGCCTCGAGCGCCCGACCAGCGAGGTGATGGTGTTCCTCGCCGCGCGCGAGGCGGCGCACCAGCGCCTGTTCGCGCACGTCCCGTGGCTGCGGCAGCGCCTGCTGGCGACGGTGGAGGAGTTCGCGAGCGGCATCCGCGTCGACACCTCCGCCCTTGAACAGCTGGCTACCCAGATCGACCCGGCGAACCCGCAGTCGATCGAGGAGGCCATGCAGTCGGGCATGCTGGAGCCCCAGACCACCCCGGAGCAGAAGGCGGCCCTGACCAGGCTGGAGACGCTGCTGGCCCTGGTGGAGGGCTGGGTGGACGTGGTCGTTGGCGACGCGGTGACCGAACGGCTCCCCGGCGGCGACGCACTGCGCGAGACCCTGCGCCGCAGGCGCGCGAGCGGCGGTCCCGCCGAGCAGACGTTCGCGACCCTGGTCGGCCTGGAACTCCGCCCGAGGCGCCTCCGCGCGGCAGCGGCCCTGTGGCGCGTGGTCGGCGAGCAGCACGGCCTGGAGGCCCGCGACGGCATCTGGGCCCACCCGGACCTGGTCCCCACGGCGGAGGATCTGGACGAGCCGATGGACTTCGCCGAGCGTGTGGGCAGGAAGCCCGCCATCGAGGACGACCCGATCGCCGCGCTGGAACGCGAGGAACAGGCCGAACGCGACCGGGAAGAGCCGGGCAAGGGCACCGACGAGCAGGCCTGACACCGCACGACCGAGTACCACGCTGAGGGTCCTCCGAGACGGATCTCCACCGTCCCGAAGGGCCCTTCCGCGCATCCACGGCAACGCCACCGAGCCCACCACCCAGCGACTGCCATCCAGACAACCCGAACGAACGACTGGCAACGCCAACCGGTCCCACCACACCGGCCACCATGCCAACCCCAGCCCCCGCCCCAGCGCGGCCATGCAGACCCCGGAGATCAGTCCTCGGCCACCACCCCCAGCCCAGCAGCCGCCGACAACCCCTCCAAGTACCCCATGGCCCGATCGGTCTTCGGGTACTCCCGCACCAACTCCCAGAACTTGGCGTTGTGCGAGGGCACCAGCAGATGCGCGAGCTCGTGCACGAGCACGTAGTCCAGCACCCATCCGGGCACGGACTTCAGGTGCTCGCTCACCCGGATGGTCCCGTCGGCGGGCGTGCAGGACGCCCACCTGGTCCGCATGGGCGGCACCCACCGAACGCTGTTCGGTGTGGCGCGCCCCTGAAGATGTTTGGCCGACAGTTCGGCACAGCGACGTAACAGCGCCTCGTCCGACGGCTTCGCCGGTGGGAGCTTCCGAGGCTCGCCCTTCAGCAGCTTCTGCTGCATCTCGGCGACCCAGTGCGCCTCCTCGGCCTTCGACAGCCGGGCAGGGATCAGCACAACCAGCGTGTCGCCATCGCGATACGCGGTAACGGTGCGCGTGCGGCGCTTGCTGCGTCGCACCTCGACTCTGGATTCGGCCACGGCTGCCACGTTACGACTCCGCACCGACAAAACGGAGTGCGTTCCCCGACACGGCCACGGTCACCTGCGCAAGCCTGTGGATAACGATTTCGTCGCCTGCGCGGAGTCGGCGAACCTGTCCACATGACGAAACAACTGCCGACGCGGCCACGGGTCGTCGCCGGTCTTCCTGTGCTGCGACGCAAGGGCGGTGAGCTGCAGATAGGCCTCGATCCGCGGCACGCGACGGTGGTCGAGGGGCTGTCCGACCAGGTGGCGGCGGCCGCGGGCAGGCTCACCGGTGACCGCACGCGGGACCAGCTCGCCGACGGCCTCGGCGACGCGGACCGGCAAGCGCTGACCGACCTGCTCGGCAGCCTCCACACCCAGGGTCTTCTCGAGGACGCGACCCCGACGCCCGCGCGGCTGTCGGGCGAGGTGTCCGCGGCTCAGGTCCACGCGCTGGCGTCGGGCCTGCCACCGCACGACCACCCGATCGGACGAGCCGACCTGGCGGTCGTCGTGCAGGGGGACGGCAGGCTGGCGCCCGCCATCGGCTGCCTGCTCGCGACGGCGGGCGTCGGCTGGGTGCACGTGGCGGCGACGGGCACGGTCCGCCCGGAGGACACCGGCGCCGGCTACCGCGCGGAGGACATCGGCGTGCCGCGTCTGGTGGCCGCGCGCCGGGCGCTCCGCAGGGCCGAGCCGAACGTCCGCACCGCTCAGTTCGACGCGGCACGCGCGCCTGACCTGGTGGTTCTCGCGGACGCGCTGGTGCCGAGACCGGAACGGGTGGACATGTTGATGCGGGCGGCGATCCCGCACCTGTTCGTGCGTGTGCGGGACACGACCGGCATCGTGGGCCCGCTGGTGGTCCCGGGTCTGACGAGCTGTCTGCGGTGCGCCGACCTGCACCGTTGCGACCGGGACGCGTGCTGGCCGCAGCTCGCCGTCCAGTTGGTCGGGCAGACACAGCTCACCGACCTGGCAGGCACCCAGGCGACGGCGGCGTTCGCGGCGGCGCAGGTGCTGGAGGCCGCGGGGTGGCTGCGGGGCACAGCGGAGCGGCCGACGACGTGTGAGACAAGTGTCGCACTGGAGCCCCGTACGGCCACCGCGCGTCATCGTGCCTGGTCAGCGCACCCGCGGTGTCCCTGTGGTGCCGCTCGGCGACAGCTCGACGGTATGGCGCACTGCGCCAAAATTGCTGCGCACACCGGTGAGGAGTTGAGACACTTGAATCGTGACGGAGATGCCTCGTAAGACCGCGGCACGTACTGCGCGGCTCGCCAGCATCCCGCTCGGAGTTGCCGGGCGAGCGGTCGGCGGCTGGGGAAAACGCCTGGTCGGGCAGAACGCCGAGCAGGTGAGTGCCGAGCTGTCCGCGAAGACCGCCGAACAACTGTTCGCCGTGCTCGGCACCCTCAAGGGCGGCGCCATGAAGTTCGGGCAGGCACTGTCGGTGTTCGAGGCCGCGGTGCCCAGCGACATGGCGGAGCCGTATCGGGAGGCGTTGACGAAGCTGCAGTCGGCGGCGCCGCCGATGAGCAGCCAGGCGACCCGGCGGGTGCTCGCCGAGCAGCTGGGCCGCGGGTGGGAGGAGCGGTTCGCGTCGTTCGACGACGAGCCCGCGGCGGCCGCGAGCATCGGGCAGGTGCACCGGGCGGTGTGGCACGACGGCCGCGCGGTGGCCGTGAAGGTCCAGTACCCGGGCGCGGACCAGGCGCTGATGTCGGACCTGCGGCAGCTGCAGCGGTTCAGCAAGCTGTTCCAGACGGTGGTGCCGGGCACCGAGGTCAAGCCGCTGCTGCAGGAGCTCTCGGACCGGATGAGCGAGGAACTCGACTACCGGGCGGAGGCCGACAACCAGCGCGCGTTCGCGAAGGCGTTCGCCGGTGACGACCACGTACTGGTGCCGAGGGTGGTGGCCAGTGCACCCAAAGTGCTGATCACGGAGTGGGTGGATGGCCGGCCGCTGTCGTCGATCATCCGAGACGGATCCCGAGCGGAGCGCGATCTGGCCGGTCTGCGGCTGGCCGAGTTCCACTACTCGTCCCCCGCGCGGGCCGGACGGCTGCACTCGGATCCGCATCCCGGCAACTTCATGATGACCGGGAACGACCACCTGTGCGTGATCGACTTCGGTGCGGTGGCACACCTGCCGGACGGGCTGCCGCCCGCGCACGGCCGGATGATGCGGCTCGCGCTGGACGGCCGGTCGGCCGAGTTGCTGGACCTGCTGCGGGACGAGCACTTCATCCGTGCTGACGCGCGGCAGCAGCCGGAGGCGGAGCACGTTTACGCGTACCTGGCGCCGTTCGTGGAGCCGTTGAAGACGGAGACATTCCACTTCACCAGGCAGTGGATGCAGGAGCAGGCCATGCGGGTGAGCAACATGCGCGGGCAGGACTTCCGCACCGGCCGGACGCTGAACCTGCCGCCGCAGTACCTGTTGCTGCACCGGGTTCTCGGCGGTTCGACGGGCATCCTCTGCCAGCTGGACGCCGAGCTGCCGGTGCGCGAGATGATCGTCCGCTGGCAGCCGGGTTTCGCGGACTGAGGCGGCCGGGAGGCTCCGGGCGAACGAAAGTCCCATTCGCTCGCACACCTTGTCCCCATCTTCGCCCCACCCATTCAGCTCGCCGCCCCGCACGCCGAACATCCAGGCATGCACCACATCTCCGCCTCCGACAACATCACGACGATCGCCGAGCTACGTGCGAACGGCGTGACGAACCACGCGATCACGACCCGCTGCCGGCCCTCAGGTCCGTGGCAGCGCGTGCTGCCGGGCGTGGTGCTGATGAGTGCCGCCCGCCCGACGAGGCGACAGCGGTTACAAGCCGCGATCGCTTACGCGGGCCCGAACTCGGTCGTGTCGGGCGTCGACGCGATGCGTGCGCACGACGTGGACGTCCCCCTGCACCCGGACGTGCTGGTGCTGGCACCTGCCGCGCGACGGCTGGCGAGTCGCTCCTACCTGACGGTGGAGCGCACGACCAGACCGCCGGACCCTGCGGTCCACGCGGGTCTGCCGTACGCGCCGCTTGCCAGGGCGACGCTGGACGCCGCCCGGCGCGCGGCGGACCGTGAGCAGCTGCGCCTGTTGCTGACGTCGGCGATCGGGCCGTGCACGGTGGCCGAGTTGCGCGCGGAGCTGGACGCGGGCAGCCAGCGCGGCTCGGCCGCGGTCCGCGCGATGCTGACGCCGGACCTGGCGGGCGCGGCGGAGGTGGTCCCGGAGGAGGTCACGCTGGCCCGGCGGTTGCTGCGCGGGACGGCGCTGCCTCCACCCCAGTGGCACCCGCCGATCCACGACGACGCCGGCATGTTGCTGGGTGCCCCGGACGCGTGGTGGCCGGAGGTGGGGCTGGCGTGGGATGTGGGCCCACGCACGCGTCACCACGACCCGCGTGTCTGGTCGACAGCGGGTCTCACTCTCCTTCGCACGGACCCGCAACGCCTCGACACCGCACCGGTCGTGGTGACGGACGAGTTGGTCGCGGCGTTCGCGTCAGCGGCGGCGAACATGCGCCGCCGCGCGGGATGACGGATCGGATCAAGAATTCAGGAGCACACCATGAACCATTTCCACAGGGATGCGGCGAGTACTCACCAGTACTCGTCGGGCAGCTTCCCCTCGATGTCACGCACGTGGGTGCGTGCGCACGCCGGGCACAGCCAGCTGCGGCCGCGCTCATCGTGGGTCATGACCCAGGCGAGTGCGTCTGCCGGCGACGCCTCGGCACGGGACCGGCCGCAGCGCGCGCAGTGCGCGGCGGCCGGGTCGGGATTGTCGATCATGGCACGGAAGCTTACGTCAGGCCGGCTTCTGTCCAAGGTAGACGGTCGAGGCGCCGAGCACGAACACGTCGTCCCGTGCGCCCACGTACGCCTCGTCACCGGGGTCGACCAGGCGGGCGATGGTCTCCCGGTCGGTGGCGGACAGCCGGTCCTCCCCCACCCCGCTCATCCAGGCGATCCAGTCCACAACGGACAGTCGGACCGCTTCTGGCGCGGGCGCCGGGTGATCGATCACGTAGCTGAACGAGTACACCCCGGTCAGCCCGGCCGCCTCGAGTGCTGTGTTCCAGCCGACGGGGAGCGCCCGCACGCCGGGCATGTCCGCGCGCATGCCGACGAACCAGTCATCGCGTGCCGCGGTCAGCCGGTTGCCGAGGCCGGGTTCACCGATGCCGAGGTCCCACGGCAGGCACTTGGTCGCGAGACCACCCTCGGACAGCGCCAGCCAGCCGCCGGGCACGAGCACCCGCGCCAGCTCGTCGATGGCCGCCTGCTGGTCGGGGAGGTGGTGGACCACGCGTGACGCCCACACCAGGTCGGCTGGAGGCAGGAGCTCCGCCAGCCGGTCGCCTGCCGCGTCGGCCTGGACGGCCTCGACCTCCACGGAAGTACCGGCGGCGGCGTGACGGACAAGCGAGGTCGCGGGTTCGAGTAGTTCGTCGACGGCGTCGCTGAGCACGACCCGGCCACCGCCGTGTGCCGCGAGAGCCCTGGCGAACGCGGTGCTCATACCGCCACCACCCGACCCGATGTCGACGATCACCGGCTTGGCGACCGCGCAGAGGAGGCCGACGAGCCGGTCCGCGACATCACGATCGAAAGGAGCGTCAAGCTCGTCGGCACGACGGAGGGAGGAGAGCCGGGCAGGCCAGTCGACGTTGTCGTGAGTGTGCTTGTGCGCCATGCGAGCGACGTTATCGGCTTTGCCTCACAGACGTCGCAGCCCGGCGAGCACGCGATGCATGAACGCGAGGTCGGGTTCACCGTCACCGCTGGTACCGGCGGTGGGGTGGACGACGACCACGCCCGCGGTGGCGAGGTCACCGAGCAGAACGCGCACGACTCCGAGCGGCACCGACAACAGGGCGGCGACCTCGGCGACTGATCGCGGCTGGACACACAGGTCGACGATCATCCGCCGGTGGTGGGTGGCGAGCACGGCGTCGGCACCGGGATGCCAACTGCTGGAGACCAGTGTCTCGAGCGCGAGCACATAGCTGGAGCGAGTGCGGCCACCGGTGTGCGTGTAGGGCCGGACGAGGGCGCCCGCCCACGGTCGGATGAGCGGCATGGTGCGCTCGGCGGACTGCTCGGGCGTGGGCTCGCCTGACGGCGTCTCACTGGGCGAGTCGTCGACAACTGGGGTGCTCCCGGTGTCGAACTCCTTGGCACGTTTGGGTTTGCGCACGGAGTAGGGCCCGAATCGAGCACCGGTGCGCCCAACGAGTTCGACGTCGCCGGCATCGTCGCCGTCATCCTCAGCGGGCGACACGGGGTCACCGGCCTGCGCACCTGCACCGTGCGACACGTGGACGGACGACACGTGGACGGACGACACGTGGGCGGACGACACGTGGGCGAGGGACGCCTGGTTGGGCGACGCGTGTGCAAACCCCTCGCGGGCAGACACGTGGGCACCCGAGCCGGCGGCGGCGGCCGAAACCGGGCCGGGCGACACCTGGGACGAAGCCGCCCGCGTAGGCGTCACGTAAGCAGGCGAGGCGGGCCCGTACGACGCGGGCGCGGGCAAGGCGTGGGCAGCCGACGCGTGGGCACCTGCCCCGGCTGGCGGCGCGGGTGGGGCGTTGGTGGGCGAAGGGGAGGGGAAGGCGGCGGGAGGGGCGGGGGCGGGGGGCGGGGCCGAGGCCGATGTTGGTGCTGCTTCTGCTGGGGTGGCGGGGTCGGCTCTCGGCGTTGTCTCTTCTGGTTCTTCTTCGTGGATGGCGGGGAACCGGGCACCGGTGCGGCCGACGCCCTTGGTTCGCTTGCCATTGGTAGACCGCCGCCTGCCGGCGGTGGCCAGGTGCCGCGAACCGTCGTCTCGTGTCATCTCCGCCCCGTTCGGGGGAACTCCGGGTCGAACCAACCAAGCACGATACGACTGATTCCGGCGCCATCGGTGACAACAATGTTTCCGGCACGTTCCGCGCCCGCTAACCGGGTTGTGCGCGGCGCCGGTCGAGCGGGGCGGTCTGAGCTACCACCGGAGGCGAAACCCTTGTGCGGCAACGGATTTGCGGTGCGGGAAATCGGGATTCGCAGGGCATGGGGGCGGAATTCTGCGTGCCGCGTGCTTTCGCGAAGGAATTTCTGGTGGGCCGGAGGTTGTGCGCGGTCCGGCGCAACAGCGTTGGGATGGGTGGCGCATTGTGGTGCACCGGCGAAACCCCGGTACGCGACATCGCCCGCCCCGGCGAGAACCGGGGCGGGCGATGCGGTCTTGTGCGGTTGAACTAGAGCAGGTCCTGCGCGCGCCTCGCGCGTCTTGCTGCCCACGCCGAGAGTTGTTCCCAGCGGCGTGCCGAGTTCAACCGGCGGCCCAGGCGCTGCTCGGCAGCGTCCTGTTCCGCCTCACGCATTCGTTCTCGTGCCAGATTTTCGTAGAGCAACATTGTCTTGGTCCCCTCCGGAACGATCAGATCCACATGATTGGCCGGCTTGTCGAGCGGGTGACGGGTCATGCCGCTGCCTCCTGTGCACGGGCGGCACGCTCGGCCGCCTCACGAGCGACGTCCTCCTTGCGCGGACGGCCACGCGGCCGCTTGCGGGCGATGACCGCCCCGCGCTCGAAGATCTCGCCACCCCACACGCCCCACGGCTCCTGCCGTGCCAGCGCACTGGCCAGGCACTCCGAGCGGACCGGGCAGTCCACGCACAGCCCCTTGGCCTGCTCGAGGTCGGCCGGGGTGTCGGCGAACCACAGGTCAGGGTTGTCGCCCGAGCGGCACGGCAGGTCGAGGCCGGCCGATGGCGCCACGTCGAGCAGTTCACTAACGCCGAGAAGGTCCGGTGGTGCCCCGCTCGCCAGCGGGACCGTCGCGGTACTCATCAGGGTTGACTCCTTGTTCGGTGTGTTCTCTTGTCGCGGTTTGTCCTGAAAAAACACGAAGGCCGCGGATCCGTTTCCGGGTCCGCGGCCTTCGTGAGCCTTGGGTCTTGACCTGTCGGTCAAGTCCTTCGCTCATGAGGTGGAGCGGACACAATGGTCGGAAGATCAGGGTTCTGGATCTGCACACGCGCGGCCGCCAGTTCGCCGACGAATCGCTTGCGCTCGACGATGACCGGCAGGTGGGCCGTACCGGCGCCACCGATGACAGACGTGTGCCGTGTCATGGACATGGGGTAGCCCGGGGTGCACTTGATGAGAGTCAAGTTCCTCACGATGGCCACCTCCCCACTGTCCTCGAGATCTTCAGGCCTCCCGGCCTGGCTACTGCAGGCTATTAGGCCCGCTCAAACCCGCGCAACAGGTTTTTCGGGACTTCTTCCCGATGCGTTACATGTCACCCGATGGGGCAGTGCCCGCGAGCAGCGCGAGCACCTCCGAACCGAACTTCTCCAGCTTGCTCGCGCCGATGCCCGCGATCGACACCAGGCCAGAAGAGTCGGCTGGCCGCTGCTCGGCGATCGCGGTGAGGGTGGCGTCGGTGAACACCACGTACGCAGGCACTTTGAGCATCCGCGCCCGCTTGGCCCGCCACTCCCGCAGGCGCGCGAGCAGCTCCTCGTCGATGTCCGCCGGGCAGTTCACGCACCGGCCGAGCTTCGTCGCGACCGCGCCGACGAGCTGCCTTCCGCACACGCGGCACAGCGTCGGCGCGACGCCGGACTGCTGACGGGCGCGGGTGAGCCGTGAAGTCGGGTGGTCCTCGGGGATCAGCCCGTAGAGGAAACGGCTGCGGCGGCGCGGGCGGCGGTTGCTCTCCGAACGCGCCGTCGCCCACGAGAGTGACAGGAACTGCCGGGCCCGGGTGACGCCGACGTACAGGAGCCGCCGCTCCTCCTCGATCGCCGCGTCGTTGCCGTCGGCATGCAGGATCGGCAGCGTCCCCTCGACGAGACCGACGAGGAACACCGCGTCCCACTCCAGGCCCTTCGCCGCGTGCAGCGACGCGAGCGTCACGCCCTCCACGGTCGGCGGGTGCTGGGCCCGCGCCCGCATGTCCAGCTCGACGACGTACTGCGCGAGGTCCGCGCCTTCGACCGTCGACGCGAGCTCCTCGGCCAGTTCGACCAGCGCGAGCAGCGACTCCCACCGTTCGCGGCCCGCGCCACCGGTCGGCGGGTCGGGGGTCAGGCCGAGCGGCGTCAGCAGCTCACGCACCAGCTTGGGCAGCTCGCCGGTCGGCTTCCGCACGGCCGCTGTGCGCAGCGCGGCCGTCGCCTGCCGGACCTCGGTCCGCATGAAGAACCGCTCGCCGCCTCGTACCAGGTACGGGATGTCCAGCTCGGACAACGCCTGCTCGAACGCCTCCGACTGCGCGTTCACCCGGTACAGGACGGCGATCTCGCTGGCGGACGTGCCGGAGTCGATCAGCTCGGAGATCTTCCGCGCGGCCGCGGCCGCCTCCGCCGCCTCGTCCTCGTACTCGGCGAACACCGGGTCCGGCCCCGGCTTGCGCTGGCCGACGAGCTTCAGCCGCGACCCGGCAGGCCGGTCGCGGGCGGCGCCGATCACGCGGTTGGCGAGCGCGACGACCTCGGGGGTGGACCGGTAGTCCCGTTCGAGCCGCGCCACGGTCGCGTGCGGGAAGCGGCGGGTGAAGTTCAGCAGCGGCCGGGCCGACGCGCCGGCGAACGAGTAGATCGTCTGGTTCGCGTCGCCGACGACGGTCAGGTCGTCCCGCTCCCCCAGCCACGCGTCGAGCACCCGCTGTTGCAGCGGCGTCACGTCCTGGTACTCGTCGACGACGAAGCAGCGGTAGCGGTCGCGGAACTCCTCGGCGACCGCCGAGTGCTCCTCCAGCGCGGCCGCGGTGTGCAGGAGAAGGTCGTCGAAGTCGAGCTGGTTGGCCCGCGTCTTGATCGCCTCGTACCACTGGTACACCTGCGCGACCTGCTCGGCCGGCGCGGGCGGCTGCCGGTGGAGCTTCGCCACCTCTGCCGCGTAGTCGTCCGGGCTGACCAGCGACGCCTTCGCCCACTCGATCTCGGTGGCGAGGTCGCGGAGCACCTCGGACTCGGTGCCGGCACCTGCCTTGTGCGCGGCCTGGCTGACCAGCCGGAGCTTGCCTTCCAGCAGGTCCCACTGCTGCCCGCCGACGACCCGTGGCCAGAAGTACCGGAGCTGACGCAGCGCGGCCGCGTGGAACGTGCGTGCCTGCACCCCGTGGATGCCGAGGGCACGTAGCCGCGTCCGCATCTCCCCCGCGGCCCGCGCCGTGAACGTCACCGCCAGTACCTGACCGGCGGCGACATGCCCGGAGTGGATGAGGTGCGCGATGCGGTGCACGATCGTGCGGGTCTTGCCGGTACCCGCCCCGGCCAGGACGCAGACGGGGCCCCTCGGCGCGTTGATCGCGGTCAGCTGCTCGGGGTCCAGTCCGGTGGTGTCGGCGTTGCCCTCGGAATCCTCGACAGCCACGACACCCATGCCGGGCATCCTGACAGATCGGCGCGCGGAAGCGTTCGACGGACACGGTGTGCGGCCGCCTGAGTCCGGTGTTAGGCGCGCCCCGTATCCTGGTGTTTATGGCTCAGAAGTTGGACAAGGCGGCGGCCGCCGAGGCGAAGAAGGCTCGGAAAGAAGCGTCCAAGGCCAAGCGCAAGCAGATCTTCCAGGCGTTCAACATGCAACGCAAGGAGGACAAGGCGCTCATCCCTCTGATGCTGGGCGTCTTCGTGGTGGTCGCGGGCGTGTTCTTCGGCCTGGGCCTCATCTGGGACATCCAGTGGTTCCTGCTGCCGGTCGGCATCGCGTTCGGCCTGCTCGCGGCCGTGATCCTGTTCGGGCGCCGCGTGCAGAAGAACGTGTACACGAAGGCCGACGGCCAGCCGGGCGCCGCGGCGTGGGCGCTGGAGAACATGCGCGGCCGCTGGCGGGTGACCCCGACGGTCGCGGGCACCACGCAGCTCGACGCCGTGCACCGGGTGCTCGGCCGCCCGGGGGTCGTCCTGATCGCGGAGGGCGCGCCGCACCGGGTGAAGACGCTGCTCGCGCAGGAGAAGAAGCGCGTGGCGCGGGTGGTCGGCGACACCCCGATCTACGACTTCATCGTCGGCAACGACGAGAACCAGGTGTCCCTGCGCAAGCTGCAGCAGACGATCATGAAGCTGCCGAACAACCTCAAGCCCGCACAGATCGACACGATCGAGAAGCGGCTGTCGGCACTCGCCGCCCGCGGCGCCCAGCTGCCGAAGGGCCCGATGCCGCAGGGCGCGAAGATGCGCAACGTCCAGCGCACGATTCGCCGTCGCTGACCGGACGCTCCAGAATTGTCGGTGCCTCGTGAGAACGTGGCCGGCATCAGGAAGGAGACGCCATGACCGCCGAGATGCACGAGTTAGAGGCTGACTCCTTCCACTTGCTGACCATTGGGGAGTACGCCGCGCTCGGTGAGACCGAGCACGGCTACACCGAACTCATCGAAGGCCGCCTGATCATGTCGCCGAGTCCGGTTCCGGACCACAACAATGCCGCTCTCGAACTGGCGGTCGCGTTGCGCCCACGACTGCGGGAAGACGTCGAGGTCCAGCTGGACGTGGACATCAACCTACAGCTGGCGCCGCTGGATGAGCCCGGCTCCAGCAGGCGACCGGACCTCATCGTGGTGCAGCGTGACGCCCGCAAGCGCGTGCGTGCCGAGGGCGGGATGGTCCGCGCGTCAGAGGTTCTGCTGGTCGTCGAGATTGTCTCGCCGAGTTCGAGGCGCATCGACCACGTGCACAAGCGGAACGACTACGCCGATGCCGGGATCCCGAACTACTGGATCATCGACATCGACGAGCCGATCTCGTTGACCGCGTGCCGGCTGACCGAGCAGTTCGGGTACCAGGACGACCAGACCTCGACCGGGACGTTCCGGACCGAGGTGCCCTTCCCCGTGGAGATCAACCTCGATCGCCTGGTGTGATGGCAGGCAGGACGGCTCGGACGGCGGTGCCGCCGTCACCGCTCTCGTAGGAGAACTCGCCTTCGATCTCGCGGGCTCGTTGCGCCATGAAGCGCATGCCCATGCCGTGCTTGCCCGCGCCGGCGGGGACGCCGACGCCGTCGTCGCTGACCTGTACCGCCAGGCGGCCGTCGTCCAGGGTCACCGTGATCTCGGCGCGGGTGGCCTGTGCGTGCCGGACCACGTTCGTCAGCGCCTCCGCGACGATGCGGTACGCCGCGACCTCCACCGGCTTGGACAGCGGCGCCAGTTCCGGCGGGAGTGTCGCCTCCACCTTCAGTGACGGGCCCGACAGGAACACCGCCAGCTCACGCAGTGCGCCTGACAGTCCCAGCGCGTCCAGCTCAGGTGGCCGTAGACCGTGCACGACCCGGCGCAGGGTGCGGAGCGCGTCGTCGATGCCCCGCATCGCGCGGTCCATCAGGCCGACGCCGCCGAAGTCGGCGGGCAGCAGGGGCCGCACCGCCTCGATCTGCATGCGGGTGCCCGCCAGCGTGGGGCCGACGTTGTCGTGCAGTTCGCGGGACAGGCGGGACCGTTCCTCCTCCCGCGCCGTCACCACCTGCTCACGCGACCGGAGCAGCTCCTCGTCCAGCCGCAGCGCCGCGACCACCGGCGCCACCTGGTCAGCCAGCGACGCAAGCGCTTGCGCCATGCGTTCGTCCACGTAGGGGTGGCCGTCGGACGGCAGCACCATCAGCTGTCCCACCCGCACGCCTCGGTACCACAGCTCGAACGGCGTCGGCGTCGCGCCGCCCGACCGGTCCATCGAGCCCACCTGCGCCAGCCGCCGCAGACCGCTTTCGGTCTCCAGGTCGAGCCGCGCCATCCGCAGCCGCAGCGACCGCACGAGCTGCTCGCACACCACGGCGGGCACCTCGGTCGAGTCGAGCTGGTCGCGCATCCGGTTACCGAGGCCAACCGCCAGCTCGACCACGTCCACCCGCCGGCCCCACAGCAGCGACCGCACCCGCCTGACCAGCAGCAACGTCACCGGGAACAGCAGGGCACCCACCACCCCGACCGCCAGCACCGAGGACGGCAACACCGCCGCCAGCAGCGCGTAGCCGCCGAGATAACACCCGAACACCGTGCCCGCCGACGCCACCCCCACGATCGCGCGGCGCACCGCCTGGTCCAGGTCGTAGAGGCGATCCCGCGTCACCGCCACCGCGATCGCCAGCGGCACCAGCGCGAACGCCAGCACCTCAAGTCCGCGGTCCAGCACGGGCGGCAGCTGACCGGAGATGCTGTCGCGCACCACCGCCTGCACCGCGCCGAACCCGAACGCGCACAACAGCAGCGTGATCCGCCGCCGGTGAACACCGCTCGCACGCAGCCAGCGCCCCACCAGCCCGGCGACCGCGAGGATCGTGGCGCCGAGCAGCAGGTACTCGCCCACCGCGAGCAGCGGCGTCGCCACCGGCGGGTGGGCGAGGGGGTTCTCCACCGTCCGCCTGCCGACGAAGTCGGCGTCCTCGAACGCGAGACCGACGCAGTAGACGACGGTGCCCGCGGCGGTCAGCGCCACCGCCCACCACCAGCGGCGGCTGGGCAGGCGGCCGTCGGGGTAGATCATCGGCAGCAGCGTGGTGACCGCCCAGATCGGCGGCGCCCACAGCCACGACTGCACCCACATGAGCACCGGCGAACCCGATGCTCCGGTCAGGACCGTCAGCAGCACGCCGACGCCGGCCCACGCGGCGATCGCCAGCATCGTCCAGCCGAGCACGTTGCCCGGCTTGTGCCAGGTGACCAGCACACCCATTGCCGAGAAGAACACGGCGACCGCGATGTTCAGCGGCACCGGGTCATACGCCGAGTATCCCCACGCGTCGTCGATCTGGGTGCGCACCGCCGACGCGATCGCGGTGCCGAGGCCGACCGCACCCAGAGTGACGGACAGGGAGAGCACATGACCACGCAGGTGGCTGCGCATGTCCGGCTCCTCGGGCAGCGGTGAACTCGCCAGTAGTCGGCAAATCGTAATTGGTCCGACCAGCAGCCGGCAGCGGCCTATCGGGTACGGACGACCATCGTCCCGGTGACCTTGTCGTGCAGGCCACGGCCGTCCGCGTCACCGATCGCGGCGGGCAGGATCAGCGCGGTCAGCACCGTGCGCGGCACCGCGCGGACCGGGCCGACCATCGGTTTGCCGTCGATCCGCACGACCCGCAGCCCGAACAGTGCCTTGCCCGCGGTAAAGCCGAACAACGCGACCATGACCGAGGTGACCACGAACCACACCAGCGTGGCCGCGAGCTGGAACGTCTGCATCACGTCCGGCCGGTTGACGTCCGTCTCGACGAACAGGCTGGTCGCCAGCGCCATCAGCACGAAGTCCACGAGCAGCGCGAGCAGGCGGACACCGCGCGTGGCGATCGAGCCGGGCCCGTTCTCCGGGAGCCCGAACCGCTGACCCGGCCACTTCTGCGGATCGTCACCGGTCTCCCCGATGCCGCCGGAAAGCCACGAACCCGTCATCCTGCTCACGGCTCCCCCTCGCAGGCTCCGGGGAGTCGTTGTCCCTGTATCGACTGGTTCGCTCCGCAAGCTCCGCTCACGGCTCCCAGAGTAGGACCAGTCGCGTTGGGGCCTTGAGGCTGGCATGCTCGGTCTCGGCTCGGCCCCGCGCCCACGTCGTTAACACCGGCGAAACATCGGGGTGATGGCCGGGCAACACCGCGCTCATAGCTTGACCGCGAGCGCCCCCGGAGTAGAGGTAAGGAGCCAACGAGCGTGTTCAAGAATTCCGACGAGGTCTTGAAGTTCATCTCCGACGAAGAGGTGAAGTTCATCGACGTCCGGTTCTGTGACCTCCCGGGCATCATGCAGCACTTCACGGTGCCGGTGCAGTCGTTCGACGAAGGCACGATCAACGACGGCCTCGCGTTCGACGGCTCCTCGGTACGCGGTTTCCAGGAGATCCACGAGTCGGACATGCTCCTGCTCCCCGACCTGGCTACCGCGCGTGTGGACCCGTTCCGGGTGGAGAACACGCTCATCCTGAACTTCTTCGTGCACGACCCGCTCACCCGCGAGGCCTACAGCCGCGACCCGCGCAACATCGCGCGCAAGGCCGAGCAGTACCTGGCCGAGTCCGGCATCGCCGACACCGCGTTCTTCGGCGCGGAAGCCGAGTTCTACGTGTTCGACTCGGTGCGGTTCGACTCGGCGGAGAACGGCTCCTTCCACGAGATCGACTCGATCGAGGGCTGGTGGAACACCGGCGCCGACGAGGAGGGCGGCAACCGCGGGTACAAGACGAAGTACAAGAGCGGCTACTTCCCGGTGCCGCCGGTCGACCACTTCGCCGACCTGCGTGACGAGATCTCGCTGAACCTGATCAACTCCGGCTTCACCGTCGAGCGCGCGCACCACGAGGTGGGCACCGCGGGCCAGGCCGAGATCAACTACAGGTTCAACTCGCTGCTGCACGCGGCCGACGACCTGCAGCTGTTCAAGTACATCGTCAAGAGCACGGCGTGGGAGGCGGGCCGGACCGCCACGTTCATGCCGAAGCCGCTGTTCGGTGACAACGGCTCGGGCATGCACTGCCACCAGTCGCTGTGGAAGGACGGCGAGCCGCTGTTCCACGACGAGTCCGGCTACGCGGGCCTGTCCGACACGGCACGCCACTACATCGGTGGCCTGCTGCACCACGCGCCGAGCCTGCTCGCGTTCACCAACCCGACGGTCAACTCCTACCACCGGCTGGTGCCGGGCTTCGAGGCGCCGGTCAACCTGGTGTACTCGCAGCGCAACCGCTCCGCCTGCGTGCGCATCCCGATCACGGGCGCCAACCCGAAGGCCAAGCGCATCGAGTTCCGCTGCCCCGACTCGTCCGGCAACCCGTACCTCGCCTTCTCGGCGATGGTGATGGCCGGCCTCGACGGCATCAGGAACAAGATCGAGCCGCCGACGCCGATCGACAAGGACCTCTACGAACTGCCGCCCGACGAGGCCAAGGACGTCGCGACCGTGCCTGCTTCGCTGGACGCGGTGCTGAACAGCCTCGAGGCGGACCACGAGTTCCTGCTCGAGGGCGGCGTGTTCACCTCAGACGTGATCGAGACCTGGATCGCGTTCAAGCGCGAGAACGAGATCGACCCGCTCCGCCTTCGCCCGCACCCGTACGAGTTCGCGCTGTACTACGACGTGTGATCTGAGTCGATTCCACGGACACAGGCCGGCGGTCGAGGGGCAACCCCGACCGCCGGCCTGAACTATGTCCGGGAGGGTGGTTCGGCCAGCAGCACGCTCACGTCGAGGCCGGTCGACTCCAGGGCGGCACGCGGGTCGGCGAACAGCTTCCGCGCGTCCAGGTCCATCACCCCGAACACGCCGTACACCTCGGCGGACAGCGTCCCGTCGACCTTGGTGATCTCCTGCTCCAGCGTGAACGTCTTGCCGGTGCCGAACTTCGCCACGCACGACACGTCCACCACGTCGTTGCCACGCAGCTCGCTGCGGAAGTTCACGGTCGTGCTCAGCAGCACCGGGCCGATCCGGCGCCGCGCCAGCTCGTCCCACTCACACCCGGCGGCGACGAACGCCTTCATCCGCGCCACCTCCGCGTACTGGTGGTACACGGCGTGGTTCACGTGCCCGAGCGAGTCCAGCTCGTAGCCACGCACCTCGATCCTCGTGCGCAAGCCCATGGCGTCACCTCAGTCGTCGTAGAACAGCCGTTCCACCACACCACGCGCACGCCGCAACGTGCGACGGTATGAGTCGAGGAACTCACCCGGATCGGCCTCCCCGTCCTGCCGGATGACCGCGGCGACCGCCGCCAGCTCCCGCCCGGACGTCGGCGGCTGGTCTGTCTGTTTGCCACGCACCAGCGTCGCGGCGTTGCGGACCCTGGTCGCGAGCAGCCACGCCTCCCGCAGCGCGGTCGCGTCCACCTCGTCGACGAGCCCCGCCTCGGTCGCCGCACTCAGCCCGTCCACCGTGGACGTCGTGCGCAGACCGGGGTGCTCGTGCGCGTGCCGCAGCGCCAGCAGCTGCACCGTCCACTCGATGTCGGCGAGCCCGCCACGGCCGAGCTTCGTGTGCGTCGCCGGGTCGGCGCCACGCGGCAGCCGCTCGGTGTCCACCCTGGCCTTGATGCGCCGCACCTCACGGATCCGATCGGCGTCCAGGCCGTCGGCCGGGTACCGGATCGGGTCGATCAACGTGACGAACCGCGCCCCGAGGTCCTCGTCGCCCGCGATCGGCTCCGCACGCAGCAACGCCTGCGCCTCCCACACCTGCGACCACTGCGCGTAGTACGCGCGATAGGACTCGAGCGTGCGGACGATCGGGCCCTGCCGCCCCTCCGGCCGCAGGTCGACGTCCACATGCAGCGGCGGATCCTGGCTCGGCGACGACAGCAGCTTCCGCACGCTCTGTGCGACCCGCGACGCGTACTTCACCGCGTCCGCCTCGGACGCGCCATCGGCAGGCTCGCACACGAACAGCACGTCCGCGTCCGACCCGTACCCCAGCTCGGCGCCGCCGAGCCTGCCCATGCCGATCACCGAGATCGTCGCGAGCCGTCCGCCCGCCGCCACCGACTCGGCCCGGTCAACGGCCGCCAGCACCGACTGCAGCACCGCCGCCCACACCGTCGACAGCGCATGGCACACCGACAGTGTGTCCATGAACCCCAGCAGGTCCGCCGACGCGACCCGCAGCAGCTCGTGCCGCCGGAACGACCGGGCCGCGGTGACCGCGTTCGGCAGGTAGCCGTGCCGGTTCACCGCCTGCCGCAGCGACCGCGCCACCTCCTCGGGGTCCCGGCCGGCGAGCTTGTCGACGTCGCCGAGCAGCTGCAGCACCTCGGGCGCGCGGACCAGCAGCTCCGGCACCATCTTCGAGGTGCCGAGCAGGTGCGCGAGGCGTTCGACGACCGCCCCCTCGTCCCGCAGCACCCGCAGGTACCAGGGGGTGGCGGCGAGTGCCTCCGACACGCGCCGGTACGCGAGCAGACCACCGTCCGGGTCGGGGGTGTTCGCGAACAGGTCCAGCAGCGCGGGCAGCAACGCGCTCTGGATCGCGGCACGGCGCGACACCCCGTTGGTGAGCGCCTGGATGTGCCGCAGCGCACCGTCCGGCCCGGCGAACCCGAGTGCGGCCAGACGCGCCTCGGCCTGTTTCGCGGTCAGGCGCAACGCGTTCGTCGGGACGCGGGCCACGGCCTCCAGCAGCGGCCGGTAGAACAGCTTCTCGTGCAGCCTGCGGATGCGGCGCATGTGCCTGCGGAAGTCCTCGAGCAGCACCTGCCACTCGGGTTTGCCGCGCGCAGGCTTCACCCCTGCGGCACGCGCGAGCCAGCGCAGCTCGACGACGTCGGTGTCGGCGGGGAACAGGTGGGTGCGGCGCAGGCGCTGCAGCTGGAGCCGGTGCTCGAGCGTGCGCAGGAACCGGTAGCTCTCCCCCAGCTCGGCGGCGTCGGTGCGGCCGACGTAGCCGCGGTCGCCGAGCATCGCGAGCGCGTCGACGGTCGACCCGAGGCGCAGCGCCTCGTCGTTGCGGCCGTGCACGAGCTGCAGCAGCTGCACCGCGAACTCGACGTCGCGCAGCCCGCCGCGGCCGAGCTTCAGCTCGCGGTCCACGATGTCGGACGGCACGTGGTCCTCGACGCGGCGGCGCATGGACCGCACGTCGTCGACGAAGTTGTCACGGTCGGCCGCCGTCCACACCATCGGGCGGACCGCGTCGAGGTACTCCTGCCCCAGCTCCGGGTCACCCGCGATCGGACGGGCCTTCAGCAACGCCTGAAACTCCCAGGTGCGGGCCCACCGCTTGTAGTAGCTGGTGTGCCCGTCGATGCTGCGGACCAGCGGGCCGGCCTTGCCTTCCGGGCGGAGCGCGGCGTCGACCTCGAAACAGGCACCGGACGCGACCCGCATCGTGGCGGTGGCGAGCCGGGTGGCGACGTCCAGGTCGCCGTCGGCGACGAACAGCACGTCGACGTCCGAGACGTAGTTCAGTTCGCGGCCGCCGGTCTTGCCCATCGCGATGACCGTGAACCGGCACTTCTCCCTCGCGGCACCGACCTCGGCCTTGGCGACCTCGAGCGCGGCGCGGATCGCGGCCTCGGCGAGATACGTGAGACGGGCCGTCGCCTGCTGGTAGTCGAGCGCAGGCAGGTCCGGCTCGATGAGGTGTGCGAGGTCCGCCGCGGCAACCTCCAGCAGCAGCCCGCGGTAGGCGGCCCGCAGCTCGCGGACGGCGTCGGCGGGGTCGACGTTCTCGGTGGCCTCGAGCAGCGCGGCCGGATACCGCACGGGCGAGGTCTGCCGGTCGGTGAGCAGCCTGCGCCACTCACCGGGGCGGGCGATGACGAAGTCACCGAGCGCGGTGGACGCGCCGAGCACCGACAGCAGCCTGGCCCGCAGGCCGCGGTCGGTGGCGAGCGCCTGGTTGAGCCCGGACCAGCCCGCCTCGTCGCCGGTGCGCATGCGGTCGACGGCACGCAGCGCGAGGTCCGGGTCCGGGCTGCGGGACAGCGCGATGAGCGCGGGCTCGAACTCCTTCACCGGAGCGCCCTCGGCCCACCAGCCAGCCGCACGCAGCTGGTCGCCCGCCCGGTCGTCGGTGAGGCCGTAGCGGGCGATGGAGACGACGGAACGAACGCGGTCGCCCATGTCTCAGTGCTGGATCAGTGGCAGCGGTGTGCTCGCCAGAGCCAGCTCACCCGACACGAGCTTGACGAACCGGGCCGCGAACGGCCGCCACGTCTCCTCGAGGTCGGCGTGCGCCGCGACGAGCCGGTCGTGCGCCAGGTCGCCGGGCCGCGCGAACTCGGCGGTGTCCGGACTGTTCGCCGCCCAGCTCTCGACGAGCTCCGCGGTGGTCTCGATGTGGAACTGGAGACCGTAGACGGCGCGGCCGACGCGGAACGCCTGGTGCGGGTAGAGCGTGGACGCGGCGAGCAGTGACGCGTTGGGCGGCAGCTGCTCGATCACGTCGGAGTGGAACTGCATGACGTCCGGCATGAACGGCAGGTCCGCGAACAGTGGGTCGTTCCAGCCGACGTCGCGCTTGGCGACGAGCAGCGGACCGACCTCCGGACCGTCCGCACCGGTGGTGACGCGGCCGCCGGTGGCGACGGCGAGCAGCTGCGCACCGAGGCAGATCGCGAGCGCGGGCAGGCCCTTGGTGGTGGCCTCGGCGAGGAGGCGACGGACGTCCGCGAGCCACGGGTGGTCGAGGTCGTCGTAGGCGCCCATGTGACCACCGAGACAGACCAGGCCCTGATGACCACCGGTGTCGGCGGGGAAGTCGCCCGGCTTGCGAATGTCCAGCTCGGCGCCGGCGTCGGTGAGCCAGTCGCCGAGCGGACCGATCGGGTCTTGCTCGTCGAGCTGAAGGACGAGCAGGCGTGGAGGTGTCACATAGTCGAGGGTAGCCGGACGAATTCGAGCTCCGTCGCGTCGTACACCGGGCGGTAGCCGATCTTCTGGTAGATGGAGTTGGAGACCGGGTTGGACAGATCCGTGAAGAGGATGACGTCATCCGCGGCCGCGTCCCTGGCGTGCTGGGAGACGGCCGCGGTGACAGCCGATCCGTACCCGTGCGCACGGTGCTCCGGTGGTGTGTAGACGGGCCCGACGCGGGACATGCCGCCGATGGGTGCGCTGGCGACGGCCCACGCGACGGCCTTACCGCCGTCCTCCCACAGGATGACGCTGTCGCGGTTCTCGAACATGCGCCGGATCGATGCCGGCCCCTCGTCACGTGCCCGCTGGAAACCGAGCGCCTCGATCTCGAAGTCGTCTCGCCACGTGACGAGCAGGTCGAGGTCGTCCTCGGTGGCTTCGCGGGCCTGCCCGGTCGTGACCGGCGGGATCAGCTCACCGAGCCGGAAGAGCCGGCTGGCGAGAGCGACCTTCGTCGTACCGCCGGTGCGCCGGGTCCACACGTCGGCGACCGCCGTGACGTTCTCGACGGGACCACTGACACCGGGCAGCTCGGGATCAGCCGCCAGCCACTGGGTCAGGAAGCTGTCCAGGAGAACAGGGTCGGTCGGCAACCCGGAGACGATGACCGGCCACGGCGGTGTGCGCAGTGCCACACCGATCAGTCCACCGTCGTGGTGGAGGGTGCCCATGATCGGCGCCTGCTCGCGTGCCATACCGAGAAACCGCGCCATGACAGTGAGCGCGACGGTGTGCCGGATGGTGTCCGTGCCATAAAAAGGATCGGCGAGCGCTGTGAAGGCCCGCGGATCTCGGTGCAGCTGCAGGTCCATACCCAAGGGTGACGCGTGAGGTTCACCACGTCCAACGATTTACCTGGAGACGCCAAAAGGGCCTCGCTGTTGCCAGCGAGGCCCTTTGGAAAGAATGTCCGGCGGTGTCCTACTCTCCCACACCCTGGCGAGTGCAGTACCATCGGCGCTGGTGGGCTTAGCTTCCGGGTTCGGAATGGGACCGGGCGTTTCCCCACCGCTATGGCCGCCGTAACTCTATGAAACT
>NZ_JBARWZ010000033.1:0-37591 GCF_049647105.1 Actinophytocola sp.
CAACAGCAGACCGCCCGCGCGGGCGGCGCGCAGCGCGTTGCGTGCCCACACCTCCGCCGTCGCGGGTTCGCCGCTGCGGACGTGCAGCTCCGCGATGCCGAGCAGGGCGTCGAGGCGGCCCGTGACGTAACCGGACGAGCCCGCCGCGTTCAGCGCGTCGGTGTAGCGGCGGCGGGCGACCGCGTAGTGGCCGAGGCCCGCGGCCGCGTCGCCGAGGACGGTGAGCACGTCCACCCGCACGTGGTGCTCGCCGCCCGCGCGGACCAGGGCCAGCGCGCGCTCGGCGTGGTCGCGGGCGGCGGTGAAGCGGCCCGCGTCCCGGTGGTGGGCCGCGATCTTGCGCAGCGCGCCTGCCTGCGCGGCCTCCCAGCCGATGCCCGCGCCCAGCGCGAGCGCGGAGGTGTGTTCGGTCAGTGCCGCCGGCAGTGCCTCGGTCTGCCCGGTCAGCTGACGGGCCCACGCCAGCGCGTCCGCCACCAGGCACTGGGCGCGGAGGTCGCCGATCTCCATGCACAGTGCCAGCGCCCGCTCCTGGTGCTCGATCGCCGCCGCCAGCAGACCTTGCTGCTGCATGGCCAGCCCGATGTCGTGCAGCTCCCGCGCCTCACCGGCACGGAAGCCGACGGCCCGGTCGATGGCGAGTGCCTCGGCCAGCACGGCCCGCCCCTGCTCGAGCCTGCCGAGCCCGATCTCCGCGCGGCCCGCGCCGTTCAGGCCCGTCGACTCGCCCTCGCGCCAGCCCGCCCGCGACGCCAGCGTCCGCGCCCGCAGGTACCGGGTGCGCGCGTCGGCGTACCGGCCCTCGCTCCACGCGAGCCTGCCGAGCGAGATCTCCATCGCCGCCTCGCCGATCACGGAGCCCTCGGCGACCGCGGCCGCGAGCCCGGCCCTCGCCGCCGAGGCCCAGTCGGCCCTGGGGGTCCGCATCGCCAGGTAGGCGCGCAGGGCGTCCACCACGCGCCACCCGCCGACCGCGATGAGGTTCGCGCGTTCGGCGTCGAGCCACGTGAGCGCGGCCGCGTGGTCGGCGAACGGCACCACGGTCGTCGGGACCGGCGCGCACGGCGCCAGCGCCATGCCGGGGCTGACCAGGGCCGCCGCGTGCCGCACGGTTGCCAGGTAGTGGTCGGCCAGCCGCCGCCTCGCGGCCGGGTCGTCGGGCGCCAGCTCCAGCGCGTACCTGCGCATCAGGTCGTGGCAGGTGAACCGGCCACCACCGCGGGACTCGACCATGTGCGCGGCGGCGAGCCGGTCGAGCACGGCCTCGGCCGCCGCCACCGGCAGCCCGGCGAGCGCGGCGACCGCCGGTGCCGTGAACTCGCGGCCCGGGGTGAGCCCCAGCAGCGGGAACACGTGCCGTGCCGCCTCCGGCAGCGCCCGGTAGGAGGCGTCGAACGCGGCGCGGACCGCGGCCCTGCGGTGTGCGAACTCGTCGAGGTCGCCGGACCGCAGCGCCGCCACCAGCGCGGACACCGGGGTGCGGGCGGCGAGCTTGCGTGCCGCGATCCGCAGCGCGAGCGGCAGGTGCCCGCACAGCGCGGCCAGCTCCTCGACGTCCGGGTTGGTGCCGCCGAGCAGCGCGACCGCGGCGGCGGGCTCCAGCACGGGCAGGCGCAGCAGGTGGGCACCGTGGGTCGCGGTGAGCCCACGCAGGTCGTCGCGGCTCGTCACCACGACCACGCACCGTGAAGGGCCCGGCAGCAGCGGCCGGACCTGGTCGGCGTCACGGGCGTTGTCGAGCACCACCAGCACCCGCCCGTCCGCGAGCCGTGACCGGTAGAGCGCGGCCCTGGAGTCCACGTCGGCTGGCACCGCGTGCGCCGGGACGCCGAGTGCCCGCAGGAACGTCGTGAGCACGGTGCCGGGCGCGGCGGGCTCGTCCTGCCCGTAGCCCTTGAGGTCGGCGTAGAGCCTGCCGTCCGGGAACTGGTCCTTCGCCCGGCCAGCCCAGTGCCGCACGAACGCGGTCTTGCCGATCCCGGCGGGGCCGGTGACCGCGGTGACGACCGGGCCGCGTCCATCGGCGAGGGTGTCCAGCGCGGCCAGTTCGGCGGCACGCCCCATCAGCTTCGGCACCTTCGGCACGAGGTGGGGGCGCGGCTTGCGCAGGTCGTCGTACAGCCTGCGCAGCTCGAGCCCCGGCTCGATGCCGCTGTGGTCGACGAGGATCGTGCGCACCCGCTGGTAGGCGGCGATGGCCTCGTCGCGGCGGCCGGCACCGTCGAGCGCGAGCATCAGCTGCCGCCACGGCCGCTCCCGCAGCGGATGGGCGTCGACGTGCCGTTCGAGTTCGGGGACCAGCCCGGTGTGCCTGCCGAGCGCGAGGTCGGCCTCCACCCTGGACTCCCACGTGAGGTGCCACAGTTCCGCCAGCCGCCTGCGGGTCCCGCTGACCAGCGGCGAGATGGGCACGTCGGCCAGTGCGGGTCCCTGCCACATGGCGAGCGCGTCACCGAGCAGCGCGGTCGCGTGTGCGGCGTCGCCTGCCCGCAGCGCGGCCCGGCCGTCCGCCGACCACTCCGCGAACACCCGGCTGTCGATCTCGCCGTCCCCGGCAACGAGGCGGTACCCGGGCCCGGTGTTGACGAGCGACTGCGCGCGGCTCTCACCGAGAATGCGGCGGATCCGCAGCACGTACCCGTGGATCTGGGTGGGCGCGCTGCGGGGCGGCCGGTCACCCCACAGCTCGAACAACAGCTGGTCGACGGTCAGCACGTCGCCTGCGTGGATCAGCAACGCGGCGAACAGGGCCCTGGGTTTGGCAGCGGCGATCGCCTGCCAGCGGGCGCCGTCGTGCGCGGCGACGTTCCCCAGCATCCGGTAGCGCACGCGCCCACCTCCGTCCCTCACCCTTCTTGACACCTGAGAGCGCTCTGAGGTTGCCATCGACCATAGGTTCATTCCCGCGACGATGGGAGCCGGACCTCCATCGCGTGCGTTTCTCCGCGGCGGAAGGACGCGTCTGCCGGGACATGGCCGGTATCCCGAAAGCGCTTTCTGGATGCTTAACCCATGAGTCGACTGCCTGCGCAAATCAGTCCGGTACGGCGGTCCCGGAGTCGACGCACGAGATAATCGAGGTCGATCCCGCACACCTTGGCAAGCGCCTCCAGCGCCGCGCGACCAAGCCGCACGAACGGGGTCTGACTCTCCGGCGATGTGCGCAGTCGAACCCTGGCCCACGCCTTGAACGGCCCCAGGTCGGTCATGGTGGTCCGCGCCGCCGCGCGCAGGTCGACGATGAGCCCGGAGACCTGCTGTTCGCCGATGCGTTGCATCACGCGGATCACCAATTCGTCCAGCGGTTCCTCCATCGCCTCCATCAGTTCCCAGAGTCGAACGACTGTGCACTGCCGGGTGCCCAGTTCGTAGGTCGCGAGCGTCTGAAGCGCGATGTCCAGCCCTGATCGCTCCAGCAGGTCACGGCGTGTCCACCCGTGCCCCCTTCGAAGTGAGAGCAGTTCGTCGCCGAGCACGCGCGAGACCGTTGCGGGTATCCGTTCGACTGCGCTCGTCATGCCACCGGCTCCTTTCTGTACCAACGGTCTCTTGCTCGCCCCGCCAGAATTCGAACCTGCGAGCCTGGGGCTTCTGCTTGGTCCCCCGAGCTACGAGCGCATCCAGACCAACGAGGTTGTAGCCGGTGGACGTGCCTGGCGGGGCTGGGGCACGTCCACCGGAACTCGGGTGTCACGCGGGTCAACCCGCGACGGGACTCCGGGAAGGAATAGGGACCGGCGGGCCGAGGGCGGGGGTCACTCGCGCCCGCCGGAGTCTCAGTGAGTGCGCCGGCTCTCTTGGCCGTACAGGTCGTAAAGGATGTCGATGATGGGGTTACCGCGGGTCGGGAGCAGCAGAAAGGCTGTTGGACTCATGATCGGATCCAGCCGAGAGCCGTGCGGCGAGATCGAGATGTCGCCGGCAGATGGAGCACCACTTCAGGCCAGTGGAGCGATCGTCCAGAGGACGGCATGGTGCGTTGCAGGCGGCGAACACCACGAGGGAGCCGCCCACCAGGAGCCGGCGGGCATCACTCGGGACATGGTGCTTGAACGGCCGGAACACGCCCGGCCAGCCTTCGGGATCGTCGGTCACCGACATGCTGCGTACCTCCTTCGCCCTGCCGGGGGATACCGTTGTAGCCAGAAAGATTTGGTAGCCGTAACGAACTGTAGCCCACTACGCCTGTAGCGCGCTACGGTCAGATATGGCCTATCCGGGTGACCCGTTGTCTGAGCAGCGACTACTCCCGGTAGGAGGTGAGACTGCCGTGGTGGCGAACACGTCAAGGTTCGCCTTGCGCCGGTGGATCGCCATCGAGCTGAAGCGGTTACGCGAAGCCGGCGGCTACGAGTCGATCGACGCGGCTGCGCGCATCGACAAGGGCGTCACGGCGTACCGGCACTACGAGAACGCCGTGCGGCTGCCCTCGGCGAGCGACGTCGAGGTGCTGCTCAACTGGTACGGGAAGCCCGAGCGAGTGCCGTTCTTCCGCGAGTTGATCAAGGCCGCACAGAAGGGCAAGGATTGGTGGATCAACTTCCCCGCCGCCGTGCCCGACTGGCTGGAGCTGTACCTGGGTCTGGAGTATGGCGCGGCGCGGATCAGCTCGTACGACACGATCATCCCCGGTCTGCTTCAGACCCGGGAGTACGCCGAGGCGCTCTACCGCGCCGGAGAGCGCCGGCTGACCGACGACGAGATCCACACCAAGGTCGAGCTGCGGATGACCCGGCAGAAGATCCTGGATCGTGACGAGGGTGCACCTCAGCTGTGGTCAGTGCTGGACGAATGCGCGCTCCAACGCCTGGTCGGCGGACCCGAGGTGATGCAAGCGCAGCTGGCACATCTGCGGACGATGGCGGAGCGGACCAACATCGAGATCCAGGTGCTGCCCAACAGTGCCGGTGCGCACGCGGGCGTCGAGGGAACCTTCACTATCCTGGACTACCCCGCCGAGTTCGAGGGCGACCCCGGCACGGTCTACGTCGAGACCCGCGTGCGCGGCATGTACTACGAACACCCAGCGGAGGTGACCGATTTCCGTCGGGTGTTCGAACGCCTGCAAATGCAGGCCCTCCGTCCTGGCGAGTCCCGAGAAGCGCTCGTCAAGATCAAGATAGCGAAGGAACGATGATGGACGCGACCACGGCACGCGATGCCCTCACTACCTCCTCTGGCTGGTTCAAGTCCAGCTACAGCGGTGGGCAGAACGGCTGTGTAGAGCTGAACTTCAGCGTCTATGGCTACGCCGGAGTGCGCGATTCCAAGCTCGGCCACGCCAGCCCGTTGCTGCTGTTGGCCTCGCCCAGCCTGCCCGTGTTCATCCGGCAGATCGACGCTGGCCGGTTCGACCGCTAACGAGCCGAGACGGCCCCGACACCTCGCGGCGACGGGGGCTGTGTCGTGCCGCCGACTGGGGTCTGACGGCCGGTAGTGTCCTCGTATCGCGCCGAGATCTAGGGAGTCCTCTGTGCCTGATTCGTTCGTCCACCTGCACGTACACACTGAGTACAGCATGTTGGACGGAGCGGCGAAGCTGGCGCCGCTGTTCGCCCGCGCGGAGGAGCTTGGCCAGCCTGCGGTGGCGATCACCGACCACGGGAACATGTTCGGCGCGTTCAGCTTCTACCAGGCGTCCCGCAAGACCGGGGTCAAGCCGATCATCGGCATCGAGGCCTATGTGGCGCCGGCCAGCCGCTACCACAAGAAGCCGATCTTCTGGGGTGAGGCGAAGCAACGCGGCGTCGACGAGGGCGGCGAGGGTGGCGACGTGTCGGGTGGTGGCGCGTTCACCCATATGACGATGGTGGCCGCCAACCCGACCGGCCTGCGCAATCTGTTCCGGCTGTCGTCGCGGGCGAGCTTCGAGGGCTTCTACCGCAAGGGCCGCATGGACCGCGACCTGATCTCCGAGCATGCGGAGGGGATCATCGCCACGACGGGCTGCCCGTCCGGCGAGGTGCAGACCAGGTTGCGGCTCGGGCAGGCCAAGGAGGCGTTCGAGGCCGCGTCCGCCTACCGTGACATCTTCGGCCGGGAGAACTTCTTCGTCGAGCTGATGGACCATGGGCTGCCGATCGAGCGCTCGGTGCGCGAAGGTCTGCTGGACATCGCCCGCAAGCTCGACCTCCAGGCGGTTGCCACGAATGACTCCCACTACGTGACGCCCGACCAGGCCGAGGCGCACGCCGCATTGCTGTGTGTCCAGACCGGCAAGACGTTGACGGACCCAAACCGGTTCAAGTTCGACGGGGCCGGCTACTACCTCAAGTCGGCAGAGGAGATGCGCGAGTACTGGGACAAGGAGGTCCCCGGCGCGGCCGACGCCACCCTCCTGATCGCCGAGCGAGTCGAGTCCTACGACGAGGTGTTCTCCCCCGTCGACAGGATGCCGAAGGTCCCGGTGAAGCCGGGTCAAACCGAGGCGGACCTGCTGCGGGAAGAAGTGGAGCAGTACATCCCCTCGCGGTACCCGGATGGCCTGCCCACCGACGAATACCGGCGTCGGATCGACTACGAACTGGACATCATTTGCTCCAAGGGCTACGCCTCCTACTTCCTCGTCGTCGGTGACCTGGTTCGGTGGTCCAAGGCACAGGGCATTCGGGTCGGACCGGGCCGAGGCTCGGCGACCGGCGCGCTGGTGTCCTACATCCTGCACATCATCAATCTGGATCCGATCGAGCACTCGCTGATCTTCGAGCGGTTCCTGAACCCGGAGCGAGACAGCCCACCCGACATCGACCTCGACTTCGACGACCGCCGTCGCGACGAGGTGGCCGCCTACGTGCGCGACAAGTACGGCAAAGAGAACTTCGCCCAGGTCATCACCTTCGGCACGATCAAGACCAAGGCAGCGCTCAAGGACTCAGCTCGTGTCCACCACGGCCAGCCCGGTTTCGCCATCGCCGACCGGATCACCAAGGCGCTGCCCCCGCCGGTCGCGGCCAAGGACATCCCGTTGTCCGGGATCGTGAACCCCGAGCACGAGCGTTACAACGAGGCCGCCGAGGTCCGCTCCCTGGTCCAGAACGACCCCGAGGTCAAGACGATCTTCGAGACCGCGCGGGGCCTGGAAGGTCTGATCCGCAACGCCGGGGTCCACGCGTGCGCCCACATCCTCAGCTCCGAGCCACTGTTGGACATCCTCCCGCTGTGGATGCGCGACGATGGGTCGATCATCACGGGCTGGGACTACGAGCCGTGTGAGTCGGTCGGTCTGCTCAAGATGGACCTGCTCGGTCTGTCCACACTGACCATCATCGATGACGCGGTCCGTGAGGTGGAGGCCAACCACGGCCGGGCCATCGACTTCGACACGCTGAAGCTGGACGACAAGAAGACCTACGAGCTGCTGGCCACCGGCGAGACCTTGGGAGTGTTCCAACTCGATGGTGGCGGCATGCGGACGCTGCTCAAGGCCATGAGGCCGACTCACTTCGGTGACGTGTCGGCGGCCCTGGCGCTCTACCGGCCAGGACCGATGGCTGTCAACGCGCACATGGACTACGCGGCCCGCTCGAACGGTCGTCAAACGATCAAGGCGATCCACCCCGAGCTGAAAGAGGCGCTCGAACCCATCCTGGGAGAGACCTACCACCTGCTCGTGTACCAGGAGCAGGTCATGGCCATCGCCCAGCAGCTTGGCGGCTATTCGATGGGGCAAGCCGACCTGCTGCGTAAGGCGATGGGTAAGAAGAAGCCCGAGGTCATCGCCAAGGAATCCGAGAAGTTCCTCAATGGCATGAAGTCCAAGGGGTTCAGCGAGAAGTCCGCGACGACGCTGTGGGAGGTCATGCTTCCGTTCGCGGGGTACGCCTTCAACAAGTCCCACACCGCTGGGTACGCGTTGGTCTCCTACTGGACCGCCTATCTGAAGGCGCATTACCCGGCCGAGTTCATGGCCGCGCAACTCACCAGCAACGGCGACAACAAGGACAAGTCCGCGATCTATCTCGCTGAGTGCCGGCGGATGAAGATCAAGGTGCTGCCGCCGGACGTGAACGAGTCCGCAGTGGCGTTCTCGGCGGTCAACGGGAACATCCGATTCGGACTCGGAGCAATTAGAAACGTGGGTGCCAATGTCGCCCAGTCGATCATGCGCACCCGTAAGGAAAAGGGTGCCTACACCTCCTTCGCTGACTTCCTCGACAAGTCGGAGCTGGTGGTCTGCAACAAGCGAGTGATCGAGTCCCTGGTCAAGGCGGGCGCATTCGACTCGCTGGGTCACACCCGGCTGTCACTGGTCCAGGTGCACGAAGAAGCGGTGGAAGCGGTCGTCGGCCTGAAGCGCCAGGAGGCGTTGGGCCAGTTCGACCTGTTCGGTTTTGGCGATGAGGACGGATCCGCCCCTTCGAGTGACTCCAGCCCACTGGCGCACCTGAAGTTCACGGCGGAGGAGTGGCCCCGCAAGCAACTTCTGGCCTATGAGCGGGACATGCTGGGCCTGTACGTCTCCGCGCACCCGTTGGACGGCGCCGAGGGCATCCTGCGCAAGCACGCCCCGAAGCCGATCGCCATGCTGGTAGACGACGCTCCGAAGGAGGGCGAAGTCGTGGTCGCCGGCATCATCGCGTCCGTGGACCGGCGGGTGAACAAGAAGGGCGAGCCGTGGGCAATCTGCACGATCGAGGATCTGGACGCCTCGATCGAGGCCCTGTTCTTCGCCAAGTCCTATTCGGTGATGAACGAGGAACTGGTGGCTGACAGCGCGGTCGCCGTCAAAGGCCGGGTGAACTGGCGGGACGACGCAATGAGCATCTTCGCCGGGGCACTGGTCACGCTGGACATCAGCGACGCTGAGCACAACCCCATCGCCGCCGCAGAGGTGCCGTTTGTGTTGCGAGCGGATGCGGCGCAGTTGGATCAGGACGCTGTAGCCGAGCTGAAGTCGGCCTTGGAGGCGCACCGCGGCGAGACTCCGGTTCAGATCGTGGTGTGCAGCACCCATGAGATACGGATGGCCGTACCGGACTTTCCGGTGAAGGTGTCAGGGGCGCTGGTCGGTGAACTCAAGAGCATTCGAGGGATCACCGTGGAGTCGACCAGCAGCGCATGACCGGACCCCGAATCGAGCTGCGTCCGTGCCTGCCGTGCCAGCTCTGCGGCGGCGAACTGCTGTTGGCAGTGCGCGTGCCAATGCAGGTGGACTGGACTGGAGGGCAGAGCATCGCCAGCTATCGAACGGTGACGCTCTGCCCTCGTTGTCATCGCAGCGACGCCGCGACCCAAGGGGTACTTGCCTTCTTCGCGGTTCACGAGCGCATCACCCACGAAACGGTGCACGGGGCCGGCGCGGTCATTCGCGAATGGATCGAGCGTGTTACGACGAATCCACCGACCTACACTGACGATGACCTGGAGGAGGACATCCGTCGGTGGGAAGACGGCGATATCTGATCAGTGGCTGTGACCCGGCCGGCACGGCGTGCAGTTCGCGAAGTCGGCCTGCCACAGCGGCCAATCGATCGCGAAGCCGTTACCTGCGATGACCTTCGCCGTTTTCTCGACGGAGCCGTCCACCTTCCTGGCGATCTCCGGCATGTGCTCCAGGAACTGCCCGTGGTACTTCTGGCAGAACTCCCTGTAGAAAGGAGTGTCGAGGATCATTGTGTGGACGCCGACGTCCACCAGGAACCCGCAGCCGATCTCCAGGTTCTGCCCCCACGTCTCCATCGCCGTGATCAGGTAGGCGACGGCTTGCCCCAGCACCCGGTCGGCCATCACGGTGTCCCACGGGTAGTCCCGCACCATCAGCGCGACCAGCCGATCCCACTGTTCGTTGGACATGAATGTCTTCGGGTCGCGCGACTCCTTCTCGGTATCCGGTACTGCACTGACGGTGGCGAGGTTCGCGGTCATGATCAATCTCCCATTTCGATTACTGGCTCGCAATACGGCAAGCCCGTCATGACCGTGCCGGTAAACGATGACTACAACAAGCCACCGCGAGTGTGACGAACGTGATCGCGGAATTACGCGGAGTAGAGCCAGGGGAACTATGCCCAGGTACAGAGGTTGTGAACTGCTCTTGATGTTCGGTCGGCGATAGGTGTTAGAACGGGCGCTGCAGTCGCAGCAGTGAAGGGATGGGGGGCACTCGGAGACCGAACACAGTCTCGTTTGCTGGCAACGGAAGTAGCCGTGCTGACGTGAGACGGGAACAAACTCCGCACGGGCGGAGTTGTCGCCGATCATGGAACAGGCCACTCTGCACAGTCCGTCTTCCCTGGACCGTTCGGAGCAGTCGGCAGAGTCGCCAACTGGAGCCGCGAGACTGAGGATCATCCTCGTTCTCGGCGCGCTCATCGCTCTCGGTCCCCTGACCATCGACATGTATCTTCCCGCGCTGCCCGCACTCGGCGCGGACCTCATGGCCTCCGAGTCCGCGGTGCAGCTCACGCTCACCGGCACGCTCGTCGGCCTCGGGCTTGGCCAGCTGGTGATCGGCCCGCTCTCCGACGCGGTCGGCAGGCGCAGGCCACTCATCGCGGGCACCGCGGTGCACATCGCCGCATCACTGCTGGTGCTGGTCGCGCCGAACGTGCTGGTCCTCGGCCTGCTGCGCACGCTGCAGGGCGTCGGCGCGGCGGCCGCCATGGTGGTCGCCATGGCCGTGGTCCGCGACCTGTTCACCGGGCGCGCGGCGGCGACCATCCTGTCCCGCCTGATGCTCGTGATGGGCGCGGCCCCGATCCTCGCGCCGTCGATCGGCGCGGGCATCCTGCTGTCCGGTTCGTGGCGCGGGGTGTTCGCGGTGCTCGCGGCGCTTGGCGTGGTGCTGCTGCTGGTCGCGATCTTCCTGCTGAAGGAGACGTTGCCGCCGGAGCGCAGGCGCGCGAGCGCGGTCCGGCCGGTGCTCGCCACCTACCGGATGCTGCTCACCGACAGGCAGTTCGTGGTACTGGCGCTGGTCGCGGCGCTCGGCATGTCCGCGCTGTTCTCCTACGTCTCGGGCTCGTCGTTCGTGTTGCAGGACACGTTCGGGCTGTCCCAGCAGGAGTTCGGGATCGTGTTCGCCATCGGCGCGGTGGCGCTGATCGGCGCGTCGCAGCTGAACGTCGTGCTGCTCAACCGCTTCACGGCGCAGCAGATCGTGTTCGGCGCTCTCGCGGCGGGGCTCGGTTTCGGCGCGGTGCTGGTGGTGGTCGCGGCGTCCGGATTCGGTGGCCTGATCGGCTTCCTGGTCCCGCTGCTGTTACTGCTCGGTGCGGTCGGCTTCGTGCTCCCGAACGCACCCGCGCTCGCGCTGTCCCGCCACGGCGAGGCGGCGGGCACCGCGGCCGCACTGCTCGGCGCCGCGCAGTTCGGGCTGGGTGCGCTGATCGCCCCGGTCGTCGGCGTGCTGGGTAACGACGGCCCGGCGATGGCGCTGACCATGACCGGTGGGGTGCTGATCGCGCTGGCCGCGCTGGCCGCGACCATGGTCCAGCAGAAGCGGCGCGCACTGGTTCCAGCCTAGGCTGGGGCATGTCCGATGGATCCTTGCGCGCAAGTCTGCGCCTGACCGACAGTTAGCTCATGGGAACGTGACGGCACTCAGCCACTGACCGCCTGCGGTCCGCGGGCGTCGCTGGGCCGGGACCAACACTGTGAAATTCCGGGGAGGCGGACTTGCCCGAGGGTGACACCGTTTATGCCACGGCGCATCGGCTGACCGAGGCGCTGGCCGGTGTCACCCTCGTGCGTGGGGAGCTGCGGCACCCCCGGCTGTCCACCGTGGACCTCAAGGGCCGGGTGCTGGAGCGGGCCGTGCCGGTCGGCAAGCACCTCTTCCTGCGGTTCGACGGGTCGCTGAGCCTGCACTGCCACCTTCGCATGGACGGCTCATGGCGGATCTACACCGGCCGCGCGCCCATCACCCACCGCACCCGTGCGGTCCTCGGCATCCCGGGGACGACCGCCGTCGGCAACCTGCTGATGGAGATGGCGCTGCTGTCCACTTCGGACGAATACCGGCTGGTCGACCACCTCGGCCCCGACCTGCTCGCGCCGGACTGGGCCGACGAGCACCAGGCCGAGGCCGTGCGCCGCCTGACAGAGGACCCCGCGCGGCCGATCGGTGAGGCGCTGCTCGACCAGACCGTGATGGCCGGCGTCGGCAACGTCTACAAGGCCGAGGTGTGCTTCCTGCTTGGTGTCTCGCCGTGGACACCGGTGTCCGATGTGGACGTCGAGAAAACCGTGCGGGTAGCCAGGAAGCTGTTGCTGCGCAACGCCCTGCGTACCAACCGGAACACCACCGGCGACCCGCGCCGCGGCCGCGACCTGTGGGTCTACGGCCGCGCACGCCAGGGCTGCCTTCGCTGCACCGGACGGCTACTCGTGCTCAAGCAGGACACCCGCACCACCTACCACTGCCCACACTGCCAACCAGGCCCCAACCCGCCTTAAGAACCCGCGAGTCCACGGTTCAGAACCCGCGAGTCCACGGTTCAGGACCCGCGAGTCCACGGTTCAGGACCCGCGAGTCCACGGTTCGGGACCTACGAGTTTGTCGTTCAGGCGCGCGACAGCACGTCGTTGCCGCGGCGGACCACGTCCTTCTGATCGGTCACGGTCAGAGGTTCTTCAGGCCCGACGCCACGCGGTACAGCAGGTCCAGCGTCGGCTTGTCGGCGGTCGACTGGTGGACGTGCAACAGGCCGAGGTCGACGACGTCCGAGATCAGCACGCGGGCCGCGCCCAGCGGCAGGCCGAGGTGTGCCGAGACCTCGGCGGTCGAGTGCGGGGTCCGGCACAGGTCATAGATGGCACGAAGGTCGTCGCGCAGCGCGGCCCTGTCGCGGACGCGGGACAGCGCCGTCGACAGTAGTGTCTCCAGCTCCAGCCGGTAGTGCACGTGGGTGCGGCCGCCGGTACGCGTGTACGGGCGCACGAGTTGCTTGGGGTGGCTCGCCTCCAACGACAACGGGTGCGCCTCCTTCGGCTCCACCCATGGGCCGGTGTCCGCGAGCGGGGACACCAGGTCGGGCGCCGGGGTGGGCGGTGGTGCGAGAGGGAGGAGCTTCTTCTGGTTCTTTCCCCGGCGGCCCAGCGACTTGCGGCCCGCCGGGACCACGGAACGCGGGCCGATCGGCAGGGAAGCCGGGGTCGGTGGGGGCAACGTGCCACTCACGGCGTCATCAGTCTCGGGATCAGGCGGTTTGGGACGAAATCCGTGTGCTTCCCACTCCTGGTGGTTGCCCCAGCCGCCGTAGTACAAGCTTGCTCACCACCACTGGTCGGCCCAAGAAGCGGATATTACGTCGATTTCACATCGCCCGGCAAGAGGCTGGTCGTGGCGCGGTTGCGGTCAACCGGGTGTTGACTTGACGCAGTCAAACCAGGTAAACAAAACGATACGCAGATGAAACGGTGGTAAATCCACATGTACGCAGAAGAGCGGCAGCAGCACATCGTGGACCGGGCTCGACGCGAGGGCCGGGTGGACGTCGCCGACCTGGCGGCCGAGCTGGCCGTGACCGGCGAGACCATCCGGCGCGACCTGTCCGTTCTCGAGCGCCACGGGCTGCTCCGCCGCGTGCACGGTGGCGCGATCCCTGTCGAGCGGCTCGGGTTCGAGCCCGCGCTCGCCGCCCGCGACGCCGTGCTCGGCGCGGAGAAGGACCGGATCGCGAAGGCCGCGCTCGCCGAGGTACCCGAGGAGGGCTCGATCCTCCTCGACGCGGGCACCACCACCGCCCGCCTCGCCGAGATCCTGCCCGTCGACCGGCAGCTCACGATCCTCACCAACGCGCTGCCCATCGCTCTGTCGCTGGCGGGCCGCACGAACTTCAACGTCCTGTTCATCGGCGGCCGGGTCCGCTCGCGCACGCTCGCCTGCGTCGACCCGTGGGCGATGGAGGCCCTCGCACAGTCCTATGTGGACGTCGCGTTCATCGCCACCAACGGGATGTCCGTGCAGCGCGGCCTCACCACGCCGGACCAGGCGGAGGCCGCGGTGAAGAAGGCCATGGTCGCCGCCGCGCGCCGCACGATCCTGCTCGCCGACCACACCAAGCTCAGCTCCGACCACCTCGCGCGGTTCGCCGCGCTGTCGGACATCGACATGTTCATCACCGACAGCGGTCTCGACCCGCAGACCGCGGCCGAGATCGAGGTGCAGGGGCCAAGGGTGATCCGCACATGATCCTGACGCTCACGATGAACCCCAGCCTTGACCGCACCATCGAGGTCCCCGAGCTGGTCCGCGGTGCGATGGTCCGGGCGAGCGGCACCCGCCTCGACCCGGGCGGCAAGGGCGTCAACGTCGCCCGTGCCCTCGCCGCGCACAACCTGCCGACCTGTGCGGTCGTGCCCCGCGGCGGGCCGGAGGGCAGGCAGCTCTGCGAGCTCCTCGAAGAGGATGGCATCGACGTGTGCGCCGTGCCGGTCACCGGCTACACGCGGTCCAACGTGAGCCTGGTCGAGCCGGACGGCGAGGTCACCAAGATCAACGAGCCGGGCGGTTCGCTCGGGCCGGACGACCTGGAACGCATCGTCAAGGCGGTTCTCGACACCGGTGCCGCCGCCGACTGGGTGGTCGCGAGCGGCAGCCTCCCACCGGGTGTGCCGGACACCTTCTACCGCGACCTCGGCGTGCGGCTGACCGAGCGCGGCATCCGGTTCGTCGTCGACACGTCCGGGCCCGCGCTCACCTCGGCGCTCGACGCGCGGCCGACGCTCGTGAAGCCGAACCGGGACGAATTGGCCGAGTCGGCCGGGTCCGGGATCGACACGCTCGGCGACGCGGTGCGCGCCGCGGTCGCGTTGCGGGAAAGGGGGGCGAAGACGGTGCTCGCCAGCCTCGGCGCCGATGGCGCGGTGCTGGTGGACGAGCAGGGAGTGCGGTACGGCGAGTCGCCGGTCGACCGTGGGCGCAGTGCGGTCGGTGCCGGCGACGCGATGCTCGCCGGGTATCTGGCTGGTGGGGTGACCGGCGCGGATGTCCTCATCGAGGCGTTGTCGTGGGGTGCGGCGGCGGTCCGGTTGCCGGGCAGCCGGATGCCGGGTCCCGGCGACGTGGACCGCGACTCGGTTCTGGTGCACGCCTCGATCGACCTCACCCGTGCCCTCGGCGGAGGACAGCAGCAACTTCCGGGGAGCGACCCGCAGACCCCCGAGACAATGGAGCGGATTCAATGACGACTGATGTCTCCCAGCTGAAGAACTTATCGGGCAACGGGGTCCGCGCCCGGGTTCAGCGCTTCGGCGGCAACCTGGCCGGCATGATCATGCCCAACATCGGCGCGTTCATCGCGTGGGGCCTGATCACCGCCCTGTTCATCCCGACCGGCTGGCTGCCGAACGCGACGCTCGCCGGGCTCGTGGATCCCACGATCAAGTTCCTGCTGCCGATCCTCATCGGCTACACCGGCGGCCGGATGGTGCACGGCCAGCGCGGCGCCGTGGTCGCCGCGATCGCCACCATGGGCGTGATCGTCGGCGCGGACGTGCCGATGTTCCTCGGCGCCATGATCATCGGCCCGCTCGCGGCGCTGCTGATGAAGTGGTTCGACGGCGCGATCGAAGGCAAGGTCAAGTCCGGCTTCGAGATGCTGGTCAACAACTTCTCGGCAGGCATCCTCGGTGGCGCGATGGCGCTGCTCGGCCTGGTCGGCATCGGCCCGATCGTCGAGGCGCTCACCAACGCGGCGAGCAGGGCCGTCGACTTCCTGGTGGACAACAGCCTGCTGCCGCTCGTGTCGATCATCGTCGAGCCCGCGAAGGCGTTGTTCCTCAACAACGCCATCAACCACGGCGTGTTCGGACCGCTCGGCCTCGAGCAGGCGCGGGAGACCGGCCAGTCGATCCTGTACATGATCGAGACCAACCCCGGGCCGGGCCTCGGCATCCTGCTCGCGTTCTGGCTGTTCGGCCCGCGCAGGATCCGGCCGACCGCGCCCGGCGCGATCATCATCCACTTCTTCGGCGGCATCCACGAGATCTACTTCCCGTACCTGCTGATGAAGCCGAAGCTGATCCTGGCCGCGATCGCGGGCGGCATGGCCGGTGTCGGCACCGCGCTGGTGACCAACTCCGGTCTGGTCGCGCCGCCCGCGCCGGGCAGCATCTTCGCCTACCTGGCGGTCACGCCCCGCGGTGGTCACGTGAGCGTCCTGCTCTGCATCGCCATCGCCACGGCCGTCTCGTTCATCGCCGCCGCCGCGCTGATGAAGTTCGGCCACGGCGCCGACGCGGACGACGCCGAGCTCGCTCCGGCCCAAGAGCCGTTGGCGGCCGCCGACGCCCCCGACACGGGCGGCACCACCACCACGACGCGGCCCGTCATCTCGGGCAGCGAGGTCAAGAGCATCGTCGTGGCCTGCGACGCGGGCATGGGTTCGAGCGTGATGCTCGCGTCCCAGCTACGGACCCGCCTCAAGCCCTACGGCGTGACCGTGGAACACGTTGCCGTCAACGACATCCCGGCCGACGCGCGGCTCGTGCTCACGCATGCCGACCTCGCCGACCGGGCCCGCTCGACCGTGCCGGCCGCCGTGGTCGTGGAGTTCAGGATGTTCCTCGGTGACCCCGCGTTCGACCGGCTGGAGAACGCGATCAAGGAAGGCGGCGAGATCCGTGGCTGACGCGGAGGTCCTGCCCAGGGAAGGCATCCGGCTTGGCCTGACCGCCGCCGACAAGTGGGACGCGATCCGCCAGTGCGGCGCCGTGCTCTCCGAGTTGGGCGCGGTCGAGGACGGCTACCCGGACACCATGCTGGCACGCGAGAAGTCCGTGTCGACGTTCATCGGCGAGGGCGTCGCGATCCCGCACGGCACCGACGAGAGCCGCGCGCTGGTGCGCCGCACCACGCTCGGCGTGCTGCAGTTCCCCGGCGGCGTGGACTGGGACGACCAGACCGTCAACATCTGCGTGGCCATCGCGGCGAAGGGCAACGAGCACGTGACCGTGCTGTCCGCGCTCGCGCAGATCCTGATGGACCCGGCGCAGGCGGAGCGCCTGCGTACCTCGTCGAGCGTCGAGGCCGTGTACGAGCTCCTGGAATCGATAGGGAAGGACCTGTAACCCATGAAGGTGGCGCGTTTCCACGCCCCTGGTGACCTTCGTCTTGAAGAGGCGCCCGAGCCGGATCCCGGCCAGGACGAGGTGAAGATCCGGGTGCGGCAGTGCTCGACCTGCGGCACCGACGTGAAGATCTTCAACCACGGCCACCACCACCTGGTGCCGCCGCGCGTGATCGGCCACGAGATCGCCGGTGAGGTCGTCGAGGCCGGGCCGGACGTGTCCGGCTGGGCCCCCGGCGACCGGGTGCAGGTCATCGCCGCCGTGCCGTGCGGCACCTGCCAGGACTGCACGCGTGGCCGGATGCCGGTGTGCCCCAACCAGACCTCGGTCGGCTACCACTACGACGGCGGGTTCGCCGAGTACCTGATCGTGCCGAGGCAGGTGCTCGCGGTCGACGGGCTCAACCGGATCCCCGACGGCGTGGACTACGCCGAGGCGTCGGTCGCCGAGCCGCTCGCGTGCGTGCTGAACGGGCAGGAGCTTGCGCGGGTCGGTCCCGGTGACGACGTGGTCGTGATCGGCGCAGGACCCATCGGCTGCCTGCACGTGCGGCTCGCGCGGGCCCGCGGCGCCGCCAGGGTGTTCCTGGTGGAGCTGAACCGGGCGCGGCTGGACATGTCCTCGGCGGCGGTGGCCCCGGACGCGGCGATCTGCTCGGCCGAGATCGACGCGATCGACGAGGTGAAGAAGCTGACCGACGGGCGCGGCGCGGACGTCGTGATCACCGCGGCCGCGGCCGGTGCCGCACAGGAGGACGCGCTGCAGATGGCCGCACGCAGCGGCCGGATCAGTTTCTTCGGTGGCCTGCCGAAGGACCGGCCGACGATCACGCTGGACGCCAACCTGGTGCATTACCGCGAGCTGACCATCGTGGGCGCCAACGGTTCCAGCCCCGCGCACAACAAGAAGGCCCTTGAGCTGATCGCGTCCGGCCAGGTGCCGGTCGCCGACCTGATCACACACCGCCTCGAGTTGTCGGAGCTGCACGACGCCATCAAGCTGGTGTCGTCCGGTTCGGCGATCAAGGTGACCATCCAGCCGTAGACGGGCCGTCAAGGAGGACGCATGCCCACGAGGGACGTGGTTGTCGGGTCGCGGATCGGCCTGCACGGCAGGCCGGCGGCGATCGTCGTGAAGACCGCCAAGGCCCAGCAGGTCATCGTGAAGATCGCCACCGGGGAGAAGGCGGCGGTCGACGCGCGGAGCATCATCGCGGTGCTCTCGCTTGGCGCGCACGGCGGTGACACGGTCACCATCTCCGCGGACGGCGACGGCGCGGACGACGCGCTCGCGGCGATGGCCGAGGTGCTGGAGAAGGATCTCGATGCCTGAGGACCTGCACGGGCTCGGCGTCAGCCCGGGACGCACGGCGGGCCCCGTCCACGCGATGGGTGCCCCGCCCGTCCTGCCAGCCGACGTGCCGGCACCGGGCGCCGACGAGGCGGAACGCGCGGAGAAGGCGCTGCGGTTCGTGGCGACCTCGCTCGACGAACTCGCCGCGCGGGTCGAGGGACCGGCGGCGGAAGTCCTGTCCACGCAGGCGATGATGGCCGCCGACATGACCCTCGCCGAGGCGGTCACCGCGAAGGTCGGCGCGGGGCGGCCCGCCGCGTGGGCGATCACGGACGCGATCGCCGAGCAGCAGGACACGTTCGCCGCGCTGGGCGGCTACTTCGCCGAGCGCGCCGCCGACCTCGCGGACCTGCGGGACCGTGCGGTCGCGTGGCTGATGGACGTGCCGATGCCCGGCCTGCCACGCCCCGGTGTGCCGTACGTGCTGGTGGCCGACGACCTGTCCCCGGCGGACACCGCGCTGCTCGACGAGACGGTGCTCGCGATCGTCACCCGCCGCGGCGGCCCGACCAGCCACACCGCGATCCTGGCCCGCGCTCGTGGACTGCCCGCGATCGTGGGCTGTGCCGGCATCCTCGACGTGGCCGACGGAACGGTCGTGTCGGTCGACGGCACCACCGGCGCGGTCGTCCCGGTGTCTTCGTCGCGGGCCGAGGAGATCGTCGCGGCGGGTCGCGAGGAACGTGCACGGACGGCGGCGCTGACGGGCCCCGGCCGCACCGAGGACGGTGTCGCGATCCCGTTGCTGCTCAACGTGGGTGGTGCGAAGGACCTCGTACCGGGAGAGGGCGTCGGGCTGTTCCGCACGGAGTTCCTCTTTCTCGGCCGCACGTCCGCGCCCCCGGTCGCCGAGCAGGAGACGGCGTACCGGGAGCTGTTCGAGGCCGCGGGGGATCGGAAGGTCGTGCTGCGCACCCTCGACGCGGGCGCGGACAAACCGTTGCCGTTCCTGGGTTTGGCGGACGAGGACAACCCGGCGCTCGGCGTGCGTGGCCTGCGCACGTCGCGGGTGGATCCGTCGGTCATCGCCACGCAGTTGGCGGCCGTGGCCAGGGCGGCGGCCGCCACCTCCGCCGACGTGTGGGTGATGGCGCCCATGGTCGCGACCGCGGCGGAGGCGGCGGAGTTCGCCGGGCTCGTGCACGAGGCCGGGTTGCGGACGGCGGGGGTGATGATCGAGATCCCGGCCGCGGCGTTGAAGGCGCGGCAGATCCTCGCTGCCGTGGACTTCGTTTCCCTTGGTACCAACGATCTGAGCCAGTACACGATGGCTGCCGACCGGATGAACGGGGAGCTGGCCGATCTGCTGGACCCGTGGCAGCCCGCCGTGCTGGAGCTGGTGTCCCGGGTTGCCGCCGCCGGGCAGGAGCTGGCGAAGCCGGTCGGGGTGTGCGGGGAGTCGGCAGGCGATCCGTTGCTGGCGTGCGTGTACGTCGGGATGGGGGTGACGTCGTTGTCGATGTCGGCGCCGTCGGTGCCCGCCGTTCGGGCGGCGCTGGCCGATCGGACCGTGGCCGAGTGCAGGCGGTTGGCCGAGCTGGCGCTGGCGGCTTCGGACGCCGCCACCGCACGGAAGGTCGTCGCCGGGGCGTGACTCCTGGTGGGGTACTTGTCCTCGCCGGACGGGCCTCCTCGCCGGAGGCCGGTGGTGGGCTGGCGCCCGGCCCGCTTCGCGGGCGGAGCCGCTGTTGTCGCACGAAGGGGCGACAAGCTGCCTCTCCCGCACGTACAGTTCAGCGGTCTGCCACTGAGTGGTCACAGTCGGACACGACGGGCATATTCGGCCACCCGGTGTACAAACACGCCGGGTGGCCGTCCTCGTTCATGATCGTTTGTCATTTTCTGTCTGCTTCGTTACGCCATTTGGGCCTTAACTTTCGTCGGCGATCGACATAAGTTCGAGTCGTTTAGTCGGAAGCGGCTATGTCCACGCCATCAGAGGGACGCCCGGAACAGCCACCCCGGGCCGAAAGGCGAGGCAGCGTGACAACGGACGTCACCCACGTGCCATCTGTGCGTCGCGTCGCGTCTCCAGCAGCAAATCCGAGCGGTCCGTGTGACCGCTCCTTCCTCGTGCCCATGAACGGAGTTCCACAATGGACAGAGACGGCCGACCGACGCTCTCGCGTCGATCGATGCTCGCCGGTGCCGCGGCGGCGGGTGTGCTCGCCCCCGCCGTAGTGGCCAGCGGCGTCGCCGCGGTGTCCGCGGCGGCCGGCGCCGAGTCCGCGTCGGCCGCGGCAGGCGAGACCCGCCAGCTCACCCTCTACGCCGAGACCCTCGCCGGGACCAACCTCGTCGGGTACGCCCTGGAACCTGGCAAGCCGACGATCCCCGGCCCGCTGCTGGAGATCTACGAGGGCGACACGCTCGAGATCGAGCTGGTCAACAACACCGACCAGCGGCTGTCGATCCACCCGCACGGCGTCAACTACGACACCGACTCGGACGGCGCGCCGTTCAACAACTCGTTCAACGACCCCGGCGAGACCCGCGTCTACACCTGGCGCACCCGCGCTCAGTACCAGCGGGACGGGGTCTACATGCCGGGCAGCGCGGGCTTCTGGCACTACCACGACCACGCGCTCGGCGGCGACCACGGCACCGGCGGCCTGATGCGGGGCCTGTACGGCGGTCTGATCGTCCGCAGGCGCGGCGACCTGCTGCCCGACCGGCAGTACACCGTCGTGTTCAACGAGCAGTCCATCAACAACAAGGTCGCGCCGGACACTCCCATGTTCGAGGCGAACGAGGGCGAGCGGGTCGAGTGGATCTGCATCGGCCACGGCAACCTGCCGCACACCTTCCACCTGCACGCGCACCGCTGGGCGGACACCCGCACGGGCATGCTCACCGGCGCGAACGACCACTCGCACGTGCTCGACAACAAGAACCTGGACCCGGGTTCCTCCTTCGGTTTCCAGGTGATCGCCGGTGAGGGTGTCGGTCCTGGCGCGTGGATGTACCACTGCCACGTCCAGTCCCACTCCGACACCGGTATGGCGGGCATCTTCCTGGTCCGCAACCCGGACGGCAGCCTGCCGCCCGGCGCACAGGAGGCCATCGACCGCTTCCACGGCCACGAGCACGCGCCGATGGACATGAAGGCCATGGGCATGACTCCGGTCCCGACCGGCCCGCACGACGGCCATGCGCCGATCGCGCCGGGCAACCCGTCCGCGAAGAAGGCCAGCAACGGCAAACCGGCCACTCCGCACGGCGGCCACAGGTAACCCCAGAGAAAGGACAGCCCGACCATGGGGCTAAGAGGCTCTATCGGCTGGTCGCGAAGGCGACGAGCACGCAGATTCACGGCGCTCGGCGCAGCGCTGGCGCTCGGTGCGTCACTGGTCACCACCACAGTCGCGGCAGTACCGGCACCTGCCGCGGCCGCACCGGCGGCAGCGAACGTCCCGATCAACGTGCTCATCTTCCGCGGCGCGGCCGCGGACCAGAAGGACCCGGTCGTCCGTGCCACGGACGCCATCACCAGCCTGGCTTCCGCCAACGGCATCGGCGTCACCGCGTCGTCCGACCCGGCCGTGTTCACCTCGGCCAACCTGGCCAGGTACCGGGGTGTGGTCTACCTGTCGGCACAGGGCATCACCCTGAGCCGTGACCAGGAGACGGCGCTCCAGAACTACATGAAATCCGGCGGCGGTTTCCTCGGCGTGTCCGACGCGGCACGCGCGCAGGAGGAGTCGTCCTGGTTCACCGGTCTCATCGGCACCCGCCCGATCGGTTCCCGCCCGGAGCCAGAGCCCGTCGCCACGGTAACGGTCAGCGCGGAGAACCCGCCGAACGAGGGCAAGGACAAGCTCACCGACGGCAACGAGAACACCAAGTGGCTCGCGTTCGCCAGCACGGCGTGGATCCGCTACCAGCTCACCACGCCGATCGCGGTGTCGAGCTACTCGCTGACCTCGGCCAACGACCACGACGGCCGTGACCCGAAGAGCTGGACCCTGCAGGGCTCCAACGACGGGACGACGTGGACGGACCTGGACACCCGCACGGACCAGACCTTCCCCGAGCGGTTCCAGACCCGCAAGTTCGAGTTCGCCAACACCACGGTGTACGCGCACTACCGGCTGAACATCACCGCGAACGCCGGTGAGACCGCCACGCAGCTCGCGGATCTGGAGCTGTACAAGGACGGTTCGGAGACCCCGCCGCCGCCGGAGCCCGCTCCGCAGGCGGCGACGATCGACGTCCTTGACCGCAACCACCCAGCCAACGCGGGTCTTGGCCTGACATGGCAGCGCACCGACCGCTTCCTGAACTGGGACCCGAACCCGGTCGGCACGGTCCACACGATCGCCCAGGTCGAGGAGCAGACCTACGCGCCGGGTGTCGGTGCCAACGGTCCGTTCCACCCGATCTCGTGGTGCCGTGACTACGAAGGCGGCCGCTCCTTCTACACCGGCATGGGCCGCACGGAGGCGAGCTACGGCGAGGACGCGTTCCGCAACCACCTTCTCGGCGCGCTGAAGTGGACCACCGGCATGGTGCGTGGCGACTGCAAGGCCACCATCGCGGCCAACTACAAGGTCGAGAAGCTGAACGCGAACAACGCGGCTGGCCAGCTCGACCAGATCGCCGAGCCGCACGGCCTGACGATCGCGCCGGACGGCAAGGTCTTCTACATCGGCCGCGGCGCCTGCGCGGACAACGTGGTGCCCTCGCCGAACGAGTGGACCAACCCGGACATCGGCAAGGGTTGCGGCACGATCCACCTGTGGGATCCGGCCACGAAGAAGGCGAAGCTGCTCACCACCCTGGTGGTGATGGGCAACCGAGGCAGCGGCGACGAGCTGGTCAAGAACGAGGAAGGCCTCGTCGGCTTCACCCTCGACCCGAACTTCGCCGACAACGGCTGGGTCTACGCGTACTGGATGCCGCACGACTCGATCAACCGCGACACCAGGATCGGCAAGCGGACCGTCTCGCGGTTCACGTTCGACAAGGCCGCGCAGACGATCGACCAGTCGACCCGCAAGGACCTGCTGTCGTGGGACGCGCAGATCCACAGCTGCTGCCACGCCGGTGGTGGCATGGCGTTCGACAGCGCGGGCAACCTGTACATCGGCTCCGGCGACAACAACTCGTCGCAGGGCTCGAACGGGTACTCCGGCAACAACTGGACGCAGGAGTACAAGGGCGTCTCGTTCCAGGACGCTCGCCGCACCTCGGGTAACAGCAACAACCTGAACGGCAAGATCCTGCGGATCCATCCGGAGGCCGACGGCACCGCGTCGATCCCGGAGGGGAACCTGTTCCCCGAGGCGAACGACCCTGGCGACAAGACGCGGCCGGAGATCTACGTGATGGGTGTCCGCAACATCTCGCGGCTCCAGATCGACCCAGAGCACGACTGGCTGACCGCCGCGTGGGTGGGGCCGGACGCGTCGTCGCCGAGCCCGGAGCTCGGTCCGGCGAAGTACGAGACCGCGACGATCATCACCGAGGCCGGCAACCACGGCTGGCCGTACTGCATGGGCAACAAGCAGCCCTACCGCGACCGCAGCAGCACAGACGCGGCCGTCCTCACGGGCTGGTACGACTGTGACAACCCCGTGAACACCTCGCCGCGCAACACCGGTCTGGTGAACCTGCCGCCGGTGAAGAAGAACATGATCTGGTACTCGCCGGACGGTGGCGGCCCGGTCTTCCCGAACCGCCCGAACAGCAGCATCCCGACCTACGTCACCGAGGACGCGACCTACACCCAGCCCTACCTGCGTGGTGGCGGCCAGGCGGTCATGTCCGGGCCGACGTATCACTACGACAAGGTGAACACCGACAGCGGTGTCGCCTGGCCGAAGTACTGGGATGACAAGTGGTTCATCGGTGACCAGTCGAACTCGCAGAACCGGATCGCCGTCACGGTCGACCCGGCCGGGGTGCCGACGCAGACGCCGCCCGTGTTCGCGGAGACGCTGCGCCAGGTCATCCCGGGTGGTTCCGGTGACAACCGGGTGCAGAGCTGGATGGACGCCAAGTTCGGTCCGGACGGCGCGCTGTACATGATGGACTACGGCAGCGGGTTCTTCACGATCGCGCCGAACCAGAAGCTGCTCCGGATCACCTACACCGGCGGGGCCGCGACCCCGGCACCCGCGGCGACGAACGTCGCGGTGCAGAACAAGCCGCTGACCTACTCGTTCAACGGCTCGAAGTCCGGTGGGGTGTCCTACAAGTGGGAGTTCGGCGACGGCACCATCTCCACGGAGGCCAACCCGAACCACACCTACGCCCGCACCGGCCCGTACACCGCCAAGCTGACCGTGACCTACGCGGACGGCGAGACGGTGACCACGCGGACCTCGGTGAACGTGGGCTGCGCGGTGTCGGACCCGGCCACCACGGTCGAGTTCGGCCCCGGTGAGGACGCCGTCGACACCACGGTGCAGAACAAGAACACCGGTGGCGGCTGCAAGATCGACGACCTGATCGACGACGAGAGCACGTGGTCCTCCCACGCGGGCTTCGTCAACCACGTCAACACGGTCGCGAAGAACCTCAAGCAGCTCGGGATCATCAACGCGGGCCAGCAGGACAAGCTGAACCAGGCGGCCAAGGCCTCGGTCATCGGCAACCCGGGTCAGTTCGGCTACGACGCGTTGTTCGACGGCACGGAGGCGTCGTTCCGCAACTGGGCGATGGCGCCGTCCGGTGAGTTCTCCATCCGGCCGGACGGGTCACTTCGGCCAAGCGGTGGCCTCGGAATGCTGTGGTACGCCAAGAACTCCTTCGCGGACTTCTCGGTGAAGCTGCAGTTCAAGGACATCGCGCCGGAGGGCTTCCGGGCCAACAGCGGTCTGTTCGTCCGCTTCCCGGATCCACGCACACCGCTCGCACAACGCCCGCCGGGCAGCTGTGGCACGGTCGGCTCCGCGCGGACGTCGCAGGCATGGGTCGCGATCTACTGTGGACACGAGATCCAGATCTACGACGGTGAGACCGGCGAGCCGCAGAAGACCGGGTCGATCTACAACTTCGACCCGAACACGCTGGCGAACGCGGGTGCCACCCCGAAGAACCAGTGGAACGACTACGAGATCAAGGTCGTCGGCCAGCACTACACGATCATCCGCAACGGCGTGGTGATCAACGAGTTCGAGAACGCACCGGGGCAGGAGTCCTCCCGCGCCGGTGACCCCTCGACGACGCTGCGCCAGTTCGCGGAGGGCTTCATCGGTCTCCAGAACCACGGCGACAACGACCTCGTCGAGTTCCGCAACATCCGGGTGCGGCCCCTGTAGCCGGTATGGCCGGGTGGCGTCGCTCGCGCCGTCACCCGGCCGTCCCCATTGGAGGACTTTCCTGACATGTCCCGACGCTTCATCGCCGCGTTAGGCGCGGCGGTGGCCGTTGCCGGGTTGGTGACGCTACCGGCGTCCGCCTCCCCGGCAGCGGAACCACCGCCGGTCGCCGCGGCCACAGCACAGACTCTGACCTTCACCGCGGACGACAGCATTTCCGAGTACAAGGACTTCCCGACCACCGCGGTGGCCGGGGAGACGACGATCGTCTTCGAGAACAGCGAGGCGACCGGCAACACCACCGGCATGTCGCACACGCTGACCTTCGACCAGTCCACGCCGGGCTACAACCACGACGTGGCGCTGAACATACTCGCCAACCCGTTCGACGCCAACAACGGCCGCCACGAGGCGACCGTGACGCTCACGCCGGGCCGCTACCGGTTCCACTGCACGATCCCCGGCCACAGCACGATGGTCGGTGAGTTCACCGTGGAGGGCGGTGGTGGCGACGACACCACACCGCCGGTCGTGACCGCCACGATCACCGGCACGCAGGACCCGGACGGCAACTACGTCGACCAGGCGACCGTGAACCTGGCCGCCACCGACACCGGCGGTTCCGGGGTCGCGTCCACCGAGTACAAGCTGGACGACGGCGCGTGGACCCCTTACACCGCACCGGTAGCGGTGTCGGCGCTCGACGCGCACACCGTCGCCTACCGCGCAACGGACGTGGCGGGCAACGTGTCGGCGGAGGGCTCGGCGGCCTTCACCGTCGTCGACGGTGGTGGCGGTGAGGACACCACGCCACCGACGGTGACCGCGGCGGTCACCGGCACACAGGATGCCGACGGCAACTTCGTCGAGAGCGCCACGGTGACGGTCACCGCGACCGACAACGACGGCGGTTCCGGCGTGGCGTCCACCGAGTACAAGCTGGACGACGCCGAGTGGGCGCCGTACACCGAGCCCGTGCTGGTGTCCGTGATCGGTGCGCACACCGTGCTGTACCGGGCAACGGACGAGGCGGGCAACGTTTCCACGGAGGGCTCGTCGCAGTTCACCGTGGTGGCCGACTCGGCCGACACCACGCCGCCGACGGTCGACGCGGAGGTCTCCGGCACACAGGACGCCGACGGCAACTACGTCGACCTCGCCACCGTGACCATCTCCGCGGCGGACGCCGAGTCCGGTGTCGCGTCCGTGGAGTACAAGGTGGACGAGGGTGCCTGGACCGCGTACACCACGCCGGTCGCGGTGAACACGCCCGGCATGCACATGGTGAGCTACCGCGCCACCGACGAGGCGGGCAACGTCTCCGAGGAGGGCATGGCCCACTTCACCGTGGTACGGCAGGACACGACGGCCCCGACGGTGACCGGCCAGGTCACCGGCGAGCAGGACGAGAACGGCGCCTACATCGGCTCCGCCATGGTGACGGTCTCCGCGACCGACAACGACGGCGGCTCCGGCGTGGCGTCGATCGAGTACAAACTGGACGACGCCGAGTGGGCGGCCTACACCGAGGCCGTGCAGGTCTCGGCGGCGGGCGAGCACACGGTCCTGTTCCGGGCGAGTGACCAGGCCGGGAACACCTCGGAGGAAGGCTCGGCGACGTTCACAGTGGTGAGCGGTGACGTCGACGAGACCCCGCCGTCGGTGTCCTCGGTGGTGAGTGGCACCCAGAACTCGAACTGGGAGTACCTCGACGCGGCGAGCATCGACATCTCCGCGCTGGACACCGGTTCGGGGGTCGCCTCCGTCGAGTACACATTGGACGGTGGCGCCTGGACCGCGTACACCGAACCGGTGGTCGTGAACACGGCGGGCACGCACGAGTTCCTGTACCGGGCGACGGATCTCGCCGGGAACGTGTCGGCGGAGCTGCCGGGTTCGTTCACCATCGTGGAGTCCGGCCCGGGGCCGGGTCCCGACGTGTGCCCGGACTCGGACGTCCGCGACACCGTGGTCATCGGTGACATCGACAGCCAGGTCGCGAACATCGACATCGGCAACGGCTGCACGATCAACGACGTCATCGACGAGGACGGCGACTGGAGCACGCACAACCAGTTCGTCCGGCACGTCAAGGCGGTGACGAAGGAGCTCGTGCAGAACGGTGTCATCACGGGTGCCCTGCGCGACCGCATCGTGACCGCGGCCGTCAACTCGGCCGTGGGCACCCCGGCGTCGCGAGCCTGACCCCGGCGCCGCCGGGAAATGGTTGGTGTTACGAAAGGCGCTTTCGGGACGTTCAACGCCCTGAAAGCGCCTTTCGGGACATCGCGTCCATGAGGGCGCAAAGCCCGCTGCTCGGAACGTTTCAGCCCAGCCGAACCGGTAGTGACGCGGCCGAGTTGGAGAAGAACGACGGCACCGGGACCAGGTCGTCCGGCTTCGCGGCCAGTGACAGGTTCGGGTAGCGCGAGAACAGTGCTGGCAGCGCCACGTTCGCCTCCAGTCGCGCGAGATGGGCGCCAAGGCAGAAGTGGGGGCCGCCGCCGAAGGCGAGGTGTTTCGTTGGTGGCCGGGTGATGTCGAACTCGTCCGCGGTCTTGCCGTGGTGCGCCGAGTCGCGGCCGACGCCGCTGTACGGCGCGAGGATGGCCTCACCACGTGGGATCGGTACACCGGCGATCTCGATGTCCTCCAACGGATACCTGGCGGGGAAGTTGCCGATCGGCGCGTCCCACCGCAGGGTCTCCTCGACGACCGCGTGCCACGTGGCGGCGTCGCCGTTCATGGCGAGCTCCAGTTGCGAGGGGTGTGTCAGCAGTGCGCGGACGCCGTTGACGATGAGGCCGAGGGTGGTTTCGTGGCCTGCCGTCAGGAACAACCAGATCGTGTCGATGAGTTCTTCCTGCGTCAGGTGTTCCTCGCCCTGCTCACCGAGTTCGATGAGTGCGGAGGTGAGGTCGTTGCCCCGTTCCTCGCGGCGCAGGTTGACGAGACGGTTCAGCATCTCGTGCCGTTCGCGCTGGGTCGCGACGACCTCCTCCGGTGTCACGTTCGTGAGGAAGATGCTCTCCACCAGCTCACGCAGGCGCTGCCGCCACTCGACGGGCACCGCGAACAGCTCGCAGATCATGTTCATCGGCACCGGGTAGGCGAAGTGCGGCCGCACGTCGACGACACCGTCCGGCGAAGCGTGTGACGGCAACGCGTCCAGCAGCTGGTTGACGTTCTCCTCGAGGCGCGGGCGGAGATCCTCCACCCGGCCGCGGGTGAACGTGCGGGTCACGGGACGACGCAACCGCTGGTGGGTGTCGCCGTCCGAGGTCACCATGTTCGTGACCTTGATCATCCCCACGAGCGGCCACTCGTCGGTGATCTCGCCGCTCTGGATCTTGCTCCAGTTGCGCCAGTCCTTGCTGACCAACGGGTTCGTGACGAGCTGGGCGACCAGCTCGTGGGTCGTGACGGCCAACACCGCCACGTCGCCGGGAAGGATGACTCGTACGACCGGACCGAGCTCCCGCATCCGTGCCGCTTCCCCGTGGTGGTCGGCACCCATGGGGTCGAGGTGGATGGTCGGGATGTCGGCGGTGACCGAGTCGGTCATCAGATAGCCTCCTGCGCCTAGGAGTTGCGGACTGGCGGAGTGAAACGAACCGGCAGACTGGCAGGGCATCGCGTCCAGGGTGAGGGCAGCAACAACACCTCGTCGGCCGGAATCGCCAACGAAACATCATGGAGGCGGTGCAGAGCGGTGTCGACCGCTATCCGTGTGATCATCCTTCCCGGCCGCTGGGCGGGACAGGCGTGCGGACCCGCGCTCCACGCCAGGTGAGAGCGGTTGCCGACCTCCAGCCACGAATCGCCCGTGTGCACCCGGGGATCGTTGTTGGCGGAGGAAAGACCGAGGATGAGCGCGTCACCGCGCTGGATGTGCGCACCGGCCAGCTCGCAGTCCACCAGCGCGTAGCGGGCAGGCATGTTCGACATCGGCGGGTCACGCCACAGCACCTCGTCGAGCGCGTCGTCGATGCCGAGGCGGCCGCCGCGCATCCGGCCTGCGAACCTGGTGTCGGTGAGCATCACCCGTAGCGTCTGCGCGATCCACGACGTGGTGGTCTCATAGCCTGCGGAGATCATCAGCACGATCGACTGCTGGATCTCGAAGTCGTTGTGCAGGTTGGGATGCCGCAGGAACGCGGTGGTCAGATCGTCGGTCGGGGCGTTGCGGCGGGCGTTCATCGCGCCAGACAGGATCCGCTCCAGGTTGCGCGCCGCCGGTGCCGAGTCCTCAGCCGAGGAGAACAACGCGATCAGCGCGGCCCGCAGCTCGTGGCCCTGCTCGCGGCCGATGCCGAAGAACCCGGCGACCGTCAGCATCGGTACCACGGCGGCGTAGTCGGACACGAGGTCCGCCTTGCCATGGTGCTCGAAGTCGCGGATGAGGTCGGTGCAGGTGGCACGGATGAACCGGGCCATGCGGTGCTCGTCGAGGCTCTCGAGGCCGTCGTCGAGTGGGCCGCGCAGCCTGCGGTGCTTCTCGCCGTCGGCGAAGTAGGCGTTGTCGCGCGGGAACATCATCGGGCCGAGACCCGAGTCCGCCGCCACCACACCCTCGGCGAACAGCCGCCAATGGTTGGGGTCACGGGAGAACAGCTGCTCGTTGCGCACCACCTGGCAGATCTCGTGGTGCCCCATGACGAGCCACGCCGGGATGCCCGGCTCAAGCTCGACCGGCGCGACCGCGCCCCAGTCCTCCCGCAGCTCCCGGTAGACGGCCTGGGGATCGGGGGCGCTGGTGGTCTCGATGAGCGGGGTCAGACCGGTCAGGTCCGACAACCGCCGCCGGTGCCGCGATGTCGCTGGTGTCGTCACGTGAGTGCCTTCTGCGATGCTGGGTGGTGGAGTGCGTGTTCGACGAGGGTGATCAGCGCCTGCGCGGACGACTCCTTGTTGCGGGCGTCGCACGGCACGATCGGGGTGTCCGGCAGCAGGTCGAGCGCTTCGCGCAGCCGCGCGGTGTCGTACTTCGGCGCGTCGGGGAACTCGTTGACGGCCACCGCGAACGGCATGCCGGTGCGGGTCTCGAGCTGGTCGAACACCTCGAAGCTGTCCTCGATGCGGCGGGTGTCGACGATCACGAGCGCGCCGACCGCGCCTTCCGCGAGGCCCTCCCACAGCTCCCAGAACCGGCGCTGGCCCGGCGTGCCGAACAGATACAGGACGACCTCGGAGCTCACCGTGATGCGGCCGAAGTCCATGGCGACCGTGGTCGTCGCCTTGTCGTCGAGACCGGTGAGCGAGTCGACGCCGACGCTCGCGGACGTCATCGTCTCCTCGGTGCGCAGCGGTGCGATCTCGGAGACCGAGCCGATCAGCGTCGTCTTGCCGACCCCGAACGCGCCGACGACGAGGATCTTCACCGACTGGGCCACGGTCGGCGCGACATAACGTTTGTCGGCGCGCTGATCGGGCCAGTCAGAGTTTTCGGAGGCCATCTAGCACCTTCTCCAGAAGTTCAGCTGAGGGCGGGGTGTGGCGCAGCGCGGAGCGGATCGACAGGTGCCCGGAGTCGACGAGGTCCGACGCGATCACCACCACGAGGCTCACCGGCAGTCGCAGGTACACGGCCGCCTCGGCGAGCGAGAGCACGCCTCCGCACATGTCGAGCAGGGCCCGGTGCTCCCTGGAGACCGACATGGGTGGCGGCGCGTCCGCGTCGACCACCAGCAACGTCTCGGGTCTGATCGTGTTGCGGGACGGGTGCGCGCGGCCGGAGGTGAGGATGTAGGGCCGCACCGGTGAGTCGCGGTAGTTGTCCATGTTCGTCCCGGGCTCAGCCGGTGCGAGTCGGCGTCGAGAGCGTGCGCTCACCGATGACGAGTACCTGTGCCTGCATCTGTTGTGCGATAAGGGCCGGGTCGATGACCGGCTCTGTCACCACCGCGAGCCGCGACCCGTCGCCCGCCCCCCGGACGAACAGGAAGCCGCCGTCGAACTCCACCATCACCTGCCGGGGTCCGGCGCCGGTGCCGAACTCCTTGCTGATGCCCTGACCCAGCGCGGTGAGCCCGGCGCACGCGGCGGCGAGCTTGTCGGCCACGTCCTGCGGCGTGTGGCCGGTGCGGACCTTCAGCAGTCCGTCCGAGGTGAGCACGACGACATGGCGCACGCCCCGCACCGTCCTGATCAACTCCAGCATCCAGCTGTTGTCGACGGGCTGGGTCGTCATCGATGGTCCTCCGAGGTTTCCGTGTCGTCCGGGTTGTCGGCATGGCGCTTGCCTCTGCCGTTGTCACTGCTGTTCTCACTGCCGTAGTAGTCACTGTCGAGGTCGAGCTCACCGTTCGCGGCCGCGGTGCCGGACAGGAACGCGTTCATCCACTCTCCCGCGTCCTCCGGCGCCTCCTCCGCGTCCCGCTCGGCAGGCCAGTCGACCTGCGGCTGCTGGGGGACGGCGTGCCCGCGCCGGGAACGGCGGCGGGGCAGCACGGGCAGGTCGCCCGCCGTGCTGTCGTCGTCGGCCGGGGCAGGCGACGGGAGTGGTTCCGGCTCGGCGGGCAGCTCGACCTCGCCACGCTGGGGTGGCAGCTCCCACGCCGGCTCCGGCTCGGGTCTGCGGGGCTCTGGGGTGACGGCGTGGCGTTCCTGGCGGCGGGTCAGCGCGTGCCCGCCCGCGGCGACCACGCCGGTCGGCGCGACGGCCTCGGTCAGATCGGCCGGCACCAGCACGATCGCGCGCAGGCCGCCGTAGACGGACTCGGTGACGTCGACGCGGAAACCGTGGCGGCGCACGTACGCGCCGACCACCGGCAGGCCGGTCTGCGGGATCTCACCGAGGTCGCCGAGCCCGACCGGGCGTCTGCCGGACGCGATCTCACGGGCCTGCTCGAGCCGCTTGTCGTCGAGGCCGACACCGCCGTCGTCGATCTCGATCACCGCGCCGCGCTGCACCTGCCGCAGCGTCACCAGGACCTGCGTGGTGGGCGGGGAGGACTGTGTCGCGTTGGCCAGCAGCTCGGCCACCACGTGGATCAGCGGCTCGACCACGCGTGCCGACACCGCGACCGCCGGGTCGCCGGACACCTCGACCCGCTGGTAGGCGGTGATGCGGCCGGCGGCGCCACGGACGACGTCCGCGAGCGGCAGCGCCTCGTGCCACTGCTGGCCGGGCCACTCGCCGCACAGCGCGGCGAGGGTCTGCGCGTTGCGGGCCTGCTGGGCCGCCGCGTGGTCGACCCGCATGCTGGTGTGCAGCATGTCCGGGTCGGCGGGGTGCGCCTGCACCATCCGCGTCGCTTCCTCCTGGATGCGGTGCGCGGAGGACTGGACCTTGCGACCCAGCGCGACGACCGCCGCGGCCACGGCGTCCTGTCTGGCCAGCTGGTCTTCGCGGAGCCTGCCGAAGTGGACGGCGGACTGCCCGAGCAGGTGCGCGGAGACGTCGTCGGCGGACAGGTCGGGCAGTGGCGGCACGCCCATGCCGTTGACCATGGCGGGCAGTTGCTGCTCCACCAGGGTTTCCAGCGCCACGCGGCGGGTTTCGGCCAGCGCGGCGAGGTTGTGGTTCTCGTCGTCGAGCCTGCGCAGCTCATCGATGTGCTCACGCCCGGCCCGCGCCGTCCGCGCGGCCCCGGCGGCCACCACTCCGATCGCGATCGCACCGACCGCGAGCCACACCACCACCCAGATCGGCGACTCGAGCTCGCGGAAGATCAGGGGCGAGACGGCGACGTAGCCGGTGACACCGGCGATGCAGGTCCACGGGCCCGCGTGCCGCGGCGATGACGACACGGGCGATGAGACTGTCATGATCACCTTATGGTCGAGATTCGGGGGGACCGCGCTGCCCTGGCCGACCGGGAGTGCACGCGGATCCACCCTTCCGTCTCGAAGCTCACCCACAGCACCGCTCCGTATGCAGCGAGACACGAGGTTATCTCAAAGGTCAAGTTGGGACATTCACTGGATAGGCTGAATTTCGTTGCGCCAACAGGAAACCCGAATTTCCATGAATTCTTCTGTGACCTGCGGATATCTCGTTTGGAAACGACCGGGTTCCGATCAAGTGACGCGGCATTCGAGTGGTATTGCCCACCAATGTGATCGCAGAGTGTCACGGACACACTGGACGGTAGGGCACGTCCGGCAGGTACCGCGCCCAGACTTCCTCATCGAGCCTCGGCGACACCACCGCGCACACGCGGCGCTCGACCTGCGCCACGGTCACGTCCCAGATCTTCAGCGTCCCGTCCTCGCTCGCCGCCGCGAACGAACGTCCGTCCGGACTGAACACGACGGCCGTCACCGGCCGGCCGTGCTCACTGCGCAACGTCGCGAGCTCCGATGGCCGCCGAGGGGCCGACACGTCCCACAGCGTGGCCGTGGCCCCGGTCGCCGTCACGAGCGTCCGCCCGTTCGGCGCGAACGCCACCGCGGTCGTCGGCCCGGCCGTGAACGTGCCGAGCTTCTTCGGCGCGCTCGGGTCGGCGACGTCCCACAGCCACCCCGTGCCGTCGCTTGCCATCGCCGCCAGCACCCGCCCGTCCGGCCGCAGCGCGAGGCCGGTCCACAGCTGCGGCGGCAACACCGTCGGCTTCGGGTGTGCCGGGTCGGCGATGTCCCACAGGATGATCTCGTTGCCCAGCGTCGCCACGAGGCCGTCGCCGAACACCGCCACCCGGGCGGCCTCGGCGGGCAGGTCCGCCAGCGGCGTGCCGGGGTCCGCGACCGACCACAGCTTCGGGCGGCCGCCCGCGTAGGTGGTGACCAGCAGCTTCCCGTCCCGGCTCAGTGCCGACCCGGTCGCGTCGCCGACGTCCGCACGCATCCGTGCCGGCTCCTGGCCCGCCACGTCCCACAGCCGATCACCGGTGGCGAGCACGCCTGCCGCGAGCGCGGGGCCCGTCCCGGATTCGGTCCACACCGCCCGTGGCGCGTGCCGGTCCCGCACGTCGAACAGCCGCACGGTGCCGTCGCCACCACTCGCCAGGACCGTGCCGTCCCACGCGAGGGCGTCACTGCCGGTCCGGCCCGCGAGCACCTCGGCGAGGTCGACGAGCCGGACGGTCCGGTCGCGGCTCGACGTGACCAGCGTCCGGCCGTCCGCCGTGAACCGGACACCGGTGCCCGCGTCCGCGTGCCCGGACAGCGTCACGAGCCGGACCGGCCGTGGTCCGGTCACGTCCCACACGGTCGTCGCCCGGTCGTCGCCGGTGGCGGCGAGGAGCCCGCCGTCCTGGCTGAACGTCACGTCCCGCACCGCGCCGCTGGACAGCACCAGGGGGTCGACCTGTGCGCGGTCCGCGACCCGCCACCGGCGGACCATGCCGTCCTCGCCCGCGGTCGCGACGAACCTGCCGTCCTGGCTGAACACCGCCGCGTGCATCGGCAGGTTGCCCCTGGTCAGCAGCGTGGGCGTGCGATCGGCCACCGTCCACAGCCGGGCCGCGTTGTCCGCGCTGGTGGTCAGCACCGTCTTCCCGTCCGGGCTGAACGCGACCGAGGTCACCGGCTCTGTGCCCCCGGACAGCGTGCCAATCCGGCGTGGCCGGCCGTCGACTGTGACGTCGTACAGCCGTACGTCGTTCTCCTTCGACAGGGCGAGTGTCCTGCCGTCCCCGCTGAGCGCGACGTGGGCGGGCGAGCGCTCGGGGAGGTTGTCCGCGCCGACGGGCGGGATCACCCGTGGCCGCGTCGGCTCGGTGAGGTCCCACAGCTGCGCGCCGGCCGGGGTGCCGGTCACCGCGACCCTGCCGTCGGCGGAGAACGCGACCGAGGTGGCGCTTCCTTCCAGGACTGCCAGCTCGCGCGGGCGGACCGGGTCGCCGATGTCCCACAGCCATGTCGCGTCGTCGCCCGCGGTGGCCAGCACGTCACCGCTGACCGCGACCGCGTACACGGTTCCGGTGTGCGCGGTGATCCGTGCCGCGTACGGGTCCGCGAACAGCGCCAGCACCGCGTCCCGGCTCGGCGCGGTCGGGTCGAGCCGGTGCGCGGCGATGGTGAGCTGCATGGCCAGCGCCGGGTCGGTCTCCAGCAGCTCGGCCGCCTCCCGCAACGCGCTCTGCGCCGCCGCCGCGGCGCGCTGCCGGTCCGCCGACCGGTCCGCCCGCACCGCGTACACCACGGCCCCGGTCGCCAGCACCACCAGCACCGACAGCGCCGCGAGCCCGGCACGCACCCGCCGCGCCCGCCGTCGCTCACCGGTCCGCGCGGACTCGCTGGCACGCAGGAAGTCCCGCTCCCTGGCCGTGATCACGGCGGCGCCGGTGGCCAGCCAGGTGCGGGCCGTGTCGAGCCGGACCCCTCGGAACAGCGCGCCGGGGTCGCGGTCGAGCGACTCCCACGTGGCCGCGGCCTCGGCCAGCTCACGGTGCATGCGTAACCGGTCGCCGTCCTCGGCGAGCCAGTCGCGAAGCCGGGGCCAGCGCTCACGCAGCGACCGGCCCGCGAGCCGGAGGTGGTCGGCGTCGGCGACCACGACCCTGGCCAGCACCAGCTCGTCGAGCACGGCGGCGGTGTCCGCGTCCAGGTCGTCGCGCCGCAGCCCGCCCGCCGAGGACGCCAGCCGGGTCACGAGGTTCCTGGCGATCCGCTGCCCGTCGGCGTCGAGCGCGGTGAACACCCGCTCCGCGGCGTCCGCGATCAGCCGTGGGATGTCGCCCATCGCCTCGTAGCTCGCGATGGAGAGCGTGGTGCCCCGGCGGCGCCGCCACATCCCGAGCAGCGCCTGCTGCAGGAACGGCAGCGTGCCAGGCCCGCCCGTGTCGGCGATCAGCCGGACCAGCAACGCGGTCTCGACCCGGCAGCCCTCGCCGGACGCGGGTTCGGTGATCGCCTCACGCAGGCCGTCTGCGGTCATCGGGCCGACGTGCACCTGGCCGTCCCGCGCGGCGGCTGGCAGCCGGTCCGCGTGCCCGGCGCGGACGCCGAGCACGACCCGGACCCGGCTCGTCGTGGCGGTCGCGGCGTGCACGAGCGCCGCGACGAAGTGGTCGTGCTCCCCGGTGAGCGCCTCCTCGAACTGGTCGACCACCAGGACGAGGTCCTCCGGCCGGTCGGCACACGCCTGCCGCACGCGCAGGTGGAGGTTCTCCGGCGCCTCCGCCAGCTCGCGGTACAGGTCGCCTGGCGCGGCGCCCACGACGTCCGCGAGCCGGATCGCGCACTCCTCCAACGGGTTCGGGCCCGGCGTCATCACCACGTGGTCCGTCAGGTGGCTGGTCAGCGCGGGCAGCAACCCGGCCCGTAACAGTGACGTCTTGCCGCTGCCCGACGCGCCGACGACCGCGGTGAGCCGCCGCTCCCGCACCCGCGCGGTCAGCTCGTCGACCAGGTCCGCGCGCCCGGCGAACAACGCGGGGTCCTCGATCGCGGCGAACCCGGCATACGGTGGAGTCTCGTCCGGCCCGGCCGCCGGTTCCGCCGGTTCCCTGGCCTGTGTGGCGGACAGTTCACGCCAGCGCTGCTCCCACACCGCGGTATCGCCGTCGCACGCGCGGACGTAGGCGAGCGTGACGGACAGGCTCGGCAGCTTGCGCCCGCCCGCCGCCTCCGACAGCGCGGCGGCCGAGTAGTGCGCCCGCGCGCTCAACTGCCGGTAGGTCGGCATACCAGCCTGCTCCCGCAGCGCGCGCAGATCGGCGGCGAAGCGGGTGAGCGCGTCCTCTGCGGACCCCAGCGGGTTCTCGCGTCGCGGCAACCCCCACCACCCCCAAGCGCACCCATTGTTCAGAGTGCGTTGTTCAAAGTCCAACGCCAGGACACTGAACAACCCGGATGTTCTACAACTCCACCCAAGCCCGAGACCGACCCCACGCACCAACCCCCGCGAGTCCACGCTTCAGACCCCGCGAGTCCACGGTTCGGAACCCGCGAGTCCACGGTTCGGAACCACTGAGTTGGCGGTTCGGAACCACTGAGACGGCGGTTCGCGACACAACCATCTCGTCGCGAAACGCCAACTCGGCGGTCCTGAAGCGAAGACTCAGTGGTTCTGA
>NZ_JBARWZ010000034.1:0-59927 GCF_049647105.1 Actinophytocola sp.
AGGCGGGGTCGCCGCGCGGGTGACGGTCGAGCTGGCGGGCGGCGCGCCGCGGCTGGCCGCCACCGAGGTGGTGGGCGCGGTACTGGCCGCGGCGAGCAGGCTCGCCGTGCTCGGTCACTGGGAACGCGTGAAGATCTGCCCTGCCGACGACTGCCGCTGGGCGTTCTACGACCGTTCCCGCAACCACTCCCGCACGTGGTGCTCCATGCAGGTGTGCGGCAACCGCGAGAAGGCGCGCTCGTGGCGGGGACGAAGGTCAGAGGACCAGATGGGCGATCGAGTAGATCAATAAGCCCGCCAGCGCGCCGACGACCGTGCCGTTGATCCTGATGAACTGCAGGTCACGGCCCACCTGCAGCTCGATCTTCCTGGACGTCTCCTCGGCGTCCCATCGCTGCACGGTGTCGGTGATCAGCGTGGTGATCTCGGCGCGGTAGTTGACGACCACGTACGCGGCCGCGCCCTCGACCCAGCTGTCGGCCTTCTCCCGCAGCGCGTCGTCGCCGGTGAGCTTGCGGCCGAGTGACATCAGGCCCTCGCGCACCCGCTTGCGCAGCTCGCTCGACGGGTCCTCGGCCGCGTCGAGCAGCATCCGCTTGGCCGTCGACCACGCGGAGCCGATCACGTTCTGCACCTCGCGGTGGGCGAGCACCTGCTGTTTCACGGCCTCGGCGCGTTCCATCAGGACCGGGTCGGTCTGCAGGTCGGCGGCGAACTCGGCGAGGAACTTGTCGATCGCGAGCCGCATCGGGTGGTTCGGGTCGGTCTTGACCAGCCACGCGAACGACAGCACCTCGCCGTACACCTTGTCGGCGACCATCGAGTCGACGAACTTCGGCGACCAGGTCGGCGCCCGGTCGGACACCACGCGCAGCACGGTCCCGTGGTTGTCCTTGACGTACTCGTAGGCGCGGTCGCACATGAGGTCGACGAGCTTGTGGTGCGAACCGTCGGCGAACACGCCCGCCAGCAGCTTGCCAAGCGGCGGCCCCCACGGCACCGCGACCACGCGCTTGACGACGGCCTGTTCCATGACCGCCTGCACGTCCTCGTCCCGCAGCACGGCGACCACACCCCGCACGACGGTCGCCAGCTCGGCGGTGACCCGTTCCGCGTTGTCCGGCTCGGCCACCCACGCGCCGAGGCGGGACGCGACCCCGACCCGCCGCAGCCGCTCGCGCACGACCTGCTCGGCCAGGAAGTTCGCGCCCACGAACTCGCCGAGGCTGTCGCCGATGGCGTCCTTGCGGGTCGGGATGATCGCGGTGTGCGGGATCCTGATCCCCAGCGGGTGCCGGAACAGCGCCGTGACCGCGAACCAGTCGGCGAGCGCGCCGACCATGCCCGCCTCCGCGGCCGCCTTCACGTACCCGGTCCATGCGGGCTCGCCCGGCCACAGCGACATCACCACGAACAGCACGGCCGCGCCGACCAGGAAGGACAGCGCGACGAGCTTCATCCTGCGCAGGGCGCGCCGTTTCTCCGCCTCATCGGGGATGGGCGCTGCGATGTTCTTGCTCTCGGTGAGTTGCCGCACCGCACCATTGTCCGTGAGGATGGCTGACCGTGCGTCGTCCTGCTCTCGTGTCCCGCCTGACCCCGTTCACGTCGACGATCTTCGCGGAGATGACCGCGCTCGCGACCAGGACCGGGGCGGTGAACCTCGGACAGGGCTTCCCCGACACGGACGGCCCGCCCGCCATGCTCGAAGCGGCCCAGCGGGCGATCGCGACGGGCGTGAACCAGTACCCGCCCGGTCCCGGCCGCCAGGAGCTGCGCGCCGCCATCGCCGCCCAGCGCGCCGGGTACGGGATCGAGTTCGACCCGGACACCGAGGTGCTGGTGACCGTCGGCGCCACAGAGGCCATCGCGGCGGCCATGTTGGCACTGGTGGAGCCGGGGGACGAGGTCATCCTGTTCGAGCCGTACTACGACTCCTACGCCGCTTCTGTCGCACTCGCGGGAGCGGCACGCAAGGTCGTCTCACTGGTCGACGGGGAACGGTTCTCGGTCGACCTCGACGCCGTGCGTGCCGCGATCACCCCGAAGACGCGAGCGATCCTCGTGAACTCCCCGCACAACCCGACCGGCACCGTGTTCACCCGCGAGGAACTGGCCGGCATCGCGGCGCTCTGTGTCGAGCACGACCTGATCGCGATCACCGACGAGGTGTACGAGTCGCTCACCTACGACGGCGTGCCCCACCTGCCGCTGTGCACGTTCCCCGGGATGGCGGAGCGGACGGTGACCATCTCCTCCGCCGGGAAGATGTTCAACTGCACCGGCTGGAAGATCGGCTGGGTGTGCGCGCAGGAGGAACTCGTGTCGGCGGTGCGTGCGGCCAAGCAGTTCCTGACCTTCGTCGGCGGCGCGCCGTTCCAGCCCGCCGTGGCCTACGCGCTGACCAACGAGTCCGCGTGGGTGACGGCGCTGCGGGACGGCCTCGCCGTGAAACGGGACCGGCTGTCGGCGGGTCTCGCGGCGGCCGGGTTCGGTGTCCGGCCGAGCGCGGGCACGTACTTCGTCTGCGCGGACGTGCGGCCGCTGGGTTTCGAGGACGGCGAGGAACTGTGCAGGAAGCTGCCGGAACGCATCGGTGTCGCCGCGGTTCCCGTGCAGGTGTTCACCGATACACCGGACGCGTGGAAACACATCGTCCGCTTCGCCTTCTGCAAGAAGGACGAGGTTCTGGACGAGGCGATCGAGCGGTTGCACAAGCTGGCGTGACGCTGTGCGTTGGCCCGAAAGTCGGCGGCCTCCCGAACGGGTAGGGCCGTGAGGCGGCGGGACAAAGGTTCACCTCGTGTGATCAACATTGCCCCATCCGGCCGATACAGTGCGCTTTTGCCGTCTTTCCGGGTAGAACCCACGCGGCTAGGGTGCACATTGTCGGTGCGGTGCTAGATAGTGTGCAATGTCGGCACGGGCACCTGTCGGCTGACTCGCGTTGACGGACGGTGGTGGTCGCAGTGGAGTTTTCGCGCCTGCTGCGCCGTGGGCTGCTCGTCGCCGCCGTCGCGGCGGCCGGGTGGTTGATCAGCGCCGTCTTCGCCGGTTCCGCCAGCGCAGAGGAGTCGCCGGCTGACCAGTCTCCGCCGCAGCAGCAGCAGCATCCTTCCGGTGGGCTTCTCGGTGGCCTGGTAGGCACGCTCACCGGCCTGACCGACGCGCTCGCCGACGTCACCGGAGCCGTGCTCGACACGACGTCGACGCTGCTGTCACCGATCACCCAGCCCGGCCAGGACCCGCTCGTCGACGTGCAGGAGTCGCCGCACGCCGACGACTGGACCGGCACCAGCGGCACGGCTCGCCAGGTCGCACCACCGGCACCGGCCGCGCGGACACCCCTCGCCCCGGCACCACAGCCGGTCGCGCGGACAAAGACGGTGGCCGCCGAAAAGGTGGCCGCTGAACCAGTGGCAGCACCCACGCCCTCGGCATCGGTACCGGCACCACATCCGGCCACCCCGCCGAGGACCCAGGACGAGGAATCCGGCCGGCAGGCAGGAACGGGTTCCGCGCCGGAGCCGGTGAAGACGCCCGCCGGGCCGTCCACGCCCGGCACGGCGGTGTCCGCCGCACACGACTACTGGAGTGGTGCCCGCGGCACGCACGGCGTGCTGGTCTCGCACGCCACCCTCGCCCACCCGGCGGACGCCGGATTCAGCACCCGCAGCCGCGCGGTGAGCACCGCGGGCCGCGGCGTCGGTTTACCGGTCTCCACGCCTGACTGAATGGGCCGCAGGCACGGACACGTGTGCCCCCAGCCGCCCACAACGACTTTCGCCGTGCTCCACCTGGGCGTACCGACTGATCCGAAAAGACCTCTCCCGGTCTCCCCCCAGAACTACACAAGCTACCCGACCTGCCGACCGCGCCCGGTCAGGTCGGGACCTAGCCCCGGCGCCGCGATGCCCCCGCGGCGCCGGGGCCCCCCTCTGGCTGCTCGCCCAGCCGGCGCAACGAGGGGCTGTGCCGGTTGGCCCCCGACGGGCACCCAGAGGCGAACGGTGCGCTGGATGGCCGCCACCCGGCCGATCGGCCGACGGTGGACTAGGCCATCCAGCGCACTGTTTCTACCGGTATACCGTCTTCAGGTCCAGTCATGTGACCGGAATGAGCCCGCTCTCCGCGATCGGGGCGCGGCTTTCCGCCACTGAGGCAGCGGCCGCCGCGAGCCTGCGCACCGCCTCCCCCAGCACGTCGACCGGCTGGGTGTACGGCACCCGCAGGTAGCGCTCGAGTCCCCCGTGCGGGGTGAAGAACGAGCCGGGCACGACCCGCACCCCGAAGTTCTGCGCCACCGCCGCGATCCGCGTGCTCACCGGCGTCGGCAGCCCGCACCACAGGCTCAGCCCGCCGCCCGGCACGGCGAAGGTCCAGTCCGGGCAGTGCTCGCGAAGCAGGCCCGCCAGGGCGTCCCGCCGTTCGACCAGCATGCGGCGGCGGTCGAGCAACGGCTCACGCGGGCCGTCGAGGAGCTCGCACAGCACGAGCTGCTCGAACACGGGAGACCCGAGGTCAAGGCCGCGGCGCGCGACGGCGAGCCGGGTGATGATCTCCGAGGGGGCGCGGACCCAGCCCAGCCGCAGCCCGCCCCAGTACGACTTGCCCGCCGAGCCCGCGGCCAGCACCAGGTCGCCGCCGAACGCGCCGAACGGCGGCACCGGCTCGCCGGTGAAGTCGAGGTCGACGCTGGTCTCGTCGACGATGACCGGGGTGCGGGCGCGCCGGAACGCGGCGCCGAGGAGCCTGCGGCCCGCTTCGTCGAGGCGGTGGCCGGTCGGGTTCTGGAAGTCGGCGATCAGGTAGGCGAGCCGGGGCGCGGCCTGGCGGAGGGTGGCCTCCATCCCGTCGACGTCCCAGCCGTCGTCGGTCATGGCGACCGGCACCGGGACGGCGTGCGCGCCGCGGATCGCCTCGATCGCGTTCGGGTAGGTCGGCTGCTCGATCAGCACGCGGTCGCCGGGCCCGGTGAACAGCCGCAGCGCCATGGCGAGCGCGATGTGGGCGCCGTTGGTGACGAGGATCTGGTCGGGCGTGGTGGGCAGGCCGCGCGCGGTGTACCGCGCGGCCAGACGTTCCCGCAGGTCAGGCATGCCCTGTTCGTAGTAGCCGTGTGAGCACAGCTCGGCGCCGAGCCGGGGTGCGGCGGCCTCGGCGGCGGCCGCGATCCCGGCGATGGCGGGTGGCACCGCCCGCGCAAGGTCGATGGTCTCCGGGTCCTCGATCGGCTCCCGGGTGCCCCCGGCCGACGGGATGGCGGTCCACGATCCGGCGCCGCGGCGGCTGACCACGAGCCCGTCGGCCTTCAGCCGTTCCCATGCGGCGGCGATCATCGTGCGGCTGACGTCGAGCGCGGTGGCCAGCTCCCGCTCGGGCGGCAGCGCGGTGCCTGCGGGGAGGCGGCCGTCGAGGATGAGGAGCCGCAGGCCGGCGGCCAGGTCGGCCGCACCCTGCCGCGAGCCGTGACGGCGCCAGTTGCCGAGCAGGTGTGCCAGACGTCTCGCGTTCATCAAGCCAATTTATGGTGATTGGCTATTGATGACAAGCCAATCGGTACCAAGTATGGCCACATGTCCTCGATTGACCTGCGCCCAGTCCCTGTCACCTCGTCGCCGGCACGCCGCCTGTCCCAGCTGTTCAGCGGGCTGGCTCTGTACGGCGCGAGCATGGGCCTGATGATCAGGTCCGGACTGGGCCTCGACCCGTGGGACGTGCTGCACGAGGCGCTGTCGGGGCTGACGGGCCTCACGTTCGGCACGGTCACGGCGATCGTCGGCGCGCTGGTGCTGCTGTGCTGGATCCCGCTGCGGCAACGCCCCGGCATCGGCACGGTGTCGAACATCCTGGTGATCGCGGTGGCGGTGGACCTGACGCTCGCCGTGGTCGCGCCGCCGTCGGCGCCGGCGCACCGGATCGTCCTGCTGGTGACCGGGGTGGTGCTGAACGGCTTCGCGTCGGCGGCCTACATCGGCGTCCGCCTCGGCCCCGGCCCGCGCGACGGGCTCATGACCGGCCTGCACGCCCGCACCGGCTGGTCGATCCGCATCGGCAGGACGGCCATCGAGCTGACCGTCCTCACCGGGGGCTGGCTCCTCGGCGGCACGGTCGGCGTGGGCACGGTGCTCTACGCACTCGCGATCGGACCGCTGGTGCAGGCGTTCCTGCCGTACGTGACCTGGCAGACCAAGAACTGAGTCACCGCGTGAAGTCGGCCACCACCATGGCCTGGTCGTCGTGGGGTTTGGGGCGGGGCCAGCGGGTGCCGTTCGGGTCCTCGTTCTCCGCCGCGCGGACGCGGTCCAGCACGGCTTCCGGACCCTGCGCCATGGCCAGGTCGCGGACCGCGGTCCAGTCGGCGAACACCCCGTAGGTGTCGACACCGCACGAGACGCCGTCGCTGGCCATCAGGACCGTGGTCAGGCCTGCGCGGGGCCAGGTGGCGCGCTCCGCGTAGTGGGCCGCGTCCGGGTCGGCCTCCGCGACCCAGAAGCCGCCGTCGATGTTGCGCCTCCTGCTCATGGACGTGGCCGCGTCGCGCAGTGCCACCAGGTGGTCGTCGCCGTAGCCCGCGCCGGACGCGAGGCGGTCGCGGTAGCCGACGCCTCTCGGCATGGCCGCGAGCCTGCCGTCGACCAGCGGAGCCGGGCCGCCGTCGGTGAACGCGACGATCGGGCTGTCGGCGAGCACGAGGCCCTCGACCACCCGGTCGTTCCAGCGCAGCAGCGCGACCGTGCTCGAAGGGGACTCGCCGGGCACCAGCCCGTGGTCGCGGGCGACGGCCTTGATCGCGGCGGCCAGCAGGTCGGCGATGTCCGCGTCCGGGTAGCCGACGAGGCGCCCGGCCAGCTCACCGGCCAGCCGCGACGCGAACCAGCCGCCACTGGGTAACGCGGGGTCGAGGGCGGTCGCGCCGTCGAGCAGCACCACCGCGTTCGGCAGCACCACCACCACGTCCTCGCTGGGGCGAACCGCGCCGTCGAGTCCGACGCCGGGCCGCTCCGCCACCTCGATCCGGGGCAACATGATCAAATGATAGATGTCAACCCAAGTTGACACACTCGGAGTGTCAACCTATGTTGACGTCATGACAGAGGCGACACACCTCGCCGCCGCCGCGGGCGACCGGGACCCCCGGGTCGGACTCCATGCGGTCGCGGCACTGCGGAAGCTCCTCGAACGGCTGGAGGCCGTCCAGGTCCGCAACGCGCGGACGAAGGGTTGGTCGTGGCAGGAGATCGCCGCTGAGCTGGGCGTCTCCCGGCAAGCGGTGCACAAGAAGCACGGGAGGGCCTGACATGTTCAACCGCTTCACCGACGTCGCGAGGCGGGTCGTGCGCGAAGCCGCACGCGAGGCGAACCGCGAGGTCACCGACGAGCACCTGCTGCTCGCCCTCCTCGACCAGCGGGGCACGACCTCGGCGAAACTGCTGTCGGCGGCGGGGGTGACCCCGGACAAGGTCGGACAGGCCTTCCGCACCTCGGAGCGCAAAGGCGGCCTTTCGGACGCGGAAACCGCCGCGGTGCTGTGTGAGCTGGGCATCGACGTTGACGAGGTCGTGGCCAGCGTTGAGCACGCACTCGGCGAGAACGTGCTCGCGCCGCCGGCACACGGGGGCCGCTTCACCCGCACGGCGAAGGACGTCCTGCGCGGCGCGCTGGCACAGGCGAAGTCACTCCGCGACCGCGAACTGGGCGACGAGCACCTGCTACTGGCACTCGCCGCCCACGACGGCGTCGCCGGGCAGCTGCTCGCCGACCACGGCCTGAGCTACCTGGACGTCAGGGCGAGGCTCGCCGCCTAGCCTCGGGTCACTAGAGCCTGTCCCATGGATCTTTGTGCAAGGGTCTGGACCTGACCAACAGCGACCTCAGGGGAACGTGACGGCACCCAGCCACCAACCACCTGCGATCCGCGGCTGTCGCTGAGTCGAGACCAACACTTTTACATTCCGGGGAGGCGGACCAGGGCCTAGGGGCGGCCGAGGCCGTTCCACTCGAAGCCCGCGCGGCGCAGCACGTCCGGGTCGAGCAGGTTGCGGGTGTCGACCACCACCGGGCGGGACACCACGCCCGCCAGCTTGCCCCAGTCGAGACCGCGGAACTCGGGCCACTCGGTCAGCACCACCAGGGCCTCGACCCCCTCCGCCGCGCGGTAGGGGTCGTCGACGACGGTGATGCCGTCCAGATCGGCGCGGGTGTCGCTGGAGCGCAGGGCCGGGTCGTAGCCGGTGAGCTTCGCGCCCGCCTGCCGGAGCAGCGCGGACACCGCGAGTGCCGGGCTGTCGCGCAGGTCGTCGGTGCCCGCCTTGAACGTGAGGCCGAGGATGCCGAGGCGCACCTTCGACAGCGAGCCGCCGCGCTTGCCGGTCACGGCAAGGCGGACCTTCTCGACCATGCGCTGGCGCTGGCGGTTGTTCGTGTCGATGGTGGCGCGGATGAGCCGGAACTCGAAGTCGGCGGCGTCGGCGAGCTGCAGCATCGCGGACGTGTCCTTCGGCAGGCACGAGCCGCCCCAGCCGGGGCCGGGCTGCAGGAACGCCTGGCCGATGCGCTTGTCGTAGCCCATGCCCTCGGTGACGTCGGAGATGTCGGCGCCCAGCCGGTCGCACAGCTCGGCGACCGCGTTCACGTAGGACAGCTTCATCGCGAGGAAGCAGTTCGCCGCGTACTTCACCAACTCGGCGGACGCGGCGTCGGTCAGCACGGTCGGGGCGCCGAGACGGGCGTACAGCGCGGCAACCTTCTCCGCGGCGTCCTGCGTGTCGCAGCCGACGACGATGCGGTCCGGGTGCAGGAAGTCGTGGACCGCGGAGCCCTCGCGCAGGAACTCGGGGTTGCTCACGACCGCGATGTCGTCGCGTTCCAGCAACTCGGCGGTGCGCTGGGCGGTGCCGACCGGCACGGTCGACTTGTTGACCACGACCGCTCCGGCCGGCAGCAGCGTCGCGACCTCCTCCAGCACCGACTCGACCACCGACAGGTCGGCGACGCCGCCGACACCCATCGGAGTCGGCACGCACAGGAACATGACCTCGCTGCCCTCGACCGCCGCGGCCGCTCCCAGCACGAACGACAGCCGCCCCGCCGCGAGCCCGCCAGCCACCAGGTCGGCGAGACCTGGCTCCAGGATGTCGACCTCGCCGTTGGAAAGGCGCTTGATCTTCTCCGCGTCAACGTCCGCACACACCACGTGATGCCCGAGTGACGCGAGACACGCACCGGTTGTCAGCCCGACATATCCGGTTCCCACCACCGCAATCCGCCGTACGAACACAGGTCGGACTCCCCTCCAGGCTCCCAATACTTAGACAGGACGCTACATGCGTCGTAACGGGAACACCCTGACGGCCGACCTACAGTCTGAACCAGGTGCGGATCTCGGGGGCCCGCACTGTGCGGAAACATCCCATCGGAGGAACGCGTGGAAATGGCACGCTTCTTTTGTGCTGCCCTCAGACAGGCGGTCAGCCAATGAGAATCAGCGTCTTCGGCCTCGGCTACGTCGGCTGTGTGTCCGCCGCGTGCCTGGCCTCCCGCGGCAACGATGTCATCGGTGTCGACGTCAACCCCACCAAGATCGACCTCGTCATGGGCGGCCACGCGCCGGTCGTGGAGGAACGGATCGGTGAGCTGACCGCCGAAGTGGTGGCGACGGGACTGCTCAGGGCGACGACCGACGTGAAGTACGCGGTCGACAACACGGACGTCTCGCTCGTCTGTGTCGGCACGCCGTCCGCGCCGAACGGCAGCCTGTCCACCGTCTACCTCGAGCGGGTCGCCGAGCAGATCGGCGAGGCGATCGCGGACCGGAAGACCCGCCACACGGTCGTGTTCCGCAGCACGATGCTGCCGGGCACCTGCCTGAACCTGCTGGTACCGATCCTGGAGAAGGCGTCCGGCAAGACCGCGGGCGTGGACTTCGGTGTGGCGGTGAACCCGGAGTTCCTGCGGGAGGGCACGAGCGTCCGCGACTTCTTCGACCCGCCGAAGACCGTGATCGGCGAGCTGGACGCCGCCAGCGGCGACGCGGTCGCGAACCTGTACGAGGGGCTGCCCGGCGACGTGTTCCGGGTGCCGATCCCGGTCGCCGAGATCACCAAGTACGCGGACAACTCCTTCCACGCACTCAAGATCGGCTTCGCGAACGAGCTCGGCGCGATCTGCGGGGCGCTCGGCCTGGACTCGCACCGGGTGATGGACGTCTTCCTCGCCGACCGCAAGCTCAACATCAGCGCCGCGTACCTGAAGCCGGGGTTCGCGTTCGGCGGGTCGTGCCTGCCCAAGGACCTGCGCGGCCTGGTGCACGCGGCACACCGTGCGGACGTGTCGGTGCCGATCCTCGCGCATGTGCTGCCCTCCAACGAGGAGCACCTGAAGCGCGCGTTCGAGCTGGTCACCCGCACCGGCAAGCGCAAGGTCGGCCTGTTCGGCCTGTCGTTCAAGCCGGGCACCGACGACCTTCGCGAGAGCCCGATGGTGGAGCTGGCCGAACGCTTGCTGGGCAAGGGTTACGACCTCAGGATCTACGACGCGAACGTGAGCATGTCGCGACTGCTCGGCGCGAACCGCGAGTACATCGAGCAGCGCCTGCCGCACCTCGGCCAGCTGCTGGCCGCCGACGTCGACGAGGTCCTCGACCACGCCGAGGTGTGCCTGGTGGCGACGAACGACCCGGATGTCCTCGCGTCGCTGCCGCCAGGCGGTGACCGCACGGTCATCGACCTGGTTCGCCTGCCCGACGCGGAATCACGCCGAGACGACAAGGGGTATGTCGGCCTTGCCTGGTAAAGCTCTCATCCTCGTCGAGAACCTTTCCGTCCCGTTCGACCGGCGCGTGTGGCAGGAGTCCCAGACACTCCGCGACGCGGGCTGGGACGTGCACGTCATCTGTCCACAAGGGACGAAACGGGACCAGGAGCCGTACGTCGAGCTGGACGGAGTGAAGATCCACCGGTATCCCCTGGCCGCCGCGACCGGCGGTCCGAAGGGATATGTCAAGGAGTACGGCACCGCGCTGTGGCACACGATGCGCCTCGCCCGCAAGATCGCCAAGGCGGGCAGGATCGACGTCGTCCATGCCTGCAACCCGCCGGACCTGCTGTTCCTGGTGGCGAAGATGTTGAAGCGCAAGGGCACACGCTTCGTCTTCGACCAGCACGACCTGTGCCCGGAGCTGTACCTGTCGCGGTTCGCCGAGCGGGGCGAGGACCTCCTCTACCGCGGGGTGTGCCGCCTCGAGCAGGCCACCTACCGCGCCGCCGACGTGGTGATCTCGACCAACGAGAGCTACCGCGAGGCGGCGATCACGCGCGGGAACATGGCGCCGGACAAGGTGTTCGTTGTCCGCAGCGCGCCGGTGATCGAGCGGTTCCGGCAGGTCGGCCCCGAGCCGGCGCTGAAGAAGGGCAAGCCGCACCTGCTGTGCTACCTCGGCGTGATGGGCCCGCAGGACGGCGTGGACTACGCGCTGCGCTCACTGGCCCACCTGCGCAAGGAACGTGAGGACTGGCACGCCGTGTTCGTCGGCTCCGGGGACACGTTCGACGAGATGGTGGCGCTGGCGAAGAGACTCGGGCTCGACGACATCGTCGAGTTCACCGGCCGCATCCCGGACGAGGATCTCGTGCGGTACCTGTCGACCGCGGACGTGTGCCTGTCACCGGACCCGCACAACCCGCTCAACAACGTGTCGACCATGAACAAGGTCATGGAGTACATGGCCATGTCCCGGCCGATCGTGTCGTTCGAGCTGCGGGAGGCGCGGGTGTCGGCGGGGGACGCGGCCGTCTACGCGCCCGCGAACGACGAGCTGGAGTTCGCGCGGCTCACCGCCCGTCTCCTCGACGACCCCGAGGAGCGCGAACGCATGGGCAAGCTCGGCAAGGAACGTGTCGAGGGCCCGCTCGCCTGGACCAACTCCCAGAAGGCATTACTGGCGGCCTACGACGCCGCCGCCTCAATTTGATCAACCAAGAGTAATCGTCGGGGCGAGAATTGAACCCGGTGTAACCAAAACCGGTTCCGCCGCGACGGGACTCTTGAGGCGCCGGCCCCACTCAGGTGCCGATCTACCTCTTGAAAGGGGGCCCGACGCGATGAACGACGATGCCGCTGACACAGCGCGACTGTCCATCATCTGGCAGGTACTGCGCCAGCGGTGGCGGTTGCTCATCGCGGTCGCCGCGTTGGGCGCGCTGGTGGGGGCGGGTGCTTCGGTGTTGTTCTCACCCGGCTACGAGACCTCCGCGAGCGTGCTGTTGCAGGGCCCCAGGGACCCGGACGAGCTGATCACCGAGGCCCAGGTGGCGCACAGCTCTGTGGTGCTGGACCGCACGGCAGCGGGGCTGCGCTGGGGCCGGTCGGCCTCGGACCTCGCCGCCGACGTGACCGCGGTGGTGGCCGACGGCAACATCATCGACATCACCGCCATGGCGGACAGCCCGGAACGCGCGCAGCAGCTCGCGGACCGCGTCGCGCAGGAATATGTGACGTTCTCCACTCAGCTGCTGGCGAACACGGCGGACGCGTCGGCGCAGGTGTCGCAGGAGCAGCAGCAGACGCTGCGCCAGCAGATCATCGAGACGAACCAGAAGATCTCGGACCTGCACAACTCCGCGGGCCAGGGCCAGACGATCGACAGCGTCGGGGTGCGCACGGAGCTCGAGTCGCTGCGAACCGCGCTGTCGCAGGGGGTGGCGAAGCTCGACGAGCTGGACACGGTGTCCGCGCAGGCGAAGATGGTCGTGATGGGGCCCGCCGAGCGCCCGCCGGGGCCCGCCGCGCCGACGATGACCGACTTCGTCGCGGGTGGCGCGGCGGTGTTCTTCCTGATCGGGCTGTTCGGCCATCTGCTGCTGGCACGGTCGGACAAGCGGCTGCGGAACGAGGCGGAGATCGCCTCCGCGCTCGGCGCGGATGTGCTCGCCGGTATCGACGTGCCGGACCTGCCGGGGACCGCCGACGAGCCTGCCGAGAAGTCGCTGCGCCAGAAACTACGGGGCCTCCTGATCACCGACACCGTTCCGTGGGACGCGCGGGAGCTGCCCGCCGCCGTTGACGAGGCCGGTCTCGACATCCGCTACCGCCGCACGGTGTCGCGCCTTCACGAGCACCTGGCGGCCGGTCCCGGCCGGATGCTGACGGTGGTCACGGCGGACGACCGGCCCGCGCGCCGGGTCGCGGACCGCCTCAGCGCGGTCGCGGCGGAGCGCGGGCTGACGCTGGACGTCGTCGAGGTGAGCGCCGACCGGCCGGTCGTGCCGGACGCCGATGTGCCCGGCGTACTGGTGGTCGCCACGACGGGCACCAGGACCGGCTGGGAGCTGGTCGGGCTCACCGAGGCCTGCACGGACGCCGGCCTCGATGTCCTCGGCGTGGTCGTGGCGCACCGCACCAAGGCGCACGCCGCGAAGCCTGCCGAACAGGCAGAGCGCGCGATGGCGGGTGCACTGTGACGAACAACACGGCGACGAACAACACGGCGACCAAGCGCACAGCGCCCAGGCACACAGCGGCGGCCGCACCCCAGCATCTGCTCGACTTCGCCCGCCTGTGGGCGGGGATCCGCCGCCGACGCGGGTTGTGGCTGGCGTTCGCGCTGATCGGTTTCCTCGCGGGCGGCATGCTCGCCGTGCTGATGCCGCCGCCACCGAGCGCGGTGACGCGCATCCTCGTGGTGCACGAGGAGGACAGCCCGTCCGACGGTGGCAGCCTGATCCGCACGGACGTCACGTTGATGACCACCACGCGGATCGCCGCCGCCGCACTGAAGACGCTCGGCTCGAACGAGCGGCCGGAGGAGTTCCTCAAGCAGTACGAGGTCGTCGGCGTCACCAACAACGTGCTCGAGGTGACCGCGACGGGTGCGACGGGCGCGGAGGCGGCACGCAGGGCGAAGGCGCTCGCGGACGCGTTCATCGCCGACCACGTCGGGCGCATCCAGGCAGGCGCGGAGGCCGAGGCGGCGGCGATCGTCGAACAGCGGAACCAGGTGCAGGCCGACCTGGACGCGGTCAACGGCGAGATCTCGGGCGCGGAGGCAGCGGCGGCCCTTGGAGCGCAGAACAACCCGGAGGGAACCGCGCCCCCGCAGCCGAACGCCGCGGGCCTCGACTCCTTCTACGCGCGCCGCGCGGAGCTCACCGACCGGATCACCCAGCTGACACAGCAGGCGCAGGAGGCGGGACTCGGCGCACCGAGGGCGGCCGCCGGCACGCAGGTCGTCGACGCGCCCCGCCCGGTGCGGACCTCGTTGAAGATCACCGGCGCCACCAACGCGGGCATCGGGCTGGTCCTTGGGCTGGTCCTCGGTCTCACGTTCGCCGCGGTGACCGGTGCGGTCAAGGACAAGCCGGTGCTGCGCAGGGACATCGCGGAGAACCTCGGCGCGTCGGTGATCGCGCAGCTGCCACCAAGGCGGCGCGGACTCGCCCGGCTTCTGCCGAACAAGAAGGCCGTGCGGCAACGCGACCGGGTCGCGGCGACGCTGGTCCGGCTGGTGCGCGACGGCTCGGGACCGGTGTCGGTGCTGGAGCTGGGCGCGGCGAACACGGCCTCGGGACTGGCCACGGCGGTCGCCAGAGAGCTGTCCGCGGACCGCGCGGTCGCGCTGGTGGGCGACCCGGCCCGGATCACCGAGGCGCCCACCGGGACCGAGCATCCCGTGCGGTTGGTGGACGTCGCGGACACGAGCAGGCCCGTACCGGGTGAGGCCCGGCTCGGCGTCGGCTCGGTCGCCCCCGGCGCCACCTGGACCGACCTGCCGCACCTCGGCAACGAGGCGCTGCTCGTGGTGCGTGCCGGGTACGCGAACACGGCGTGGTTGCACGTGGTCGCCCGCCAGCTCGCCGACATCGGCATCCCGGTCGTCGGTGTCGTGCTCGTCGACCCGGACCCCCGCGACAAGACCGACGGCACCCTGTGGGACGGCCTGCACACCGCGCTGCGCGGCCGAGCAAAGCACGCCGGGCGGAAGACCAACGGCACCAACGGCACGGCCGTGACCAACGGCAGCGACCTCCCGACCAAGAGGCTCACCCCGGTGCAGCCCCCGGCGAGGAAACCGGCGACGACAGCGTCGACGACAGCGGCGCACGACCTGCCGACGAAGAAGTTCGCACCCGTACGGCGCGAGACCGAAGAACTGACCCAACGCAGGACACAGGGCTGAGAGGGCATACATGTGCGGCATCGCAGGCAGCTACCTGTGGCCCGACGGCGGACCGCTGACCGACCGGCTCACGAAGACGCTGGCGCACCGCGGCCCGGACGGCTCCGGCCGCTGGTCCGGCCGGGCGGGCGACGGTGAGGTCCATCTGGGACACCGGCGGCTCTCGATCATCGACCTGACCGAGACGGGCGCGCAGCCGATGGTCGCAGAGGGCCTCGCGCTGACCTACAACGGCGAGCTGTACAACGCGCCGGTGCTGCGCCGTGAGCTGGAGTCGCTCGGCGACCGGTTCCGTGGCACGTCCGACACCGAGGTGCTGCTGAGGGCGTGGCGGCGCTGGGGCGTGGACTGCCTGCCCCGGCTGCGCGGGATGTTCGCGTTCTCCGTGTTCGACGAGCGGACCGGGGAGATGACGCTGGTCCGCGACCAGCTGGGCATCAAGCCCCTGTTCTACGTGCGCCGAGGCGCCGGGCTGGTGTTCGCCTCCGAGCTGAAGGCCATCGCCACCGAGCTGGGCAACCTGACCGTGGACGACGCGGCGCTGGTGGCGTCGCTGCTGTACTACTGGGTGCCGGACAGCCGCTGCGCGTACCGGGAGGCGGAGAAGCTGCCGCCGGGCAGCTGGTTGCGGGTCAAACCGAACGGCAGCACGGAAAGCGGCACCTACTGGTCGCTGCGGGAGGTCGCCGACGAGGCACAGCACGTGTCCGATGTGGACCTCGCCGCGGTGATCGAGGAGTCGACGAAGGCGCACCTGCTGTCGGACGTGCCGGTCGCGACGTTCCTGTCCGGTGGCCTCGACTCCAGCTACCTGACCGCACTCGCGGCCCGCCACCAGCCGGGAATCTCCGCGTACACCATCGGTTTCCGCGCCGAGGACGCCAAGTTCGAGGCGATGCCGGACGACCTGAAGTACGCACGGATCGTGGCTGAGCGCTTCGGGGTGGACCTGAACGAGATCGAGATCGCGCCGCAGGTGCTTGACCTGCTGCCGAAGATGACCTACCACCTCGACGAGCCGATCGGCGATCCCGCTGCGATCAACACGTTCCTCATCTGCACCGCGGCCCGCGAGGCCGGCGTGAAGGTGATGCTGTCCGGCATGGGCGCCGACGAGCTGTTCGCCGGCTACCGCAAGCACCTCGCGAACAAGCTCGTGCTCGGCTACCAGCGGATCCCCGGCGCCGTGCGGAGACCGGTCCACTCCATCGTGGACAGGTTGCCGGTGGCGACGGCGAACCGCGGCTACCGCTCGGTGCGGTTCGCCAAGCGGTTCCTGTCGTTCGCCGACCTGCCGGAGGAGACGGCGTTCCGCCGCAGCTACACCATGTACGACCGCGCGGAGCTGGCCGGTCTGGTGAGCCCGGACCTGTCGGGCGCGGTCGACGACGTGATGACCGAGCACGCGGACACCTACCACGACAACACCTTGTCGGACTTCGTGAACCGCATGTGCCTCGCCGACTCGCGCATGTTCCTGCCTGGCCTGAACCTCGCGTACACGGACCGGTCGAGCATGGCCGCGTCGACGGAGGTGCGGGTGCCGTTCGTGGACGTCGAGGTCGTGAAGGCCGCGTTCGCGATCCCCGGCAACCGCAAGATCGTGCGCAGGCAGGGGAAGATGGCGCTGAAGAAGGCCGCGGAGCAGATCCTGCCGAGCGAGATCGTGTACCGCCCCAAGGGGTTGTTCTCCGCACCGCTACGCGCATGGATGAGCCGGGACCTCGCGCCACTCGTCCGCGAGGTCATCGAGGACGGCCTGCTGGTACGCAACGGTTTCCTGCGGCGCGACGCCCTTCGGCGCCTCGCAGAGGAGGACGCGTCCGGTCAGCAGGACCGCTCCAAACATCTCTGGCACGTGTTGACGCTCGAACACTGGTACCGCGCCGCTCTTTCGGCTGAGTAAAGGAAACGGTCTTGAAGCAGGTTGTGCAGAACTACAAGAGCGGCGAGCTGGCGCTGCTGGACGTGCCGGCACCGGCGTGCAAGCCGGGTGGCGTGCTGGTGTCGACCCTGTTCTCGCTGATCTCCACCGGCACCGAGCTGATGAAGGTCAGCGAGGCGAGCAAGTCGTTGCTCGGCAAGGCGAAGGCCCGCCCGGACCAGGTCGCGAAGGTGATGCAGAGCGTCGCGACGAACGGTCTGTCCGCCACCTACCGCAAGGTGACCAGCAAGCTCGACTCGTACACGCCGCTCGGGTACTCGCTGTGCGGCGAGGTGATCGCCGTCGGCGACGGGATCACCGACGTGTCGGTGGGTTCGCTCGTCGCGTGCGCCGGGAACGAGCACGCACTGCACGCCGAGCTGAACTGGGTGCCGAAGAACCTGTACGCCCCCGTGCCGTCGGCGCTGTCCCCTTCGCACGCCGCGTTCGGCACGGTGGGTTCGATCGCCATGCAGGGCGTGCGCCGCGGCGAGCCGCAACTCGGCGACGTGGCGCTGGTGATCGGGCTCGGGCTGATCGGGCAGCTGGTGGTGCAGTTGCTTGTCGCGTCCGGCGTGACGGTGATCGGCGCCGACCCCGACCCGCAACGCTGCGAGCTGGCCGAGTCGGTTGGCGCGTCGCTGTGCGCGGCCCCCGGGTCGGACACCGTCGAGCTGGCGGTCGCGTCACTGACGAACGGCCATGGCGTGGACCAGGTGTACCTGGCCGCGGGCGGCGCGACGAACCAGCCGGTCGAGCTGGCCGCGAAGCTGTCGCGCGACCGGGGCACGGTCGTGGACATCGGCAAGTGCAACCTCGACCTGCCGTGGAACGCCTACTACGAGAAGGAACTCGACGTCCGTTTCTCCCGCTCCTACGGGCCGGGCCGCTACGACCCCTCCTACGAGCTGGAAGGCCGCGACTACCCGATCGGGTACGTGCGCTGGACGGAACGCCGCAACCTCGAGTGCTTCCTGGATCTCGCCGCCCGCGACAAGATCGACGTCTCGCCCCTGATCACCCACATCGCCCGCTTCGACGACGCGGTGGAGACCTACCGCGCACTCAACGACGGCGAGCTGAAGGCAGTGGCGGTCCTGTTCGACTACCCACGCAACGATCCCCGAGAACTGTCGGTGCCCACTGATAGCGTTGAAAACGGGGGCCCCCCGGCAGAGCCAATGGGACTCTCGCACGAGGACGCCACTTCACACGCTTCAGAATCCGCACCGTCCAACGGTAAAGTCGAAAACGGGGGACCCCCTGGCGTGCCAATGGGACTCTCGCACGGGGACGCCGCCCCGGACGCTTCAGAAAACCCCCACTCCAACGGTAAAGTCGAAAACGGGGGACCCCCTGGCGTGCCAATGGGACTCTCGCTCGGAGACGTCGCCGCGGACGCTTCGGAATCACCGCTTCCCGACGGTAATGTGGAAACCGGGGGCCCCCCGGCCGAGTCAATGGGACTCTCGCACGGGGACGTCGCCGCGGACGCTTCGGAAAGGCCCCTCTCCAACGGTAGTGTGGAAATCGGGGGGCCCCCTGGCGTGTCAATGGGACTCTCGCGCGGGGTGGGTGGCGGGAAGGGCTTGACAGGGACTGGCTCGAACGGGCGGTCCGTCCGGAAGTCCACGGTGCGGGTCGGGTTCATCGGGGCCGGGAACTACGCCTCGTCGATGTTGTTGCCGCACCTCGCCGAGAACGACCGGGTCGACCTGCATCGCGTCGTCACCACCTCCGCGCTCTCCGGCGCCAACGCCAAGCGCAAGTTCGGTTTCCGTGACGCGTCGACCGACCTCGACGATCTGCTCGGCGACGACACGATCGACGCCGTCTTCGTGGTCACCCGGCACAGCACGCACGCCGAACTGACCAACCGCGCCCTCCGCGCGGGCAAGGCCGTCTTCGTCGAGAAGCCGCTCGCACTGTCCGAAGAGGAACTGGACAGCGTCCGCGCCACCATCGAGGAGACCGGCAACGACCGACTCCAGGTGGGCTTCAACCGCCGCTTCGCCCCGCTGCTCAACGAGACCCGCCGCCAGTTCGGCCGTCGCGTCGGCCCGGCGTCGGTTCGCTACCTGGTCAACGCGGGCCCACTCGGCGGCGGCAGCTGGTACACCCAGAACGCGGAAGGCACCCGGTTCGCGGGTGAGGGCGGGCATTTCATCGACACCGTCTCGTGGCTGCTCGCCGACGACCCCGCCACGGTCTACGCGACCGCCACCCCCGGCCACACCGACCTGCAGGTCGTCCTGACCTACCCGGACGGCTCCACCGCCGCGGTCACCTACACCACCACCGGGTCGACGCAGTTCCAGAAGGAGACCATCGACTTCACCGCCGACGGCAAGGTTCTCCGCTTCGACGACTTCGCCCGCGCCGCCGTGTTCGCACGCAAGAAGTGGGTCAGCTCCCGCCTGCCCAAGGCCCGCGACAAGGGCCAGGCCGCGGAACTGCGCGCGTTCGTGGAGGCCGTCGCCACCGGCGGCCCGATGCCGGTGCCGTTCAGCTCTCTCACCGCGACGACCCGCGCGACCCTCGCCGTCGAGGCCAGCCTCAACACCGGCGTGCCCGTGCACATCTCGTCCCCTGAGCACACGCCATGAGACCCACCTGGTACCTGCGCCGCCTGTCCCGCATGGGCCCGCGTGAGGTCGCCGCCCGTGCCGTGGTCGCCGCCCGCGTCCACCGCTGGCGGCGGGTCCTCCACGACACGGGCGCGATGAACGCCGTGTGGCTGCCCGGCCGGCGGTTCAAGCCCGTGCTACCCGACCAGGCACTCGCCGCGGTCACGCCTGCCGCGCGGGAACGCCTCGTCGCCACCGCGGACGAGCTGATGGCGGGCCGCGCCGAGTACTTCGGGATCGTCCGCGAGGACATGGTCGCGCCCGACTGGTCGCGGGACCCCAGGACCGGCAGGCACGCGCCAACCGACCGGTACGCGTTCGACATCCCCTACCGGGACGAGCACGCCGTCGGCGACATCAAGCAGCTGTGGGAGCCGTCGCGGCACCAGCACCTCACGGTCCTCGCCGCCGCCTTCGCCCTCACCGGCGACGAGCGGTACGCGGACCGCGTGGCCGAGCACCTGCGTTCGTGGTGGGCCGGGAACCCGCCGCTGCGGGGTGTGCACTGGGTGAGCGGCATCGAGCTCGGCATCCGGCTCATCTCGTGGGTGTGGGTGCGCCGCCTGCTCGACCGCTGGTCCGGCGCCGCCGAGCTGTTCGAGGACAACCCCGTCGCGCTGCACCAGATCTGGCACCACCAGCGGTGGCTCGCCTCGCTCGGCAGCCTCGGCTCGTCCGCCAACAACCATGTCATCGCCGAGACCGCGGGCCAGCTCGTGGCGGCGTGCGCGTTCGACTGGTTTCCCGAGTCGCCATCGTGGCGGTCCTCGGCACTGCGCCAGTTCGACGAGCACCTGCACCACAACACGTTCGCGTCCGGGCTCAACCGCGAGCTGGCGACCGAGTACCACGGACTGGTGCTCGAGCTGGGCCTCGCGGCGGCCGTCGAGGCCGACGCGGCGGGGGTCCGCGTGCCGGACACGACGTGGCTCGTGCTGATGCGCATGTGCGACACGCTCGCCTCGATCGTCGATGTCGAGCTCAACCCGCCCCGACAGGGCGACGCCGACGACGGTCACGGCCTGGTCGTCGACGGCGCGGGTGTACGACGCTGGGCGAGCCTCCTGCACACCGGTGACCAGCTGTTCGGCAGGCAACCCTGGTGGCCGCAGGTGCCCGTCGACGATGTCCGCACCCCGCTCGTCGCCGCGCTCAGCAACGGCGCCCGCAACGACGCGGTGCGTCCCGCGGCACGCCCGGCGCACTTCGCGGACGCCGGCATGACGATCCTGCGCACCGGCGAGGGGGAGCCCGGCGAGATCTGGTGCCGTTGTGACGGCGGCCCGCACGGGTTTCTGTCGATCGCCGCCCACGCGCACGCCGACGCGCTGTCGGTGGAGGTGCGCCACGACGGGGTCGACATCCTCGCCGACCCGGGCACCTACTGCTACCACGGGCAACCCGAGTGGCGTGCCTTCTTCCGGTCCACCATCGGGCACAACACGCTCGAACTGGACGGCCGGGACCAGTCGCAGTCCGGCGGCCCGTTCATGTGGACCCGCCATGCCAACACCAACGTGCTCGTCGCGGACGCGGGCAAGGGCGGGGTCGCGACGTGGACCGCCGAGCACGACGGTTACTCCCGCGGCCGCGAACAGGCCGTGCACCGCAGAACGGTCCGCCTCGACCGCAAGGCCCGCGAACTCGAGATCCACGACGAGGTCCTGTCACCCACCACACACGTCTGCCGCCTGGCGTTCCACCTGGGACCGCGGGTGACGGCGGTGCTGGACGGCAGCGCGGCACTGTTGTCCTGGAACGACCGGACGGCGGTGCTCGAGCTGCCCGAGGACCTCGCGTGGAACGTGCACCGAGGGCAGGAGGAGCCGCCGCTTGGCTGGTACTCAGCCGACTTCGGCCGCCGCGAACCCGCCACGACGCTCGTCGGTAAGGGCCGCGCGGGCGGTAAGACCGCTCCACTAGTGACCATGCTCCGCTTTGACAGCTAGACCAGTCCGGAGGTTCCCTGTGCGCACTCGACCTTGGTCGCGGTGGCTGCTGGCGGGTGCGCTGATTACCCTGCTCGTCTCGTGCACCAATGCCGATGCGCCGTTGCCGGACAACAGTTCGGCGGCGCCGGAGAAGATCGCCGCGGTGTGCGGCCACACCAGGCCAGGACCCGCCAAGCCGCCGGACGGCGCGGTCGAGGTGGACCCGGAGGTCGACGACGACCTGGCGAACAAGACCGAGTCGAACCCGCCGGGCACCGTCTTCTGGCTGGCGCCCGGCACACACGTGCTGAACACGGGTGAGTTCAGCTCGGTCTCCCCGAAGGACGGCAACACCTACCTGGGCGCCCCCGGCGCGATCCTGGATGGCCGGCGCGTCAACAAGTACGCGTTCGTGGCCTTCGCGCGGGATGTGACGATCCGCGCGCTGACCGTGCGCAACTTCATCGCACCGCTCAACGAGGGCGTGGTGAACCACGACTCCGGCGACGGCTGGGTGATCGAGGACAACACGTTCGAGAAGAACGGCGGTGCCGCCATGATGACCGGCTCGCACCAGCGGATCCGCGGCAACTGCCTGCGCGACAACGGCCAGTACGCCATCAACGCGTACAAGGACGGCGAGCTCACCGACATCCTGGTCGAGGGCAACGAGATCACCGGCAACAACACCGACGACTGGGAGTCGAAGGTCGACAGTTGCGGCTGCACCGGCGGGGTGAAGTTCTGGGCGGTCGACAAGGCCGACATCCGAGGCAACTGGGTGCACGACAACCATGGTGCCGGGTTGTGGGCCGACACCAACAACAACGACTTCCTCATCGAGCACAACGTCATCGAGGACAACGACGGCCCAGCGGTCTTCTACGAGATCAGCTACAACGCGGTGATCCGCGCGAACACCCTGCGCCGCAACAACATCGTCGAAGGACGCGAGTTCGCCTCCAACGGCGACAACTTCCCGTCGGCCACGATCTACCTTTCGGAGTCCGGCGGCGAGCCACGCGTGCCCGCCAGGACCGCGAAGATCGAGATCTACGGGAACGTGCTGGAGGACAACTGGTCCGGCATCACCCTGTGGGAGAACGCCGACCGGTTCTGCAACAGCGACGCCAACACGTCCGGCGGCTGCACGCTGCTCGTGCCCGACATCGAGCGCTGCAAACGACCGGACATCGCGAAGGACCCGCTCTACGACGACTGCCGGTGGAAGACGCAGAACGTGGAGATCAAGGACAACCGGTTCTCCGTCAACCCCACGACCGTCGGCTGCAACGCGCTGTGCGCGCGGATGGCGGTCATCTCCAACTACGGCACGTACCCCGCCTGGTCGCCCTACCACGGAACCGCCGTGCAGCAGGCGATCACGTTCGCACAGAACAACACGTGGCACGACAACCACTACTCGGGTCCCTGGACCTTCATGGCGCAGGACACGAGCCGCGTGATCAACCCGTCGCAGTGGCAGTCGACGCCGTACACACAGGACCGCCAGAGCACCTTCGTCCAGGCGGGTGGCTGACATGACGACCACCGCCGCGGCCAGGGCAGGCGCCACCACCCAGCCGGAGTTCCTCCAGGAGCAGCGCACGCCACGGCTGGTAGCGGTCGTGTGGGTGCTGCTCGTCGTCAACACGCTGGGCACGCAGCACTCGTTCACCGTCTTCCCGTTCCCCAAGCCGGTCGCGCAGATGATCACGATGGGCGCGGTCGTCGCCGCGTTCATGCTCGCGCTGCTGCTGAACCCGCGCGGACGACTCCGCCCCAGCGCATACCTGCTGATCCTCACGTTGCTGCTGGTGGTGAGCATCGTGTCCAGCGCCCGGCTCGAGTCCGGGTTCGGCGCGTTGTTCCGCTGCTTCCGCCTCGGCATGTTCGTGGCGACGCTGTGGCTGCTCACCCGGTGGTGGGACGACTGGCTGCTGTTCGTGCGCACCCATGTCCGCGCGCTCGCCGCGGTGCTGTTCACGGTCGTCCTCGGACTCGTCATCTCGCCGGGCACCGCGATGTCCCCGGTGTACGGCGACGGCAGGCTCCTCGGCGCGGTGTGGCCGCTCACCCCGCCCCAGGTCGGCCAGTACTCGGCGACCGTCGTCGGCCTCGTGATCCTGTTGTGGCTCGGTCGCTACACCACCCGCACCAGCATGTTCGTCATCGGTGTGCCCGCGCTGGCGGTGCTGCTGCTCAGCCACACCCGCACCGCACTGCTCGCGCTGGTCATCGGACTCGCCGTGGCGTTGCTGTCGCTGGCGACCTCGTCACGACGCGCCCGCAAGGTCTTCACGTGGACAGTGGTCGTTGGCGGGTTCACCACGGTGATCGCCGGAGCGGCGATCGGGACCTGGTTCCGGCGCGGGCAGGACGACCTCACCGAGCTGACCGGCCGCGAGAAGGTGTGGGACGCCCTGCTCTCGGAACCCCGCACGCTCATCGAGAAGATCTTCGGGATCGGGCTCAGCAACAAGTCGTTCGGCGGTCTGCCCATCGACTCGAGCTGGCTAGCCGTCTACCACGAACAGGGCTACCTCGGGCTCACGCTCGTCGTCGTGTTCCTCCTGACGCTGCTGGGGGTCGCCATCCTGCGGCCACCGTCGATCACCAGGGCGATCGCGTTGTTCCTCGTCGTGTACTGCGCCATCGCCTCCTACACCGAGGCAGGGCTCGCCGACGCGTCGCCCTACCTGCTGAACCTGACCATCGCGGCGTTGCTGCTCGCACGCGTGAGACCCGGAGCGTCACCATGACCGAGCGTTCCCCTGACCTACGCGTTCTCGTGCTGCACAACCGGTACCGAAGCGAACAGCCGAGCGGCGAGAACAACGTCGTCGACGCCGAGGTCGCCATGCTGCGCGAAGCGGGCCACCAGGTGGACCTGTTCGAACGGCGCAGCGACGACATCGCGGAGATGTCCATGGTGCGCAAGGCACTCGTGCCACTGCGCGTGCCGTGGAATCCGGCCACTCGCACCGCGCTGGCCGAGCGGCTGCGCCGCGAGCGGCCGGACATCGTCCACGTCCACAACACGTTCCCGCTGCTGTCACCGTCGGTTCTGGAGGCGTGCCGGGACGCGAACGTGCCCGTGGTGGCGACGCTGCACAACTACACCCAGATCTGCCCGACCGGCACGCTGTACCGCGACGGTGCGACGTGCACGGCATGCGCCGGGAAGATCCCGCTGCCCGCCGTGCGGTACGGCTGCTACCGCGGTTCCGCCGCCGCGACCGTTCCGGTCGCGCTCAACCTCCTCACCAACCGCCGCCGCTGGTGGTCGACGGTGTCGCGGTTCCTGTGTATCTCGGATGCGCAGCGCCGCACGCTGATCGCGAACGGCATGCCTGCCGAGCTGCTGACGGTGAAGTACAACTTCGTCGAGGACATGGGCGTCCGCAGGGTCGGCCCGGGCGAGCACCTCCTGTATCTCGGCAGGCTGGCCGAGGAGAAGGGTGTGCGCCTGTTGATGGCCGCGTGGGACCGGATCGCGAGCGCGGGCGGACTCGGGGTGCCCCTGGTGATCGCGGGTGCCGGGCCGCTCGCCGACGAGGTCACGACGTGGGCCCGAGGACGGGCCGACGTGCGCTTCGCCGGTCTCCAGGACAAGGCGGGGAGCCGGGAGCTGACCGCAAGGGCGATCGCCGTGGTGGTTCCGTCGCAGTGGCTGGAGACGTTCGGACTCGTCGTGGTCGAGGCCATGGCCGCGGGGGTGCCCTCGGTGGTCGCCGGGCACAGCTCACTCGCCGAACTCGTGCAGGACGGCGTGACCGGGATGACGCACACCCCCGGCGACGCCGCCTCACTCGCCGCCGCCCTCGGTCAGATCGTGCGAGCACCCACGTCCCTCGGAAACGCCGCGCGGGCCCGGTACGAGCGCGAGTTCACCAGGACGGCCGGGCTCGCGAACCTGGTCGGGGCATACCACCAGGTAATCGAGGAGGCCAGCCGTGGCGCGCAGACTGTGCGGTGAGGACAGCTACCCCGCGCCACTGCTCGCGGTCACCGGCCACGGACTTTTGGGCACCACGCGGCCCTTCCCGGCAACACCACTTGCCGACGACGAGTGGGCGATGTTGCTCACCACCGCCAAGGCGAACCGGGTGCTGGGTCAGCTGCGTGCGGCGGTCGACGCCGGCCGCCTGCCCGTCACCGACGACCAGCGCCGTCAGGCACGTGGCGCGCACCGCGCCGTGCTGATGCGGGTGCTGTCGCTGGAGCAGCACCTGGTGTCCGTGCACGACGTGCTCGACGGCATCGACTGCCGGGTACTGAAGGGCAGCGCCTACGCGCACCTGGACTACCCGGAGCCCGCGCTGCGTTCGTTCATCGACCTCGACCTGCTGTTTCGCCCCGAGGACATCGAACGAGCGGTGGCGGTGCTGTCGGGCGCGGGGTTCGCCCGCACCCTCGCCGAGCCACGGCCGGGTTTCGACCGCCGCTTCGACAAGGGCACCACGCTGCGCGGCAACGGCTTCGAGATCGACCTGCACCGGACGTTCGTCCTGGGGCCCTGGGGGGTGCGGGTCAACATCGACGAGTTGTGGGACTCCGGTGAGGAGTTCACCGTCGGGGGACGCACGCTCGTGGCGTTGTCGGCGCGCAACCGCTTCCTGCACGCGTGCTACCACGCGGCGCTGGGTGACTGGCCCCTGCGGCTCGGGTCGTTGCGGGATGTCGCTCAGTTGCTGCCTGGCTCCTTGGCCGCGGTGGATCGGGCCCGGGCCTGGGGTGTCCAGGCCGTGGTGGCCGCCGCCGTCGCCGACGCGACCCGGTTGCTCGGGTTGCCTTCCGTCAGTCCGGTACAGGACTGGGCCGCTTCCTATGTGCCCACCCGGCGGGAGGAGCACTGGCTCGGGCTCCACACCCAGTCCACCAAGACCTTTGCCGCACAGGCGATCGCGACGTTGCCCGTGCTGCCCGGGGTGCGGAACAAGACGGCCTATCTGCGGGCGTTGATCATGCCTGACCCGCAGTACACCGACGGGCGGCACGCCACGGCGCTGTCGCGCTTCCGGTTCGGGGTAAGGGAAGCGCTGCGGGGACGCGGGAAGAGCACCAGTTGAATCGAACATATGAACAGGTTACGCCGAATGGCCCAGACGTCCAGCGAGTCCGGGAAGTTCACTCGTTCGGGTAGCGCGGTGACCTGCAGTACGAAACTTTCGGTTGCGGGACAAGGGAAACACGACCCAACCGGGCTTGAACCATATCCGTGGACCGCGCGTAATCCAGCTTCGGACAGTGTCCGGACAACTCTGGAGCGTGCACATGAGGTACCGAACGAAGCCGGTCCGAGGTGGCGTCAGGGTCGCCTCCGCCCTGGTGGCGGCGATCACACTGATGCTGGCCGGTGTCGCACCCGCATCGGCGTCGACATGGACCCTGCAGGACATCGACCAGCGGATCTGCCTCCGGCCCGACAGCCCATTCCCCAACACCTACGTGCTCGCTCCCGTGGTCGGGACGTGGACGAGCACCATCACGACCGGGATCAGGAACTTCCCGCCCGGTTCGACCAACAACGGCAGCTCCACGTTCCCGCCGGGTTCGCACGACGGGTCCTACATCAACGGGTTCATCGGGGTGTCGATCGCGGCCGCGCCGGAAGGCGACCACATCGGTGAGGTGTGGGCGTCCGACGGAACCGTGACCCAGGCCGTCCCGGTGCTGTTGCGCTACGACTACCGGACCAACTGCTGGGTGTGACCGCGCGCGAACGGGTGCCTCACGCCGCGGGGCACCCGTTCGCGCTAACGCGACCTCCGCTGGGACAGCCACGCCTGTTGCAGCAGTGACATCGACGGGGCGTGCGGCGTTGGCGACAACCAGTTGTCGCGCAGGGCATCCGGGTCGACCAGGTTCGTGTCCACACCGGAGCCGTCCCACCGCCGGGCGAACTCGCGGGTATGCCTGGTGAACACGGCGTTCGCGAACAGTGCCTTCGTGCGGCGCTCAAGAACCTCGCGCGGGAGCAGGTCACCGAACAGGGAGCGCATGGTCGCGGCTCTGCCCGTCCACCCCAGGAAGCCGCCCTTCGCCGCCACCGCGGCCACCAGGGACGGCTCCGCGAACGCCTGCACATACGTCACGTTCAGATCGGCGCCCAGCGCCTGAACGGTTTCGTAGCCGATGCGTGCGCAGCGCCGGGTCGCGAACTGCCACGTGTTGCGGCCCGCGTGCAGTGCGAACGCGGCCATGTCCGCCGCGTCCCTGCGGGCCAGTTCGACCTCCACGTCCGCGCGCAGCCATGGCCTGCGGTAGCGGTCGCGCATCGCCGAGTGGCGCCGGAACACCGCGGGGGCCAGCGCGTGCGGCACATCCGCGTACACCCTCGGCGACACCCGCCCCCGGGACTTGAGGATCTTCGTCACCGGGGTGACGCGCTTCAGGCCGAACGCCTCGTCGCCACCCTCGCCGGTGAGCAGCACGCCGCCGCGGGCCATGGTCATCATGCGGAGGGTCGGGGCGAAGTTGGGGGGCCACACCAGGCCGTGCCGCAGCAACACGGGGGTGGCGACCGGGCCGAGCGGGTCGTGTTCGTCGTGGACGGTCAGCACGATCCGGCGCGTCACGCCGAGGTGGTCGAGCACCACCCGCTGCCACTCCGCTTCCTCGGTGTCGGCAGCGTCCGGATAGGACAGTGTGACCGGGGTCGGCAGTGGGAGCCCCTCACGGCGCGCCAGGGCGACCGCGGCCGCCAGCAGTACCGACGAGTCACGGCCGCCCGAGAACGCCACCAGGCACGGGGACCGTCGCAAGTGGGGCAACAGCAACTGGTCGAACACGTGCCGAGGGGTACCGGCCGGCGGCATCGGCAGCGGGTCGTAGCCGTTTACCCAGCCGCCCGCGACTTCCAGCGGGTCCAATGTGTACAAGCCCAAGGCTGCTCCCTTGCGATCAGGTGACGGGTCCGGGGCTGGCGGACCCGCCACCGCAGATCAGGAGTAGTCGTCGCGGTCACCGAGGATCGGGATTATCCACGTCAGGTTGTCGGAGGACTGTCCGAACAGGTTCGCCTGGGTGAGATCCGAAAGGGAGCCCAGTGCGGTGATCTCGGGGGATTCGTAGGGCTGGAGCATGTTTCACCTCCTTGTGGTGTGACTGGTAAGTCGTCGTTCCATCCGATTCATTACGCAACGAGACCGTCTGAGCAGTAACGAAAGCTGTCCGTAGTCGACCTTAGGTACATGCGCCGGTTGGTGAGGACCCCACGATTGATCGCCGCCGCCGCACGGGAGGTGCGGCGGGCGGACCGGGGTGGCACCGTGCTCGCGACCGTCTACCAGTTGGTCGGCGCACTCGCCGCCCTTGGCATGGTGGCGGCGGGCAAGCTCACCTTCGACGCGCTGCTCACGCCGGAACAGGCCGCGCTCGGCCTCACACCGGCGTTGTTGATGCTCGCGCTCGCGACGGCGTTGTCCGGCTCCGTCGGTCCACTCCAGACACAACAGCACCGCATCCTCGGCGAGCGGGTGTCACAGCGCGTGTGGGACCGGTTGCTGGACACGACCGCCCGCGCCGACCTCGTCACCTACGAGTCGACGGGTTTCGCCACCGCGCTCGAACGAGTGCGGCAGCACGCGCTCACCCGGCCCTTCGCGGTCACGGCGGCATTGCTGGGGCTCACCGGGAGCCTGCTCGGGGTGACCGCCATGTCGGTCGTGTTGCTGACCGTCGAGCCGCTTCTGCTGCCGCTCCTGCTCGCCGCGGGAGTGCCCGCGGTGCTTCTGTCGCGCTGGGCGAGCCGCACGGAGTTCGCGTTCGCGCACCGGCTCACGACGTTGTTCCGGCGCCGCAACTACCTGCAGGAGCTGCTGACCCAGCGCCGGTACGCGGCGGAGGTCCGCGCGTTCGACGCGACGGGGCCGCTGCGTGTGAAGCACGACACGCTCAACGCCGAGGTGAACGTGGCTCTGCAGAGCCAGGTCCGGCGCAGGCAGCTGATCGCGGCACTCACCACGCTGGGGGTGGCGGTCGCACTGACCGGCGCGTTGCTGGCGATCGCGCAGCTGGTGCGGACCGGACGCATCGACCTCGCCGAGGCTGGTGCCGCGGCGATCGCCGTGCGGCTGCTGAGCGGGCAGCTGGGCACGTTGTTCGGCTCGATCGGCGGGCTGCTCGAGTCGGCGCCGTTCCTCGCGGACCTGGAGCGGTTCGTCGCGAGTGGACCGCCGCCAGCACCCAAGGGCCGCAAGCACGCGCTGACCGACCGGGTGACGTTGCGTGGCGCGCGGTTCAGCTACCCGGGGCAGGAGCGGCCCGCGGTCGACGGGGTGGACCTGGAGATCCGCGCCGGTGAGGTCGTCGCGGTGGTCGGCGAGAACGGGTCCGGCAAGACGACACTCGCCAAGATCGTCGCGGGCCTGTACGAACCCGACGACGGCAGCCGCAGCTGGGACGGTGCCGACATGCCCGCGACGGACGTGCGTGCCTCGGTGACGGTCATCTTCCAGGACTTCGTGCGTTACCAGATGACCGTGCGGGACAACATCGTGATCAGCGGTGACGACACGGACCCGTCGGCCGCGGCCAGATCCGCGGGCCTGGCGCCGACCGTGCGGGCACTGCCGGAGGGCATGGACACGATGCTGGGCCGCGACCTCGACGAGGGTGTGGACCTGTCCGGCGGGCAGTGGCAGCGGGTGGCCCTCGCCAGGGCGCTGCATCGCGACACCCCGCTCATCGTGCTCGACGAACCGGCGGCCGCGCTGGACCCCAGGGCCGAGCACGAGCTGTTCACGAACGTGCGCGCCACCCTCGGCGGACGCGCGGCCCTGCTGATCTCGCACCGGTTCTCGAGCACGCGGATGGCCGACCGGATCTACGTCATGGACGCGGGCCGGGTCGTCGAGTGCGGCACCCACGACGAGCTGATGGCCGCGGCCGGGCAGTACGCCGAGCTGTACCGCCTGCAGTCGGCGGCCTACCGCTGACCCTCGATCTGCAGCCAGACCTCGACACACGGCCAGCCGACGCCGCACACGACACAGAGGCCCGACCGGTCGCCGGGGCGGTGCTGCCGGAGGGCGAGCACGAGTAGTTCGTACTGTGCGGTCGCTTCCAGGACCCCGGACTCACTGCGCCGATGTCTGCCCACGCTCGTCCATCTCCCCGAGGGCGGTCGTGCCGAGGCGCAGGAAGTCGCGCAGCGCGGTGGCGTCGAAGACGAACTCGAACGTCTCGCGTGCGGCGCCGAGGGAGAACTCGACGATGTCGCTGTCCACCACGTGGAAACGCATGGGGCAGTGATCGCGGATGGTGACGTACGAACAGACGCGCAGGCTTGTCATGCAATCAGACGCTACGCTCCTTCTGGACCGGCCAGGATCGATTGCCAGGGGTGACAGGATGAGCAGGAGCGATCCGCGAGCGCGCGACCGCATCATCGGAGCAAAACTGCGGGCCATTCGCACCGGGCGGGCGGAGATTTCACTCGAACGTGCTGCCGAGTTGGCCGGGTGGGCACCGAGTCGGCTCAGTCGCACCGAGCGGGGGTTGCGCCAGGTCGCCACTGACGAGGTGGCAACGCTCCTCACCGCATGGCGGCTTCCTGTCAGAGAACGGGAAGAGGTGCTGGCGGAGATCCAGGCGGGATCGTCGTCGGGGTGGTGGGATCGGCCGCTGCCGGGAGTGCCGAGTTATGTGGGCGCGTTGGCGAGCTACGAGGCAGACGCGACGGAACTCGCGAACGTGGCCATCGCGGTCGTGCCAGGTCTGCTGCATACCTATGAGACAGCAATCGCGGTGATGCGAGCAGGCGGCGCTTCGCCGCAGGATGCGGAGATCAGCTGGATGGCTCGACTGCGACGGCAACAGATTCTGGGGGGCGTCGAATACTCGGCCTACATCACCGAGTCTGCGCTCCGGACGCCGTTCGGCGGAACGAGGGCGTTGCGCGATCAACTGACGCACCTGCTGACCGCCCAGGACAGGGGCATGCGAGTGCGCATCATCCCCGCACACCAGACGAAGGTACTGCTCCTGCATCCGTGGATGTTGATGCGTTTCCCGAACACGAAACCCGTGGTCCACGTCGAGCTGGCGTCGGGTGCCTTCTTCCTGCACGACGACGACGTGGCGCCCTACGCGGACACCCTCGACCGGCTGAACAGGGTCGCCCTGTCCCGGGAGGACAGCCGTAGGATGATCAGTGGTCTGATGAAGGAGTTGTGAGCATGTGGCGTAAGTCGAGCAAGAGCGACACTGGTACCCAGTGTGTTGAGGTTCGGCACGATCTGGCCGCGCTTCGGGACAGCAAGCAGCCTGATGGGCCTGCGCTGGCGACGCCCGCGTTAGGCGCGCTGATCAAGAGGTTGAAGAGCGGTCAGTAGGCCTTCCAGGACGCCGTCGTCGAACGGCGGGCCCCACGGGATCGTCGCCTCGAACACCGGCACCCGCTCCACCAGGTCTCCCAGCCCCTGGAACGTCGCGGCCATCGACGCGGCGTCCTGCCAGCCCAGCACCCTCGGGTAGCGGCTCAGCCGCAGCAGCGCCTCCGCCGCACCCAGGCGGCGCAGGGTCACCTCGGTCACGTCGCGGCTCGGCCTTGGCACCACGCATGCCGACAACGGCAGTGGGGCGTCGACCAGTTCCCGTGGGCGCAGTGCCAGGCGGCCGTCGGCGGTTTCATAGGTCTCGCCGGTGGCCAGTTCGCGGGCGTTCTCCCGCAGGCGGTTCTCCGTGCCGCCCGGGTGGACCATGCCGTCGTCGACGCGCAGCAGGTCGTCCGACACCAGGCCGCAGCCCAGGCCGCACAGGGCGGCCGCCAGCGTCGACTTGCCCATGCCCGACGAGCCAACGAACGCTATCGCCGAGCCACCCGTCCGGACCGCGCTGGCGTGGAGGACCAGGGCGTGGTGCAGCATCAGGTGCACGGCCAGCACCGCACCCGAGATCAGGACCGGGAGCAGGCCCTCGTCGGCACCCGGGTGCAGGTGAACGGTGACGCGTTCGAGTTTCGGGTCGCCGGTGAAGTCGCACAGGCCCGGGTAGCGCAGGACCGTGCTCGAGCCGCGGGCGAGGGTGTAGAAGATCGTGTGGTCCGGGCGGGCGACCTCCGCCAGGCGTTCGCCGGGCGGTCGTTCGTGCGGGATCTCCCGGTCGGGGCCTCGGCGCAGGACCAGGTCCGGGGTGCCCGTTCCCGGCGGCAGGGGCAGTGGGACATCGCTGGTGATCCGCAGGCCGTAGGCGTGGTAGGTGAAGGTCATGCCGCCCCCAGGGTGGCGTAGCGGGCCGACTCCGGGTCGAGGGTGCGGCCGTCGACCTCCAGCCAGGAGTGGGCCACGAACTCGCCCGACTCGTCTCGGCGGACACCGATCCGCAGGACCGGGCCCAGGCGGCGCAGCCTCCTGCCCAGGACCAGGCAGCGGCGCAGGCACGTGTTGCCTGGCGGCCAGTGCGCCACCGCGTACTGGCAGGCGTACACCGGGGTGCGGGTGTGGCGGGGCAGCACCGCGCGCTCGGTGGCCGGCGGGGCGGCGCTGTGCAGGTCGCAGGCGATGCCAAGCACCCGGCACACGGCTGGCAGGTCCTCGCGGCGCAGGCCGCGCTCGATGCGGGCGAGCCAGTAGAAGGCCCTGACCACCTCCAGTGCCAGCCGTGCGCGGCGCTTCATGCCAGCAGCTGCGCCTCACGCAGCCGGTCGACGAAGACCCCGATGTCGCGGCGTGCGGTGAGCTCGTCGACGTCGAACTCGGCGACGATCGCCGTGACGAGGTCGTCGACGGACCGTTCCTCGCCGAGCAGTTCGAAAACGCGGCTGCCGACGCCGGTGATGGCGAAATACTGCGAGTTCGGCAGGTCCAGCACGATGGTCTCCCCGCCGATGGTGCGTGCGGAGATCTCTGTGGTGCGCAGTCGCATGTCGTTTCCTTCCCGCGCGGTCCACTGTGGATTCGGGATTTACCCCGCTGTTGTTACCGCTGGAGAAACAATCGTGACCGCTTCGACGACATCCTGTGTGTGCGGGTCGAATTGGAGGTACGTGCGCTGCCTGCGCGGGTCGGCCCGCCCATTGGCGTGACGTCCGCGCTCGCGGCGATTGCTCTTGTTGTCATGGGTTTCGTGTTCGCTGGGCAGTCGACGGGTGCCGCCATCGACGTCTGGGCCGGGGATTACCTTCGGCACCTCGAGTCGCCATGGCGGCAGCTCGCGCTGATCGTCGACTGGACCGGGGAACCGGTCGGCGCCGCGCTCGTGCTCGCCACCCTCGTGACTGTCTTCCTACGGGCGGGAAACCGGCGGGCCGCGTTACTGGCGGTCGCCGGGCCCGCTGTCGCCGTCGCCGTCACCACCGCGATGAAACCATTGGTGGGCAGGACGATCAACGACGGGTTCCTGTCGTTTCCCAGTGGCCACACGGCAACCGCCACGGCGTTCGCGCTCGTCGTGATGCTGGTGGTGGTGCGGGAGCGGACCGCGGGCGCGGGCATGGCGCTGATCGCGGTGGTGACCGTGCCGGTCGCGGCGTTGATGGCGTTGGCGCAGGTGCTGCTGAACGCGCACTACCTGACCGACACGCTCGGCGGGTTCTGCACCGCGGTCGCGGTCGTGCCCGCCGTAGCGTGGGTGCTCGACCGGCTGCCCTGGCCGGAATGAGAAATGAGAACGGCCGCTGCCTCGGGCTGCCCCGTCCCGAGGCGAGCGACCGCCTGAGCGAGAAACACTCTCTCCCCGCGCGCGGCGGCGCACCAGCCGTGCCGCCGTCACCGAGCGCTACCCACGACTACCGATGGGTTGCCGTCGCCTGTGGAGCTGGGTGCTGTCGTTCGGTGCCGCGCATGATGTTCCTGCTGTACTCCACGTTACTGGCCAATCACTGCGGTGAATGAGACACGTTCGTACCTCATAGCTCGTCGATCGTGACCAAGCCGTCCTGGAGGGCGCGTGCGACCAGCGCGGCCTTGGTCGGGGCGGCGCGGCCCGCGCTCGCGTACTTGGCCCGCACCCTGGTCAGGTAGGTGTTCACGGTGTTGACCGTGATGTTCAGTGCGTCCGCCACCGACTTCTTGGACTCACAGTGGAACCACTCACGCAGGACGTTGACCTCCTGCTCGGACAGCTTCGGGCGGTTCGGGTTGGTGTCGGTGCCGAGCGCGCCGGCCAGCGCGGGCGGGGTGTACGGCTCGTGCCGGGCCGCCGCGTGGATGGCGGCGACGAGGTGGGACTCGCCCTCGGCCTTCGTGAGGTAGGTGAAGGCCCCGATGTCGAGACAGGTCAGCGCGGTCTCCTGGTCGTCCCGCATGGTGCTCACCACGACGGTGCGGCCCGCGTCGACGAGGCGTTTCAGCTCGCCGTAGGCCGGGCCGGTCATGTCGAGCTGCAGGTCCAGCACGACCACGTCCGCCTCGGCGCCAGGGCCGACCCACGCCGTCGCCACCGTCGGGCCCGCCGCGACCACCTGGATCGGCGGCTCCGCCAGCGCGCACCACGCCCGCACCCCGGCCACGACCACCGGGTGATCGTCGACCACCACCACCGTCATACCCGCACTCATGTCCGCCGCCATGTCGTCTTGACCCACAGCTTGCCCCCATTGTCCGAAGTGGACACCACGATCGCCGGGTCCATCGCCGTCGGCACCAGCTCCGGCGGCGAGTCCGCGACCACCGACACCGTGACCTCGTCGGCGGCGCCGATGACCGTCACCCGAGCGGTGCTGGCCGCCGTCGCCAGCGCCGCGACCGCCGGGTCGGTCAGCGCGCGGCGCACCGACTTCGGCACCTGCGGGCGTTCGCCGCGTTCGGCGAAGTGGACCGTGATCCCGTTGCGTTCCGCCAGCTCCACGCACGCCCGCAGCTCGTGCGACAGCTGGTCGGGCACGCTCGTGTCCTCCGCCAGCAGCCGCCGCACCCGCGCCGCCTCCACCGCACACGCCCGCCGGAACACGGGGTCGCCAGGGTCGGCCTCGCCGGACGCGAGGGCGGCGAGCAGCGGGGCGGTCGAGTCGGCCAGGGCGGCGTAGCGCTCGGTGCGGTCGCGGTGGACCTGCTCGGCCACCGCCCGCTCGGTCCGCAGCCGCTCCTGCCGGTAGGTGACCGCCGCCGCGGTCACCGCGACCGGCCGCAGCACCACGGTGACCACGCCGACCGCCAGCTGGTAGCTGAACACGACGACCGTCGCGTTGACCGCCTCGGCCACGGTGATGGCCGCGTCGCCGCCGAGGGCGGTCTGGGTGAAGGTCATCGCGTAGTGGGCGGCGAGTGCCACGGCGATGACCGCGACGCGGAAGTCCAGGACGAGCAGCAGCAGGGTCCACGCCGCGTCGCCCTCCGACCAGTGGGCCATGCCGAGTCGCAGCTCCGGCGGGACGGCGTCGTTGCACAGCGCGGACACGGCGAACACGATCGCCACGAGCGGCCAGCGCACCATCCCGAGCGGACGCTTCCGCCACAGGTGCCATGCCACCACGAGCGTCACCGCGGTGAGCACCACCAGGGTCAGGACCTGCATGCCGAGCGACCGGTAGTGCTGCTGGTTCGCGACGAGCCTGGGCAGGTCGAGGCCGAACAGGATGATCAGGTTCATCACGACGACCGACCACCGCAGCCCGGTGCCGACGCCGGTCTTGATGGTCTCGACGTCGCCCCCGGCGTCCGTGGACACCGAGAACGGGCGGGTCAGGCGCACGCGGGTGCCGTCGCCGGGGCTGCTGATCACCTCGGCGGTGCCGCCCGCGCGGGTCAGGCGTTCGAGGATCGACCTGGTCACGCCGTAGCGGTGCCCGTTGACCTGGGTCGGGTCGAACCCGGCGCCCCGGTCGGCGACCTCCACGACCACCTCGCCGTCGTCCCGCCGCACCGACACGGTGGCCTCGCCGACGCCCGCGTGCCGGACCACGTTCGTGAGTGCCTCACGGACACCACCTGCCAGCGCGACCGCGTCGGCGGCCGGGACGGTCAGGTGGTCCGGTGCCTCCCACCGGACGGTCAGCGGCATGTGACGGCCGACGTCCCGCAGGTGCGCGACCAGGTCCACCTCGCCTGCCGGGGACGCGTGGTCGCCGCTGATGGCCGCGAGGTCATGGGCGGCCTGCGCGGCGAGGTGGGGGTCCGGCCGGTCCGCGACGCCGGAGCCGACCATGAGCAGCGTCGCCGACGCGGTGTCGTGCAGGGCGGCCAGGTACTCGCGCTCGTCGGCGCGGCGGGCCTCGGCGACCGCCGCGTCCCGGCGCGACTGTTCGCTGCGGGCCACCGCCAGGTCGGCGTCGCGGGCACCCTTGCGGACGAGCACGTACAGCGCCCGCGACAGCCCGGCCTCGATCACCGTCCACAGCTGGAGCGGCAGCACGTCGAGCCAGCCGGGTGAGTCGGCGATCGCCGCGCCGACGAGGAACGCGGCCATGACCGTCAGCGTCGCGGCCGCGTGCGCGATCAGCGGCAGCTGCCACGCGTAGGCGATGACCGTGATGCCGATGACCGCGATGACCCACGTGATGCCATGCGCTGAACCGGTCGGCACCGTCCACAGCTGGGTCAGGCACAGCGCGCACATCAACGCGACGTCCAGCGGCACCAGCAGCCGGCCGCGGCGCGGGAAGCGATAGGCGTAGAAGACCGTCCATGCGACGAGCCCGACCACCACGAACACGGTGAGCAGGGGCGCGGCGGTCGTCTCGAGCAGCACGGACACCAGCCCGGCGACCGCGGACATGAGACACCGCAGGCCGAGGGAGTACGCGGCACCGGCACGCAGCAGTTCCCGCTCCGTGCTGCCCAGGTCCCCGATCACGCGCCACCGCCTTGCCGCAGGGATGCGTCACCGCATGTTAGTCCGCCTCCCCTGGCGCGGGACACTAGGCAAAACGGCGGAACACCGGCTTAACGGGGCGGCCGCCCTGCCACGGCGACGGGTCGCCCGTGTCGAGCGCCTGGCGGTACACGGCGCACGCACCGGCCACGACCTCGACGGTGCGGTCGATGTCCTCGTCGGAGAGGGCGCTGCTGACCACGAACGACGGGCCGACCACGCCGCCCTGGATCAGCCTGCGCAGGAACAACGTGCGGAACTCCTGGGACGGCCTGCCGTCCTGGTCGAGCGTGGCGAACACGAGGTTGCTGTCGCGGCCGCGCACGACGACGTGCTCCGCGACCCCCTCGGCCGCCGCGACCTGCCGCACCCCGGCGGCCAGGCGCGCGCCGATCGCGTGGAGCCGCTCGGCGATGCCCTCCTCGACATAGGTGTCCATGACGGCCATCGCGGCGGCCAGGGCGTGGGTCTCCCCGCCGTGCGTGGTGGACAGCAGGAACACGCGTTCGCGGGTGTCACGCAGCCCGCCCAGCTCCATCAGGTCCCGGCGGCCGGCGAGCGCGGACACGGCGAACCCGTTGCCGATCGCCTTGCCGAACGTCGACAGGTCCGGGGTCACGCCGTACACGCCCTGCGCACCCGCCTCCGACCAGCGGAAACCGGTGATCATCTCGTCGAAGATCAGCACCACGCCGTGGGAGGTGCACAGGTCACGCAGACCCCGCAGGTAACCGGGCGGCGGGTCGTTCTGTGTGGCGGCCTCGAGGATCACGCACGCGACGTCGTGCTCGGTGAAGAGGCGTTCGACGGCCGCCAGGTCGCCGTAGGGGAACGTGACCGTCAGGTCATGGCCGGGAATGCCCGAGGACATGGCGGTGGTGCCGATGAACCAGTCGTCGGTGGAGAAGAACGGCTGGTCCGCACACAGCGCCACGACCTCGCGGCCGGTGGCGGCACGCGCGAGGCGGACGGCGGCGGTGGTGACGTCCGAGCCGTTCTTCGCGAACTTGACCATCTCCGCGGTCGGCACGGTCGCGAGGAACTTCGCGGCCGCATCGACCTCCAGCTCACTGGGGCGCACGAAGTTGCTGCCCAGCTCCAGCTGTGCGCGCACGGCCTCGACGACCCGGGGGTGCGCGTGGCCGAGGCTCACGGCACGCAGACCCGAGCCGTACTCGATGAACTCGTTGCCGTCGACGTCCCACACGTGCGCGCCGCGCCCGCGTGCGATCACCGGGGCCATGCCCTCCGGGTACTGGTCCTCACCCTTGGCGTAGGTGTGGGCGCCACCGGGCACCATGTCGTGGAGGCGCTTGTTCGCCTCGCGGGAACGGGTGAAGTCCATTGCGTCATACCCTTTCGAGGGCCACAGCCAAGGTCGGCGCCTGCCGGTCCCGTTCGGACAGCAGCGCGGGCGGCAGCGGCCACGGGATCGCCAACTCGGGGTCGTCGAAGGCGATCGCCACGTCCTCCGCCGGGTCGTGGCGCCTATCGATGCGATAGGACACGTCGGCGGGGTCGGTGAGCGCCTGGAACCCGTGTGCACAACCGGCGGGCACGTACAGCGTCACCTGTGTATCGCCAGAAAGTTCCAGATGTTTCTGGTTCCGGAATGTGGCGGAGCCCGGTCGCAGGTCGACGATCACGTCGAAGACGCGGCCATACGAACAGCGGACCAGCTTCGCCTCCCCGCGCCCGGACCGCAGGTGCATGCCGCGCAGGACACCCCGTGCCGAGCGCGACAGGCTGTCCTGCGAGAAACCGTCCGGGTCGATGCCCGAGGACCGGACGACCTCGGCGTCGAAGGTGCGGCTGAAGAAGCCGCGTTCGTCGGCGTGCGGTGTCGGCTCGAACAGGAACGCACCCTCGATCTCGGGCACGGGCGTGGCTTTCACGTCACTCCCCCTTGGAGACCAGGAAATACGCGTAGTTGCGGTCCAGCTCGTTCTCCGGGATCAGCTCCACGACCTCGGGCCGCAGCCCGCACCTGGTGACCAGCTGCCAGAACTCCGGCACCGAGTACGTCGTCATGCCCGCCACACTGGTGCGGTAACCGCGGCGGCGAGGGCGGTTCCAGAAGCCGCCGTCGTGGTACTTGACCTGGATCAGCGCCAGCCCGCCAGGCGCCAGCATCCTGGACGCGATCCGCAGGAGCCGCTCGCCGTACTCGGGGGTGGGGATCAGCTCGAAGACGTAGAAGCAGAGGAAGAGATCGCAGGTACCGACCTGCTCCACCACGCGCTCGGGATGGGCGACCTCGGCGAGCACCGGTGTGTAGCGGGTGTCGCCGTGCGCGGCCACCTGCCGTGCGCACTCGTCCAGTGTCTCCGGCACCACGTCCACCCCGACGAACTCGCTCGCCCTCGGTGCGAAGTGGACGGCGTTGGCGCCGCCGCCACAGCCCCACTCCACCACGCGCCCAAGTGGACGGTCGAACCCGACCGAGCGTGCGCCGCGGTCGAACATGTCGAGGTGCCGCTTGCCGATCTCGTACCAGAGGTCACCGTTGTCGAAGACGGGTGCGTCCCGCCAGTGCGAGTTCGCCTTCCACTTCGAACTTCCCGACTCCGCCCAGTAGTCCTGGGCGTCCTCGGCGATCCGGGACTCCGAATGGGACAGTCCGACGCGGGTGAGGACGCGCTGCAGCAGGTCTTCCGCCCGGCTGCCCAGCTGCCGCACGGTGGCCGCCAAACTCGGGGGACGAACGGTCTGCCGCGGCCGTCCTCCAGCTGTGATGCTCACGAAATCACTTCCCGTGTGCTTTCCTTCGCGGTCTCGACCGGCATTCCCAGAGCAGCCGAGAGAACTTCGAACTGCCGCGCCAGTTGCGCGGACTTGCGTCCCGCATTCTCGCCAAGCACGAGTCCGATGCGGTCCGCTGCCGCCACGACCTCGGTGAACTGAACGATCAGCCGGTCCGCGTCCACGGTCCTGGCGTCCTGTGTGTACTCACCGATGCCCATGTCGGCCATGATCCGGTCGTTCTTCGCCGAGTAGCTGACCGAGACGGTCGGCTTCCCGAGCTTCAGAGCGCACAACACGTTGTGGTAGCGGGTGGCGACCACCACCTCGGCGCGCGCGATCTGTGCCATCACGTCGCCGAGCGTCCTGATTTGTTCGTAGACCAGGGTTTCCGGCATGTCGGCCATGAACTCGCGGACGATCTTCTCGTCCACCTCGTCCCCGATGAGCAGTCGCACCCGGTGGCCGCCGTCGACCAGCCAGCGTACGAACCGCCTCATACCCTCCACATAAGTCTTGTGTATTAGGTCGGCACTGGCCCTGTCGTCGTTACTACCGTGGTAGTCCATCAGACCCACGGCGACCGTGCCGCTCTCCACGGTGACATCCGGGCCCGGCAGGGCGAAGACGAGGTCCGGGAAGACCTCGTCGCGGGAGGTGTCCACCCCCATGGTGGCGAGCGAGTCGCGGGACAGGGAGTCGCGGAAGGAGCGGTAGTGCGCGAGACCGGCCGCCCAGCGGATGAGGAACCGCATCATCCGCTGGTTGATCACGTTGGAGCCGACGTTGACGAACGCGACCTTCGTGCCGGTGAGCCTGCCGAAGACGCTGAGCAGGAACAGTGACAGCGGGAAACCCCACGCCCGCAGGGGAAGCGTGTTCTCCAGCACGCCGGCGCCCGGCACGATCACCACGTCCTGCCGCCGCACCCAGCGCAGCACCCGCGCCGAGTCACGGAACTTGGCGAAGACCTTCAGCCCGAACCTGGCGAGCGGGCCAGGGTCGCGGTCGCGGGTGTAGTACCAGTGCAGCGGTTCGGCCGGGACGCCGTAGCGAGCCTCGACCACGTCGGCGCCGGAGCACAGGCTGCTCAGCTCGGCGGACGGGTGGTGCTCACGCAGGTAGGCGAGGATGACCTCCAGTGAGCCGTCGTTGCCCATGTTCCCGGAGCCCAGCAGGCCGAACAACCCGACCTTCACTGGTGGACTCCCCTCGGCACGATCCCGTCGATCGACAGGACCTGGTCCTTCGGCGCCACCGCGGGCTGGCCGGAGGCGCTGACGACGCGGCGGGTGACGCGGCTCGACAGGTACTCGGCCAGGTAGCGGTAGCACTTCCGCTTCTCCGCGCGGTCGATGGGCGCGCGGCGGATCAGGGTGACGTAACCGAGGGCGTACTCGGCGAGCAGGCGCGGCGCCGGGTTGAAACCCTTGGCGCGCTTGGGGTCGAGGTTCGCGCAGCGGCTGCGGATGCTCGGGTTGGCGCGTTCGGCGCGGGTCTCGTGGTCGCGGCGGAAGTACAGCAGCTCCGGCACCTGGTGGAAGCGGCCCTGCATGGCCATGTCCATCACGAACGTGCGGTCCGCGTGGTGGTAACTGTCGTGCGGCCTCACGTTGCGCAGCGACGCGGTCCGGATGACGCCGTAGAAGTCGTCGCCGCCGGAGGCGTGCAGGAGGCCCCGGAACCGTTCCGCCGCGGACGGCGAGTCGGTCGGCATGCGGTAGTCGTAGGGCTCGATGATCTTGCCGTGGCTGTCGATCGTCGCGTTGTAGGAGTGCGCGAGGACGAAGTCCTGGCGTTCGTCGAGGGCCTCGACGCAGCGTTCCAGCAGGGTGGCGCCGTAGAGGTCGTCGTGGGAGGCCCACTTGAACAGCTCGCCGCGGGCGAGGGTGACCACGTGGTTGTGGTTGCCCGCGGCGCCGATGTTCTCCGGCAGGCGGTGGTAGCTGACGCGTGAGTCCATGGCCAGGTACCGCTTGCAGATGTCGGCGGTGCCGTCCGTGGACGCGTTGTCGGTGATGACGAGCTCGTAGTCCTCGTAGGACTGACCGATCAACGCGTCAAGAGACTCCGCGAGGTACTCCTCACCGTTGTAGACCGGCAGGCCGATCGTGAGTCTCGGGGCTCTGGTCCGCTTCATGATGTCCTCGATTCGGCGAGGTTCGGGAGTTCCTGGACGGGAGTGCGCTCGCGCAGCGCCGCGCGAAGCTGTAGCCACCACAGGCCCGCACCGAGCCACATGGCGATGGTGGAGCCCCAGCTCATGCCGACGGCCCCGCCGAACCACGCGCCGACGAGACCGAAGCCGAGGTAGCCCGCCGACGCCCACAGCTGGGCCCGCAGGCTCCGTGGCGCCGCACCGAGCGCGCGGAGCCCGGCCGCCGCGCCCGCGACGATGCCCGCGCCGGTGACCGACAGGGAGACCGGCAGGATCAGCGGTTGCGCGTGTGCCCACACGTCGTCGAGCACGAGCGTGCCGAGCGCGTCTGGTACGAGGAACAACAGGATGGCGCCCCAGGTCGCGGCCGCGATGGCCTGCACGCCACCCAGGGTGAGACAGAAACGGGCGAGACGGCCCGGCGCCTCGCGCAGGACGCGGGCCGCCTCCGGCACCGCGACCAGGTTCAGGCCCATGAGCAGCGCGAGGAACGGGCCGAGCAGCAGCTCCGCGCCGCGCACCGCGCCGACGGCGGAGAGGCCGGCGATCGCACCGAGGCCGTACATCCGCAGCTGTGCCGCGCCGGAGTTGCTGACGTTCTCGATGAGGTAGCGGGAGCCGAGCTCCTTGTGCTGCCGCAGCCAGTCCCGCACTCCGGCGAAGTGCGGCACGATCCGGCTCTGCAGCCACCCGCAGCCCGCGGCGAGCAGCGACGCGCCACCCCAGGCGAGCACGAAGCCCCAGACACTGCCGTGCACGGCAGCCAGCAGCAGCAACGGGATCATGGTGATGGCCCACACGACGTCGTTGACGAACGCCTTGTGTCCCTCTCCCGCGGCGAAGAACGCGAACCGCCAGCTGTCCTGCAGCAGCATGCCGGGTGCGACGACGGCGAGCGCGACGAACGCGGCCCCCAGCGTGCCGCCGATGGCGAACCCGGCGAACGCCGCGAGCACACCGAACGCGGCACCGACGGCGATCGCGGTGCCGCTCGCGCGGGCGGTGGCCTGCCGCCAGTCCGCGGTGGACGCGCCACTGAACCGCACGACGAGCGGGTCTGTCGCGAGGCCACGGGAGATGTTGAGGATCACCCCGTAGGTGACCCAGACAAGGCTGAAGATGCCGAACGCGGCGACGCCAAGCTCGCGGGCGACGAACACGCCGACCACGAAGTTGGTCATGCTGGACACGGCCTGATCGCCGAGTCCCCAGGTCAGCCGCCGCGCGATGCCACCCATCTAACCAACTTTCAACAATCCGGCCGCAGCCAACGCGTCCGCCGCCGCGGCCACTGCCTGGAACGGCAGCCGTGCCCGGTCGGCGATGGTGAGCAGGTCGTGGTCCCCGTCGGACAGGTTCAGCACCCACAGCATCGCCAGCTGCGCGTCCTTCGCGTCGCTGCGGCCGCCGAGCGACTCGTACAGGCCGCGCCTGCCCAGCTGCGGTTCGCCGTACGGGCTCATGTTGACGTAACGCCGGTTCCGTTCGAGGACGTCGACGGCCTCCCGGCACACCGTGAGGGTGTCCACCATGGACTCCGGCGTGACGAAGTCCGGGTCGTCGCCGGAGGTGTGGTACTCCGGGTAGCCCGCGTACGGGGTGCGGGTGAGCGAGCCGACACCCAGGTTGTAGCCGGGTGAGCAGTACTGGCGCTCGTCGTAGCCGTACGGGGAGAACTCGCGGATCTCGTGCGGACGGTCGCGGAGCACGTGCGCGAGGACGCGGTCGATCTCCGCGTCGCCCCGGCGGCTCTGCTTGTAGGTCAGGGAGCCGCGGTCACCTGCGCAGGCGAGCACGAGGCCGTGCCTGACACGTGCCGCGTCGTTGCGGGCCAGCCAGGTGATGGCGCCGATCGTGCCGGGCGCGAAGATGAAACGGTAGGTGTAGTACGGGTTCCGGAGCGACTTCGCCAGCTCCACCGCGACCGCCACGCCCGCCATGTTGTCGTTGGCCAGCGACGGGTGGCACACGTGGCAGGAGACGATGACCTCGTCGTCGACCTGGCCGGGCACCACGTGCTCGGCGTAGGTCAGCGACCCGTCGGCCAGGTCCGAGTCGATGACCACCTCGTAGTCGCCGTCCGGCATCGCGTCCAACGTGGCCTGTGCGAGGCAGAAACCCCACGTCGGCGCGTAGTAGGAGGTGCGGTACGGGACGAGCGACGGCTGGTCCGGCAGCGTGTGCAGGTGGCCGCGCAGCTCATCGAGCGTCATCGTCCGGTGCACCGGCACGCTGTAGCCGACCACGTGCAGGTTCAGCGCCTGGAAGTCCACGATCCGCTCGCCGTCGCGGGAGATGTGGGCGTCACGGATGTTCCACTCCTGCGGCACGGTCCAGTCCAGGACCTGCGTCCCGGTCGGCACCTCGTGCACGGTCAGGTCGAGTTGCTCGCCGACGATCGCGAGGGTCTCCCGGACACCGTCACCGGTGATGCTCCGGCACAGCGGGTACAACCGCCGCACCAGAGCATGCATCCGGTCACCCTCAGGCATAGCGCATGGTCTCGTCCACGGCGCCGCTCTCCGCGCGGTCCTTCAGCCAGGCCAGCCTGGTGAACCGGCGGTCGAAGGACTCCTTGGTCAGGCCGTGCTTCTGGTAGGCCTCGATCAGCTCGACCGCGCCCGCCTTCACCGACCACTCGCAGTCGAAGCCGGGGATCGCCGCGCGGAAGCGGGAGAAGTCGACGCGGTACGAACGCGGGTCGGCACCCGCCTCGCCGGTGATCCGCAGCGTCGAACCCGGCACCGCCTCGATGACCTCGTTCGCGATCTCCGCGACCGTCACGTTGTTGCGTTCGGTGCCGATGTTGAACGCCTTGTCGTGCACGGCCTCGCGCGGTGCGGCCAGCGCGGCGGCGAACGCACGCGCGATGTCGGCGGCGTGCACGAGTGGGCGCCACGGCGTGCCGTCGGACAGCACCAGCACCTCGTTCGACAGGAACGCGTGGCCGACCAGGTTGTTCAGCACGATGTCGGCACGCAGACGCGGTGAGTAGCCGAACGCGGTGGCGTTGCGCAGGTACACCGGCGTGAAGTCGTCGTCGGCCATGTCGTGCAGGTCGCCCTCCACCAGCACCTTCGACTCCGCGTACGGGGTCGCGGGCCGCAGCGGCGCGTCCTCGTCGACGAGGCCGTCACCGCCGGACGCGCCGTACACCGAGCACGTCGACGCGTACAGGAACCGGCGGACCCCGGCGTCGCGGGCCAGCCGCGCGAGCCGCACGGACGCGTGGTGGTTGATGTCGTAGGTGAGGTCCGGCGCGAGCGCGCCGAGCGGGTCGTTCGACAGCGCCGCGAGGTGGATGACCGCGTCGAACCCCTCGAGGTGCGACGGGTGCACGTCACGCAGGTCCACGGTGTGGCCGGGCGGGTCCTGCGGCGCGGGCCCGAGCAGGCACTGCGCGAACAGACCGGAGTCGAGGCCGGTCACGTCGTGGCCAGCAGCCTTGAGCACCGGCGCCATGACCGTGCCGAGATAACCCTTGTGCCCGGTGAGCAGCACACGCACGGCTCAGCCCTCCCAATCGAATGTCAGCTTCCGCACCGAGAACGCCTCCGCGTAGCGCTCCTGGCATTCGATGCCGCGGATGCGCGCGAGTCCGAGGAAGGCTTCCCGGTCGTACCAAGGACGGTGTCGCTGCGAGGCGTAGTGCTGTTGCAACAGCTCGACTTTTTTCTCCGCCGTCTCGGCCGACAGCGGCTGATAGGCGGTGGGGCGGCCCAGGTCAGCGTCCCATTTGACGATCTCGTAGCCGAGCGCCAGGTGATTCCGGTACACGGTCGGCACCAGCTTCGCGAGGCCGCGGTGGTCCTGGTGCGCGTCCTCGGTGCGCGGAGCGAGGATCAGGTCCGGGTCCGTGTTGGCACGGAGCTCCTCGAGCGCGGCCTTGGCCTCGTCCCAGTGCGCCGGCAGGCGGCCGTCCGGCAGCTTGTGCACGGTCACGTCCAGCTCCGCGCCCTGGCAGAACGCCGCCAGCGCCGCCCGTTCCTCGTCCTCGCGTTCGGTGCCGCCGCCGGACAGGACGAGCGCGTCGACGCGCAGTCCGGGGTTGGCCTTGCACAACGTCAGCAGCGTGCCGCCCGCACCGATCGCGATGTCGTCACAGTGCGCCCCCAGCGCGACCACTCGCGTGACGCGCGCCCCCAGACCGATCACGCCGGCACCTGGTCCCACAGGGCCCAGGGCTTGACGCCGTGCGTGTAGCCGTCGTCGAGCATGGTGCGTTCCTTGACGGTGTCCGTCGGCTGCCAGAAGCCGCGGTACGGGAAGGCGCTGAGCCTGCCGCGCTTCGCCAGCTCACCGCAGCCGTCGGCGACCAGGTCGCCGCCCTCCGGGATGTGGTCGAAGACCTCCTGGCGGAGCACGAAGTAGCCGCCGTTCTCCCACAGCGGCATCTCGCTGACGGCGGTGATCGCGCCGACCATGCCGTCGGTGCCCATCTCGACGCAGTGGAACGACGACTGCGGCGGCACGACCATCATCTGCGCGCCCGCGTCGGAATTCCTGAACTTGTCGATCATGTCCGGCAACGGGGCGTCGGTGAGCACGTCCGCGTAGTTGGCGAGGAACATCTCCTCGCCGTCCAGGTGCTCACGCACCCGGCGCAGCCGCTCACCGATCGCCGACTCGATACCGGTCTGCACGAACGTGATCGTCCAGTCGGCGATGTCGGTGGAGAGCAGCTCCGCCTTGCCGTCACGCAGGACGAAGTCGTTGGACGTGGTCTCCTCGTAGTCGAGGAAGAACTTCTTGATGTGGTGGGCGCCGTAGCCGAGGCACAGGATGAACTCCGTGTGCCCGAAGTGGGCGTAGTAGCGCATCACGTGCCAGATCAGCGGGCGCGGGCCCACCATGGCCATCGGCTTGGGCACGTCGTCGGCGGCACCGTTGCGCATCCGCATGCCGTAGCCGCCGCAGAACAACACGACCTTCATGACTGAACCTCGACGATCTCGAGATGAGGAATGGGGAAGACGAGCTTTCCGCCCCAGTCGCCCACATAGGACAGTTGGGCGGTGAGCTCCTTGCGCAGGTTCCACGGCAGCACGAGCACGTAGTCCGGCTTGTCGACCGCGATCTGCTCCGGCGGCAGGATCGGGATCCGCGTGCCAGGAGTGAACCGGCCGTGCTTGTACGGGTTGCGGTCCACTGTGTACTGCAGGAGGTCGGGGCGGATGCCGCAGTGGTTGAGCAGCGTGTTGCCCTTGCCGGGTGCCCCGTAGCCGACGACGGTCTTGCCATCGGCCGCCGCGTCGACAAGGAAGCCGAGCAGCTCACGGCGCACCTTCGCCACCCGCTGGGCGAACTCGGCGTACCCGCTCAGCTCGTGCAGGCCTGCGGCCTTCTCCCGGCTCAGCACATCGAGGACACGCCGCGTCGGTTCGGGAGCACTCTCCGTCGGCTGGGCCAGCAGGCGGATCGAGCCGCCGTGCGTCGGCACCAGCTCGACGTCCACAAGGGACAGTCCGCCGCTCGCGAGCGCACGCTGCGCGGACGCGACCGTGTAGTACTGGAAGTGCTCGTGGTAGATCGTGTCGTACTGGGTCAGCTCGATCAGCGTGAGCAGGTGCTGCACCTCGATCGACACCCAGCCGTCGTCGGCGACCAGCGCACGCAGGCCCCTGGTGAACCCGACGACGTCCGGGATGTGTGCGTATACGTTGTTGGCGACCACCAGGTCGGCCGGGCCGTGCTCGTCGCGGACGGCCTGCCCGGTTTCCGGGGACAGGAACGCGGTCAGCGTCGGCACACCCTTGTCGCGGGCGGCGGAGCCCACGTTCACCGACGGCTCGACCCCCAGGCAGCGGATGCCGCGCTCGACCACGTGCCGCAGCAGGTAGCCGTCGTTGGAGGCGACCTCGACCACGAACTTCGGGTCGATGCGCGCGACCTGCGCGTCGACGAACTCCTCCGCGTGCCGCACCCAGGAGTCCGAAAAGGACGAGAAGTACGCGTACTCGGTGAACGTCTCCTCCGGGGTGATCAGCGGCGGCAGCTGCGCCAGCAGGCACTCCGTGCACAACCGCAGGTGCAGCGGGTAGGTCATCTCGGGTTCGTCGACCTGTTCGGCCGAGAGGAACAACTCGCAGGGTGGAGTGGCGCCGAGATCGACAACGCTGGCGAGATTCGTCGAGCCACAGAGTCGGCAGTTCATCGTCAGTACGCTCCCTGCCCGCCGAGCACCGCTCGGAAGGTCTTCCACAGGATCATCGCGTCGAGCGCGAGTGACCAGTCCTCCACATAGCGCAGGTCCAACCGGACCGCCTCTTCCCATGGCAGGTCGCTCCGTCCGCTGACCTGCCACAATCCGGTCAAGCCCGGTTTCACGAGCAGCCGCCGCCGCACGTCCGCCTCGTAGCGGGCGCTCTCCTCCGGCAGCGGTGGCCGTGGCCCCACCAGCGACATGTCGCCGGTGAGCACGTTGAACAGCTGCGGCAGCTCGTCGATCGAGTAACGCCGCAGCAGCGCGCCGACCCTGGTGACGCGCGGGTCCCGGCGCATCTTGAACAGGACCCCTGCGCCTTCGTTGGCGGCCTCGAGGTCCTTCTTGACCCGGTCGGCGTTGCGCACCATCGTGCGGAACTTGAGAATCGTGAACTCCTCGCCGCCCTTGCCGACGCGGCGCTGCCGGTAGAACACCCCGCCCCGGCTGTCGATGAGGATCGCGAGCGACGCGATCAGCATCACCGGCACACCGACCGTCAGCAGCGCGAACGCGCCGATCCGGTCGACAACGCCCTTCACCACGCGGCGGACGCCGGTGAACGCGGGTGCGCTGACCCGGAGCAACGGCATGCCGAGCACACCCGACACGTGCAGCCGCGGCCCGGCGACCTCCATGAGCATCGGCGCCACCACCATCTCGGCGCCGCTGCCCTCGAGTTTCCATGCGAGCTGCTGCAGTCTGCGCGGCGTCCAGTACGAGTCGGCGGTGATCGCGACGATGCGGTAGCCGCCACGGCGGACGTGGTCGGACAGGTCGTCGAGGGTGCCGATGACGGACACGCCGTCGACCTCCATGCCGCCGCTGCCGCTGTCGCCTTCGCCATCGACGGTGCAGATCGCGGCGACGCGCCACCCGACGTGCGGCGCGGCCTTCGTGCGGGTGATCAGGTCCCGCACGGTGTCGACGCCGCCCGCCGCCATCACGGGCAGCAGGCACTCGCCTTCGTAGCGTGCCCTGTGCAGGACCTGTCGCAGCAGGTAGCGGGCCAGCAACGCGATGACGGCGGTGGCCGGGATGACGACGAACACCCACGGCCGGGTCGACACGACGCCGGTGGCGAGGCCGGCGAGGCCGAGCGCGGCGGCGGCCGCGAACATGCCGCGACCGAGGCGGACGTACTCCTCGGCGCCCTGGCCCAGCACGGTCGGGTGCCACGCCCGGTTCATGGCGAGCGAGCAGACGACGGAGACCACGGACAGGAAGCCGAGCGTGAGGTCCTTGAAGAGAGCCGCGGCACCCACGCTGAGCAGTCCGCCGATGGCGACCGCGGTGAGGATCGTGACCAGGATGTCACTGGTGATCACGTAACGGCGATACCGGGGTTCCCACCCGCCGACGGGTGGGTGACTGGGCTCCTGCGGGAGCAGGCGGTTGGCAGACAGGCCCCGCAGGATCACCGGTCTCCGCCGTGGGGCGCCTAGTTGCTGGTCACGCATTGTGGTCCCCCCCAGCCACATGTGCGCATGCACGCATGGCGGGTTGATGGGCGTCCCCGCTTGCCCGGAATGGACGAATGTCGTTGCGACCCAACGATTCGGATTGCCCCTGCCGCTCCGAGGCCGCGTTCACTGATTCGCTCGGAGCGGGGGCGCCGTTACACGGACAGTGAGTTGTCTCACCCTTAGGAACAGGGTTACAGGCTGGTCAACGGTCAGGTAACACAGGTGACCAGCCCAGTTTTACAATTGTCAACAGCCGGAATGGGCCGTTCGTGTCATCGAGTACCACTCTTCGGCGGCAGGCTGCCCGTCGAGATTCCAGCTCCACGAGATTTCGGCCGTGATCCGCACGTACGTGCCCGGCCCGACGAGCCCGACCCGCTCCTCCGGCTCACCCGAGGACCCGTACACCCGCACCCCTCTGGCGATGAACGGCCGCAGCGACACGAGGTCGTCCACGACGAGCGCGACCCGCCGCCGCCCCGCCACGACGTTGCGGATCTTGCGTGTCGAGACCACGGTCGGCCCGCCCCCGACCCAGAACCCGGTCTCGTCGACCTCGAAGGCGACGGGCACCACGTCGGGCCGCTCCCCGGCGTTGAGGGTCGCGAGGCGGGCCAGCGGCTGGCCGCGCAGGTACTCGAGTTCGGCCGGACTGAACACAGGTTTCTCCTCTCGTCGCCGTCCACACGATCGGAGCCTGCCCTGATCGACAGCTCAGCGCGAGAAGGACGCCCGGCGCCGAGGTGGCGGCGGCGCCGCCGCGGCCCGCCGGGACTGGGCGGCCGCCACGAACCCGCCGACGAGGATGGCGATCCCGCCGACCCCGCACACGACCCAGGCGATGGTCATGACCTGGCTCGTCAGCGCGTCGTAGAAGACGCCGGCCAGCTCCGGCTTGGGACTGCGTGCGGTCACCTGACTACGGGCGAGGAACTGGAACAACACGAGCAGCAACATCATCACGACGAGCCCGACGCCGCCGACGACGAGCACCCGCCCCCGCCCCCCGGCGACCGCCACCCCGCCGATGAGCAGGCCCAGCGCCACGATCGGCAACACCACGCTGAGCTTCTCGAGCAGGTCGAACGCGGGCACCAGCTGCCGCACGGCAGGCCGGGAGATCAGCTCGACGGACGCGTTGATCCGCGGGATCTGCTCCGCGAACGGCGCCCCCGCCTCGGTCATCCGCTGCCGGAGCAAAGTGGCGACGTCACCGAGGTCCAGGACGATCGCGTCGCCCTGGACGCTGAGGCTGCCGCCTTCCTCGCCACGCAGCATGGCGAGCACCTCCGGGTGGACCTCCCTGTTCACGGTGATCCACAGCTGCCGGAACTCGTCGCTCCTGACGAACGAGTTCACGCTCTGGTCGACCAGGGGCTGCGCGGAGGCAGGCACCTTGTCCGCGAGCGCCGCGTTGATCTGCCCGGCGACGGACGCGTGGATGTCGGGGTCGTCGGCGAGCGGCTCCACCGCGTCGAGGTACCGCTGCTGGTCGGTCACCTCACCGACAAGCGCGTAGGCCGCCACCGCGGGCGCGGCGAGGAGACACCCGAGCAGGACGAGGATGGTGCCGAAGGTGGTACGCACGCGCGCACACTAGCGGCTCACCCGACCCCCGTGCGGACTCACCGCACCAGCAACCCTTGCAACCGCCCATCGACGGCGAGATCGACCGGACGGACGTCTGGAACTAGCGAGTCTCTAGTCGCCCAAGACATCATTTGACCTGATCAGACCCCCCAACACAGTTCCTGTAGCAAATGTCTCCCGTGGTTCGTCCGATTGGGGAAGACCAGCCGGGAGTACGTCGGCTACCCTTGCTGTTGTTGCATGCATGCACTCCCTTCTCGGGAGTCAACTTTGGCGGGGAGGCGAAGATGACCATCCAGGCGATTGAGGACGAAGTCCGTGAGGCTCGCGAGGCCACAGCTCATCTCTTGCCCGCCCGCGACTTCACGAAGCCAGGCCCTCACCCGATGTCTCTCACCGACGCAATGAACAAGATCCGGTGTGAGTACGGCGAGGCGATCAAGCTGCTGGGCAAACTCTGAGGTTTAGCGCTGTAGGCTGCTGCGGGTGTCCGACTGGGTCTACCTCACTGCGGATCAGCTAATCCATGAGACTAGGCCTCTTGGAGTAGGTCCCGTTCGAGATCATGGTGCGCTTGATGCCTGCATGGCGTCTCCTGCACAGAGCTTCGACGGTGATCTCTATCCGGACATCTCAGCCAAAGCCGCGATTGTGTGCTTCAACATTGCTAAGACCTACCATCCGTTCGTCGATGGCAACAAGAGAGCCGCGGCAGTGGCGATGCTGCTCACGTGCTACCTCAACAGCTTCGTGCCCATGCTCACAGAGGCAGAGCTGGTCGCTGTCATCCTGCTCGTTGCGCAAGGCGAGATGACGCAGGAAGGCCTGGCGGCGTACCTACGCCTACGCATGACGTAGAGCTCCACCTGGCGACGCGCCTAAGCGAGCGAGCGATGCTGAGCAGGTTTCGATGTGCGTGTCGGCGCTGTCATAGACACAGCGTCATGCGACGCCCCTGAAAGGGGGCATCGAGACGGAAACTGAGACGAGAAACGCCCCGGCCTGCACAGGGCCGGGGCGTTTTCGCTGGTCAGAGGGTGGCCAGGGGCGGGATCGAACCGCCGACCTACCGCTTTTCAGGCGGTCGCTCATACCAACTGAGCTACCTGGCCAAAAACACCAAAGTGGTCCAGCGGCCCGATATGGGTGCCACCAGACCACGCTGGATCAGAAGCTCCGAGAGCATGATCCCCCGGAACTTCCGCGACCCTGACGGGACTCGAACCCGCGACCTTCGCCGTGACAGGGCGACGCGCTAACCAACTGCGCCACAGGGCCTTACTGGTAAAGCATGCCCCGACGGTTTTCACCAACACCGTTTGGAGCAACGGTTGTGACTCTAGCAGACCCTTACCCCCTGGTTTTCGGGGGTCTCATGCCCGCGGACCTTGGGATTGTCCGCTGACTCGAGGCGCAGACGTGCTCGGCGACCTGATCATCGGCCGCCGAACCGGCCGGGTTGTTTCGCGCGGCTCCGGAACCGCGTGCGGTGCACCAGTAGGAGAGCGCCGGTGAGGAGCAGGGCCAGCGCGACGGCCGCCGGGGCCATGATCGAGGGGCCGGTGGCCGCCAGCGTCGGTCCGGAGGCCTGCGGTGCCGGGTTCGTGGGGTCGGGGGGCGTCGGCGTCGGTTCTGGGGCGATGACGAGGTCGGTCACGACCGGGCTGACCGCGCGCTCGTTCGTGGCCCCGACTCCTTCCACGTAGTCCACGGTGGCCTGGTTGTCCACGGAGGGCAGGTACTCGACGACGCGGACCGCGTAGCTGACGGTGGCGGTCGCGGTGCTGGTGAGCGCGCCGCCGGCGGTGGCGCTCGCCCCGGCGCCGAGCCGGGCGGTGACCTGACGCGGGTCCACTTCGCCCGCATCGTCGCCGGGCTGGTCGGTGACGGGCAGGCCGTCGATGCGCAGCGATCCCGGCACGAAGCTGGTCGCGGCCGGGATGGGGTCGGTGAGCACTGTGTCGAGGGCGCGGGAGTTGCCGTCGTTGCGGGCGGTGATCTCGTATCGGATCTCGTCACCCACGTTGAGCGGGCCGCCCGAGGAGGTCTTGGTGAGGGTGAGGCAGGCCGGGGTACCGAACTCGATCTGATCGAGGAAGTTGCCGATCGACGGGTCTCCGGTCGAGGTGTCGACGGCGCCGAAGGCAAACCGGATGACGGTCTGCCCGGCAGGCACGGTGTACCGGCCGAACCGGCTCCCCCACTCGTCCTCGCCGTCGACGATGTCCGGATCGCTCTGCCCGCTGGGCGTCTGCACGACCACGTTTCCCGGTGGGCCGATAGCCACCCGCATCGTGTCCTCGTCGAAGCCGTCGGTGGAGTTGCGGGCCCGATGGTGGACCTGCCACAGCATCGCCTGTCCCGGCGTGGCGACCACGTCCTGGTACAGCGTCGACGGCTCGTTGGAGTTGAGCTCGACGAACTGCGTGCCCTCCACCGCCGGGACCTCCAGCCCCCGGTTGATCGGCGCGTTGTCCGGGCCCCACATCTCGATCGTGCCGTCGCTGGCCGTGGTGTCCCAGCCCGGCACGTCGCCCTCGGCGACCACAGCATGACGTGAGTCGTGATGTGGCTCCTCGAAACTGCCGTTCGTCAGGCCGACGGCCGGCTCCGGGCAGGCCTGCTGTGCCCCGACAGCCTCGGCCGGCACGACCGCCAACATCGCCACCAACGCCGCCACCGCGAAGATCCGTCCAAACATGCCGACACACTAGGGCTGATCCGCCCCGCTCAACCTGGGCTGGACGCGGGATGTACCCGACCTGCGGGCAGAAGCACTCGATGGACTGAAGCGGTCCGAAAAACGGTTACGCGATAGGCCGTTGCCGACATCGTGAGGGTCGCCAGAACAACACGGTTAGGGCAGATGACTGCCCGCGACGGTGATCGAGTCGGGGGCGATGAAGCGGCACTGATCGACCTGATCGCGCCGCTGGGGCCGCCTCGGCGGCGGAGAGTGCTCCCAACGGGATTCGAACCCGCGCTGCCGCCTTGAAAGGGCGGAGTCCTAGGCCGCTAGACGATGGGAGCCCGGGCCCGCTTTGGAGCACCGAAAGCATATGACATGCCCTCTGACCCCTTCGAAGCGGGTATCCGAACCACCCTCTGGCTGCGACAACTCCGCGAGCCCGACCGGCACGACTGTCGAGCTTGACCGACCGGCCGACGGCGTGCGGGCCGGCCGGTCGGTGTCGTCAGCGGCGAACTGGCGCGATGCCGTCCTCTCCGGGCACCAGGCCCAGCATGTCCAGCAGTTCCCGGCAGTCCTCGACGCCTTGTGCGCCGCGGGCCACGGCGAGCTGTGCGCGGTGCACCTGCTCGTCCGACACGCGTGAGGTCTCGCCGCTCCGCTGGGCGGGAACACCACCGTTACCGAAGTTGAGGGCTGTGTCCTTGGACTCGTGCTGCAACAGAAAGTCACGAACTTCGACTGGACCGCTCATGCCGCCTCCCCGACCATCAGGTTTCGGGGAAGGCTATGAGACGGGGGGCACTTACCACAGCCCCCCGAGGAGTGAATCCGGCCCCCACGCAAAGTAGTCAAGGTCGCACCGGCTGACGGTCACGGCGTGGACACCGGCGCCGACGGCTACCGCCGGGTCACTCGAATGGCCGCATCTGATCACCCGTCACCACCTTCCGACGTCGCCGCGCGTGCGCGCCGCTCGGGGTTTCCCGAGCGATCCCCTTGCTACCAGCGGAAACGGCATTCGGGCGAGGCGACCCATGTGGGGGACACGTGATTCCTCAAGCGCGGCGGGCCCAGGGTCGAAGACCTAGGTGGGGAGCCGTATGAGAAAGGAAGTCAGAGACCAGTGCCCATGCACACGATCTACAACGTGTACCGGGTCGCCGGCATGACCTGCGACCACTGCGCCAGGTCCGTGACCGAGGAGCTGTCCGGGCTCGACCACGTGACCGACGTGGCCGTGAACCTGACGACCGGCGCGGTGACCATCACGAGCGCGGACGAGCTGAGCCGCCCCCGCGTGGAGGCCGCGTTGGCCGTGGCGGGCCACCGTCTGACGGAGTGAATGCCGCTCGCTGAGCGGGCCCTGCCAACCTTGCTTGGCAGGGCCCGGCTTGTCGAAGCCCTCAACCCGACAAGCCCCGGGGGTTCGCGCTGGTCATCGGACCACCGGGTGGAGAGATGAGCATCGCCGTGAACACCAGGTGAATAGTTCTCGAGATTTTTCGCGTTTGCCCTCTCCCACGACGCGCGTGCGCGTGCAACAATCGACAAGCTGACACACCCCCGGTCAGCGCCTGTGGAGATCCCCTCCGGCCCCCGCGTTCCTCCCCCTGGCGCGGGGGCCTCTCCATGTCCACACCCGGTTCACGCAGCACAAATACCCACAGTGACGCAACCCTTACTCGTGATTTTGGTTGCTTTGCTGGTGAGACCGCAATCGGTTCGTTATCCTTCTCTGGTGCTTTTCACCGGACGTAGTCGACCCAGCGGCAAGGCGGCGGCAGACGCCGCGAACGCTGGACGCCATCGCACCGAAGTGGAGCAGGGCGAGGCCCTGCCCGACCACGAGCTCGAGTCGTACCTGGCCGCCCTTTCCCCCGAGGGCGACCCGGAGACGACCGGCTCCGGCCGCCGCTTCGGTGGGTCGCAGGTCTACCAGTTGCGTCTGTCGCTGATGGCGAACGAGCAGCTGCGTGAGATCGCGGCGCACAACCAGACCTCACCGCTCGCGCTGGCCCAGGAGTGGGTAATGCAGCGCCTCGAGTGGGAGGCTCAGCAGCTTCCCCGCCGCTGAACCAACCCGAGCCCGACCGACACCGCAGGACCAAACCAACGCTCTGCCAACGCTCCATGCCAACACGAAGGGCCCCGGTCGCACCCGACCGGGGCCCTTCGGCGCTGAGCTACCTACAGTGCGCGCACGTTCGTCGCCTGGGGACCCTTCGTGCCCTGCCCGACCTCGAACTCGACACGCTGGTTCTCCTCCAGGGTCCGGAATCCCTTGCCCTGGATCTCCGAATAGTGCACGAAGACGTCGTCGCCGCCTTCGTCAACGGCGATGAAGCCGAAGCCCTTTTCGGAGTTGAACCACTTCACTGTGCCCTGTGCCATCCGCCTGCCTCCGTCGCAGGATCAGCATGGGGTTGCACCGTGCAACCCCGGCAGCCCCTCGGGCGTTACCTCCGCCAACTTCGACGGATAGCGGCACGCCCGCGTTTGTCGTTCCGCGAGCGTGGAAAAAGCACGAACACAGAAACTACTAACGGCCTGCGCGCCAGAGCGTAGCGCGACGAGCACTCACAGCACTACTACTTGCACACGGCTGATTACAGCCCCGAATCGATCGTCGCTGGCTGCGGCCGGGCGAACTCACGTGATCTGCATCACAGAAGAACGAGCCAACGCATATCCACTCAAAGGCGTCGAATCAGGTGTGAGCTCGACGCGGCGGCGTGAACTGGGGGAATCGATGGGTGGACGGCGGTACCGGTGGGTGCCAAGAGTGGTTCTGGCGGCGGGGATCGTGGCTGTGCTGGGGTTGACGGCCTGCAGCTCCGGTGACGGCGGCGCGAACCCCTTCCAGGAGACGACATCGTCGAACGCGCCGGAGGGGCAGGCGGCGCCCAAGCCGTCCGCGAAGGTCACGCTCACGCCGGTGTCCGGTGCGGCGGACGTCTCGCCGACCGTGCCGGTGACGGTGACGGTCGCCGACGGCACCATCGAGGCGCTGACGCTCACCAACCCGGCGGGCAAGCAGGTGATCGGCCGGCTGTCGGCGGACAAGACGTCGTGGACCGTCGGTGAGCCGCTGGGGTACGGCAAGACCTACACGTGGTCGGGCACCGCGAAGGGCACCGACGGCAAGAGGGCGCCGATCTCGGGTTCCTTCACCACAGTCACGCCGGCGCGGCAGGTCGACGCGTCGCTGAACGTCGGCGACGGCAGGACCTATGGCGTCGCCATGCCGATCTCCGTGACGTTCGACCGCGACGTCACCGACAAGGCCACCGTGCAGAAGGCCATGACGGTCACGGCGTCCGTGCCGACCGAGGGCGCGTGGGCGTGGCTCGACGACCGCACCGCGCACTGGCGGCCCAAGGCGTACTGGGCGCCGGGCACGCAGGTGAGCCTGGTGGCGAAGCTGTACGGCACCCCGTTCGGCGACGGCAAGTACGGTGCCGAGGACCGGAGCGCGACCTTCACGATCGGCCGCTCGCAGATCGTGCGGGCCAACACGCAGACCCACCGCCTCGTCGTCATCCGCGACGGTGTGCAGGTGGCGGACTTCCCGGCGAGCTACGGGCTGGAGTCCGACCCTGGCCGCGTGACCAACAGCGGCACGCACGTGGTGATGTCCAAGCACGAGACGTACTCGATGACCAACCCGAAGTACGACTACGAGAACGTGGTCGTGCCGTGGGCGGTGCGGATCTCCAACAACGGCGAGTTCATCCACGGGTACGCGCCGTCGATCTGGGCCCAGGGCAAGCAGAACATCTCGCACGGCTGCGCGAACCTCGCACCGGCCAACGCGAAGATCTACTTCGACAGCGCGATGACCGGTGACCCGGTCGAGGTCGTCGGCAGCACCCAGCAGCTCGGCGCCGAGGACGGCGACTACTACGACTGGGCACTGACCTGGGACCAGTGGCTGGCCAAGACCGCGTCCTGAGCCGGAGTCATCTATGGTGTCGCCCCAGTGCTGGACTGAGCATTGGGGCGACCGCCATGTCTGGGCCATCCACCTCGCGGGTTTTCGCGGCGCTGTCGTCGGCGCTGCCGCCCGCCGCCGCGGCCGACGACGAAGTGGCCGCCGGCTATCTCGTCGTGCGGGCCTCCGGGGCCAGCGCGGCACGGATGGCGATCGACGCGCCCACCGTGCCCGCCAGGGAACCGGCGCAGATTCAGCTGGTGATGCGGGCGTCGCTGCCGAAGTACGTGCCGACGCGCGGTGTCAGCCTGAGTTTCCCGGAATGCGCGCTGCGGGCCCGGCCCGCGGGGCGCAGTGGGACGGTCATGCTGACGGTCACGACCGCGAAGCTGTCGATCAGCTTCACGGAACTGCGGCCGCTGATGTTCCAGCCGGTGCCGCTGGACCGGTCACTGCAGACGTTGTTCGCCGCTGCCGTGTCGCACCTGCTGGTGGTCTCGGATTCCCTTGATCCGCACGGGGTCAAGCCGTACCTGACGGGGCTCGCGGAACTGGTGCTGCGCAGTGCGCTGCGGACCGAGCTGAACCGGGCGGACGCGATCGCCACCCGCCGCCGGGACGCGGTCGCCTACATCAAGGAACACCTGGCCGACCCGGCGCTGACCGCCGAGCGGATCGCGGAGGCCCTGTTCATCTCGCGGCGCAGGCTGTACCAGCTGTTCGACGACGGGGACGGTGTTTCCGGCCGCATCCGGCAACTGCGGATCGACCTCGCGAAAGAACTGCTCGGCGACCCCGCGCACGCGAAGCGCGGCATCGGAGAAATCTCCAAACAATGCGGTTTCGCGAACGCCGCGCACTTTTCCCGGACATTCCGGAAAGTGGTCGGGGAAACGCCGAGGGACTACCGGGACAAACTGCTCGGCGAATGATTCTCGGCGAAGTCAACCGACGACACGAGCTGCCCGAGAACGGTCGCGAGCTCCAGCCAGCCCCGGCCCGTCGTGGAATGCAGGGTGAACACGGCCATCCGGCGGCCGTCCGGCTCGATCACCACGGCCTGCAGCTGGGCGCCCGCGGTCGGCGGGCCGGACAGCAGGATGCGCTCCGCGATCACCACCGGGTAGCCGCGGGTGGTCGTGGACGACGTGACCTCGCGGATGTCCTGCCCCTCCCCGTCGGACAGGTGGTGCGCCAGCTCCGCCGCCGCGTCCGGACCGAGCGGGGTGTCGGCCGTGACGACCATGCCGACGAGGATCGCCGGGTCGGCCTGCGCGTGTGACACGACGGCGACCAGGCCCGCGCCGTTCTCGTGCGCCAGCTCGGCCGCGTCCCGCGCCGCCAGGGCCACCCCCGGGTCGTGTGCCGACTCCGGTCCGCGCACGGACACCAGCAGCTCGGTCAGCGCGGTGGCGGTCCCGTCGACCGAACGCATCGACACCGGGGTGATCCCCGGGATGGCGGCAAGCTTCACGACTCGCTCAGCGAGGTCTCGCCGAGCACCATCAGCTCGCCGGTGCCACGGAACGGCCGCGCGGCGGCGACCGCCATGGCACCGGCGGGCGGCGCGGTGAACGTGCCGGGGGTGACCAGCGCCGCCAGTGCCGCCGACACGCGTGACGACCGGTTCAGCACGCCCGCCAGGGCACGGATCGCCGGGCGGTCGTCGGCAGGCGCGGCGCCGGTGTCGAGGGCGTCGGCCACGTCGTCGGCGCCGCGCTGGTGTGCGCGGC
>NZ_JBARWZ010000035.1:0-17826 GCF_049647105.1 Actinophytocola sp.
CGCGAGCACCCGCTCAAGCAACGCCTCAGCCGACCCCGGAACCGACACCCCAAGATCATCCCAGCCACGCCTCACACCACAGCAACCAGGTCACCACACAGGTGAATAGCTACATCGGCGGCCACCCGTTGACTAGGCTCACTCATCGCGAACTCGTCCACGACTGGCGGGATCACTGTCACTCAACATCATTCACGTTGGGTTCTTTCGGCACGTCGACCGACTCCACGTTGACGGTCGACGACACGACGGTCAGCGCAAACCCTCCGGCGATAAGACCACGAGCGTTGCGGGCGGTCGATTTCCACGTGCAGTCGAGGGTGGTGCCCTCGGCTGCGTCGATGAGGAGACGCACGCGGGGAAGCTCGGCCCGCTGGCGGGGCCGCAGGTCGATGTCCGAGAAGACGACGGTGACAGATCCGCTGTCCCTGGCCTCGTACGATGGTCCGCGGTATGGGTCTGGTGACGCCAGATTCGTGATCGACTGAGGCACGTAGTAGCCCTCGGCCATTCCCGGGAACAGGGGCCGGGGGGTGCCCAGCACGTTCGGGCGCGTCGGTAACACGGGCTTGTTCCCGTATGAGACATCCTCGAAGTCACGTGGCCACGTGGCGACGTCGCCCGGGATGTGCACCTCCAACTCGACGTCGTTGAAGTTGCTGTCCGTCCGGTTCACGACCGCGAGTTGGAGGCTCAAGGGCCAGTGCCGCCACATGCGCCACACCCGCAGCTTGAACGTGGCTTCGAGGTACTCATCGCAGTACGCGTCGATCTCGCGGCGGTAGTCGTCCTCGTCGCGGTTGTCGGCGGTGCGCCCGAGACCGAACCCGGCGTTCACCGCTCCTCCGAGACCAAACGGGTCCGGTTTGTCGTCGATTCGGGGCCTGGCGAGGATGGCTTTCCTCTCGACGGCGACCACTTCGTCTGCGTCGGGCCACTCCGGCTGCTGCTCGATGACCGGGATGATCGTGTCGATGACGAGGTCGAGACCGTCCTCACCGTCGCGGACCCGCCCGACGAGCTGGTCGATCTCGAAGTCGTCCGCGGGATCGGTCGATCCCGGGTGCCGCACGAGCACCCGGCCCTTCGGGTGCACGTCAAGCTGGTTGCGGACCGGATGGATCCCGTCCCCGGGCTGGGGCGGATCGACGATCACCACGAGCACGTGCTTGCCATCGACGGTCACGTACTCGCCCCGCCAGCTGACCGCGGGGCCGACGTAGCGCTGCACCTGGGGCCGGAGGTTCGCCGGGTCGACAGGTGTGACGCCCACGAGGTTGTCCGGTTCCGCCCCGACGATCAGGTACGCATACCCCTCGGCGTGCAGCATGGCGGTGGCCACGAGCCGGTTCGCGAAGCCCAGCACATGCTTCGCGATGTGGCACACCGCCGTCCGCTCGGCCAGGTCGAGCGTCGACTTCCATTCGATCCACGTGCTCTCGTTATTCGGGCCGGTCCGCAGCACGGCCTCGACCAGTTCGACGAGCTCACTCGGAAACCGGTAGACCCGGCCAGAGTCGATAGGGGCGATCACGTCCCGATGATCTCACGAGTCTGATCGCTGCCAGTAACCGTTTCGCCGGCCTCAGACTCGCCGAACGACGCGCCACGTCGGGCTCGATTGACGATCCAGGCTCGGCGACCACCACGATACGGTTGGACGTCTGCTGCGACCAAGAGCAACTGGGGTGGTGCTGGATGACCGTGGTGAGGGACCGGATGCGGTCAATGACAGGATGGTGTTGGAGAGGAGCTCTTCCCAGGTCGGGAGCGTTTGATGACTTCTTCGGGGACGAACAGGTAGCGCCAATCACCGAACTCGGCGTGGTCGCGCACAGCTGTAGCCCACTCGTCGGCGGCTTTGTCAAGCCGGACGGTGGTCGATCAACTCGTTCACTGCCAGGAGCTTTAGTGTGCTTGTCTACGCTCGCGAAGCCGGTGTCCGGCCGCGCTGCAGACCGCGCTGAGGTCACAGCATGGATGGCCCGGAGGGTGGCGGCAGGTCGCCAGGCCCGGGTGGGTCGTCGGGTTCGGGCGGCTCCGGCAGCGGCCCAAACGTGTCGAGGATGTCCGTGGTGATTTCCCTGATCGGCTGGTCGAAGACCCAGGTGGCCGCGAGATCGCGCATGCAAGCGCACTGGTGCAGCGTCCCATCGTAGGCGCTACAGACAGCCCCGAACACTCGAAGCCCTTGCGCAAGAACGTCGAACGAAGGCACCGTTGCCGAGGTAATCAGCGAGCCGAGTACCTGGGCTGGAAACTCTGGCATACCGGTGATCCCCGTAACGATCCATGCGATGCCACGGCTGATGTGCTGGTGCGTCGACTCAATACCCTTGGCGATGGCGCTGATCACCGTCGATGCTTCGGTAGCCGGCACGCGGTCCATGTAGTTACGTGCGCGATCGGCGACCCACGAAGCGACCGCGGCGGCAATGGCCGCATGCAGTCCCTCGTTGAGCAAGTCACGCGTGAAGTTCGCGCTCCCTGCAGTGTCTGGCGCGACCCGTAGTTCCACATGGGGCGGCACCGGTTCAGGACTGGGCACCTCCTCCGCGTCGCCTCGTCGCGTCACATCCGCGATGACCTCTATCAGCAACCCTGCCGATACAGCGGTACACGCGGGGCATGCTGGGCCAATCCGCGTCGCCATACCATAGAACGTGCCGTCGGGCCACGTACTCAGGACTAAGAACGAGCGGCAATCCGCACATCGGAACAGGTGAGTGATCGGTTCCTCGCCGAGGTGGCGCGGCAGGCTTCCGGGTCGATCACCATCTTCGTCCTCGAAGTCAAACGACGAAAAGACTCCAGCCATGCCTCCACGTTACGTACACAGGTGGCCGGGCGGTGCTGTCGGCTGACGAGTGGCCGTACCGGTCATCCCAGAAACCTCATGCCCACTGTGCCGGCAGTTATGCAGCGGGTGGCCGACTGTTATGCAGGTCGGTACGGTGCCCGGCGATGCGTAGAATGATCTCGTTGCCCGGCCCAATGCCGCTGTCGTCCCGCGAGAGCAGCGCGAGATCGCTCGGGTGATGGGAACCGCAGGTCTCTCCGACACTGAACTCGTCAGTCGATTGGCGAGCGGGTCACGGAGCTCGGGCTCCAGCTACCTGTGCACCCGACCTAGCCAGTCGATCAAGCCCTGAAGAGATCGTTCCGCTCCTGCATCCAGATCGACCCGAACGGCAGGCCGAAGTTGTCCAGCCCGCTGGACAACGAGATCACACCGCGTACCCGGACCTGGACCGCGTCATGACCCACGCACTGGCCGGCCGGTCCGCAGTGCTGGACGGCGAGCTGGTGGTGCTAGTGGGCTCGGTCGGCAGGCCCGACTTCCACGGCCGCCGACGCCGTCACACCGCACAAAGACTCGTCTCACCCAACTGTCCTGGCCGGCGCACTGCCGACCGCGTCCGCCTTGGACTGGTCCCAGCGGTCGCCGAACCGGAGACCCGCGAGCCGCTGCACCCATGATGTACGTAGCCCGCTCGGCAACGGGCCAGTCGGTCGTCGTCCACTGCTCCGCTCCGCACCCCTCTGCCGCGCTGATCCGCGAAGCGGATATCGACGCGATCCCCTTGGACGCCACGCTGCTCGACGGCATCCCCTTGGTCCTTCGCCGACCAGCGTTGGTGGGCAGCAGCAGTGGGCGGATTCACTTTCTGTGTCGGGTTCGGAGGACGGTTTGGAGTACGCGGTGGGCGTGATTGCGGGTGATGGTGTGTCGTCGGAAGGTAGCGGCGAGGGAGATCGTGGTGATGGATACGGTGAACAGCAGGGTGCTGAGGGCGGTAACGATGGCGGCGATTTCCACGGCGTGGGCTCCCGGTCAGTGAGTCTGTGATTGGGACTCGTAGCCTGGCCGGTCGTGGGGTTGTCGGGCATGTGGCGACAATGGCGATAACCGAGATTGGCGACAGGGCGACTACTCACCCGGACGCACCGTGATGGGAAGGAACTGTGACGCAACCTGCAGCGGACCGCACATCGAAGGACACATCCGGGGCGCTCCTTGCCCACCTCGGCACGGAGACCCATCCGGCGTTCGGCGCCGCAGGATCAACCGGTCCGAATGCGATGGCTACTCGCAGACTGCATCGGCCGATTGTCTGGCATAAGTGGTAACGACACTCAAAGCATCAGCCGATGCAACGATGCATCGGCCCGTGACCTCAGTTCAGGGCAGCCGCCACAGCTTGATCCCGTCGTCGGTGTAGGTGGCGAGGGTGACGCTGTCCGGGCTGAACGCGATGCGTGGCGTGTCGACGTAGTTCGGCATCGTCGTGACCGTCCGCCAGGTGGTGGTGTCCCACAGCCGGATCGTTCCGTCCTCGGCGGCGCTGGCGAGCAGCTTCTCCTCCGGCGCGAACGCCACCGCGCCCACCGGGCCGCCGTGACCGGTGAGCGTGGTGACGACGTCACCGGACGGCAGCGCGCGGATCTGGATCTCGCCGTTGCCCTGACCGATGGCGACCATGGTGCCCGCCGGGTCGATCGCGACCGAATTGGCGTAGTCCTCGGTCTCCATGGTGGTGACCGGTGTCCACGTCGCACTGTCCCAGTAGGTCAGCACCGAGGACGAGTATGAGCTGGTGAGGAAGTGCCCGTCCGGTGCGGCCAGGACACTGCCGTCCTGGTTGGGGGCGATGGGGTGCTCACCTGCCGGCGCGCCGGTGGCGGCGTCCCACAGCTGGAAGGCGGTCTCGGTCTTGGTGACGACCAGCTTGCTGTCCAGCGTGAACGCCCCGCCCCCGCTGACGTCGGGCAAGGGGAACTCGCCCGCCGACACGGATTCCGGGTCGCGGAGCAGCACTGTGCCGTCCCCGCCGTTGTCCACCACGATGCTGCGCCCGTCGGGGCTGATCGTCATGCCGAGCACGGACGTGTCGAACCCGATCGTCTTCGCCACCTTGTTCTTCTCGATGTTGATCAGGTGCAGCGATGGCGGCTGGTAGGTGGTGGCCACCAGGTACGTGCCGTCGGCGCTGTAGGCCAGCCCGGTTGGGCTGCCCTCGGCGGGAATCGTGGCCGTTGCCTGGGGTTCGACCGTGCCCACGTCACCGCGTCGCGGGACCGCGGCCCCGCCGACCGTCGTGTCGCCGCCGACCAGCCCGTAGCCACTCGCGCCGAGCACCGCGACCAGCGCGGCCGCGATCACCGCGTACGGCGTGCGGTTGGCTTTCGCGTGGTTGACGACGCGCTGCCGGATCGTGACCGACTTGCCCCGCACGGAACCGATGTAAGCGCCGGAGTTCACGGACGTGCCCCTTCTCATCGGACGAGCAACCGGTCGGCGGGCGCCTCGATGTTCCCCGACTGGCCCCAGCACTCGGCCCGCCCGTCCTCCCGCAGCGCACAGGAGTACTCGCCGCCCGTGTTCAGGCCGAGGACCGCGAACGTGCCCTCCGGCGAGGTGGTCGCGCCCCTGTCTCTCCTGCCCCAGCAGGCGATCGTGTCGTCGGTGCGCAGCCCGCACGAGTGCTCCTCGCCCGCGGACACGGCGCGGAACGTGCCCTTCGGCGCGACCATCTGTCCCCGGTCGTTGCGGCCCCAGCACGTCACGGTGTCGTCGGTGCGCAGGCCGCAGGCGTGGTAGCCGCCGACGGAGACCGTACGAAAGGTGCCGGACGGTGGCGTCAGGTCGTCGTCTCCCCAGCAGTAGACGGTCGCGTCGGTGCGGATGCCGCACACGGCGTCGTACATGGACGCGGTGACCATGGAGAACGTCCCGGCCGGGTCGGTGCCGTCGTCGCCGTGGACCTTCTTGTCCTCGTCCCAGCACGTCACCTTGCCGTCGCGGAGGACGCCGCAGCCCGCGGCGACGGCCGTGAACCGGGCTCCGGGATCGGGTTGCGGTATCTCCTTCTCCGCGCGTGGTGTCGGGCTCGGCCCGGTCGTCGTGTGCGCACCGTCACTGTCCCAGCACGTCGCGGTGCCGTCCTCGCGCAGGCCGCAGGCAATCCCGTTGCGCGTGGCGACCGAGGTGAACCGGCCCTCCGGTCTGAGGTACTCGGCCGACTGGCCCCAGCAGATCGCGGTGTGGTCGGTACGCAGCCCGCACGCGGACTTGTCGCTGACCGACAGGAGACCAACGGTGCCGGCGGCTGTGGTGGACGACGAGTCCTGGTCGTCCACCGCGCTTGGGCTGAATAGGCCCCACGTGCCCCAGCCGAGCAGGGCGATCACGACCGCGAAGACGATGATCGCGGGCACGGGATTGCTCCGCACCCCGTTGATCACCCGCTGGGTGATCTTCACCTTGCCGCCCTCGCCGGTGTCCACCATCCCGATGTAGGCGCCGGAGTTGTCGACGATCGGCCCCTGCCCCTGCCGCGGCGCCGCCTGACGGTACACGGCCGCGACCAGTCCGGCAGCGAACGCGGCGGCGTTGGCGGCTGCGGTGGGCGGCCAGCCCGCAGCATCTTCGGCGAACTTGCCCTCGCCACCACCCGCCCGGTCGCCGATGCCGCGGATCGCGACGACCGGGGTGGACTCGGACAGGTGCGCGGCCAGCGCCACACCGGAGCTCTCGGTCTCCACCGCCACAGCGTCGTTGTAATGCAGGCGCAGGCGGTCGCTCTCCGGTGCCGTGACCGAGTTGAGCACGACGTCACCGGCGGCGACCGGTTCGAAGTGGATGGAAGCGGCGGCCTTCTTCTTCGCACCCGGCCACGCCTTGCTCCGATGGACCAGCCTGGCCAGTTCAAGCAGCCGGTGGTTGGTGTCCCACGCCCTCGGCCGAGCCTGGAACCGATCCTGGTCGATGCGCCCACCCTGATAGGCGTAGATCCGGTTGGCCACGACCACGTCACCGAGCGCAAGCCAGTCCCGCATGCCGCCCGCGATGCCGACGAACAACACCGCAGCGGGGGCAAACTCGGCGATCACCCGTTCGGTGAGCGCCGCGGCGTTCGCGGTACCCATGCCGATGGCGGCCAGCACGACCTGCGCCTGTGGCTCGTCCTCCAGGTGTCCGATCTCGACATAGGTGCCGGCGGGCAGCTGGTGCCACCGCAGGTTCCTCAGGTGCTTCTTCACCGCCAGGTACTCGACCTCGAGTGCGGTCAGGATCACGATCATCGCGGCTCTCCCATCCGGCGTCGTGCCCCGCACGCTAGCCAGCCAACCCTTTTTGCGTCAATATGACATGAAGTCTCCCGACCGCGACTTCGCACTATGTCGGGACCTACATCGCCGGAGAGTGACAAAGCGTTGCCGTCGAACGGACATGAAATATGCTGCGGTTGTGACACAGAACGACGACGGCTGGACCATCCCGCTGGTCGCGATCGCGGTCGACCTCGTCATACTGACCATCAGGTCGGCGGCGTTACAGGTGCTGCTCGTCGAACGCGGGGAGGAGCCGTACGAGGGGAAACCGGCACTGCCCGGCGGCTTTCTCGCGACCGAGTCCGAGGACCTCGACACCGCGGCGGCGCGGGAGCTCGCCGAGGAGACCGGGCTGCGCGCCGAGCGGTTGCACCTGGAACAGCTGCGGACCTACGGCACGCCCAACCGCGACCCGCGCGGCCGCGTGGTCTCCGTCAGCTACCTGGCCATCGTGCCGGACCTGCCGGAACCGGAGGCGGGCGGCGACGCGAGCGACGCAAACTGGGTGCCGGTCAAACAGGTGCTCCGCCGCCGGGCCGGGCTCGCGTTCGACCACGACCGCATCCTCACCGACGGCCTCGAACACGCGCGGCGAAAGCTGGAGCACACCACGCTGGCCACGGCGTTCTGCCCGCCGCAGTTCACGGTGACCGAGCTGCGGAACGTGTACGAGATCGTGTGGGGTGAGCGGCTCGACCACCGCAACTTCCACCGGAAGGTCACCGGCACGAGGGACTTCCTGGTCCCCACCGGCACACAGACAAAACAGCACGGTGGCAGACCCGCGGCGTTGTTCCGCCGGGGCACCGCCACGACGCTGTACCCGCCGATCCTGCGGGGCTCGTCGACCTGACGAACCTCGGTTGGTGACCCCAGCGCTCGCCAACTGCCTGGTCGACCACGCCGCAGCCCGCGGCGCGATTCTCCCCGCCGACCCGCTGCTGCGTTACCGCGACGGGCACCCACTCACCAGCCGACGCTACGACGGCCTCTGGAACGACTCCCTGGATCGCCACCCAAGGCATCCCCACCCACTGGCTACGCCACACCACCCTCACCTGCGCAGAACGACACTTCGGCCACCGGGTCGCCCGCGCCTACGCCGAACCCAACGACAACACCGACCAGCAACCACCACCAACGTCAAAGCCAACCTCCACGAAGTCGCCAACGCCCTGGCCGCCATGACCGGCCAACCCCACCCACTGGCACTACCATGAACACCACGCCACCCAGCCCTCGCCTCGACACAGATCCGGCTCGAAGGCACGGCCAGCGGCACCTCGCTGGTACCCTGGAGCCATGAGCAACCTCCCGGAATCCGGGAGATTGCCCTCGAACAGGTGTTCTAATCCTCGGACACTCTCTTACCCCACGGTCGATCTTGATTCCGTTAGGGTCTGTCCATGGAATCTGAGGGTAGTACATTCTCCTTCCCTCGCGCGGCGTTTGCAGGCATGAGATTTCGATTGTCGTTCTCCTGGTGACGCGAGACCCAGTCAAGGTTCAATGCCGTTTGCCCGTGCGGATCCGATGCGGACTGCCTGTCCAGCGGCTCCTCATGTTTGAGGATTGGGCCTTCTCGATTGCAGACGATCTGGAGTCGTTCACGTCGAAGGCCATCTACTAGGTCTCGCTGGCGGAGCTGGTCGGGTCGATCGAAGCGGAAACCCGCGTCGACCAACAGCTTCGGCACGAGCCCGAGGAGGTGGTCCTCGCGGAAGTAGAGGTTGCGGGTCGTACCGCCGGGACGAGGTGTGCCGCTGGTGTATCCATGCCGGCATCGGTAGCCAGCACGTCCGTGTACCCAGTGCCCGTCCATCCGGCGGCCACAGACCGCGCACACGACGAGCCCAGCGAGCATGTACTCGCGAGTCTCGCCGTCCTTGGTCTGCCTGCCCGCACGGATCCCCTGCACGGCGACGAACGTGGCGTCGTCGACCAACGGTTGGTGTGTCAGGGCTTGAGACACCTCCCACTCCCCCGCCGAATTCCGCCGAACGGCTCCTGAGCCGCGTCCACTTCGCCGACCACCGCCACCGTGGCCCACAGTGCTCTGGCGGTTCCACACCTGCCGCCCGGTGTAACGCGGGTTCTCCAGGATCATGGCCACCGTCCGCACAATCCACCGCTCCCCCGCCCGGTGACTGTTGCGGCCAGGGTCCGCGCTCGACGGGCACGACACACCACGCTCATTCAACTCACGTGCCAGCGACGCCACACTGCGACCCGCGGCCCGTTGAAGGAATATCCATTCCACCCACGGCGCCGTCTCAGGATCAGGCTCCAGCACATGCAGCCGCCGACCCCACCGCGCATGCACCGAGTTCGGGTGCGGACCACCATCCGCCAACCGGTACCCATACGGCGGACGACCACCCAGAAAGCGGCCCTGCACCCGAACCTGCACCCGCATCGCCGCCAACACCCGATGCCGAGCACGCACCACCTCACGCTGCGCCTGAGCACCCAACAACACCATCAACGCCTCGTGCACCGGAGAGCCCAGCTCGACCCGACCGCCTGCCTCCGGCAACCACACCTGCACCCCCGCGGCAGCCAACCGCTCGACCACCACCCGGAACTGATCACCGTAGAACGCCCGCTCGTACTCCCCCACCACGACCGCATCGAACTCACGCTCAGGGAGCTCCGCCTCGGCCAGCAACGCCGAAGCCGCAGGACGGTCACCCCATGACCACCGCCGCGAGCAGCCCTCATCGAAGAACTCGGCCACCACCCGACCGACACCGCCGACCAGCTCATCAGCAACCGCGCGCTGCCACGCTCGCGAGGTCACGGAATCCTGAAACTCGCTGGTCGACATCCGCCCGTAGAACGCGAACCGCAACCCATCGGAAGCGATGGTCGACCGCTGGCGTCGACGGCGATATGCGATGGCACTCCGGAACGTGTCCACGGACAGCGCTGGCATCCTGGCCCCCAATCGTGTGCTCGTCGCCGAGACCAACACGGGCCATCACCGTGACGCAACGAGCGTCCTCGCCACCCGAACAGACCAATCTCCTATACCGGCCTCGGGCCGTCATCGACCGTGGGCCATCTGGCGCAGCCCGAGCGGTGCTGAAGGTACGTCGGTCACGCACGCACCCCTGTCCCGCCACACACGAACTCGGGCCTGGCCCCTCGACCCGTTCACTCGTGGTGTTCTCGGAAGGCGTGGCCAGCGCCGATGAGCCGGTGAGGTCCGCCTTTGTCCTTCGATGGCGGTTGGTCCGGCTACACCGGCCGGGCTCGATGCCGACCCCGCCACGACCGGTGAGCGGCACCGTCCTCGGCGCATTCCGCAGCGCCGGTCGGGGTGTGTAGCCAGGCCGGCATCCAGGGGCCCTGTCGTGGGTCGGTGTTGCGGCGGGTCAGCTCTGCGCAGCTGCGACAGAGCTTCAATACACCAAGCAAGTCGAAACGCCGACGGCAGGACAACGGCGCGACCCGAGCCGACGGCTGGTCAGTCCCTCTGCCGGAGCACCCAACACCGTGTCCGGGCGACCACCGGCCACTGCAGTTCGCGCTGGTCGCAGGCTCAGGATGTGTTGGCTGCTATGCGGTCCCAGCCGGGTGCGGTGGTCCGGATGCTTCACCTGGGTCCCAGGACCGCACCTGCGAGCGGGTCAGCCTCCCAGGGTGGCTGCCTCTACCACCGCGGTCTCCGTATGCTCCCCTCTCGTTCAACCCCCGAGCGATACCCGCTACGCTGCGCCCGGCGAGACGTTGAGAGAACATCTATCTCACATGAGGCGCTGTTCCCGGATCAGGGTCGAGTCGCTGTATTCGTCGCCCCCACTGCGCGTGGGCACGGTTGGGGTGCGGGCCAGCATCGACCAGCCGATAGCCGTACGGCGGCCGACCACCCAAATACCGACCCTGCTCGCGCACTTGAGCCCGCATCGCCCGGTGACGGGATCGCAACACCTCACGCCGCGACTGGGCGCCGAGCAGGCGCATCAACGCCTGATGCGTCACGTCGTCCATATCGAGCCGGCCGTCGACCTCTGGAAGCCAGAGTTGCACGCCAAACCGGTCGAACACCGGCATCAATTGCTGCAGCTGATCACCGTAGAATGCTCGCTCGAACTCCCCCACGACGATCGCGTCGAACCCACGGTCCGGATCCGCCACCGCATGGAGCAACGCCGCAGCCTCAGGATCCTCACCGAGCACGCCCGCAGCACCAAGCACGCCCGCAGCAGCGAGGGCGCCTGCACGTTCGTGCCCCCAGACGAAGGCGCCCTGGCCGGTCGCGAACGCCAGATCTGAGGATTGCGGCAGAATCACGCCATGACCGAACTCGCGTACATGGTCGGGGAAGATTGGAGACAGGACGGCACGGCGATGCTGCAACAGAGCGCCGTGATCCGAGACTGGCTTGGAAGCCCTCCGTACGTCTTCGCCACGACCGATCGAAAGAAGTACGAGTCTGACCACAGCGCTGACCGCGAGTTCATGACGTACGTCGCCCCCGATGCAAACGAACGGCACGTCATCGACCTCTCGTCGGTTCGGAGTTGTACATCTCGCCATAATGCCGCGATATCTCCGACGAGGGATGGGACCCGCGAGCACCCAGGTTGGGCACGGAATCCGCTGCCGACATTTCCGACAAGCCAGTGAAATACCGCCGGAATTACTCCCTATTTACCCTCTCCTCGTGCGTGCGACCAGCAACGGCCATCGGGGCCGGACGGCGGCGTCCGAGGCCAGCGTGGCCGTGGTTGGCCGGTCGTTGACCTCGGCCCGCGTGGCTCGTTACAGTGAATACCTGGGGAAGACAGACTGCACGATTCTGGGGGAAGAATGACTGCAGCGTGGGGTGTGCGTGGCCGTGTGAGATTGCGGATTGCCAGACCGGGAGCTACCAGGACATCGGTGATTTGCCTGTCCGATCCGTCATGACCATCCGGCTGTTCCTCGTTGACGAGTTCCCGTTGTACCGGTCCGGGGTGCGCGCCGCCGTCGAAACGGACAGTGAGGTCCAGGTGGTCGGCGAGGCCTCCACCGGTGACGAGGCCATCCAGGTCCTGCGCGACGGCACGGTCGAGACCGACGTCGTGCTGATGGAGGTGGACCTGCCCGACGTCTCCGGCATCGAGGCCGCGCGGACGATTGTGGCGGACAGTGAAGCGCGGCGTACACCGCCACCACGGGTGCTGATGGTCTCCGCCTCCGACGCCGGGCACGCGGTGGTGGCGGCGATGCGTGCGGGTACGAGCGGCTACCTGGCGAAAGGGGCGTCGCAGAAGGAGTTGCTGCGGGCCGTCCGGGTCGCAGCAACCGGTGGTGCGGTGTTCAGCCCCGCGGTGGCCAGGCGGCTGGGCGAATACTTCTCGGTGGTCCACAGCTACCCCAGCCACGCGGCGTTTCCCACGCTCACCGACCGGGAACGGCAGGTGCTCGACCTGATCGCCCGCGGCTGTGACAACCGGCGGATCGCCCGGCAGCTGGTGCTCTCGGAGAAGACCATCCGCAACCACGTCACGCACCTGTTCGGGAAGCTGCAGGTGAAAGACAGGGCGTCGGCCGCCGTCCGGGCGCGAGAGGCGGGGATGGGTTAGCCGCACCGGCGATCATCCCGAGGAGACGGCGACGAGGCCGCTCTCGTAGGCAACGATCACCAGCTGGGCCCGGTCCCGCGCGCGCAGCTTCTCGCGCAGATGGCCGATGTGCGTGCGGACCGTGGCCGGGCTGATCCGGAGCCGTTCGGTGATCTCGGTGTTGGACAACCCTTTCCCGACGAGGGTGAGCACCTCGCGTTCGCGTGCCGTCACGCCCTCGAGCTCGCGGGTGGCGGGCCGGGGCACCGCGGGTCGCGTGACGAACTCGGCGATGAGCCTGCGGGTGATCGACGGCGAGAGGAGGCTGTCGCCACCCGCGATCGCCCGGATCGCGGCCAGCAGCTCCTGCGGCGGCGTGTCCTTGAGCAGGAACCCGCTGGCTCCCGCCCGCAGCGCGGCGTAGACGTACGAGTCCAGGTCGAACATGGTGAGCATCAGAATCCGTGTGCCGCTCACGTCGGGCGCGGCGCAGATCCGCCTGGTGGCCTCGATTCCGTCCATGTCGGGCATGCGCACGTCCATGAGCACCACGTCGGGCCGGTCGCGTTCGACGGCCGCGACGGCCTCGGCACCGGTGCTCGCCTCGCCGACAACGGTGAACCCCGGCGCGGTGTCCACGAGCACGCGGAAACTCCCGCGCAGCAACGCCTGGTCGTCGGCGACCAGCACGCGGATCAGGTCGCCGTCATGCCGGGGCGCCTCGCTCACCCGGACACCCGCACCGGCTGGTAGGGCAGGCAGGCCGACACAGCGAACCCCCCGTCCGGCCGGGGCCCCGCGGCGAACACCCCGCCGAACATGGCGACCCGCTCGCGCATCCCGACCAGCCCGTGGCCGCCGGACTCCCCCGCCGCGCCGCCGCGTGTGCTCGCGCCGGCCCCGTCGTCGACCACGTCGATCCGCACCTCCCGGTCCGTCGCCTCGACCGACACCCGGCACCGCGCGGGTCCCGCGTGCTTCGCCACGTTGGTCAGCGCCTCCTGCACGATTCGGTACACCGACACGCCCACGCCGTCCGGCAGCCGTTCCGCACCGCGCACCGACAGGTCGACCTCGACCCCGGCGGCGGTCGCCGTCTCGACCAGCTCCGGCAGGCGTCCGAGGCCCGGCAGAGGCCCTACCTCGTCCGCGCCCGTCTCCGAACGCAGCAGCGCGAGCATGTTCCGCATCTCGGCCAGGGACGTCCGGCTAGTCGCCTCGATCACACGCAGCGCGTCGTGCGCCTCCTGCGGCCGAACCGCCAGCACGTGGTTCGCGACCGAGGCCTTCACGGCGATGAGGCCCATGCCGTGGGTGACGATGTCGTGCAGCTCGCGAGCGATCCGCAGGCGTTCCTCCGCCACGGCCTGCTCGGCGCGCTGCTCGGCACGCTGCCCGGCGTAGGCACGGCGCTCGGCCACCGCCCGGCCGATCGTCCAGGCACCACCCAGCGCGGCCGTGCCGAAGACCACGAGGCCCACGTTGCCCGCGGCCACCGACGGCGGCAGCGCCAGCGCACCGACGAACAGGCAGAACGCGCTGACCACGGCGATCGCCGGTGTCGGCACCCGGAACCACCGCGGTGCGGACACGGCGACCGGGTACAGCGCGTAGGCCGCGGCGAGAAACGGCTCGTCGAGCACGTTCAACGCCGTCGACACGACCGACATGACGAACACGACCGCGAAGACCGGCACCGGCCAGAGCCTGCGCACCGCGACCGGCGCCGCGATGGTCACCGCGATGGCGCTCCGGAGCCACGCGGGCAGCGCAGGCGTGGCTCCCCCCGAGTCGGACAGCGCGAACGCGACCAGGGTCGCGGCGTAGACCGCGGCGACGAGGCAGTCGAGCGCGATCAGCCGACCGCGGCTCAGCTCCCTCGTGAAGAACGACCGCAGGTCGGGATGCGCCACCGGTCAAACGTAGCGCGGGGCGGCGGCACCGGCATCGGACCCGGGTCCGATCATCCCGGTCCGCTACGACTTTGAGCGTATGCCGAAGTTCAGTTCACGGTCCGATGTGCGGCCCCCCGGTTCGCGAGATCGTTGCCGGGTGATCGAACTCAGGAGCCTGACGAAGCGCTACGGAGCGGCGACGGTCGTCGACGGGCTCACCTTCGACGTCGTCCCGGGGCAGGTGACCGGTTTCCTCGGCCCGAACGGCGCTGGCAAGTCCACCACCCTCCGCATGATGATCGGACTGACCCGGCCCACGAGCGGCGAGGTCCTCATCGACGGCAGGCACTACCGCGACCTCACCGATCCGCTGCGCCAGGTCGGCGCACTGCTCGAGGCCAAGGCCGTGCACCCGGGCCGCAGCGCGCACGACCACCTGCTCTGCCTCGCCCAGAGCAACCGGATCCCCCGGCGGCGGGTGGCCGAGGTGCTCGGCATCGTCGGCCTGGAGAGCGTGGCGGGCAAGCGTGCCGGGGAGTTCTCGCTCGGCATGGACCAGCGGCTCGGCATCGCCGCGGCGCTCCTGGGTGATCCGCCCGTCCTGCTCTTCGACGAGCCGGTCAACGGGCTCGACCCCGAGGGCATCCGGTGGATCCGCAACCTCATGCGGGAGTTCGCCGCGCAGGGCCGCACCGTCCTCGTCTCCAGCCATCTGATGGCGGAGATGGCGCTGACCGCGACCCACCTCGTGGTCATCGGCGGCGGCAGGCTGCTCGCCGACACGACGATGGCGGAGTTCACCGCGGGCCACGCCCAGGGCTTCGTGCGGATCGCCACGCCGGAGCCACAGCGGATGCTGGATCTGCTCCGCGGCAACGGCGTCGCCGTCGAGACGGCGGTCGACGGCACCCTGTCCGCCACCGGCGCCGACGCCAGGACCATCAGTGCGCTCGCTGCGAGCAACGGCGTGGCGCTGGACGAGCTCAGCACGCAGGCGGCCTCGCTGGAGGAGGCGTTCATGCGGTTGACCACCGGGGCAGCCGAGTACCGAGGTACGGCCGAGCCGCGGGAGGCGGGGCGGAAATGAACACAGCGGTGCTGCTGAGCGAATGGACCAAGATCAGGACCGTCCGGTCGACGCGGTGGACGCTCGCGATGACCTTCGTGGTCAGCGTGGGCATCAGCGTCGGAATCTCCTACGCCAACCGCGGCGCGTTCTCCCGGATGACCCCGGAACAGATCAGCTCGTTCGACCCGGTCTACAACGGCTTCGCCGGTCTCGCGTTCGGGCAGATCATCCTCCTGGCGTTCGGCGTGCTGGTGGTGAGCGCCGAGTACACCTCGGGGTCGATCCGGTCGTCGCTCGCGGCGGTACCGGATCGTGGCCTGTTCTACAGCGCCAAGCTGCTCGCCACCACCGGGCCTGCACTGCTGATCGCGCACGTGACCGCCTTCGCGGCGTTCTTCGGCGGCCAGGCGGCGCTCGGCGACGGGCACAACGTGTCCATCGCGGATCCCGGCGCGTTGCGGTCGGTACTCGGCGCGGCCGCGTACATGGTGCTGATCTGCGCCTTCTCCCTCGGCGTCGCGACGATGCTGCGTAGTTCGGTACTGTCGCTCGCGATCCTGATCCCGCTGTTCTTCATCGTCTCGCCGATCCTCGGCAACATCGAGGCGCTGAAGCCGGTCGCGCGGTTCCTGCCGGACCAGGCGGGCACGCGGATGTTTCAGGTCCTCCCGGCCGAGGACGTGCTGGGACCGGGGCAGGGGCTCGTCGTGCTGATCGGGTGGACGACACTCGCCCTGCTCGGCGGCTACCTGGTGCTCCGGTCCCGCGACGCCTGACGTTCAGCGTGCGGGGTAAGGGAAAGACTGGAAAGCGCGGTCCATCTCGGCCGGGGTGCGGCACTCCCAGCGGCGGATCATCCGCGCCGCGGTGCGGCGGTCGATCGGCGGGTTGACCCGGTCGGGCGCCGGCTTCATCGTCGACTGGACGTCCCAGCCCAGCCCCACGAGCCGGTCGAGCCGCTGCCAGCGGGCCCGGTCGATGTCCAGCAGGGTCAGCGCCCGGTTCACCGCGTGCCAGAAGTGGTAGGACGTGGTCGTCTTGCCGTCGGCCGACGTGTTGTCCATCGTCATCATGTGGATCTCGTTGGGGTGCGGCATCCTCGGGTCGTAGAGCACGCCGTTTCCCATGTGGACGAAGGCCCACACCAGTGCGCGCTCGTCGTGCGGGTAGTACCGGTCGAACAGCTCGAGCTGCGTGCGGGAGAACACCTCGAACGCGTGCCGCGCGCGAAGTACTCGCGCCAGGTACAGCTCCGGGTACGTGCCCTGCTCACGAGTCTGGATGTAGAGGTCGAGCAGGCTCAGAGGTGAGCCCTGCGCCGCCGCGTCCAGCTCCGCGTAGGCGGCCACGACCTCCTCCGACGGCGTGTAGGCGAACGCCATCTCATAGGCGTACCACAGCTCGTTGGCCCGGCGGTCGCCGCGCATGCCCGGCACGTCGGGAAACTCCGAGGCATGCGCGGCGGGCGCCCACAGGACTCCCGCCCCGACCGCCGCGGTGGCGGCCAGCCCTGATCTCAACACGCGCCGACGACTCAGCTCCGGCATTCTCGCCACTCCCCCAAGGATTTCCGTGCCACATTTCGGCACCGATCGTTTACGCCACTCCCCCCGACTGTCAAGGCAATCCCGGAAGTGGCCGGACCGACACCGCGAACCGGGACATGGTCGGGACCGGAATCCCGCACTCCTGGGACAGGAGGCCGTCTACGTTGGGATTGTTCGACGAGGTGGGCCTCCCACCTCACGTTCACGACAAGATGGGGAAACACATGATGCACGAGGACGTTTACGAGGTGCCCGCGCTGGTCGAGGTCGGCGACTTCACCGAGCTGACCCTCGGTCTTCCGTGGGGTGGCAACATCGACCTTTTCGATGCCAACACCCCCATCTGGGGCTGATCTGAACGCTCGCGCGGGAAATCATCTCGGTGGTTCCCCGCGCGAGCGGCAGCATTGGAAAAGGATTTCGCACCGCAACTTTCCGGAGCAGGGGAAATGCGAATTCTGTTCTTCCCGGACAACGCGGCCAGCGCGGCGCCGCGGGGGAATCCGGGCGGCCGGACCATCGCGCATCCGTCCGGCCGTCCGTGGCTCGTGGGTGAGTGGGCGGACGACGACGTCACGACCGTCGCGGCCGGGAACCGGCGGCTGGTCCTGCTGGGCCGCGCGACCATCGACGCCGTCGCGGCCGAG
>NZ_JBARWZ010000036.1:0-101742 GCF_049647105.1 Actinophytocola sp.
CCGGGCCGGGGGCGGGGCTGGTCGAGCACACGCTGGAGAGCCCGCATGCGCTCGCCGCCCTCGCCGCCGCGGCCGGGGTCGACCTGGCCAGGTGAGGTCAGCGGACCTGGTGCAGCCAGCCGTCCGGGTCCGGCGCGGTGCCGCGCTGCACCGCCATCAGCGCCGACCGCAGCGTGCTCGTCACCGGGCCCATGTCGCCGTCACCGATCACGAAGTCGCCGTCGCGGTCGCGGACCGTGCCGACCGGGGTCACCACGGCCGCGGTGCCGCACGCGAACACCTCGGTGATCGACCCGGCCTCGCACTCCGCACGCCACTGGTCCACCGACACCGGCCGCTCCGCGACCCGGTAGCCGTGCCGTGCGGCGAGCCGCATCAGCGAGTCCCGCGTGACGCCCGGCAGCAGCGTGCCGGTGAGCGGCGTCGTGAACACCTCCGCGTCGGCACCCTTGCCGCGCACGAAGAACAGGTTCATGCCGCCCATCTCCTCGACCCACGTGCGCTCCGCGGCGTCGAGCCACACCACCTGCTGGCAGCCGGCCTCCTGCGCCTTGCGCTGCGCGACGAACGAGGGGCCGTAGTTCGCGGCGCACTTGACGTTGCCGGTGCCGCCCGGCATCGCGCGGGCCTGGTCGCGGGAGATCAGCACCGACACCGGCTCGACCTTGTCACCGAAGAACCCGCCCGCCACGAACGCCATCACCAGGAACAGGTACTCGTCCGACGGGCGCAGCATCAGGTTCACGTCCGTGCCGAACATCAGCGGCCGCAGGTAGAGGCTGTGGTCCGGGTTGTCGGACAGCTCGTGCTGGTCCGCGGACACCAGCTGGTCCACACCGGACACGTACAGCTCCTCCGGCAGTTCCGGCATCGCGAGGCGCGCGGCGGAACGCTGGAACCGGCGGGCGTTCTCGTACGGGCGGAACACCGCCATCGTGCCGTCGGCCTGCCGGAACGCCTTCATCCCCTCGAAGATCACCTGCCCGTAGTGCAGGCCGATGGTGGCCGGGTGCATCGTCAGGTCCGCCATCGGTGCCAGCGAACCACCGTGCCAGCCCAGCTCGGGGCTGTAGCGGAGGCTGTAGAGGCTGCGGGTGAACGCGTCGCCGTGGCCGGGAGAGGTGGTCTCGGGCTTGTCGAGCAGCGAGGTCATCGGATTCTCCTTGGGATAGTGGGAAAGCTAGACGAGCGGGGCGGAGAAGAAGGTCTCGCGACGGGCGAAGCGGCCGTCGGTGCCGAGGGTGAAGAACTCGGCGAAGCGGTGCTGTGCGACCGATCCGTCGCGCTTGGTGCCCGCGAACGAGCCGCGCACGGCGACCTCGTTCCCGGTGACGGCGACGCCGTCGAGAGTGTGCGCGCCACCGGCGATGACGCGTTCGTAGCGGTAGAAGTGGTCCATGCCGGACTGCCCGAGCACCGGCGGGTAGCCGGGCCGGTGGTACTCGGCGTCGTCGGCGAACATCGAGACCAGGCCGTCGATGTCGCCCGCGTCGACGCGGGCGTAGAACTCGTTGGCGAGTCCGGCGGCGGTCTCCGTGCTGATTTCGGCGGTGGTCATGCCCGGGTTCCTTTCAGGTGGGTGGCGACGAGCGCGCCGATCTCGGCCAGCGGGCCGGGGGTGGCGAGGTCACCGTGGCGGCAGGTGATGTCGTGGGTGTGGAGGTGCCCGGTGACGCAGGCCCGCCAGTCGGCGGGGACGGGGGAGTCGGCGGTCTTGTCCTCGGTGGCGCGGACGACGAGCACGTCGCCGTCGAACGTGGCGGTGGTGCCGAGGGCCATGACGTTCCAGTGCGCGGCGAACACCGCCGCGAGCGCGGTGATCCGGTCCGGCGGCAGCCCGCCGAGCGGGCCGGGTTCGGCGAGCACGCGGGCGGCCACGTCGGCCGGGGTCTCGGGGGCGGGCTCGGCCGGGTAGCCGAGCGAGGTCAGCAAGGCTTGCAGGACAACGGCATCTGTCGCGCTCCACTGCCGGTCCGACGGGGTGGTCGGATAGCCGTCGAGCAGTGCCACCAGGCCGACCTCCGCACCCTCGTCGCGGAGTGCGGCGGCGAGCGCGTGGGCGACGTTCGCGCCGAACGACCAACCAAGCAGGTGATACGGACCGTCGGGCCGGACCGCGCGGATCTGCTCCAGGTAGTCCTTCACGAGGTCCGCCATGCTCGCGGGGTGTGCCCCGGGTTCGGACAGGCCGCGTGACTGCAGCGCGTACACCGGGGTGCCGGGGAGGTGGGGCAGCAGTCCTGAGTAGACCCAGCCGATCCCGGCCGCCGGATGCACGCAGAACACCGGTGGCGCGTCTCCGTTGATGCGCAGGGGAAGCAGCACGTCGAGTGCGTCCCCGCTCGCGGTGCCGCCCAGTACTCGGCGGGCGAGCGCGGCCGGGGTGGGTGCCTCGAACACCGTCTGCACGCCGAGCCGCACCCCGAACCGGGTGCCGACCGCGGCCATGAGCCGGGTGGCGAGCAGCGAGTGGCCGCCGAGGTCGAAGAACCCGTCGTCCGGGCCCGCGTCGACGCCGAGCACCTCGGTGAACAACGCGCACAGCGCCGCTTCCTCCCGCGTGGCAGGCGCCCGGCGGGCCGCACGCGTGACCTCCGGGGCAGGCAGGGCCTTCCGGTCGAGCTTCCCGCTCGGGGTGAGGGGCAGCGCGTCGAGCACCACGACCGCGGCGGGCACCAGCAGCTCCGGCAGGCGTTCCCTGGCGTGGGCACGGACCGCGTCCTGGTCCACCTCGCGGGTGGGCACGACGTAGCCGATCAGCCTGCCGTCGCGGGCGATCACCGCGGCCGCGGCCACGTCCGGGTGGGTGCCCAGCGCGGCGGCGACCTCGTCCGGCTCGATCCGCACGCCGCGGATCTTCACCTGGTCGTCCGCGCGGGAAAGGTACTCCAGCGCGCCGTCGGCGTCCCAGCGGACGACGTCACCGGTCCGGTACATGCGCTCGCCGGCGCCGAACGGGCAGGCGACGAACCGTTCGGCGGTGAGCGCGAACCGGCCGTGGTAGCCCCGTGCCAGCTGGACCCCACCGAGGTACAGCTCGCCCGGCACACCGGGCGGCACCGGCCGCAGCGCGGCGTCGAGCACGTACACCGCCGTGTTCCAGACCGGCCGTCCGATCGGCACGGTCGCCGTTGCCTCGCGGCAGGACGCCTGCTGGGCGGTCACGTCCACCGCGGCTTCCGTTGGGCCATAAAGGTTGTGCAGCTCGGCGCCGCACACGGCGGCGAACCGGCGGGCGAGCGCGCTCGGCAGCGCCTCGCCACTGCACACCACGCGGCGCAGGCTCGGGCAACGCAGCCCGGTGTCCTCGAGGTAGGCCACGAACGCGTCCAGCATCGACGGTACGAAGTGGACGGTCGTGACCCGCTGCGTGTCGATGAGGTCGGCCAGGTACGCCGGGTCGCGGTGACCGCCCGGCTTCGCGACGACCAGTGCGGCACCGGTCTGCATGGGCCAGAAGAACTCCCACACCGACACGTCGAAGCTCGACGGCGTCTTCTGCAGCACCCGGTCGTCCGCGTCGAGCGGGTACGCGTGCTGCATCCAGCGCAACCGGTTCACGATCGCGCGGTGCGTCATCAGGACGCCCTTGGGCCGCCCGGTCGAGCCGGACGTGTAGAGCAGGTACGCGGCGTCGTCCTGGTGGACCTCCGGCAGGGCCACGTCCGCCGACTCCAGGTCCCGCAGCGCCGGTTCGTCCAGCACCAGCACGGGATCGGCGTCGCCGATCATGAGCGCCACCCGGTCGGCCGGGTAGCCGGGGTCGACCGGCAGGTACGCGGCACCCGCGCGCTGCACGGCGTGCAGCGCCACCACCAGGTCCACCGACCGGTCGAGATGGACGGCGACGACCCGCTCCCGCTCGGCACCACGCGCCCGCAGCGCCCGTGCGAGCCGCTCGATCCTGTCCTCGACCGCCGCGTACGTGTGTGCGGTCCCGTCGTCGGCGATCAGCGCGACGGCGCCGGGGGTGCGTGCGGCCTGGGCGGTGAACAGCTCCGGCAGAGTCGTGGCGGGCACCGGGTGTGCGGTGTCGTTCCAGCCGGCCAGCACCAGCTCCCGTTCGCCGTCGACCATTACGTCCACAGTGGACAATGGCGCGTCCGGGTCGATGGTGACGGCGGTGAGCACGCGGACCAGGCGGTCGGCCAGCGCGCGGGCGGTGCGCTCGTCGAACAGGTCGTCGCGGTAGGCGAGCGCGCCGTCGAACCCGTCCGTGGTCTCCCGCAACCCGAGCGACAGGTCGAACGCGGCGGACCCGGTCTCCACCGGCACCGGTTCGACGGTGAGCCCTGGCAGTTCGAGCGTCCCGTCGCCGGTGTTCTGCAGTGTCAGTAGCACCTGGCACAGCGGGTGCCTGCTCAGCGACCGCGCCGGGTTCAGCACCTCGACGAGCCGCTCGAACGGCGCGTCCTGGTTGGCGAACGCGGCGAGGTCGGTGGCCCGCACCCGGTCGAGCAGTCCGGTGAACGTCGGGTCGCCCGCCGTGTCGGTGCGCAGGACCAGGGTGTTGACGAAGAATCCGACGAGGTCGTCCAGCGCGGCGTCGGTGCGGCCCGCGACGGGTGTGCCGATCGGGACGTCCGTGCCCGCGCCGAGGCGGGTCAGCAGCGTCGCGAAACCGGCCTGCAGCACCATGAACGGCGTCGTGCCGGTGCGCCGGGCCAGTGCCGTGATCGCCGCGTGCACGTCGGCGCCGAGCCGCACCGGCACGCGACCGCCGGTGTGCGCGGACGTGGCGGGCCTCGGCCGGTCGGCAGGCAGCGACAGCTCGTCCGGCAGGTCGCGGAGGGCATCCTGCCAGTACGCGACCTGGCGGTCGGCCTCGTCGCCGAGCCGGTCTCGTTGCCAGAGAGCGAAGTCCGCGTACTGCACGGGCAGCGGCGCCCACGTCGGTGCCCGGCCTTCGGTCCGTGCCCGGTAGGCGTCGCCGAGGTCACGCATCAGCGGACCCATCGACCAGCCGTCGCACGCGATGTGGTGCATGGTCAGGTAGAGCACGTGCGCGTCCGGCGTCTCCCGGACGATGGCCGCGCGGACCGGCAGCTCGGTGGTCAGGTCGAACGGGGCGGTCACCGCGTCGGCGTCCTCGGCGAGCGGCACGATGACGCCGGTGTGCACCCGCTGCACGGGTTCGCCGTCGACGTCAGGGAACGTGGTCCGCAGCGCCTCGTGCCGCGCCACCACATCCCCGACCGCCGAGGTCAGCGCCGCCACGTCCAGGTCACCCCGCAACCGCAGCGCGACCGGCACCGCGTACGACGGGCCCGCCATCCGGTTCAGGAACCACAACCGCCGCTGCGCGAACGAGAGCGGCACCGCGTCCGGCCGGACCACGGGTACGACCGGCGGCCGCGGCGGCGCTGCGCGGTCGAGGCACGTCGTCAGCCCGGCGGGCGTCGGGTGGGTGAACAGGTCCGCCACGGACAGCTCGACATCGAGCGCGGTGCGGAGCCTGCTGACGAGCCGGGTCGCGAGCAGGGAATGCCCGCCCAGCCGGAAGAAGTCGTCGTCTGTCCCGACGTCCGCCACGCCGAGCAGCTCGGCGAACAGGCCGCACACGATCTCCTCCCGTGGACCGCGTGGCGCACGGGCGCCACCGTCCGGCAGCTCGGGTGCTGGCAGTGCCCGGCGGTCGAGCTTCCCGTTGGCGGTCAACGGAAGCGCGGTCATCGGCACGACCGCGGTCGGCACCATGTGCTCCGGCAGCACCACGGCCAGGTCGGCGAGCAGCGCGGCCGTGTCGAGGTCATCCCTCTGCACCACGTACGCCACGAGGATCGGCAGGCCAGGCCGGTCCTCCCGGACCACAACGGCCGCGTGTGCCACCGCAGGGTGCCCGGTCAGCACCGACTCGATCTCGCCGAGCTCGATGCGGAACCCGCGCAGCTTCACCTGCTGGTCCGCGCGGCCCGCGAACTCCAGGTCGCCGTCGGCGTTGCGGCGCACCAGGTCGCCGGTCCGGTACATGCGCGCACCGGGCTCGTACGGGCACGCGGTGAAGCGCTCGGCGGTCAGGCCGGGCCTGCCGAGGTAGCCGCGGGCGAGGCCCGCTCCGGCCAGGTACAGCTCGCCGGTCACCCCGTCGGGCACCGGGTTCAGGTGCCGGTCGAGCACGTAGGCCCGCATGTTGTCGACGGGACGGCCGATCGGCGGCGGCACGTCGGCGCGGGTGCCGGCGCCGACCGGGCCGCACGTCGCGACGACCGAGGTCTCCGTCGGCCCGTAGTGGTTGACCAGCGTGAACGGGGTGTCCTGGCCGGGCCGCCTGCGCAACGCGTCGCCACCGGTGAGCACCGTGCGCAGCGCGCCGCCCGCCGCGGCGAGGTCGTCGAGCACGACCTCAAGGCGCGGGGTCGGCAGGAAGCAGGTGGTGAGTCCGGAGTGGACGATCCACGCGACGAGCGCGTCCGCGTCGGCGAGCGTGGCGCGGTCGGGCAGGTGCAGCTCGGCGCCCGCGGCGAGGGTCGGCCACAGCTCCCATACGGCGGCGTCGAAGCCCTGGGCCGCGACCTGACCGCCGCGGTCACCCGGCGCGGTGCCGTAGACGCGAAGGTGCCACGCGCACAGGTCGGCGAGGCCGCGGTGGTCCACCACGACACCCTTCGGCCTGCCGGTCGAGCCGGACGTGTAGATCACGTAGGCCGCGTCGCCGGGCGTGACCGGCACCGACACCGGCCCGGCCGCGGCGGGCAGGTCTGCCACACACACCACGGGCACGCCGTCGGCGGTGACCCGGTCCCGGAGCGCGGGTTCGGTGAGGACCAGCGCCGCGTCCGCGTCGGCGAGCATGTACGCGAGCCGGTCGGCGGGGTAGCCGGGGTCGAGCGGCAGGTACGCGGCACCCGCGCGGAGCACGCCGAGCGGTGCGGCGACCGCGTCGAGACCGCGGTGCAGGCAGACGCCGACGAGGTCACCTGGCCGCACGCCGTGTGCGACGAGGTGAGCGGCCACGCGGTTCGCGGCCGCGTCGAGGCCCGCGTAGTCCACCGTGACCGGGGTGAGTCCCTGCCACGTGACGACCGCTGTGGTGTCCGGGGTGGCACAAGCGTGGTCGGCGACCAGCTCCGCCACCGTTCGGAAGGCCGGGGCCGTCGTCGGCCCGGCGTCGGACAGCAGCCGCACGTGCTCGGCATCGCCGAGGATGTCGAGGCGCCCGATCGGTGTCGACGGGTCGGCCGCGGCGGCCGCGAGCAGCCTGCCCAGCCGGGCGAGGAGGGTCTGCGCCGTCGCCGCGTCGAACAGGTCGGTGGCGTACTCGAGCGTGGCGGTCATGCCATCGCCGTGTTCGGACACGACCAGCGCGAGGTCGAACTTCGCGGTGCCGGTGTCGGCGCTCATGTCCGATACCGACAGCCCTGGCCAGGTCGGAGGCTCGCCGCCGCCCGCGTTCTGCAGCACGAGCGTCACCTGGAACAGCGGGTGCAGCCCGAGCGACCGGGCCGGGTTCACCGCCTCGACCACCTGCTCGAACGGCACGTCCTGGTGCGCGTAGGCGGCCAGGTCGGTGTCGCGGACCCTGGCCAGCAACTCGGTGAACGTGGGGTTGCCCTCGGTGTCGGTGCGCAGGACGAGGGTGTTGACGAAGAACCCGACGAGGTCGTCGAGCGCGGCGTCGGTGCGGCCCGCGACAGGAGCGCCGATGGGCACGTCCGTGCCCGCGCCGAGCCGGGTCAGCAGGGCCGCGAGAGCGGCGTGCAGGACCATGAACACGGTGGTGCCACTGGACTTCGCGAGTGCCGTGACCGGCGCCGCGGCGAACGTGGTGGTGGCGAGGGCACCGCGTCCTGACGGCTTCGCCGGGCGTGGCCGGTCGGTCGGCAGGTCGAGCCGTTCCGGCGCCCCGGCGAGGGTGTCGCGCCAGAAGCCCAGCTGGCCATGGAGGTCGAGACCCTGGTGCCACAGCGTGTAGTCCGCGTACTGCACGGCGGGTGGCGGGGTGTCGTCGGCGCGGCAGGCGAGCCGCGCGGTGTAGGCGCGGGCGAGGTCGGCCAGCAGCGGCCCCTTCGACCAGCCGTCGCTCGCGATGTGGTGCAGCGCGAGGACGAGCACGTGCTCGCCGGGCCCTGCGGACCACAGGTGCACGCGCAGCGGCAGGTCGGTCGCCAGGTCGAAACCCCTGGTCGCGGCCGCCGCCAGTGCGTCGTCCAGCTCGGCGGGTGCGACGGTGCGTTCCTCGACCGGCGCGGTGGCCTCGGTCAGCACGCGTTGCACCGGCTCACCGTCGACGACGGGGAACACCGTGCGCAGCGTCTCGTGCCGCGCCACCACGTCCGCGATCGCGGCACGCAGTGCGCCGGTGTCGAGGGTGCCGCGCAGCCGCAGCACCCACGGCGAGTGGTAGGCGGCCGACCCTTCGTGCAGCTGGTCCAGCAGCCACAGACGGCGCTGTGCCGCCGACAGCGGGAGCGGGTCGGGCCGGTCGGCGCACGTGACGAGCGCGGGCCGCGCCTGCCCGGCGGTGGCGGCGCGGGCCGCGAGCGCCGAGGGGGTGGGACAGGTGAACAGGTCCCGGATCGTCAGCTCCACCCCGAGCACCCGGCGCGCGGCGCTGATCAGCCGGATCGCGAGCAGGGAGTGCCCGCCCAGGTCGAAGAACCCGTCGTCCACGCCGACCTCGGCGACGCCGAGCACCTCGGCGAACAGTCCACACAGGATCTCCTCCTGCGCGGTCCTCGGCGCGCCACCACCGGCGGTGTGCTCGGGTGCGGGCAGCGCACGCCGGTCGAGCTTGCCGTTCGGGGTGAGCGGCAGCTCCGTCAGCACGACCACGGCGGACGGCACGAGGTGTTCCGGCAACCGGTCGGCGACGTGCGTGCGGATCGTGGCCAGTGCCCCGTCGCCGGGCTCCGGCACGACGTACGCGACGATCCTGCGGTCGCCGGGCCGGTCCTCGCGCACGAGTACCGCCGCGCGTGCCACCGAAGGGTGGGTGCGGACCGCGGCCTCGACCTCGGCGGGCTCCACCCGGAACCCGCGCACCTTCACCTGCTCGTCGGCGCGGCCGATGTACTCGAGCACGCCGTCCATGCGGGTCCGCACCAGGTCACCGGTGCGGTACATGCGTGTCCCCGGCAGAAACGGGTCGGCGACGAAGCGTTCCGCGGTCGCGCCGGGGGCACCGAGGTAGCCGAGCGCGAGCCCGCCGCCGGTCAGGTACAGCTCGCCGACACCCCCCGGCGGCACGAGGCGCAGGTGTGCGTCCAGGACGTAGCCGCCCTTGCCCGCCACTGGCGTGCCGATCGGGATCGACCGGGCGTTCGTGTCCGCCGGGGTGATGGCGTGCGTGGTGCTGTAGCCCATGCTCTCGGCCGGGCCGTAGCCGTTGGTGAGCCGCAGGTGCGGGAAGTCACGCAGTGCACGGGCCGCGTGCGCGGCGGACGCCGGCTCGCCGCCGGTCAGCGCCCACCGCGCGTTCGCGAACACCGAGGGGTGCTCGTCGAGCACGTGGTTGAACAGACTCGCCGACGCCTTGAACACGGTCACGCCGTGGGTGTCCGCGAGGCGCGCGATCGCGTCCGGGTCCGGCGGGCCCGCCGGGTGCAGCACGCACACGCCGCCGTGCAGCAGCGGGCCGAACACCTCGGTGGCGAACGCGTCCCACGACACCGGCGCGGCCTGCAGCCACACGTCGCCCGCGCCGAACCCGGCGTAGTCCTGGCCGGTGAGGGTGGCGGTCAGCGCGCGGTGCGGCGCCAGCACACCCTTGGGCTCACCGGTCGAGCCGGACGTGAACATCACGACGGCCGGGTCGTCGGGCGCCACCGCGATCGCGGGTGCCGGTGCGTCGGGGACGGTGTGCGGGTCAAGGTCGGTGCCGACCACCACCCGCACCCCGGCCCGCTCGATGATCGACCGCAGCCGCTCGGCGGGGAAACCGGTGTCCAGCAACGTGTACGCGCCACCGGCCTTCAGCACACCGAGCAACGACGCGATCAGTGCGGGGCCGCGGTCGAGGTGCACGCCCACGATCTCGCCGCGCCGATCGCCGAGCGCGGCGGCGATCCGGTTCGCCCACGCGTCGAGTTCGCCGTAGGTGACGGGCACACCGTCCTGCACCAGTGCGGTCCGGGCGGGTTCCTTGGCGGCGACGATCTCGTGCACACAGCGGGTCTCGACCGGGCGGGGCGCGACGACGGTCTGCTCGGTCCCGGTCAGCAAGGGTAGGTCACTGAGCCGGGTGTCCGGGTCGGCCGCGACCGCGGTGAGCAGCCGGACGAGCCGTGTGGCGTGGGCCTCGACGGTGGCGTGGTCGAACAGCGCGGTCGCGTAGTCCCACGAGATCCGCAGGCCCGCCTCCTCGCGGAGGCCGACGGTCATGTCGAACTTCACGGTCCCGGTGCCCAGCGGGAGCACCTCGACGATGCCGGGCGCCGCGACCGGCGTGCCGCCGGATCCGGTGTGCACCAGCATGATCTGGAACAGCGGGTGCCGCGCGAGGGAGCGGCTCGGGTTGACCTCCTCGACGATCCGCTCGAACGGCACGTCCTGGTTGGCGAACGCGTCGAGGTCCGCGTCCCGCACCCGCGAGAGCAGCTCGGCGAAGGTGGGGTCGCCCGAGGTGTCGGTGCGCAGGGCGACGGTGTTCACGAAGAACCCGATGAGCTCCTCGAGTGCCTCGTCTGCGCGGCCGTGTGCCGCGGTGCCGAACACGAGGTCGGTGCCCGCGCCGTACCGGGTCAGCAGCGCGGCGAGTGCGGCCCGCACCACGGTGAACGTCGTGGTCCCCGCCCCGGCGGCGAGTGCCGACAGCGCCCCGTGGGTCGCGGCGTCGACCGACGCGGTGACCGTGCCGCTGCTGTGCGCGGGTGCCGTGCCGCGTGCGCGGTCGGCCGGGAACCCGGTCTCCTCCGGCATTCCGGCGAGCGTGCCGGCCCAGTAGGCGATCTGCCGTGCGACGCGGCTGTCCGGGTCGGCCGGGTCGCCGAGCACCTCCTGCTGCCAGTACGTGAAGTCCGCGTACTGCACGGGCAGCTCCGGCAGGCACGGGTCGCTGCCCGCCGCCCTGGCGGCATACGCGGTGGTGAGGTCGGCGACGAGCCTGCCGACGGACGCGCCGTCCACCGCGATGTGGTGCAGCACCACCAGCAGCACGTGCTCTCCGTCCACAGTGAACAGACGGACCAGCATCGGTGGCGCCTCGGTCAGGTCGAAGACGGTCCCGGTCGCCTCGGCCAGCGCCGCGTCCAGGTCGTCGACCCGCTCGGCACGCAGTTCCTGGCGCTGCGCGGGCAGCACGACCTGCCGAGGTGAACCGTCGACCTCCGGGTACGCGGTGCGCAGCGACTCGTGCCGGGTCACCACGTCACCGAACGCCGCCGCGAGCGCCGCGACGTCGAGCGGGCCTCGGAACCGCAGTGCCACCGGCACGTTGTACGTCGTCCCGGGGTCCATCCGGTGCAGCAGCCACAGTCGCTGCTGGGCGAAGGAGAGCGGGGCGGACACGGACGGGGGAGTGGACAGGCTGGTCACAGGGCCTCCTCGGGCCGGGGCCTGCGGCGCAGGGCCGGGCGTGCCCGCTCGGCCGCGCCCAGTCGTCCGACCAGGGCGGCCACCGTGCGGGTCTCGAACACGGACTTCAGCGACAGCTCGACGCCGAACGCGGCGCGGACGCGACTCACGAGCCGGGACACCAGCAGCGAGTGGCCGCCGAGGACGAAGAAGTCCTCGTCCACCCCGACGCCGCCGGGCAGGCCGAGCAGCTCGGCGAAGAGGCCGCAGAGGACCTCCTCCTGCGGGGTGCTCGGGGCGCGCCCCGATGGCCGGTCCGCGTGGGTCGGTGCTGGCAGCGCGGCGCGGTCGAGCTTGCCGTTCGGGTTGAGCGGCAACGCGTCGAGCAGCACGTAGGCCGACGGGCGCAGGTGCTCGGGCAGCGCGGTCTCTGCGTGTGCACGCAGGTCGTCGGCGGTGAGCCCCGGCTCGGGCACGACGTAGCCGACGAGCCGCCTGTCGCCGGGGGAGTCCTCGCGGACCACGACGGCGCAGCGCCGCACCCCGGCATGCGTGGCGAGCACGGCCTGGACCTCGCCGGGCTCGATGCGGAACCCGCGGATCTTCACCTGGTCGTCGGCGCGGCCGACGAACTCCAGGTCCCCGTCGGCACGCCACCGCACCAGGTCACCGGTGCGGTACATCCGGGTGCCGGGCTCGAACGGGCAGGCGACGAACCGCTCCGCGGTGAGCGCCGGCTCGTCGAGGTAGCCGTGTGCCGACCCGGTCCCGGTGACGTACAGCTCACCAGGCACCCCGGCGGGCACCGGTGCCAGCCGCGCGTCCAGCACGTAGGAACGCTTGCCGGACAGGGACTTCCCGATCGGCACGGTGCTGCCCTCGGTGTCCTCGGTGCGCACGTCGTGGCAGCTGGTGTAGATCATGTGCTCGACCGGGCCGTACGCGTGCACCAGCCGCACGTGCGGATGGTCGCGGCGCACCCGCGCCATGTGGCCTGGCGACACGGCCTCGCCGCCGGTCATCACCTGCCGCACCCCGGCGAACATGGCCGGGTACTCGTCGAGCAGGAAGTTGAACAGGCTGGTCGACAGGAACAGCGTCGTGACGCCGTGTTCGGTGGTGAGCGCGGCGATCCGGCTCGGCTCCGGCACCGGACCCGGCTGCAGCACACAGGTCGCGCCGTGCAGCAACGGCCCGAACAGCTCCAGAGCGAACGCGTCCCACGGCATCGGCGCGCACTGCAGCCACACCTGGCCGGCGTCGAGGTCGGCGTAGGACTGGCCGAGCAGCGTGCCGGTGACCGCCCGGTGCGGCGCGACGACGCCCTTCGGCTTGCCCGTGGATCCGGACGTGAACATCACGCACGCCGTGTCCTCGGGGGTCACGTCCACTGAGGGTGGCGTGGCGGGCAGTCCGTCCGGCACGAACGTGACGTCCAGGAACCCGATGTCGGTGGCCACGTTCTGGCCCAGCCAGGCGATGCCAGCCGCGTCCGTGGCGACGAGCCGCGCCGAGGTGGCGTCGAGGATGGCGTGCACGCGGGCGGCGGGGAAGCGGGGGTCGAGCATGGTGTACCCGGCGCCTGCCTTGAGGATGGCGAGCACCGCGATCACCGTGTCGGCGCCGCGATCCAGTCGCACGGCGATCAGCTCGCCCGGCCGCACGCCGCTCGCCACCATGCGGTGCGCGAGGCGGTTGGCGCGGGTGTCCAGTTCCGCGTAGGTGACGGGCATGCCGTCCGCGACGAGCGCCACGGCGCCGGGGGTGGCGGCGGCGTGGGCCGCGACCACCTCGTGCACGCACACCGCGGTGTCCGTGGCGGGGGTGCCCGCCCACGCGCCGGTGAGCAGGTCCCGCTCTACCGGGTCGAGGAGGTCGATCGCGCCGATCCGCACGGCCGGGTCGGCGGCGACGGCGGCGAGCACCCGGCCCAGCCGGGTGACGAGCGCCGTCGCCGTGTTCGCGTCGAACCGGTCGGCCGCGTACTCCATGGCGCCGTCGAGTCCGTGGCCGGACTCACGCATGGCGAGCACGAGGTCGAACTTGGCCGCACCGGTCGCCACCGGCGTCACCGTGGTGTCGAGTCCTGGCAGCGTGAAGTCGGCCTCCGCGTTGTTCTGCAGCACCACCATGTGCTGGAACAACGGGGTCCGGTCCGCGACCCGCGCCGGGTTGAGCGCCTCAACGAGGTGCTCGAACGGCACGTCCTGGTGGTCGTAGGCGGCGAGGTCGGCCGCACGCACTCGCGCCAGCAACTCCGTGAACGACGGGTCGCCCTCGGTGTCGGTGCGCAGGACGATGGTGTTGACGAAGAACCCGACGAGGTCGTCGAGCGCGGCGTCGGCGCGGCCCGCGACAGGTGCGCCGAGCGGGATGTCGGTGCCCGCGCCGTGCCGGGTCAGCAGCGTCGCGAACGCGGCCTGCAGCACCATGAACAGCGTCGTCCCGGTCCGGCGGGCCAGTGCCACCAGCGCCTGGTGCACGTCGTCCGGCACGGTCACCGGCGCCAGCCCGCCCCGGCTCGTACCGCCCCGAGGGTGGTCGACCGGCATCGGCACGACGTCGGGCAGCCCGGCGAGTGCGTCCCGCCAGTGCGCGAGCTGCGCCTCGGCGGTCGCGGCGAGCAGGTCCTGCTGCCACAGCGTGTAGTCGGCGTACTGGACCGGCAGCGGTGTCCACTTCGGACGATCACCATCGGCCCGTGCGGTGTAGGCGGTGGCGAGGTCGGTGAGCAGGGGGCCCATCGACCACCCGTCCGCGGCGATGTGGTGCACGGCCAGCACGAGCACGTGCTCGTCCGCGCCGGCCCGCAGCAGCGTCGCCCGGCACGGCAGTTCCGCGGTCAGGTCGAAGGCGTACGCCCCGGCATCGGCGACCGCGGTGTCCATATCGGACACCTCGGTGACGGGGATGGACAGGTGAACCCCGTCGGCGGGCCGGATCACCTGCCGGGGCACCCCGTCCACCGCGGGGAACGTCGTGCGCAGCGCCTCGTGCCTGCCGACCACGTCACCCAGCGCCGCGCGCAAGGCGTCGACGTCCAGGGGGCCGCGCAGCGCCAGCGCGTGCGCCACCACGTAGGCGGCGTCCGGTCCGCGCAACTGGTCGAGGAACCACAGCCTGCTCTGCGCTGGCGAGAGCGGTAGGTCGTCGGTCCGCTCCACGGGCACGAGCGGTGGCCGCGTGTCGGCGCTGCCGTCGAGCCGGGCCGCCAGTTCGCGCACCGTCGGCGCGGCGAAGACATCGGCCACCCCCGCCGCGACGTCGAGCGCGGTCCGCACCCGGCTGACCAGCCGTGCCGCGAGCAGCGAGTGCCCGCCCAGATCGAAGAACCCGCTGTCGACCCCGACCTCGGGCACGCCGAGCACCTCGGCGAACAGCCCGCACAGGATCTCCTCCCTGGCCGTGCGTGGCGCCGTCCTCCCGTCGGCCTCGGCGACGGGCGCGGGCAGTGCGGCGTGGTCGAGCTTGCCGTTCTGCGTGATCGGCAGCGCGTCGAGCAGCACGCACGCCGACGGCCGCAGGTGGTCGGGCAGCCGCTCGGCCGCGTGGCTCCGCAGCGCCACCGCCGTGAGACCGGGTGCACCGACCACGTACGCGACGAGCCGCTTGTCGCCAGGCTGGTCCTCGCGGACCACCACCGCGCACCGCCGCACCGCCGGGTGCGTGGCCAGCACGGCCGCCACCTCGCCCGGTTCGACGCGGAAGCCGCGGATCTTCACCTGGTCGTCGGCGCGACCGAGGTAGTCGAGGACGCCGTCCGCACGCCGCCGCACCAGGTCGCCGGTGCGGTACATCCGCATGCCCGGCCGGAACGGGTCGGCCACGAAACGCGCCGCGGTCAGGCCCGGCTGCCCGAGGTAGCCGTGCGCGAGCGTGCCCGCCATGTACGCCTCGCCGGGCACGCCGACGGGCACCGGCGCGAGCCGGTCGTCCAGCACGTGCACGACCGTGCCCGCGATCGGCAGCCCGACCGGGATGGCGGGCAGTGCCGTGTCCGCCCTGGTGATCGGGTGGCAGAGCGTGAAGATGGTGTTCTCGACGGGGGAGTAGCCGTTGACGAGCCGCAGGTCCGGGTGCCTGGCCAGGAGCGTGTCCACATGCGACACAGAGGCCGGTTCGCCACCGGTCATGACCTGGCGGACGCCCTCGAACGTGGCCGGGTGCTCGTCGATCAGGTGGTTCAGCAGGCTCGCCGACACGTGCATCGTCGTCACCCGCTCTGCCGACACCAGGTCCGCGATCGTCGCCGGATCGGTGTGGGTGCCCGGCAACAGCACGCACGTGCCGCCGGTCAGCAGCGGTCCGAACAGCTCCAGCGCGAACGCGTCCCACGAGACGGGCGAGCACTGCAGCCACACCTCGTCGCTCGCGAAGTCCACATAGGACTGTCCGAGCAGGGTCGCGGCGAGTGCCCCGTGTGGGGTGACGACACCCTTCGGCGTACCCGTCGAGCCCGACGTGAACATCACGCACGCGGCGTCGCCGGGCGTCACGGCCACCGGCGGCGGCGTGGCGTGCCCGGCCGCGCCCGGTGCGATCGCGACCACGTCGGCGGGCAGTCGCGCCGGGTCGTCGGTGACCACCGCGGTCACGCCGGACAGCACCGCCGCGATGCGGGCGTCCGGCAGGCGGGGGTCGAGCATCGTGTACGCCGCACCCGCGCCCAGCACTCCCAGCACGGACACGACGAGGTCGGCGTTCCGGTCGAGCAGCACCCCCACGAGGTCGCCCGGCCGCACACCGCGTGCCACCAGGTCGTGCGCGACCCCGTTGGCGCGGGTGACCAGGTCACGGTAGGTGAGCCGGATGCCGTCCGCGACCACCGCGACGGCCGCCGGGGGCTGGTCCGCGACGATCTCGTGCAGTGGCCGCACCGGCGCCGCTGCGGGTCCGGTTCCCTTGCCGTGCAACCAGTTCCGTTCATCCGCCGACAACAGGTCCACGTCGGCGACCACGGTGTCCTGGTCCTCGGCCACCGCCGTGAGCAGCCGCGCCAGGTGGGTCAGGAAGCGTTCGACCGTGGTCCGGTCGTACAGGTCGGTCGCGTACTCGAGATAGCCCGTCAGCCCGTCGGCGGTCTCGGTGACCGCGAGGGTCAGGTCGAACCTGGCGACGGTGTTCGGCACCGGCTCCGGCACGCACGTGGTGCCCGCGAGGCCGACGGCCGCGTCACCGGCGTTCTGCACGACCAGCATCACCTGGAACAGTGGGTGCCGGTCGGGCGACCGGCGGGGGTTGAGGTCCTCCACGACCTGCTCGAACGGCACGTCCTGGTGGTCGAGTGCGGCGAGGTCGGCCTCCCGCACCCGGTCGAGCAGCGTCCGGAAGGTCGGCTGACCCGACGTGTCGGTGCGCAGCGCGAGGGTGTTGACGAAGAACCCGACGAGGTCGTCGAGGCCCGCGTCGGTGCGGCCAGCGGTCGGGGTGCCGACCACGATGTCGTGGCCCGCGCCGTGCCGCGACAGCAGCGCGGCGACCGCGGCGTGCAGCACCATGAACGGCGTCGTCCCGGTACTCCTTGCGAGGTCGAGCAGAGCCGGGGGAAGCGAAACGGGCACCGTGGCGCCCCGGTGGCTCGCCGTCGTGGGCCGGGGCCGGTCGGCGGGCAGCGTCACGAGCCCCGGCAGGCCGGCGAGCACCGACCGCCAGTGCGCGAGCTGGGCCTGCGCCGTCGAGTCGAGCAGCTCCCGGTGCCACAGCGCGTAGTCCACGTACTGCACCGGCAGCGGCGTCCACTCGGGACGGTCGCCCGCGCGGCGGGCCGCGTAGGCGGCGGCGAGGTCGGTGAGCAGCGGCCGCATCGACCAGCCGTCACCCGCGATGTGGTGCAGCGTCACGAGAAGCAGGTGCTCGTCGTCGCCGGTGGTCAGCAGCCGGACCCGCAGCGGGGTCTCGGTGGCGAGGTCGAACGGGTGCCGCGCCTCGGCCGCGATCACGACGGCCGGGTCGGCGGTGGGCAGGACCTCGACCGCGCTCGCACCCGCCAGCACCCGCTGGTGCGGTACCCCGTCCACCGCAGGGTAGACGGTACGGAGCACCTCGTGCCGGTCGGCGACATCGGCGACCGCGGCGGTCAGCGCGCCGGCGTCGACCGGGCCGGTGACGCGGGCGGCGAACTGGACGTTGTAGGTCGCGGCGTCGTGCTGTTCCGCGAACCACAGGCGTGCCTGCGCGGCCGACAGTGGCGGCTCCTCTGGCCGCTCCGCCCGCACGAGCGCGGGCCGCGCCACGCCTTCGGTGTCCAGGCGGGTGGCGAGACCGGCGACGGTCGGGGTGGCGAACACGTCCCGGATGCCAAGGTCCGCGCCGAACGCGGCACGCACCCGGCCGACCAGCTTCGCCGCCAGCAGCGAATGCCCGCCGAGCGCGAAGAACCCGTCGTCCACGCCGACCTCGGCGACGCCGAGCACCTCGGCGAACAGCCCGCACAGGATCTCCTCCCGCGCGGTCCTCGGCGCGGCACCCTCCCCGGCCCACTCGGGCGCAGGCAGGGCGGACCGGTCGAGCTTGCCGTTGGCCGTGCGCGGCAACGCGTCGAGCGCCACGAACGCGGAGGGCACCAGGTGGTCGGGCAGCCGTCCGGCGAGGAACTCCCGCGCCGCGGCCGCTGTCACGTCACCCACCACGTAGGCGACGATGCGGTCATCGCGGACCACGACGGCGGCCTGCCGCACGCCGGGGTGCGCGGTCAGCGCGTCGGCCACCTCCGAGGGCTCCACCCGGAACCCGCGTACCTTCACCTGGTCGTCGGCGCGGCCGAGGAACTCGACCACCCCGTCCGGCCGCATCCGCACCAGGTCACCGGTGCGGTACATGCGCGTCCCCGGCAGGAACGGGCAGGCCACGAACCGCTCGGCGGTCACCGAGGGCTGGCCGGTGTAGCCGTGTGCGAGGCCAGGCCCCGCCATGTACAGCTCGCCAGGCACCCCCGGCGGCACCAACCCGAGGGCGGCGTCCAGCACGAAGACCCGCTTGCCCGTCACGGGCACCCCGACCGGCACGATCCCGGCGTCCACATCGGACCCGTCGATGGTCCGGCACAGCGTGAAGATCATGTTCTCGGCGGGGGAGTAGCCGTTCACCAGCCGCAGGCCAGGGTGTTCGGCCAGCAGGCGCGCCACGTGCGGCACCGAAGCCGCCTCACCGCCGGTCATCACCTGCCGCAGGCCGGTGAACGCGGCCGGGTGCTCGTCGACGAGGTAGTCGAGCAGGCGTGCCGACACGTGCAGCGTCGTCACCCCGTGTGCGGCCACGAGGTCCGCGATCACCGCGGGCTCCGGCCGCTGACCAGGGTGCAGCACGCAGACCGCGCCGTGCAGCAGTGGGCCGAACAGTTCGAGCGCGAACGCGTCCCACGACACCGGCGAGCACTGCAGCCACACGTCGTCGGCCGCGAAGTCCACATAGGACTGTCCGAGGAGGGTCGCGGTCAGTGCCCGGTGCGGCGCGGCGATCCCCTTCGGCCGCCCGGTCGACCCCGAGGTGAACATCACGCACGCCAGGTCCTCCGGCCCGACGGCGACGTCCGGCGCGGTGGCCGGGCCGTCGGCCGCCGGGGTCACCGTGCGGGTGCCGTCGACGGCAGCGCCGACCACGACCGCCACCCCGGCCTGCCTGGCGACCGCCGCGAGCCGTGCGGCCGGGAAGTCCTGGTCGAGCATCGTGTACGCGGCACCCGCCTTGAGCACGCCCAGCACCGCGACCACCAGGCCCGCGTCGCGGGCGAGCCCGACACCCACGGTGTCCCCTGGCCGCACGCCGGCGGCGATGAGCTGGTGCGCCAACCGGTTCGCCCGCACGTCGAGGTCGCCGTAGGTCGTGGACCCGGTGTGGTCGACCAGCGCGACCGCGCCCGGCGTCCGCAGGGCCACGTCGGCGATCATGGCGTGCACGGTCTCCGCGTGCACCGGAACCGCGACCCCGGACCGGCTGCCGAGCAACGCGGCACGGTCCTCGTCGGCGAGCATCGGCAGCTGCCCCAGCGGGGTGTCCGGTGCCAGCACGGCCGCGCTCAGTAGCCGCACGAACCGGTCGGCGATGGCGATCGCCGTGCCCGCGTCGAACAGGTCGGTGGCGTACTCCAGGATGCCGGTGACCCCGCCGTCGCCGCGTTCGTCGAGGATCAGCGACAGGTCGAACTTCGCGACCCCGGTCGGCGCGGCCACCGTCGACGCCGCCAGCCCCGGCAGGTCGGGCAGCGCGTCCGCGACGTCCTGCCGCAGTGCCAGCATCACCTGGAACAGCGGGTGGTGCGCGGTCGACCGCGCCGGGTTGAGCCGCTCGACGAGCCGGTCGAACGGCAGGTCCTGGTGGTCGTAGGCGGCGAGGTCGGTGGCGCGCACGCGGCCCAGCAGCTCGGCGAACGTCGGGTCGCCCTCGGTGTCGGTGCGCAGCACGAGCGTGTTGACGAAGTACCCGACGAGGTCGTCGAGCGCCTCGTCCGTGCGGCCGGCGACCGGGGTGCCGACGGGGATGTCACTCCCCGCGCCGTGCCTGCTCAGCAGCGCGGCGAACGCGGCGTGCAGCACCATGAACAGCGTGACCCGCTCGGCCGCCGCGAAGGCGGTCAGCTCGCGGTGCAGTGCCGGTGGCAGCGTCACGGGCACGGTCGCGCCCCGGTGGCTCGGCACGGCCGGGCGTGGCCGGTCGGCAGGCAGCCGCAGCTCGGCCGGCGCGCCGGCGAGGGTCGTCCGCCAGTGGTCGAACTGGTCGTCGCCCACCTCGTCGAGCACCTGGCGCTGCCACAGCGCGTGGTCCGCGTACTGGACCGGCAGCGGGGCCCACTCCGGAGCCGAGCGGGAGAGCCTGGCGCGGTAGGCGGTGGCGAGGTCGGCGACCAGCGGGCGCAGCGACCAGCCGTCACCCGCGATGTGGTGCAGGACCAGCACGAGCACCCAGTCGTCGCCGGTGCGCAGCAGCGTGGTCCGCAGGGGCGGCTCGGTGGCGAGGTCGAACGGCTCACGGGCCAGCCCGGCCACCTCGCCGCTGTCGAGCACGCGGACGACCGGCGCGTCGGTGGTCACCCGCTGGCACGGGTCGCCGTCGAACACCGGGAACGTGGTGCGCAGGATCTCGTGTCGCGCCACCACATCCGCGACGGCCGCCCGCAGCGCGGCCACGTCGAGCGCGCCACGCAGTCGCAGCGCGACCGGGATGTTGTAGGTGGCGGACGGCCCGTCGAGCTGGTGCAGGAACCACAGCCCGGACTGCATCGGCGACAGCGGCACGACCGAGGGCCTGGTCGTCGCGGTGAGCGGCGGCCGCGCGGCACCGGCGGTGTCGAGGGCACGGGCCAGGTCGGCGAGCGTGGCGGCGGTGAACACGTCCCGCACCCCCGCGTCGACCCCCAGCACCGACCGGATCCGGCCGGCGAGCCGCGCCGCGAGCAGCGAGTGCCCGCCGAGCGCGAAGAACCCGTCGCCGAGCCCGACGCTGTCGCTCGGCAGGCCGAGTACCTCGGCGACCAGCCCGCACAGGATGCGTTCCCGTGCCGTGCGTGGCTCCTGCCGCCGGGCCGTCGGCGTGGCGGGGGCGGGGAGCGCGGCGCGGTCGAGCTTTCCGTTGGGGGTCATGGGAAGCGTGTCGAGCAGGACGTACGCGGCGGGCCGCAGGTGCTCGGGCAGCACGCGGGCGGCGTGGTTACGCAGGTCGGCCACCGCGCCGTCGGCCACCAGGTACGCGACCAGTCGCTGGTCACGAACCACGACGGCGCCGTGCCGCACGGACTCGTGCCTCAGTAGCGCGGCGAGCACCTCACCGGGTTCGACGCGGAAGCCGCGGATCTTCACCTGGTCGTCGGCGCGGCCGAGGTAGTCGAGGACGCCGTCGGCGCGGCGGCGCACCAGGTCACCGGTGCGGTACATGCGCTTCCCCGGCCGGAACGGGTCGGCGACGAACCGGGTGGCCGTCAGGCCGGGCTGACCGAGGTAGCCGTCGGCGAGCGCGCCGCCCATGTAGACCTCGCCGGGCACCCCGACGGGTACGGGCCGCAGTCCCGCGTCGAGGACATAGGCCTGCTTGCCCGCGATCGGCAGCCCGACCGGGATGGCGGGCAACCTGGTGTCGGCACGGGTGATCCGGTGGCAGAGCGTGAAGATGGTGTTCTCGACGGGGGAGTAGCCGTTGACGAGCCGCAGGTCCGGGTGCCGGTCGAGCAGCGTCCGCACATGTGGCACCGACGCCGCCTCGCCACCGGTCATCACCTGCCGGACACCCTCGAACGTCGACGGGTGCTCGTCGATCAGGTGGTTGAGCAGGCTCGCGGAGACGTACAGGGTCGTGATCCGCGCGTCCCGCACGAGGTCCGCGATGACGGCCGGGTCGGTCACGTGCCCCGGTTGCAGCACGCAGGTCGCGCCGGACAGCAGCGGCCCGAACAACTCGAGCGCGAACGCGTCCCACGACACTGGCGAGCACTGCAACCAGACCTCGTCGGCCGCGAAGTCCACATAGGACTGACCGAGGAGGGTGCCTGCCAGCGCGGCATGAGAGGTCACGACGCCCTTGGGGCGGCCGGTCGAGCCGGACGTGAACATCACGCACGCCGCGTCCTCGGGCGATATCGGCACGACCGGCGCGGTCGCGGGGCGGTTCTGGGCCTCGGGCGGTACGACCACGGCCGAACCCAGGGTCGTGCCAGGCATGGCGATCACATGCCGCATCCCGGCCGCCTCGGCCACGGTTTCCAGCCGCTCCTGGGGGAAGCGCGGGTCGAGCACGGTGTACGCCGCACCCGCGGTCAGCGCCGCGAGCACGGCGACGACGAGCGAGACGTCCCGGTCGAGCAGGACACCGACGATCTCGCCCTGCCGCACACCCTGCGCGACGAGCTCGTTGGCGAGCCGGTTGGCGCGGGCCACCAGCCCGGCGTAGGTCACCCGTTCGGTCCCCGACACCACGGCGATCGCGTCGGTGGCGGCCAGGTCGTGCAGGCGGCGCGTGACCGTCGGCAGGTCCGGACCGGTGCCCCACGCAGCCAGTCGAGTGCGCTCGGCGTCGTCCAGCAGGTCGGCGGCACCGAGGCGGGTACCGAGGTCGGCCGCCAGCGCGGTCAGCATCCTCGTGAGTCCCCGGCCGAACCGCTCGGCCGTGGCCCGGTCGAACAGGTCGGTCGCGTAGGCGAGCCTGCCCGCCAGCCCGCCGCCGGTCTGCTCGGCGAGGTCGATGGTGAGGTCGAACTTCGCGACGTCCAGGTCCACCACGTGGTGCTCGGCGGCCAGGTCGCCGAAGTCGGGGGTGGCGGGCGGGGTGTTCTGCAGGACCAGCATCACCTGGAACAGCGGGTGCCGCGCGAGCGAGCGGTCCGGGTTCACCAGCTCGACGAGCCGGTCGAAGGGCAGGTCCTGGTGGTCGTAGGCGGTGAGGTCGGCGGTCAGCACCCGCGCCAGCAGGTCCGCGAACGTCGGGTCGCCGGCCGTGTCGGTGCGCAGGGCCAGGGTGTTGACGAACAGCCCGACGAGGTCGTCGAGGGACTCGTCCGCCCGGCCCGCGACCGGCGTGCCGATCACGACGTCCGTGCCCGCGCCAAGCCGGGTGAGCAGCGCGGCGAGACCGGCGTGCAGCACCATGAACAGGGTCGTGCCGGTGCGCCTGGCGACCCCCAGCAACGCGTCGTGCAGGTCCGCGCCGATGGTGAGCGGCACGGTGTCGCCGTCGGCCGACCGCACTGCCGGGCGCGGCCGGTCCGCCGGTGGCGTGCACTCGCCGGAGACCCCGGCCAGCGCGGCCAGCCAGTACGCCTCCTGCGCGGCGAGGTCGCCGGTGGTCCGCTCCCACAGTGCGTAGTCCGCGTACTGCACCGGCAGGACCGGCCACCCCGGCGCGTGTCCGCCGGACCGCGCGCGGTAGGCGGTGGCGAGGTCACGCAGCAGCGGGGTGGTGGACCAGCCGTCGCCCGCGATGTGGTGCAGGACAAGGAGAAGCGTGTTGCCCACCAGGTGCGCGCGCAGCGGCGGCTCGGTGGCGAGGTCGAACGGCACCGACGCGAGGGTCTCGAGGTTCGCGGTGTCGTGCTCGGTCCAGGACGGGGCCGCGTCGACGACCTGCTGCACCGGCGTGCCGTCCACGACAGGGAAGACCGTCCGCAACGCTTCGTGCCTGGCTACGACGTCACCGAGAGCGGTCCGGAGCGCGTCGCGGTTCAGGTCGCCGCCGAACCGGACGGTGATCGGGATCGTGTAGGTCGCGCCGCCCTCGACCTGGTCGGAGAACCAGATCCGGGCCTGCGCGGAGGACAGCGGCACCCGCTCGGGCCGTGGCCCCGAGGTCGGCGCGGGGCGGGCGGTCGCCGCCGAGCCGGTCAGTGCCGCGATCGTGGCCGGGGTGCGGGTCGCGAACACGTCGGCGATCCGCAGCTCCACCCCGAGCGTGGCGCGCACCCGGCTGATGAGCGTCGCGACGAGCAGCGAATGCCCGCCCAGCGCGAGGAAGTCGTCGTCGACACCGATCTCCGGCACGCCGAGCAGTTCGCTGAACAGCCCGCACAGCACGGCTTCGCGTTCGGTGCGTGCCTCGCCGCCGGAACCCGTCGCCAGCACGGGTTCCGGCAGCGCGGCCCGGTCGAGCTTGCCGGTCGGCGTCAGCGGTAACGCGTCCAGCGCCACCACGACCGACGGCACCAGGTGCTCGGGCAGCCGCTCGGCGGCGTACGCCCGCAGATCGGTGCCGGTGTCGGTCACCGCGTAGGCGACGAGCCGCCGGTCGCCCGGCCTCGGTTCCCACACGGTCACCGCCGCCTGCCGCACGGCCGGGTGCGCGGTCAGCGCGGCCTGGATCTCGGCAGGCTCGACGCGGAAGCCGCGGATCTTGATCTGGTCGTCCGCGCGGCCGTGCAGCGTCACCACACCGTCGCGGCGCACCCCCAGGTCACCGGTCCGGTACATGCGTGTCCCCCGGCGGAACGGGTTCGCGACGAACCGCTCGGCCGTGAGCCCCGGCTGCCCGACGTAGCCGTCGGCGAGTCCAGGCCCTGCCATGAAGATCTCGCCTGCCGTGCCGTCCGGCACCGGCCGCAGGTCCGCGCCGAGCACGTACACGTCCTTGCCCGCCAGCGGGACGCCGACCGGCACCGAGGGCAACGCCGTGTCGGCGGGGGTGATCCGGTGGCACAGTGTGAAGATCGTGTTCTCGACGGGGGAGTAGCCGTTGACCAGCCGCACGTCCGGGTACCGGGCAAGCAGCGTGGCGAGGTGCTCGCGTGACGGCGCCTCGCCGCCGGTCATCAGTTCGCGGACCCCGGCGAGTGCGTCCGGGTACTCGTCGACGAGCAGGTTGAGCAGCCCGCACGAGACGTGCAGCGTGGTCACCCGGTGTTCGGTCAGCAGGCGCGCGATCACCGATGGCTCGGGTGTCTCACCCGGCTGCAGCACGCACACCGCGCCGGACAACAGGGGCCCGAACAGCTCCAACGCGAACGCGTCCCACGACACCGGCGAGCACTGCAACCACACGTCGCCGGCCGCGAAGTCCACATAGGACTGGCCGAGCAGGGTGGCGGTCAGCGCCCGGTGCGGGGCGGCGACGCCCTTCGGGGTGCCGGTGGACCCGGACGTGAACATGACGCACGCGAGGTCGTCCGGCCCGACGGTCACCGGTGGCGGGACATCGACCATTCCGGTCGAAGGCGCGACCGTGGTGCACTCGTCGAACCCGTTGTCGGTGACTACGACCCGGACCCCGGCCTGCGTGCACACGGCGGCCAGGCGGCTTGCCGGGAACCGGGGGTCGAGCATCGTGTACGCCGCGCCCGCCTTCAGGACGGCGAGTACCGCGACCACCATGTCCACGCCACGCGGCAGGCACACGCCGACGACCGCGCCCGGCCGCACGCCGTGCGCGACGAGGTCGTGGGCCAGCCGGTTCGCCCGGCCGTCCAGTTCGCCGTAGCCGACCGTGCCGTCCTGGGTCACGAGTGCCGTCGCGGCCGGGGCCGCAGAGGCGACCGAGGCGAACACGTCGTGCACGCCGCCCGCCACCACCGATTGCTCGCTCATGTCGCTGTCCGTCTCCGGGTCTTCCGTCGTGATGGGGAGGTCAGCCGCGGAGCGCGGCGAGGCTCGCCGGCCGCAGGTCGGTCCAGTTGGTGTCGACGTAGGCCAGTGCCGCGTCGCGGGTGTCCGGGCCGTGCACCGTGGTCCAGCCCGCAGGCACCGCGATCGACGCGGGCCACAGGGAGTGCTGGTTCTCGTCGTTCACCAGCACGAGGTAGCTGGCGTCGGTGTCCTCGAAGGGATTCGTGCTCATCCCGTGGCTCCTTGTGTTGACCGGTAAGGGAAGCGATACCGAAAAACTACGGCCGCCCGACCGCCCGTTCCGGCAGTGGAACGGGCAGTCGGGCGGCGGTTGTTGCGGCGGAACTGCCGCTCAGACGAGCGGCACGGGCCGTGGCCCGCACACGGTCGCCACGGCCTCGGCGACGGCGAGCGTCGTCTCGGTGGCGGCGGGCCCGAACACCGAAAGGCCGACGGGCAGCGGCCCGACCGAGCCCATGGGCACGGTCACGTGCGCGAGCCCGGCGAGTGCGGTGTAGGTGGACGTGCTGCGCACGATCGGCGGCGGCACCGACGGGTCCACCGGCCACGCCGGGCTGCTCGTCGGCGCGACGATCGCGTCCAGGTCCCCGAGCGCGGCGGTGACTTCCGCCTGCGCCCACGCGCGTGCGGTGGCCCGCTTCGCGACCGCGTCGGCGCGAGCGTCGTCGGTCACGGCGGCGGCCAGCTCGAACAGCTCCTGCCCGAAGAGCGCCGACTCGACGGGGTCCGCCCGGTTGGCGGCGATCAGCGCGTCGAGCGTCTGGGGTGCTCCCGGCCGGGTGGCGAGGTAGTCCTCCAGCGCGGGCCGGAACTCCGCGACCAGCGCGTCGAGCGCGCCGACCAGCACGGGCCCGTCGAAGCTCAGGTCCACCGGCACCACGGTGATCCCGGCGGCGCCGAGGTCGGCGACGACCCGGTCGGCCACCGCCAGTACCTCGGCGTCCATCCGCCTGCCGGGCCAGTACCCGACCCGCAACCCGGTGACCGGGGGCGCCGATGGCATGCCGAGTGCCGCGAGGACGTGCGCGGCATCCGCGACCGACCCGCACAGCACGCCGACGGTGTCCAGCTCCGGCGAGATCGGCACCACCCCGCGCGAGGGCAGCAACCCGCGCGACGGCTTGACCCCGACCACGCCGTTGACGGCCGCGGGGCACACGATCGACCCGTCGGTCTCGGTGCCGAGCGCGACCGGCGCCATCCCGGTCGCCACCGCCACCGAGGAACCCGACGACGAGCCCCACGGGCTGTGGCCGGGCGCGAACGGGTTCGCGGTCTGCCCGGTCACCCCCGACCAGCCCTCGATCGCCGCCGTGGAACGGAAGTTGCCCCACTCGGTCATCGCCGTCTTGCCGACGATCACCGCACCGGCCGCGCGCAGCAGCGCCACCACGTCCGCGTCCCGCACCGGCGGTACCGGCAGCAGCCGCGACCCGGCCGTGGTGGCGAGTCCTGCGGTGTCGATGTTGTCCTTCACCAGCACCGGTATGCCCTCGAGGGGCCGCGCGGTGCCGGTGGCGAACCGGCGGTCGCTGTCCCGCGCGCACGCGGCGGCGCCGGGGTCGAGCGCCACGATGGCCTTCACCGCCGGGTCGACGGCCGCGATCCGCTCGTGGCAGCGGGCCAGCAGGTCCACCGCCAGGAACGAACCGCGGGCGAGTCCGTCCCGCAGGACCGGCAGGGACGGCCACACGGGCGTCAGTACGTCAGTCAAGGCGGGCCTCCCGCAACGCACGCGCCGACCAGTAGACGGCGGCCGCGGCGAGCGCGAGCACCCCGTGCGCCACCATGGTCGTGGTCAGCCCCAGCCACTGGATGGCGCCGCCGATCGCCGCGTTGCCCAGCGGCGGCGCGGCGAACACGACGAGCGACATGATCGACATGACCCGGCCGCGCACCGAGGTCTCCGTGGCGCGCTGGATCTGCGACACCAGCACCACCCCGAGCTGCGCGCTCACCAGGCCGAGCAAGGCGTAGCAGGCGATCGCGGCGACGGTGGCGTGCACGTGCCCGAGCGTCACCAGCACCGCGGCCTGCACCAGCAGGCTCGCCATCGCCACCGGGCCGGCGTGCCTGCCGACCGGCCGCACCAGACCCCACAGGAACGCCGCCGTAGCGCCGACAGTGAACGCGGACAGCAGCAGGCCCGCGCCGGTCACCCCGGCGCCGATGCCGTCGGCCACCAGCACCAGCCCGATGTTCACCGGGCCCGCGCTCGCCAGCTCCGCGAGCCCCACCACCAGCACCAGCCGCCGCAGCTCACGGTGCCGTGCCACGTGCCGGAACCCCTCGGCGACCCGCGTGACGAACCGGGGCCCGGCGACCGCAGCCTTCGCGGGCACCTTCTCCCGGAACCGCGACACGGCGAGCGCCGACACCACGAAGCTCGCGGCGTTGGCCACCGCGACCGCGGCGACCCCGCCGAGCCCGACCAGGAAGGCGCCGACCGGCCCGCCCGCCGCCTGCCCGGCCCGCAACCCCACCAGGTACAGGGAGTTCCCGCGCACCAGGTCCTTCTCCGGCAGCAGCAGCGGCCGCAACGCCCCCGACGCGGGCACGAAGAACGCGCTCAGCAACGTCAGCCCGGCCGCGGCCGCCACCAGCACCGGCACCGACGGCCCGGTCACGAGGACCGCGACCGCCGCGGCGAGCATGACCACACACCGGCCGAGGTCAGTGCCGACCATGACCCTGGCAGGCCCGCGCCTGTCGGCGAGTGCGCCGCCGACCAGCATGGTCACGATCCTCGGCAGCCCGGCGATGGCCAGCACCGCACCAGCGGTCGCGGGCCCGGCCACACCGACCACAGTGGACGCGAGCGCGATCATCCATGCCGCGTCACCGATCGAGGACAACCCGACCGCCGCCACGAACGACAGGTACCGCGCGGACAGCGGTCCGGGCTGGGTCTCCTGTGGCGGTCCGGATCTCGCCGTCTCCACGGTCACCGGACCGGCTCCCGCTCGGGTGTCATGGCCGGGAGCTCGCCCGGGAACCACAGGTCGTCGCTGGTCAGCGCCGCCGCGTGGTACTTGCCGAGCGCGCTCACCAGCAGTCGCGCCTCCAGGGCCAGCGCCTCGACCAGCCTGCGCAGACCGGCATCGGCGTCGGTCTCGACCGCCAGCAACGCCGCCCGGCCCAGCCCGACCGCCCTGGCACCGGCCGCGAGGCACTTCACCGCGCGCAGTCCTTCCCAGATCCGGCCCGACACGAGCAGGCAGCCCGCCGGGGTGCCGATCCGGCGCAGGCACTCGGCGAGCGGCAGCCCGACCCCGCTCAGGAACGCACGCGGCGCCCAGCCGCTGCCACCCTGTGCGCCGTCGACCGTCACCGAGTCCGCGCCCGCGGCCCACGCGACCCGCGTCGCCGCACCGACGTCCCGGCCGGGCGGCAGCTTCACCCACACCCGTGCGCGCGGGAAGTTGTTGCGCATCAACCGGATCTGCTGCCGCAGGATCTCCTCGGTGAACGTGCCGGGGCTCGCGCTGCGCAGCAGCGGTCCGTCCGCACCGAACACCGGCTCGACCGCGAACTGGTCGGCCAGCCGCGCCGCCTCACCCGGCGCCACGACCGTCATGCCACCCAGGCCCGGCTTCGCGCCCTGCCCGACCTTCAGCTCGAACCCGAGCCGGCCCGACTCCAGGAGCGGCCGGGCCGCGGGGTCGCTGTAGACCAGGTTCCACACCTCGGCGTCCGCGTCCTCGGTGCTCTGCTGGACCACGACACCGCCGAACCCGTCGGGCGCCGCGTCCGCGTACGCGGTGATCCGCGCGAGCAGTGACCGGCCGCCCGTGTCGTCGAGCCTGCCGTACCCGCTGACCGGCACCACGTTCTCGCCGACCACCATCGGCAGCCCGAGCGCACCGGCCTGCGCGCTCGCCGCCACGCCGAGGTCCCTGCTCGCGACCTGCGTCGACCCGAACGCCGACAGGTACACCGGCAGCGGCGCGGCGAACCCACCCACGTCGGTGGCGAGGTCGACGTCGCCGTACAGCGGCTCACGCGCCAGGTCGATCAGCTTCTCCAGGCGCTCCGGCACGAACACCGGCGGCACCAGCGACGCCCCGTCGAGCGCGTCCCCGGAGATGGCCTCTGTAGCGCCGAGCAACGTGGTGCCGTAGGACTCCACGTCCGGGAACACCGCCGCGGTACCCACGCGTGCGCGCTCGCGAACCGACTCCTCCGGGAATCCGGGCGCTGTCAGTCCACTCATGGCGCTACCACTCCCGGCACCTTCGGGTAGGCGCTCGCCTGCCACACCGAGTCGAGCCCGGCCACGTAGCGGGTCAGCCGCTCCAGTCCGATGCCGAAACCGGCGCTGCCCGGGATGCCCTCCCGCACCATCTGCAGGTACCAGCCGTACTTCGCCGGGTTCTCGCCCGTCTCCCGCATCCGCGCGACGATCGTGGCGTAGCGGTACTCGCGCTCGCTGCCGCTGCACAGCTCGCCGTAGCCCTCCGGCGCCAGCAGGTCGAAGTTGCGCAGGTAGCCTGGGCGCTCGTCGCTCTCCCGGTCGTAGAACCCGCGCGAGCCCTTGGGGTAGTCGGTGAGGAAGAACGGCTTGCTCGCCTTGGCCGACAGCATCGCCTCCCCTTCCCAGTCGATCTCCGCGTCGGCGCTCTGCGGGTGGCCAAGCGCGTGCAGGTCGGCGACCGCGGCCTCGTGCGTGCGGCGCTCGAACGCGGTGCCGGACAACAGGTCCGCGAACGCGTCGGCGTCGCGGCCGAGCACCTCCAGCTCGGCGGCGCGGCGCTCGACGACCCGGCGCACCACGTGCCCGACCACGCCCTCGGCGACCCCCATCGCGTCCTCGCGGGAGGCACCCGCCCACTCCACGTCGATCTGGTGGAACTCGGCGAGGTGACGGCTCGTGTTGCTGGTCTCCAGTGGCTCCAGCCGCACGTTCGGCGCGATGCAGAAGATCTTGTCGAACGCGGTCAGCGACGCCTGCTTGTAGAGGATCGCGCTGGTCATCAGCTTGTAGCGGTGGCCGTAGTAGTCCACGTCGACCTGCTTCGCGCCGCGTGCGCCAGGGTCGGTGACCGGGCCGATGATCGGCGGCAGCAGCTCGGTGAACCCGTGGTCGCACAGGTACTCCCTGGCCGCGGTCAGCATCGTGTGCTGCACCAGCAGCGTCGCCTGCGTGGTGGGGGAGGACAGGTGCTCGCGAGGGCTCGCGGGCAGGTGCGGGGTCGCCGCGGTGGTGCTGTCCATGAGGTTTCCTTTCCGGGTGGGGTTCAGCCGAGGGGGAGTGGGTCGAGCTGGGCGGCCGCGGCCTGCTCGATGGCCGCGTCGTCGAACCGGCGCTCCACATGGGACAGTGCGCGGAGCAGGCCCGTCGCGGTCGCGTCGTGGGAGCCGCCCGCGTCGGCGATGCCGCGCAGGGGCAGCGCACCGAGGCGGGACCAGCGCAGGTGCCCGTCGCGGTCGACGAACGCGCGGGTGGCGCCGGGGTTGTCGGGGTGCAGGCAGTACGGCACGTCCAGGTAGCCCATCCTGACCGCCCGGATCAGCGCCGTGCCGAGGTCGTCGTCGAGCATCAGCACCGCGTCCACCAGTGCCCGCGCCTCCGCGAGCACCCCGGTGTCCTGAGTGGACGGTTGATACCGCGCACTAGCCGCCGCGGCGGCGGCCGTCCGCAGCGCGGCGACGTTCTCCTCGATCGTGGGGATGCGGTGCGCCTCCGCGACCGTCTTGACGATCAGCCTGGCCGAGCCCGTGCGGACCGCGAGCCGTGCCGCCTCCGCCAGCAGTGCCGTCGCGCCGTGCGGGGTGCGTGGGAAGACCCCCATGTAGGTGTAGATCACCACGTGCCAGTCGTCGCCTGCGAGGTGCTCACCGGCGAGGGTCCGCAGTGCCAGTACCGCCTCGGCGTCCTGATCCGGGTGGGTCTGCTGGGCGTAGCTCAGCGACACGCTGCGTACGCCGTGCCGCTGGAAGAACACTCCTTCGAGGACGCTGATCGCGACGAGCAGGCTGGGTGGGCACAGCTGCCCGAGCATGCAGCCGCCGAACGACTCGAGGTGCGGCTCCAGGCCGTCCTCCCGCAGAGTGGCGAGCAGCAGGCACGACTCACGCCACGCGCGCACCGCCTCGGACACCGGCACGCGGCTGTAGGGCAGGCAGTACGACAGCGGCCCGCCCTCGGTGGCGTACAACCCGGCCGCGATCGAGGCGGTGACGATGTCCTGCGGCCGCGCCGACCCGTGGCGGACCTGCACCGGGAAGTCGTCGCCCGCGATCCGATCGACCACGGCACGCGTGGTGTCCAGGGGGTAGGCCACGATCGGATACCCGTTGAGGTCGTCGCCCGCCGCGAGTGCGGCCCGCGCCGTCTCATGGCTGCCGACCCTGGTGTAGCTGTCGAGGGTGATCGTGCCGACCGCGGTGGTACCCGAGTCCCGCACCGCGGCCAGCCCGCGGCGCATCTGCCGGGGCGACCCGAAACCCATGCGCGGCTGGACGACGAGCCCGCCTGCGGCCGCAGCCTCGGCGACGTACCGCCCGAACCCGGTCACACCCGCACCCCCGCCTGCAACCGGGCGAGGAAGGTGCGGAACGCGGCCATGCCGGTGCCGTCCTCGAACACCGCGTCGTACCCGGCCGCCACCAGTCGCGCGGCGCGATCACGGGCGCCGTCGACGCCGCCGGTGCCGAGCTTGCCGCCGATGACGACCGAGGTGCCCGCCAGTTCCGGCCGGGCACGCAGCGTCGTGACGACCCGGGCGCCGTCGTGGAACCCGTGCCCGTTGACGCTGCTCACCACGACCAGGTCGGGCGAGTGCCGGACGCACTCGGCGACCAGCAGTTCGTCGGGCACGCACGCGCCCAGGTTCACGACCCGGTGCCCGAGCTCCTCCAGCACGAGTTGCAGGTAAACCAGATTCCACGTGTGGGCATCGGAAGCCAGGCTCGTCACGACGATGTCGAGCCCCGGGGACCTCTCGCGCATGGCAGTCCTTCACGGTCACGGAAGCAATGCCATGAACGTAGGAGTGCCCTGCGGACCGCAGGGGCAGCCGAGGCGGCAGCTCAGGGGCAGTTGCCCGCCGCCGCGGTCAGTCCAGGTGCGGACCGAGGATGACGGCGAGCGCCTGCTTGGCGGCCACGACGAACCGGCCCATCGTCACGCGGGCGTCGCCGAAGAGCACCAGCAGCAGCGTGCTGGTGAGCGGGAAGACGCCGACACAACCGGTGCTGCCCTCGAAGGTCACCGCCTGGAGCTGCCCGGTCCCGGCGGCCTGCACGAACTGTGTGCCAAGGCCGGCGGCCACCGACGCCATCGCGGACGTCTTCGACGCCATGTCGTCGGCGACGAACCGCGAGCGCCGGTCGGCCGGGTTCGCCGCGCGGACCGCCGCCTCCAGCTGCGGGTCGATGTGCGCGGCCATGACCAGCCCGTCCCTGGTCGCGACGACCGCACCCGCGATGTCCTGTACGGACTCGCGGGCCTTGGTGATCACCTTGGTGACGGTCTCGGGATCCTGCAGCTGGACGTGTGCCGGGCCGAGCCCGCTCATGCTTCGATGAGGTGCTCGACCTGGCGCAGGTGCCTGCGGGCGAGCGCGAGGTTCGAGCGCGTCCGGTCCAGCACGTAGTACAGGAACAGCTCGCCGTGCGCGCTGTTGAGCGGCCGGATGATGTGGTACTGCCTGCCCAGCGTGATGAGGATGTCCTCGATCTCGTCGTTGAGCTGCAGGGCGGCCATGGTTCGCATCTTCGCCCGGACGACCTCGGTGTTGCCAGCGCCCGCCGTCTCGAGGTCGAGGAGCCCGCCGCCGCCGAGACTACCGAGCGTCATCCCGCTCTCGTAGTCGACCAGCGAGACCCCGACCGCGCCGTCGATCGTCATGGCCTCGGTCAATGCCTTCTCGATGTTCAATTTATCCGTGCCCTCTCCCGGTTGTCGCTCCCACGCACAGACCCGCTGACCGCGCCGAAGGCGCGCGCCACCGATGGTGAAATTCGGTAAGGCCTGTTACCCCACGCGCTTGTATACCCGTGCCGGTGAAGATCGGAAACCGCCCGAACGGCCGCATCCCCGATTCCACCCCGGACGAACACGCACAGTGAGCGGACACCGCGAGGTTGCTGGAACCCACGGGGAGGGGGTGGTGCTTGGTAGCTCTGTCAGTCCAGGACGGTCCTGATGACACGGTCGTGGTCGATGAGGTCCGGTCCCGACATCGTCGCGGCGGCCCGATCTCCACCACGCTCGATCCGCTCACCCAGCTCGTCGAGAGCCCGGTTGCCGGTACTCGACAACGGGGCCTGGGAGGTAACCAGGACGCCGGAGTGCGCGCCGCGCTTGGCCGAACCCGACGAGGTGGCGCGCCAGCGGAACGGCTGGCCGTCCTGCCCCGGCAGGGACACGCCGACTTCGACGCCGACGATAGTGCCGATGGCAGAGGGAGTATTTCCCGTCCAGATGAAGTCGCCATCCAGGTTGTTGATGAGCGTCGCGCGGTCGATCCAGCCCATGTAGCGGGGCAGGATATCCACGGAGACGTTCTCACCCCTGGCGGTCTCTGTTGTCCAGGAATGCCCGTAGGTGGTGGTGAGGGAAACCTCCACGATGTCGAAGAATCCGGCGGAGACCGATGCCGAGATCTCCACGCTGTGGGTGTGCGAGGTCGACTGACTCCAGTTCATGCCGTAGTTGGCTGTACCGGGACCGGGGTTGACCACCACGTTCTCACTGACCTGGTACAGATCCGCGTAGGTGTACCACTGGCGCTGGGGACGGGCGATCACGATACGGGACAGGGACATCGACTGGGCGTAGCGCTGTAGCCGCTCGCGGTAGGGGTTCACGGTCGGGTCGATCACCGGCACGTCGGCCCAGGCCCGTCCGGCCAGCCTGACGCGCAACCGCTCGTCGATCGCCGCGAAATTGGGGGTGTCGGGGCCGGGTGGTGCAGGCACAATATTTCTCGAGTCCGCGGTCGTCATGCGTTCTCCTCCGAATTTCGGTGAACACGTCGAACCTGCAAGGCGTACACACAATGCGTAGCGCACAATCACCCGATCCACACACCGCTACCTGGCTCAACCTCCAACTTCGCCGAAGTTCTCGTCCCCGGACCAGTCTGGTTCACCATGAAGGTCAATTACCGGGTCCACCTATTCAAACGAGCCACCATACGCAGCACCCACCCGAGCTGAAAGCAACGGATCGGCGTACATGCGGGGTTCGGGGCTTGGAAGGTGGAAGAGCAAGGTGAAAGTGTTGAGATACGCCCCCGACTGCAAAAGCACGTCGAATCGGGCACCTACATCGGCGCAAATGACCGACACTGGGCGCGGTAGTTTCGCTCTCTCGGTCCAATCAGCCACAGAGGCGAGTGGGCCATTTTCGCCCAGCAGTTTGGTGCCCTGCATGTTCGGGTCGTGGTGTGGGCGGCTGCACACCGCCGAGCCCGAATACGCCGCCGTTCCGGCTTCGTCTTCGACGGCCACCGGCGCGCGATCGTGGCGAACTGGGTCGGTACCGACGGCATCTGGCAGGTCGACGTCACCGACACCGCGCCGCTGCTGCGCGAGTTCGCCGACGCCACCGGCTTCGCCCGTGCACATTCAATCGCCGCCGCCGACATGCCGGGCGATCGGTTGCGGGCGCTGGCCGACTACCTCGACCTCGACTGGCCCTGGCTGGTCCGCCGCTGCGCCGAACTCGGCGAGTACGGCAGCAGCGGAATCGCCCAGCCCCGCAGCAGACTGCTGTCCACCGACGGTGTCGACCGAGCCTGCCTCTTCCTCGCTCAAGCCGCGCACACGGCCAGCTAGGCTGCCGGATCATCCTGGCCTCGACGACGAAGGACAGCCGTGCCCGAACCCTCCAGCACACTGGCACGCCGCGTGGTCGTCTTCGGCCTGGGCGGCACGATCGCCATGACCTCCACCGAAGGCGGCGGCGTGGTGCCCGCGCTGTCAGCCGACCAACTCGTCGACGCCGTGCCCGGACTGGCCGGCACAGGAATCACCGTTGAGGTGGAGGACTTCCGCCGCGTGCCGGGCGCCTCTCTGGCCTTCGACGACCTGGCTGCGCTGGCCGCCGCGATCCAGGCGCGGCTGGGGGCCGGCGCGGACGGCGTGGTCATCACCCAGGGCACCGACACCATCGAGGAGACCGCCTACCTGCTCGATCTCACCCACGACCGGCCTGAGCCGGTCGTGGTCACCGGGGCGATGCGCAACCCGACACTGGCCGGTGCCGACGGGCCGGGCAACCTGCTGGCCGCGGTCCAGACCGCCGCCAGCCCGGACACTCGGGAACTCGGCGTGGTGGTGGTGTTCGCCGACGAGATCCATGCCGCCGCCCGCGTCCGCAAAACCCATTCCACCAGCGGCTACACCTTCGTCTCCGCCAACGGTGGCCCGCTGGGTTACGTCGTGGAGGGCCAGGCCCGCGTCCTCAACCACCCGACCGGCCGCACCACCATCACCGCGGCTGCCGAACCCCGTCCGGTCGAGGTCCCCCTGGTCACGATGGTGCTCGGCGACACCGGAACGCTCCTGCGCTCCGTCGCCGACCAGTGCGACGGACTGGTCGTGGCCGCCTTCGGCGTCGGCCACGTCCCCCAACGCGTCGTGGACACCCTCACCGAGCTGGCCGCGGCGATGCCCGTGGTGCTGGCCTCCCGCACCGGCGCCGGCTCGGTGCTCGCCCACACTTACGCTTTCCCCGGATCCGAATCCGACCTGCTGGGCCGCGGCCTGATCTCCGCCGGTTTCCTCGACCCGCTCAAGGCCCGCATCCTGTTGCACCACCTGCTCGCCGGCGGGCACGACCAGGCCTACATCCGCGCCGCGTTCGCCCAGGCCGGCGGCAACACGCGTCCCGACCGGCAAACAGGCCACGCCGAGGACATTCAGGGAGCCGCCCGTGCGTAGCCACGAACTGACCCTCGGCCGCAGCTTCGCCGTCGTCTTCGACCACGGCGACGACTTCTTCACCGCACTGGCCGACTTCTGCCGCGACAACGGGGTACGCCAGGGCTACATTCCCGGCTTCATCGCCGGCTTCAGTCAGGTCCAGATCGTCGGCACCTGCGACAAACTCGACGACCCCAACGCACCCGTGTGGACCAAGGTCCACCTGACCAACGTCGAAGCCCTCGGCGGCGGCACCCTCGCCTACGACGAGACCAACGACCGGGTCGCACCACACATCCACGTCTCGGTCGGCCTCAAGGAACATGGCGCCACCGGCCACACCAGCCACCTGCTCGGCGCCGAAGTCCAGTTCCTCACCGAAATGCTCATCATCGAAGTCGCCGCACCACAAATGCACCGCGTCCGCCAACCCGACCTCTACGACGTCCCGCTTCTGCGGTTCGGATCCAACTCCGAGTAGGCGCCGCGCCCGATCGCTACAGCGGCGGCGCGGATGTCCGTAGCCAACTCCGGTGAGCCCCGAAAGCCAGGGCATGCCGCGCCTGCTCGCTGACTTGACACCTTGTATAGTCACCCGGAGTCGTCGTAGGGTGACGGCGTGACATCACGTGCGGTGCTGCGGGAGGAACAGAAGACCGCCACCCGCCACCGTGTGCTCGACGCGGCGGTGCGGGTGTTCACGGAGACGCCGTTCGTGGCGGCGAGTGTCGCCGACGTCGCGGCCGCGGCCGGGGTCACGCGCGTGACCGTGTACGCGCACTTCCCCGACGGGAAGGCCGATCTCGTGCGCGGGCTGATCGCGCGGGTCTACGCGACCGCGGACCGGCTCTACGCCGACCTCGCCGATGCGGAGTGGACCCGCGACACGATCCGGGACTGGGTGGCGACCGCGGCGGCGGCGTGGCGGCGGCTGGCGCCGACCATCCGGGTCGTCACGACCACCGGGGCCATCGCGCGGGAACCGGGCGACCGCGGCCAGTACGTCGAGGCCCACGAGCGTTACGTCGCGCTGCTGTCCAGCGGGTCCAGGTGGGACGGCGTGGTGGCGGCCGAGGCCGGGCAGCGGGTCCTGATGGCGGTGCTGCAGGTCGAGTCCGTGCTGACCGTGTGGGCCGTGGGTGCGTGGCCGCCCGCCGCCGAACCGCTCGACCTGCTCGCGGACGCCGTGTGTCACCTGTTCGCGCCCGCGCTCGACAACGAAGGAAGGAACCGGAGATGACGGCACAGATCAGGGACTACCCGTTCAGCCAGTCCGACCGGCTGGACGTCGATCCGCTGTTCGCGGTGCTGCGTAAGGAAGAACCGCTCTGCCGCGTGCAGATGCCCTACGGGGAGCCCGCGTGGTTCGCCACCCGGTACGCCGACGTCAGGACCGTGCTCGGCGACGCCCGCTTCAGCCGTGCCGCCGCCACCGGCCGGGACCAGCCACGCGTCCGCGCCCACGTCGGCCCGCCCGGCAACATCATGAGCCTGGACCCGCCCGACCACTCCCGGCTGCGGCGGCTGGTGATGAGCGCGTTCACCATGCGCCGCGTCGAGGCGCTGCGTCCCCGCGCGCAGGAGGTCGCCGACGGCCTCGTCGACCGGATGATCGCCGACGGCGCACCGGCGGAACTGGTCGAGGGTTTCGCCCTTCCGCTGCCGATCACCGTCATCTGCGAGCTGCTCGGCGTCCCCGTCGAGGACCGCCGGGACTTCCGCGTGTGGTCCGACGCGTTCCTGTCGACCACCAGGTTCACCCCGCAGGAGGTGATGGCGAACGTCGGGAAGCTGCGTGAGTACATGGCAGGACTGATCGCCGACCGCAGGCGAGCGGCCCGCGACGACCTGATCAGCGCACTCGTCATCGCCCGCGACGAGGGCGACCGGCTCTCGGAGGACGAGCTGCTGTCCATGGCGGAGGCCATCCTCGTCGCCGGGCACGAGACCACCGCGTCGCAGATCCCGAACTTCGTCTACGTGCTGCTGCACAACCCGGCGCACCTCGATGCCCTGCGGGAGAACCCGGACCTGGTGCCGAAGGCCGTCGAGGAGCTGATGCGCTGGGTGCCGCTCGGCATCGGCGGCAGCACCGCCCGCTACGCGACCGAGGACGTCGAACTCGGTGGCGTGACGGTCCGCGCGGGCGAACCCGTGGTCGTGGCAATGAACTCCGCGAACCGCGACGAGACGGTGTTCCCGGACCCGGACGTCATCGACTTCGGCCGCACGGACAGCCCGCATGTCGGCTTCGGTTACGGGCCACACCACTGCCTCGGTGCTCCGCTCGCGCGGATGGAGCTTCAGGTCGCGCTCCGGACTCTGATCACCCGGCTGCCCGGCCTGCGGGTGGCGGGCACCGACGACGATGTCGTGTGGAAGTCCGGGCTCGCCACCCGGGCGCCGGAGCACTTTCCGGTCGCCTGGGACTGACCGGCCCGTTTCTGCGGTGATGTGTGCGCTCACACTCTGGAGGTCAATTCGATCAGCCATCACCCAATATTCCTGATAAACAGGCCCATGACGCGCGGTTGAAGATCGAAGTGAGCGTTCACAATTTGTCGTTGACGCGGTGGCGGGTTCGTCGCTACATTGGGTTCCACGACAAAGTCCGACATACCCCCTGCTGACGAAGATGTCGGAGGACTTCTGTATGTCATCCTTCAGCCGCCGCCGCATGTTCCAGGCCGCCGGGGTCGCGGCCGCCGCGTCCGCGATACCCGGTCTCCTGCACAGAACGGCCCTGGCGTCGATCGCTCCGGTTCGTCCGGATCTCGGGGTCTCGGCCCATCCCTTCGACCTCGGACAGGTTCGCCTGACCGCGGGACGGTGGATGGACAACCAGAGCAGGACGTTGTCCTACCTGCGATTCGTGAGTACCGACCGGTTGTTGTACAACTTCCGGGCCAACCACCGGTTGTCCACGAACGGTGCCGCGGCGCTGGGTGGCTGGGAGGCACCCGACTTCCCGTTCCGCACCCACAGCCAGGGACACTTCCTGAGCGCGTGGGCGTACGCCTACGCCGTGCTGGGCGACACGACCTGCCGCGACCGGGCGGACTACTTCGTGGCCGAACTGGCCAAGTGCCAGGCGAACAACTCGGCCGCCGGGTTCAACACCGGTTACCTTTCGGGGTTCCCGGAGTCCGACTTCGACGCGCTCGAGGCGGGTTCGCCCGTGTCGGTGTCCTGGTACTCGCTGCACAAGACCCTGGCCGGGCTGCTGGACGTGTGGCGTTACGTGGGCAGCACCCAGGCCCGCGACGTGTTGCTGCGGTTCGCGGGCTGGGTGGACTGGCGCACCGGGCGGCTGTCCTACAGCACGATGCAGCGGGTGCTGGGCACGGAGTTCGGCGGCATGAACGCCGTGCTCACCGATCTGTACCAGCAGACGGGCGACGCCCGGTGGCTCACCACGGCGCAGCGGTTCGACCACGCCGCCGTATTCGACCCGCTCGCGGCGCGCCAGGACCGGCTGAACGGGTTGCACGCCAACACGCAGGTCCCCAAGTGGGTGGGGGCGGCGCGTGAGTACAAGGCCACCGGCACCACCCGCTACCGCGACATCGCCGTCAACGCATGGGACCTCACCGTCGGGGCCCACACCTACGTCATCGGCGGCAACAGCCAGGCCGAGCACTTCCGCGCCCCCAACGCGATCGCCGCCTACCTCAACACCGACACCGCGGAAGCATGCAACACCTACAACATGCTGAAGCTCACCCGCGAACTGTGGCTGCTCGACCCGTCGCGAGTGTCCTATTTCGACTACTACGAGCGCGCACTGCTCAACCACCTGATCGGGCAGCAGAACCCGGCCGACGGGCACGGGCACATCTGCTACTTCACCGGGCTCAACCCCGGCCACCGCCGCGGCATCACCGGGCCGGCATGGGGTGGCGGGACCTGGAGCACCGACTACGGCACCTTCTGGTGCTGTCAGGGCACCGCGCTGGAGACGAACACCAAGCTGGTCGACTCGATCTACTTCCACAACGGCACCACCCTGACGGTGAACCTGTTCACCCCGTCGGTGCTGACCTGGACCGAGCGGGGGATCACGGTCACCCAGGCCACCACCTACCCGGCGTCGGACACCACCACGCTGACCGTCACCGGCAGCGTTAGCGGCTCGTGGACCATGCGGATCCGCATCCCAGCCTGGACCACCGGGGCGACCGTGAGTGTCAACGGCACCAACCAGAACATCGCGACGACGCCCGGCACCTACGCCGCACTGACCCGGTCGTGGACCTCCGGCGACGTCGTCACCGTCCGGCTGCCGATGCGGGTGATCACGCAGGCCGCCAACGACAACCCCGGCGTCGCGGCCATCACCTACGGACCCGCGGTCCTCGCGGGCAACTACGGCAGCACGTCCCTGTCCGCGCTCCCGTCGCTGAACGTCAGCTCGATCACCCGCACCAGCACGTCGTCGCTCGCCTTCACCGCGACGGCCAACGGGACGACGGTGAACCTGGGTGCGTTCCACGACGCCCACGGCTACAACTACACCGTCTACTGGAACACCGGTGGCGGCAGTGTGGACGCGGGGTACCGGTTGTTCAACGCCGCCAGCGGTCTCGTACTGGGCGTGCGGGACATGTCCACCGCGGACGGCGGCCTCGCGGTGCAGTGGAACGACACGGGCACCGCGGACCACAGCTGGACGATGATCCCCGACGGGAGCGCGATCCGGCTGCGCAACGGCAACAGCGGCAAGGTCCTCGGCGTGGAGAACATGTCCACCGCCGACAACGCACCGGTCCTGCAGTGGAGCGACACCGGCACCGCCGACCACCGCTGGACGGTGGTCGACAACGGCGACGGCACCCACAAGCTCCGCAACGCCAACAGCAACAAGCTGCTCGGCATCCTCAACGGCGCCACCTCGGCGGGTGCACAGGCCGTGCAGGATCCCGACAACGGCAGCGCGGACAACCGATGGCGGTTCGTCCCCGTCGGCGCCCGCCGGATCCAGAACCTGGCCACCGGCTTCGTCGTCGGCGTGCAGAACATGGCCACCTCGGACGGCGGCCTGGCCGTCACCTGGGACGACAGTGGCACCACCGACCACCTGTGGACCGCCATAACCGACACCGACGGCTGGTTCCGGCTACGCAACACCAACAGCGGCAAGGTACTGGGCGTCGAGAACGGCGCCAACAGCAACGGCGCCCGCGCACTGCAATGGGCGGACAACGGCACCGCCGACCACCGCTGGCGCCTGCGCTATTCGGCCGACGGCTACTTCCGCCTCCAGTGCGGCAACGGAGGAAGGGTGCTGGGCATCAGCGGCGCCGCAACAACACGCGGCGCCCAACTGATCCTGTGGGACGACAACGGCTCCACCGACCAGCGATGGCGCTTCATCTGACAGCTGGATCCAGCAGTGCGGCTCAACAAGAACACCGAAGGCGGTGTCCCGCTCATCCCTTCACAGCTCCGGCGGTGAGCCCCTCAGTCAGGAACCGCTGCCCGAACGCGTACATGAGCACGACCGGGATGCTGATGAGCAGCGAGGCCGCGGCCAGCTGCCCCTGCGGCACGACGTCACCGAAGATCATCGACTGCATGCCGACGGGCAGCGTCTTGTAGTCGTCCTTGGTGATGAACACGAAGGCGAACAGGAACTCGTTCCACGCGTTGGTGAGCGTGAACAGCGCGACCGCGAGCAGGCCCGGCTTGGCCAGCGGCAGTACGACCCGGATGAACGCCCCGAACCGCGTGCAGCCGTCGACAAGCGCGGCCTCCTCGAGGTCGGCCGGGATCGACTTGAAGTAGCCGACCAGCAGCCACGTCGCGAACGGCAGGGTGAACGTGGGGTATGCGAGCACGAGCGACCACAACGAGTCGTTGAGCCCGATCCCGCTCATCAGTTGGTACAGCGGGATGAACAGCAGCGCGCCCGGCATCACGTAGGTGAGCAGGATCGTCACCGTGAAGCTCTCCGAACCCCGGAACTTCAGCCGCGCCAGCGCGTAGCCGGCCAGCGCCGCGCAGACCAGGGCAATCACGGTGGATGCCACCGAGACCAGGATCGTGTTGATGTACCAGGTGCCGAACGCCCTGCCCGTGAACAGGTTCGTGAACTGCTCGGTGGTCCACGGGGTCGGCCAGAGGTCGTCGGTGCGCGCGACGATCTGGTTGTCGGACTTGAAGGCCGTGACCGTCATCCAGTAGAGCGGGGCGAGCACGAAGCCCAGCAGGCCCACGAGCGCGACCCCTGTACCGGTGCCGCTGACCAGGCGTGCGGCCAGCCCATTGCCCCGCGCGGCGAGCGCGGAGACGAGCCGCCCGACGGCAGCCGCGAGCACCACGAACACGCCCAGCACGAACACGGCCTTCCACACGATGTGCGGCGACGCCCAGACCAGGATGAGCACGGAGACCACGACGATCACCCACGGCAGGGCCCTGCGCTGAGCGGGAGTCAGCCGCCTGCGCCCCGGACCGCCAGCGCCTGGCTGGTCGCTGCGTCGCATCATCCGCACGAGGATCATCACGAGGATGCCGATGATCGGCAGCATCACCAGCGTGACCGCGGCGCCCGCGCCCGGCTGCAGCTGCTGGATGGCTTTCGAGTAGGCCACCATCACGTACGGGGCGGTCGCGTCCCCCGGTCCGCCCTGCGTCATCAGCCAGATCAGGTCGAAGTTGTTGAACGTCCAGATCGATGACAGCAGCACCGTCACGATCATGATGTTGCGCAGGCCCGGCAGCGTGATGTGCACGAAGCGCTGCCACGACGAGGCGCCGTCCACCATCGCCGCCTCGTAGAGACCGTTGTCGATGGCCTTGAGCCCGGCGAGGAACGTCACCGTGAAGAACGGGATGCCCTTCCAGACGTTGACCAGGATGACCGACGGCATCGCGAGCGCGGGGTCGGACAGCCACTCCGCTGGCCAGGAGTCGACGAGCCCGATCGCGGCCAGGGCCGGCCCAATCCCGGAGTCGGTGAGCAGGACGTTGACGCTGCCGAAGATCGGGTCGAACAAGGACCGCCAGGTGAAGGCGGTGACGACCGTCGGCACCACCCACGGCAGCAGGATCACCCCGGCAATGATCGCTCGGCCGCGGCGCATGTGATGCAGCATCAACGCCGCGATGAGACCGAGGGTCACCTTGAAGATCTCGGCATATGCGGTGAAGACGAACGAGTTCAGCACGCCCTTGTGGAACACGGCGTCGTCGATGAGGGCGAGGTAGTTGTCCAGCCCCACGAAGACCGTCTCCGCGCCGTGGCGCTCCGTGGTGCTGGTGACGATCGAGCTGACGATCGGGAACAGGATCAGGCCTGCGACCAGCAACAGCGTCGGCCCGATGAACACCGCGGCGAGGCGCCAGTCACGCCCCAACAGCCGCTGCGACGGGGTGAGCGAACGCGACGCGTTCGGCGCCGAACGGGCAGGCGCCGAACGCGGACGCAGGAGAGTCACTGCTTGTAGCCCTGCTGTTCGAAGACCTGGACGATCCGGGCGTGGGTCGAGGCGACGGCGTCAGCCGGCCGGGTGCCCTGGATGACCGACTGCATCATGTCGGTCAGCAGATAGGCGGCGGTGGCGGCTTGCTCGCCGGGGCTCGGGGCCTGGGGGAACGCGTAGCCGGTCTTGGATTTCATGGGGAGTTCCGCGCGGGTCTGCTCCCGCAGCGCGGCGAAGGCGGGGTCACCGCTGGTGTAGTACGGGTCGGAGTCCCACACCTTGTCCCATGAGGGGTTGACCAGGCACGGTGCTCCCTTCGCGACACCGAGCAGCGCGCTCCCGCTGACCATGAACTTCGCCACCAGCTTGGCGAGGTCGGGGTTCTTCGCCCCCTTGAACACGACGAACGAGTTGGACTCGCCGAACGCGAGTGGCTGGTCGATAGCCGGTCCGGTGGCGCCGTTGAACGGGTGCGTGTTGGCGTAGACCGGATTGTCGCTGGTCTTCGAGTCGGCGTAGACGCTGTACTGGTTGAGCGTCAGCCCCAGGATCTGGGCCAGCCAGTTCTCGTTGTTGCTCGAGTCGGTCCAGCTTCCGATCCCGGGCGGCAGCATCGGCGCGTACTTCGGGTTCGTGTAGATGTCGCCGATGAACCTGACGCCGTCGACGGTCTCCGGCGAGTTGAACACCACCTTCGTGCCGGTGTTGTCCGCGATCGCCCCGCCGTAGCAGTTGATGACATTCGCGATGAAGCCGTTGGCGTCGCCGGAGCGGTTCGCCGTGAGGCCCCAGCCGAAGCGCCGCTTCGACGGGTCGGAGACCTCCAGCGCGTTGTCGCGTAACTCCTCCCACGTGTAGTGAGGCCTGATCGGGAGCCCCTTCTCCTCGTACCAGTCCTTGCGCAGGTACATCGCGGACCCGATGAAGTGGTAAGGGATCGCGTACCAGCGCCCGTCGAACACGCAGAAGTTGTTCGCCTCCGTCGCGGGCTCCCCGTAGAGCGCACGCATCTCGTCGACCACGTCGGTGACGTCGGTGAGGTCGCCGAGGTTGTGAAGCTGGCCGACGAACCGTCGGTCGCTCACGAAGGCCAGATCACGGCTGGTTCCCGCCTGCACCTCGGCGTCCATCTTCGCGACCATGTCGCCGGTGTCGCCGGAGACCAGGTCGTTGCGGACCGTGGTGCCGGTGGCCTTCGCGAACACCTGCAGCGACTTGTCCAGCGCCTGGTTGGCGGTTTCCGAGTACAGCTTCTGCGAGAGCATTCCCACTGACCCGCCGCGGAGCTCGGCCGCCTCGTCGAGCAGCGCCTTGGGCACCTGGACATCGACCTGCGGCGCCGAGGGTGGGTTGTCCCCGCACCCAGCGAGACCGAGCACCCCCAGCGCGCTCATCCCGAGGAACCTGCGCCTCGACCAGTCCGTTTTCCCTTCCATGACCCACTCCTCTCTCGCGTCCGATCGAGCGGACGCCTACCGACGGGCGACGTTGCGACCGCCGGAACAGCGAGGCGAGCGCCGCGCTGCGGGTCGTTCATGCGACGAAAGACGCCGAACCGCTGGTGCGTTGTCCCGGCAGCCCGTCGAACGGCCCGGTCGAGCCACAGGGCCGCAACAGCGGTACCGGGCCCGCGCGGCGGCACCGGGATCCCGGGGTGGGAATCGGTGTAGTCGCCGCTGGCGCCTCCGGTGAACCGGCCAGTGCGGCTTCTCGACCGCGAGCCCGGTATCGATCAGCCCCAGCCGGATCGGCGGGATCGCCGGTGCTGCCATGGCTCGTCCGTCCTCGTCATCGGTTCCGGAACCGGTCGGGCGGTGCTGCGCTAACGCCGCCGGGCGGCCCGCTTGCTTCTCTGCTCCTTCTCCGCGAGGAGGGTGGAGTAGTTGTTGCTCAAGTGCTTGCGCATCGCCGCGCGCGCGCCCGAGGGATCGCGCGCCACGAGCGCCTCGTAGATCTCCGTGTGCTGGGCCGTGGCGCGGCGCAGCCCGGCCGGCGCCTCGTTGGTGATGCGTCGGCTGGCCGTGCCAAGCCAGCGGGCCGAGTACATGATCCGGTCGAGGATGCGGTTGTCGGCCGCCCGGCAGATCTCCATGTGGAACTCGTGGTCGACCTCGAGGTAGGCGTCGGGATCCCCCTCGAGCGCCGCCATGCGGTCGAGCTCGTCGGAGAGCCGGTCCAGCGTCTCGTCGGTGATGCTGACCGCGGCCATCGCGGCGAGCTCGGGCTCGAGCAGCGCGCGCAGCTGGTGCAGTTCGTGCAGCAGCTCGTCGACGGTCTCCTCGGGCAGCCACTCGATCAGCAATGGACTCAGGTAGTCCCACTCCGCGCGGGGGCGCACGACGACGCGACGGCCCTGCGCGACGTCGACGATGTCGAGCGAGGCAAGGATCTTCAGCGTCTCGCGCGCCACCACGCGGGACACGCCGAACTCCTGGGAGATGTCGAGCTCCGACGGAGCCCGGCCGTCCTCGATGTCGCCATTGACGATGCGTCGGGTCAGGTGTGCCGCCACCTGCACCGGAAGAGTCCGGACCTTGACAGCATCCGGAGACTCTTGTCTCCTATGCATGTCATCAGCTTATAGGACAAGTAAGACAGCGCAACAGTCCGTTCATCCGCACAACCCGGCGGCGGGAGAGCAATGCGGATCGTGAACGTCACGACGGCCGTGGTGGCCTACCACGGTCAGGCCACACTGGTGCGGATCGACACCGACGAGGGCATCAGCGGGTTCGGCGAGGCCAATCCCGATGCCGGCGCGGGCGCCGTCGTCGGCATGATCAACGATCTGACGCCCCTTCTGATCGGCGAGGACCCGCGCAACGTCGAGCGGTGCTGGGAGAAGCTGCGCCGCAGCAGGGTTTTCGCTGGCGCCCAGGGAGGGGTGTTCGTGATCGCCCTGTCCGGGATCGAGCTCGCGCTGTGGGACCTCGCAGGCAAGGCCGAGGGCCAGCCGGTCCACCGGCTGCTCGGCGGGAAGTTCCGCAACCGGATCCGCCTCTACGCCGACTGCGGCGACGGCGACGACCCAGCGGGCTCGATCACCGGGTGCGTCGACCGAGCTCAACGGTTGGTCGCCGAAGGCTTCACCGCCATCAAGTTCGACATCGACGACCTCCACCACCCTGACAAGTTCGACGACTTCAACCACACGATCAACGCCGCCGAGCTGCGATCGATGGTCGAGCGCGTGGCAGCCGTCCGGGAAGCGATCGGACCTGACGTCGATCTGGCCATGGACCTGCACGCCCGCTACGACGTGCCGAGCGCATGCCGGATCTCGTGGGAGCTCGAGCCGTTCAACCTGATGTGGCTCGAGGAGCCGCTGCCGGCGGAGAACGTCGACGCCCTGGTGCGGGTGCGCGCACAGACCCGCACCCCGATCTGCGCGGGCGAGAACCTCTACCTGCGGTGGGGATTCCGCGAGCTGCTCGAACGCGGAGCCGTGGACGTCATCGAGCCGGACGTGCCGAAGTGCGGTGGCCTCGCCGAGGCCAAGAAGATCGCCAACCTCGCGGAGCTGCACTACATTCCCTTCGCACCGCACCTGGTGTCGACGCCGCTGGGCACGATGGCCACGTCACACCAGTGCGCGGCGATCCCCAACTTCTTCGTCCAGGAATGGCACGCCCTCGAGGAACGCGCGGTGTGGGACAGCTACGTCCACGCCCCTGACGGGAGCGGCTCGATCGTCAAGGACGGCTACATCACCCTTCCCGACACTCCCGGCATCGGCGTCGAGCTCGACATGGACGGCGTCCGGGCACACGCCATTGCGGGCTACGGAGTGTTCGAGTAGCGGAGCCGATGCCACGACCACAGCACCTCACGCCGCGAACCTGGCCCGGTGCGGGTTGGCCGGGTTCTGGCAGAATTCGCGGTGCGGGCGAGTATCCACATCGGACCCATTACCGAGGTTGGCGCCACCGGCGGGTGCGCATCGTCCGATGAACGATGCGCACCGGCTACTCGACTCCACGATCGTACGCACGGCCCTGGCCAGCAGCGATCCCAACGTCACCTTGGGCACCGCGCCGGCTGGCCGTCCGGACGGACCACTCGCCTGGTGTTGCGGCCGAAACCCACCGGACCAGAACTCAACCGCCCCGCAGCATGTCCGAGATCCGCTCAGCGGCGGCAACCGCCACCGGCCCGTAGGTGTCCCGCGCCGCCCCGTCCAGCCGAGCCCTGGGCCCGCACACACTGAGACAAGCGAACGCACGCGAGTTGCGCCCGGTGATCGGAGCCGCCACAGCCGCCGCATACGTGTCGCGTTCACCGGAACTGTCGGTGTAGCCCCGGACCCGGTCGATGGCCAGCACGTCGACCAGCGCCGCGCGGTCCTGAAGAGTCCGGTCGGTCAGCGGGGTGAGCTCGACCTGCGACAGGTAGTGGTCGAGCTCCGCCTCGCCGAAGGTCATCAGGATCGCCCTGCCGGACGCGCCGGCGTACAGCGGGGCGCGGCGCCCCACCTCGATGGTCATCCGCACGTCCTGCCTGCTTTCGACCTGTGCGACGTACACGCGCTGGTTGCCGATGGCGAACGTGAGCGTCACCGTCTCACCGGTGGCGTCGCGCAGGTCCTCCATCACCGGCAACGCCAGTGACCGGACGTCGACCGTGCCGAGCGCGGCGAGGCTCAGCTCGGTGACGCGCGGCCCGAGCCGGTACTTGCCGCGCTCGTGCTCCCTGGTCGTCATCCCCGACTTGGTCAACGCCTCCAGCACCCGGTGCACGGCACTCTTCGGCAGTTCCAGGCGCTGGGCGACGTCGGTGATCCCCAGCTCGGGGTCCCCGTCCGTGAAGCACATCAGCACGGCTGTGACCCGCTCAACCGACTGCATGCTTGTCCCCTTCGGACTCGTTCGGGTTCACAGTTGCCCGCGCAACGGGGCTTCGGCGGCGCGCACCGCCGCGGTACGCGCCACGGTCAGGCCAGCAAGCCTGCCATCGAACGCGGCTTCCAGCGCGGTGCGGGGAGTATATGCGTCGCCGACGACGGTGCCGTCGGCCGCGTGTCGCGCGAGGTCAGGGCAGGCGAGCGGCGGCCGGACGAACACGACCGAGTCCACGCCGCCGATCCGTTGTTCCTGCCAGGACAGCGGGTCGGTGCACACCAGGTCCGCACCCGCCATCCGAGCGGGCGTCCGCATCAGCACCGCGCTGAAACCCCGGCCCCGCAAGCGCTCCAGCAGCGCGGGCCGGGAGTAGACCGGCACCCGCCACGACAGCGCCGCGCGGTCGGTGACGAGCGTGACCCGCCTGCCGTGCGTCAGCAGCAGGTCGGCCAGCGCGAGTGCGGTCGTGGTGCCGTCCTCGTCGACGAGCACCACGTGCCCGCCCGTCGCCCCGGGGTCGGACACCGCCTGGCGCAACGGGATCGCGGGGAAGCCCGCAGGCGGCGCCGGGTCCCGGCCACCCGTGGCGACCACCACGTGGTCCCACCCGTCGGCGAGCAGCGCCGCGTCGGCCGTGGTGTCGAGCCGGACGTCCACGCCCGCGTGCCGGACCGTCCGTGCCAGCTGGTCGATCATCTGCCCGAACCTGGCACGCATCGGCAGCAGGGCGGCGAACCGCAGCGCCCCACCCAGCTCCGGCTCCGCCTCGACGAGCGTCACCTCGTGTCCAGAGGACGCGGCGGCACCCGCCGCCTCGAGGCCGGACGGCCCGCCGCCGACGACGAGCACCCGCAGGTTTGGACCGGTCCTGGCCGCCGCCCGAAGAGCCGCCCACTCCCGTTCGAACCCGGCCTCCGGGTTGACCACACAGCTGATCGGCAGGCCCAGTTCGAGCCGGCCTGCGCAACCCTGGTTGCAGGCGATGCACTCGCGGACCGGCGTGACATCGCCGTCCCGGTCGCGGGCGACGAGGTCCGGCGCCGCGATGTGCGGACGTGCGAGCGCGACCAGGTCCGCGCTGCCGTCGGCGACCAGCTGACGGGCGTTGTCGAGGTCGTCGACCCGGCACACCGCGAGGACGGCGAGGTCCGGGAACTCCTTCTTGAACGCCGATGGCAGGTGGCGGAACGGCAGGGGAGGGAAGCTCATGTCCGCCATCTGTGTCGCCACGCTCGCGGTCGCGACGTACGCGGAGTGGCTCACGTGCAGGACGTCGATCGGGTGGTCGGCGACGAGCAGTTCGGTCGCCGACAGCATCTGGTCCAGGTCGAGGCCGCCGGGCAGGAACTCGTCCCCGCTGATCCGCACGATCAACGGCAGCTCGGGAACGGCGGCGACCACCGCGTCCAGCACCTCCCGCGCGAACCGCAGCCGGTTGGTCAGGCTGCCGCCGTAGCCGTCGGTGCGGTGGTTGGACGCGGGGGAGAGGAACTGCTGCGGCAGGTGTCCGTGCCCGAGGTGGACCTCGACCGCGTCCACGCCGGCCTCCTCGACCCGGCGCGCGGCGGCGGCGAACGCGGCGACGACCTCCGCGATCTCCCCGGTGGTCATCTGGTGTGGCATGGCCGCGGTCGGCGACCACGGGATCGGCGAGGCGCCCCACGGTGCGGTGAGCACGAGATGGCTGCCGGCCTGGCGGCCGACGTGCAGCAGTTGCGCGGCGAGCTTCGCGCCCTCGGCGTGCACGGTGGCCACCAGTTCGGACAGCGACGCGACGATCCGGTCGTCGGCCGCCGACACGGTGTTCGTGCGTCCGAGGCTCGTCGCGTGTACCCGCATACCTTCCGTGATGATCAGGCCGACGCCCCCGGCCGCGCGTGCCCGGTGGTAGGCGAGATGGCGTGGTGAGAACCCGCCGTCGACGGCGAAATTGGTCGTGTGAGCAGGCATGACGATGCGGTTCCGCAACTCGAGCCTGCCGGCGCGGACCCGTTGGTGGAGATCACCGGGAGTGTTCATCCGCGACTCCTCTCAGGGGTGGGAGCGACTCGGCGGCCAACCGTTACGGCGAGGTTGCGTTCGGTTCCGGGGGTTGACAGTGCTCCGGAAGGAGCGTCAAATCTGGAACAACTTAATCATCTTTTCCCGCTCAGCGGAACACCCTAGAGGATGCGCGATGATCAAACCCTGGTTAGATCGGTCAGTCGGAGCGACTCGCGGGGCCAGGAGGGGCCGCGCGGCCGGTGCGCTCGCGGTCGCCGTCGCGCTGGTCGCGACCGCATGCGGGGGCACGTCCGGCGGCGGTGGTTCCGCCGGGGCGTCCGCGACGTTCACCTACGCACTGACCGGGCTCCCGACGAGCCTCGACCCCGCCGACTACCAGGGCGACCCGTCCCGCAACATCGGCTTCGAGCTGGCCAGCTCGCTGTTCCGCTGGGACACCGAGAAGCTGCCCAACCAGGGCTGCGACGAGCTCGCCAACGTCGACCAGCTCACCGGTCAGCTCGCCGAGTCCTACGAGCGCAGCACGGATGGCAAGGTCGTCACGGTCAAGCTGCGTGACGCCACGAGCGCGGCGGGTAACAAGCTGACCTCGGCCGACGTGAAGTGGACCTTCGACCGGCTGATCGCGCTCGAGGTCGGCACGCCCAACACGCTGATGCAGGACGTCGCCGACTACGCCGCCGACCCGATCAAGGTCGTCGACGACAAGACCTTCGAGATCCAGCTGGACGCGGCGGGTGCGATGGACCTCGCGATCCTCACCTGGGCACAGTTCAGGATCCTGGACAGCACCGACGTCAAGGCCCACGTCACCGACGCGGACCCGTGGGCCAAGGAGTACCTGGTCAACCACTCCGCGAGCTTCGGCCCGTGGACGCAGGAGCCAGGTGACTTCGTCTCCGGCGACCGCCTCACCCTCACCGCCAACAAGAACTACAAGGCCGAGCGGGGTGACGTGACCAAGCTGGTGTTCCTGTCGGTGCCGGACGCGTCCAGCCGCGCGCAGCTGGTGTCCACCGGCAACGCCAACTACGGCACCGGTCTGCAGTACGAGCAGTACGCCCAGCTGAAGGACACGCCGGGTGTCGACGTGCAGACCTGTGCGTCCGCCGACCGCATCCCGCTGGTGCTCAACGCCAAGGACCCGAACCTTGGCAAGCCAGAGGTGCGCAGGGCGATCTCGCTCGCCGTCGACCGGAAGTCCATTGTGGACGCGGTCTACCGCGGCTTCAACAAGCCGGCCACCGGCGGGCTGAGCCACGCCTACGGCATCGAGAACACCGAGAAGGGCACCTACAGCCACGACGTCGCGGAGGCCAAGAAGCTGATGAGCGAGGCGGGCGTCGGGAACATCCCGATCACGCTGCACATCAGCCCGAGCCGCCCCGGCCCGGAGGCCGAGCAGATCGCGATCCTGCTGCAGAGCCAGCTCAAGGAGATCGGCATCGACGTGAAGATCCAGACGGTCGCGAGCGCCACCGAGATCAACACGATCTTCCACGACGGCACGTTCCAGGCACTGCTGTACCTGGAGCCGCCCGCGGTCGCCGACCCGTACTACTCGGTCTTCCTCTACAACTCGTCGTTCTCGAAGCTGAACACCTACGGCTACGCCAACCCCGAGCTGGACGACCTGGCCAAGCAGATCGGCGTGATGTCGCCTGGCGAGGACCGCGACCAGCTCGCCGCCGAGGCCGGTGAGCAGATCGTGCAGAACCCGCCGTTCATCTACCTGGTGGACCGCGACTTCGTGCACGCGGTGCGCGAGGGGTTCACCAACTATCAGCACGCCCCCAACGGGGAGATGTTCGTCTACACGCTCAAGCAGGGATGACGACAGCAGTGACCGAGTACCCGAACCTGTTCTCACCACAGAAGATCGGACCCAGGACCGCCAAGAACCGGGTCTGGATGACCGCGCACAGCACGCAGCTCGTGAAGGACCACAACTTCACCGAGGAACACGTGCACTACTACGCGGAACGGGCCCGCGGCGGGGTCGGCGTCATCACCATGGAGGCGATGGCCGTCCACCCGACGACCCAGCCGTACAAGGGGAAGATCTTCGCGTTCGACCCAGCCGTGGTGCCCAACTACAAGTTGCTGGCCGCCGCCGTGCACGAGCACGGGACGCTGCTGCTCGCCCAGCCGTGGCACCGAGGCAGGGAGACCAGCGGCACGGTCAACCGGCTGCCGGTGTGGGCGCCGTCGTCGGTGCCATGCACGGTGTACCGGGAGATGCCGCACGTCCTCACCCACGACGAGATCGACGAGCTGATCCAGGGTTACGTCCTCGCCGCGCGGTACGCGGTGGAGGGCGACCTGGACGGGGTCGAGGTGCACGGGCTCGCGCACGGGTACCTGCTCGGCCAGTTCCTGTCGCCCGCGACCAACCACCGGACCGACTCCTACGGCGGGAGCTTCGAGAACCGGCTGCGGCTGATCGTGGACATCATCGAGCGGACCAGGGCGGAGACCGGCCGGGACCGGATCGTGGGTGTCCGGATCAACGGCAGCGACGGCGACGTCCCCGGCGGACTGTCCAACGCGGACTGGGTGGCGATCGCCAGGGCACTGGCGGACACCGGGCTGATCGACTACATCTCGGTCACCCAGGGCACCTACATCGAGCGGATGAACATCTACGGCGCCACCCCGAAACCGGCCGGGTTCCAGATCGAGGACACCGGCAGGATCAAGGCGGCGGTGCCGGAGCTGCCGGTCGTGGTGGCGGGCCGGATGAACACCCCGGAGATCGCCGAGCAGGCGCTCGCGGCCGGCAAGGCCGACATGATCGGCATGGCACGCACGCTGATCGCCGACCCTGAGTGGCCCAACAAGGCCCAGCGGGGCAAGGCGAACACGATCCGGCCGTGCGTCGGCGCGAACTGGTGCATGGCGTCGATCGTCAACTCGCCGCTCGCGTGCGTGCACAACCCGGCCGTCGGCCGGGAGCGCCAGCTCGGCGTCGGCACGCTCACGGAGGCGCCGCGTCACAAGCGGGTCGCGGTCGTCGGCGGCGGGCCGGGTGGCATGCGGGCCGCGCTGACCGCCGCCCAGCGCGGGCACCACGTCACGCTGTTCGAGCAGGAGTCCGAACTGGGCGGTCAGGTGCGGCTGATCGGCAGGTCGGAGACCTACGCCGAGTGGCAGGGCATCACCGACTGGCTGATCTCCCAGCTCGGGGAGAGCACGGTGGACGTCAAGCTGACGCACCGGGTCGGGCCGGGAGAGCTGGACGCCGGGTACGACGAGGTCGTCATCGCGACCGGCTCCACGCCGCTCAAGCACGGCTGGAGCAGCCTGCACCCCGCGTCGTGGGGTGACGGGTCGATCGTGCCGGGTGCCGACCAGTGGAACGTGTACTCGGTCAACGAGATCCTGTCCGGCAGGGCCGAGGCCGGGCCCCGGGTGATGATCTTCGACGACACCGGCGCACGCCAGCCGCTGGTGGCCGCCGAGTACCTCGCCGACCGCCGCCACGAGGTCGTGATCGTCACCAGGCTGCCGCAGGTCTCGCCGGACCTCGAGGCCAGCCGCGACCTGCAGGCCACCTACCGCCGCGTGCGGGGCAAGGGCATCACGTTCGTCACCGACCACGAGATCGCCTCGATCGTCGAGGACTCGGTGGTGCTGCGCGATGTCTGGACGGGCACGACCACCACACACGATTCGGTCGACGCCGTGGTGCTGAGCACGGGCAACGCCGCGGACGACGCGTTGTTCCACGAGCTCAAGGGAAAGACGTCGGTGCGGGCGATCGGCGACTGCGTGTCGCCGCGCCGCATCTTCAACGCCATCTGGGAAGGCGAACTCGCCGGACGGGAGATCTAACACATGACCAGCACGGAACTCACGGGCGAGGAGATCGTCGAGCAGGCGAAGGCCCGCCGCGGCGGCAAGCTGCTGCCGGTGCACGAGCTGATGGCCGAGGTCGACCCGCAGATCCTGCGCCGCTACGACCAGCTCACGGCGGAGCTGCTGTTCCCGGAGGAGCCCAAGGCGCTGGACCTCAAGACGCACTACCTCGTGCTGGTGGGCGTCACCACCGCGGTCAAGGGCGACCCGGACGGGGTCATCTGGTCGGCCAAGCGCGCCATGCAGCACGGCGCGAGCCGCCGCGAGGTGCTCGAGGCGGTGCTGCTCTCCGGGCTGCCCGGCGGCATGCCCACGATCGAGGAGGCCACGCACGCGCTCAAGAAGGTCTTCGACGAGTCGTGACCACCTTCTCCCTGCTCGTCGCCGACCCGTCCGGTGTGGACATCCCGCTGCCGGTCACCCCGGCACGCGTGTACAACCTGGGCTCGGCCACCGTCGACGCGTCGTCGGCGGTGGCCCACCAGGAGGAGGTCGCCGACGTCGGCGTGCGGATCGCGTTCGACATCCCGGCGCCGAGGATCTACCCGATGGCGGTCAGCTCGGTCACCACCGACACCACGGTCGGTGTGCACAGCGCCGCCACGTCCGGTGAGGCCGAGCTGGTGCTGGTCGTCCACGACGGCGAGCTGTACCTCGGGGTCGGTTCCGACCACACCGACCGGGAGCTGGAGCGGCAGAGCATCATCTGGTCCAAGCAGTACAGCCCGAGCGTGCTCGGGGCCAGGGTGTGGCGCTGGGCGGACGTCGAAACACGCTGGCCGGCGCTCGTGCTGGAGTCCACGGTGGACGGTGAGCTGTACCAGAGCTCGCTCGCGTCGGTCTTCCTGCCACCGAGGCAGATCCTCGGGATCCTCGCAGAACGGGTGACCACGCTCCCGGACTCCTACCTCGTCTACTGCGGCACCTACACCAGCATCGACAGGACGATCCGGTTCGGCACGACGTGGACCGCGACGCTGCGCGATCCCGACGGTGACGACCGGCTCGACCTCGGCTACGACGTGGTGAACCTGCTCGGCGAGATCGAGCAGGGCTACCGGGTGCCGCTGCGGCCGGAGGAGGGCTGATGTACGGGAGAAGGGCCCGGCTCGGCGTTGTCGTCCCGTCCACCAACACCACGGTGGAGCCGGAGTTCGCCGCGCACGTCCCGCACGACGTCGCGGTGTTCGCGACCCGTGTGCTGGTCGCGGAGGTCGGCACGGAGGCGGAGAAGACGGCGAGTCTGCTCGCGATGCACGACAGCCTCGACCGCGCGGTGACCGAGCTGGCGAGCGCGGGTGTCGACGCGATCGCCTACGCGTGCACATCGGGCAGCTTCCTCGCCGGTCGCGACTCCGACCAGGGCATGTGCGCGGACCTGTCGCGCAGGCACGGCGTGCCGATCGTGACCACCAGCAGCGCGCTGGTGGCGGCGCTGCACGCGTTGTCCGCGACGGCGCTCGCGGTGGCGACGCCCTACGTCGCGCCGGTCGCCGACGGCGCCACCGCCTACCTTTCGCAGGCCGGTTTCGACGTGGTGGCGCGCAACGACCTGCACATCCTGTCCAACCTGGACAAGGGCAGGCTGGAACCGGCGGCCGCCTATCTCGCGGCCACCGGCATGGACCTCGCGGACGCCGACGCCGTGGTGGTCAGCTGCACCAACTGGCGCACGCTCGACGCGCTCGTCGCGGTCGAGTCCGCCACCGGAAGGCCCGCGATCAGCAGCAACCTCGCCACGTTGTGGGCGCTGTCGCGGCTCGCCGGGATCGACGAGCGGCTCAGCCCCGGCGTGGCGCTGATGTCGCACCCGCTGCCGGACGTGTTCCGGGCCGAGTGGGCAGTTCCCGAGGGAGTACGTCATGGCTGACCCGATCGCGCTCGTGACCGGCGCGGGCGGTGGCATCGGCAGTGTGCTGTGTGCCGACCTCGCCAAGCACGGCTACACGGTCGTCGCCGCCGATCTCGGTGGCGAGCCGGTGCCCGGCGCCGCCAACACCGTCGCGCTGGACCTGCGGGACGGCGCGTCCTGCCACGCCGCCGTCGCGGCCACGGTGGACCGGTTCGGCGGGCTCGACCTGTTGGTCAACAACGCGGGCATCAACGCGAGAGGCAGGACCGAGGACATGCCGGAGGAGGTGTGGCACCCGGTCGTGGAGGTCAACCTCAGCGGCACCTTCCGGATGTGCCAGGCCGCGCATCCGGCGCTGGCCGCCGTCGGCGGCACCATCGTGAACCTCGCGTCGACCGGCGGTCTCGTCGCGATCGCCGGCTCGGCCATGTACGGCGTGACCAAGGCCGCGATCATCCAGCTGACCAGGATCCTCGCGATCGAGTGGGCGGGGGCGGGCATCCGCGTCAACGCGGTCGCGCCGACGATCGTGCCGTCGCCGATGACCGCCGACGTGCTGGACGACGCGGAGTACATGACCGCGAAGCTCGCCACCATCCCGCTCGGCAGGCTCGTCGAGGCACAGGAGGTCGCCGACGCGGTGCGGTGGCTCGCGTCGCCGGGGTCGGCGATGGTCACCGGCCAGACCATCGCGGTCGACGGCGGGGTGAGTGTCCTGTGACGGCGACGATGGCACCCGCCGAGCCCCGGCGGCCCTGGTCGAAACGGCATCCCGCGCTCCGGTACGCACTCGTCCGCGTCGCGATCGTGCCGATCTCCCTGTTCGTGCTCGGCAGCGTCTCGTTCGTGCTGGTCTTCTTCATCCCCGGCAACCCGGCGGTCACCATCCTCGGCGACTTCGCCACCCCGGAACAGATCGAGCGGGTCAACGCCCAGCTCGGTCTCGACCAGCCGCTGTGGGACCGCTACCTGTCCTACTGGGGCCACCTGCTGCAGGGCGACCTCGGCACCTCGTTCTTCACGAACGAACCGGTGCTGTCCGACATCGGCAAGTTCCTGCCCAACACCGTCGAACTGGTCGTGCTGGCGCTGTTGGTCGCGGTCGGGCTCGGCCTGCTGATCGGCGTCACCGGCGCGTACTTCGCGCACCGCTGGCCGGACCGGTTCCTGAGCGGCGTCACCTCGGCACTGCAGTCGGTGCCGGACTTCTTCCTCGCACTCGTCGGCATCTACGTGTTCTTCTTCCTGCTCGGCTGGGCACCGGCACCGATCGGACGGCTGTCGATCGACGCGGGCACCGACCACCCGCCGTTCCTGATCTTCGGCAGCCTGTTCCGCGGCGACCTCACGACCTTCGGTTCCGCGATGGCGCACGCCGCGCTGCCCGTGCTCGCGCTCGGGCTCGTCTACTCCGCCTACTTCGCGAAGACCGCGCGCGGCAGCATGGGTGCCGCGCTCACCACCCCGCAGGTCGAGTTCGCGCGGGCGTGCGGGCTGCGGGAGCGCACCGTCGTGCGGTACGCGTTCCTCGCCTCGCGCACCACGGTCATCACCTACGTCGCCATCCTGTTCGGCTCGCTGCTTGGCGGCGCGGCCATCGTGGAGCGGGTGTTCAACTGGCGGGGCATGGGCCAGTGGGCGCTCGAAGGCGTGCTCAAGGTCGACGTGCCGGTCATCCAGGGCTTCGTGATCACCGCGGGCCTGATGACCCTGACCCTGTTCCTGCTGCTGGACCTGCTGGTACTGGCCCTGGACCCGAGGGTGAGCTATGAGTGAGCCGACTCTGACAAGGCCAGGGCCCGGTGCGGTGACCCGGTGCTGGCTGTTCCTGCGTGCCAACCCTGGCATCACGTTCGGCGGCGGGATACTGCTCCTGATGCTGCTGGCCGCGTTCTTCGCGCCACTGCCGTACGGGCCGACCACGCCGGACCCGACGAACGTGCTGCAGACCCCGTCCGGCGCGCACATCTTCGGCACCGACGCCAACGGCTTCGACGTGTTCTCCCGGGTCGTCGCGGCCGGGCGGCGGGACCTGCCGCTCGCGCTGATCGGCACCCTCGCGTCCCTGGTGATCGGCCTGCTGGTCGGGCTGCCGCTCTCCACGAAGAGCCCGTGGAGCGAGCGGCTGATGCGTGCACTCGACGCGTTCCAGTCGTTCCCGCTGATCGTGCTTTCGGTGACGATCGTGTCGCTGACCGGCAACAACATCCAGAACATCGTCTACGCCATCGTGATCATCAACGGGCCGCGCTTCATCCGGCTGATCCGCGGCGAGGCACTGTCCATTCGCGACGGACGGTTCATCGAGGCCGCGGTCGCGACGGGCGCGCGGCCGAGGCGGATCGTGTTCCGCCACATCATGCCCAACGTCGTCCACGTGTGCCTGGTGCAGTGCTCGCTCACCGCCGCCAACGCGGTGATCGTCATCGCGGCGCTGAACTTCCTCGGCGTCGGCGTGTCCCCGCCCGACCCGACGTGGGGGTCGATGGTGCAGGTCGGTGCGCAGGGCATCTCGACCGGGCAGTGGTGGGTCGCGATGTGGCCCGGGGTGGCGATCTTCATCGCGATCGCGAGCCTGAACGTGCTCGCCAACGGGATCCAGCGCAGGGTGGAGGGGAGCTGACATGCTGAGCGTTTCCGGGCTCACGACCGAGTTCCGCACCCGCGTGAGCGGGGTGCGGGCCATCGAGGACATCTCCTTCGAGGTGCCGCAGGGCGTCGCGGTCGGGCTGGTCGGCGAGACCGGCTCCGGCAAGTCCGTGACGATCAGGTCGATCCTCGGCCTCCTGCCCGCCAGCGGCCGGGTCGTCGCAGGCCGGGCCGACTTCGACGGGGTGGACCTGTGCACGGCGAGCCGCAAGCAGCTGCGCGGCATCCGCGGCAGGCGGATCGGTTTCGTCGCGCAGAACCCGTTCGGCTCGCTCAATCCGGTGCTGTCCATCGAGAAGCAGTTCGCCAACGTGATCCGCGCGCACCGGAAGCTGAGCAGGGCCGACGTCCGCTCGCTGGCGATGGAGCGACTCGACTCGGTTCAGGTCCGAGGGCCGGAGCGGGTGCTGCGCGGGTACGCCCACGAGCTGTCCGGTGGCATGGCGCAACGGGTGGTGATCGCGCTCGCGATGCTGCACGATCCACCGCTCGTGATCGCCGACGAGCCGACCACGGCGCTGGACGTCACCGTGCAGCGCCAGATCCTCGACCTTATCGACGGGCAGGTCTCGGCAGGCAACCGGTCGCTGCTGCTCGTCACCCACGACCTCGGTGTGGTCGCCCAGTACTGCAGGCAGGTCGTCGTCATGAAGTCGGGACACGTGGTGGAGACCGGCGCGGTCGCCGACGTGTTCGGGGACCCTCAGCACGCCTACACCAGGCAGTTGCTGGCCGCGGTGCCGCCAGCGCCGTGGTCGATGGCCGCGAAGGCGGAGGTGACGGGCGCATGAGCGAGTCATCTTCCCGGCAGCTGATGGAACTGACCGACATCCGGCATGTCTTCCGCCGCGGCGGCAAGGAGGTGCACGCGATCAACGGGGTCTCGCTGTCGGTCGGTGCCGGCGAGACGGTCGCGGTGATCGGCGAGAGCGGGTCAGGCAAGTCGACGCTCGGCCGGGTCGCGCTCGGGCTGATCACCCCGTCGGCGGGCTCGGTGACCTTCGACGGGACCACGCTCGGCGGGCTGTCGAAGACGGAGCTGCGCGGGATGCGCTCCCGCATGCAGGTGGTGTTCCAGGAACCGTACGAGTCGCTGAACCCGCGCATCAGGGTCGGCGACATCGTCGAGGAGCCGTTGATCATCCACCGAGGCGAGCTGTCCAGGTCGCAGCGCCGCGCGAAGGTCACGGCGATGCTCGAACGGGTCGGCCTCGCGCCGGAGCACGCCGAGCGCTACCCGCGCAACCTGTCCGGCGGACAGCAGCAGCGGATCGGGATCGCGCGGGCCATCATCACCGAGCCGGAGCTGGTGGTGCTGGACGAGCCGACGTCCTCGCTGGACGTCTCGGTGCGGGCCCGCGTGCTCGACCTGCTGCGGGACCTGCAGCGGGAACAGGGCATCTCCTACATCTTCATCTCCCACGACCTCGCCACCGTCGGGCTGATCAGCGACCGCGTCGCGGTGATGTACCTCGGGCAGATCGTCGAGCAGGGGCCGACCGAGGAGGTGCTCGGCAACCCGAAACACCCGTACACCAAGGCGTTGCTGTCGGCGACGCTCTCCACGGTGGTGGGGGAGAAGCGCGAGCACGTGCCGTTGCGCGGCGAGATCCCCAACCCGTCGTCGGCCCCGGTCGCCTGTGTCCTCAGTGGACGCTGCCCGATCGAGATCGAGGAGTGCTCCTCGGGACCGGTCGCGCCGCGCCGGATCGCGGAGCGGCACGACGTGGCCTGCCTGCGTGCGGAGCGGGTCGACAGCCTGCTCGCCGTCGGGGAACCGGAGTGAAGGCCGGCTATCTGCGTGCCCCGTGGGGCCTGGTGCACTACCGGGCGGCCGAGGAACAGGTCCATGACGATCGGCCGTTGCTGGTGATGCTGCACCAGAGCCCGCTGTCGTCGCGCCGGTACCGCAAGGTGCTCGGCGAGCTCGCCAGGTTCTGCGTGCCCGTCGCCGTGGACACCCCGGGATACGGGTGTTCCGAGGTGGGCTCCGGCGTCGGCAGGGACGAGTGGACCGTCGACCGGTACGCCGACCTGGCGTGGTTCGTCGCCGACGCGTTCGGCGCCGAACGGCCATGGCTGTTCGGCAGGGCCACCGGCGCGGTGTTCGCACTGCACGCCGCCGCCCGGCGCCCGGGTCGGGCGGCGGGTGTGGTCCTGCACGGTGTGCCGGTCTACACCGAGGAGGAGAAGGCGGCCAGGCTCGCCGACTTCGCGCCGCCGTACACGCCGACACCGGACGGGGCCCACCTGGACTGGATCTGGCGGCGGGTCACCGGCGAGTACCCGTGGGCCGGGCCGGAGCTGGTCACCGACCTGGTGCGGGACTACCTGCACGCCGGCCCCGACTTCGCGTCGTCCTACCGGGCGATCTGGCGCCACGACCTGCACGCGTCCGCACGGCGGGCAGGCAAGGTGGACCTGTTGCTCGCCGGCTCGGCCGACCGGATCGGCTACATGCACGAACGGGCGGTCACCGCGATCGAGCACCGGGAGGCCCGGGTGCTGCCGGGTGCCACCGACTTCGTGGCCGAACAGGACCCGGCCGCGTTCTGCCGCGCACTCGCGGCCGTCATCGAGACCAAGGGGGCATGAGCACGTGAGTGACGGACCGCTGTCCGCGCACCGGGTACCGCTGGTGGAACGGGGTATCCATCTCGTCGAGACGCTGGACCTCGAGGAACTGGCCGTGGTCCAAGGGGAGGTGCACCAGTGACCGAGCAGACGACCGAACCGACGCTGAGCAGGCGACTCGCGTGCTTCGCCGACACCGTCCGGCGCACGACGCTGCCCGAGGAGGTCGCATCGAGTGTGCGCGACCGGATCCTCGACGTGCTCGGCCTGTGCGTCGCGGCGCGACGGCTCGACACGAGCGCCGCCGCACTCGCGTACGTGCGTGAGCAGGGCGGCGCCGGGCAGGCACACGTGATCGGCGACGCGACGCTCGTGCCAGCGGCGCTCGCCGCGCTCGCCAACGGGGTGCTGGCGCACTCGCTGGACTACGACGACACGCACCTGCCGTCGGTGCTGCACCCCAGTGCGTCGGTCGTGCCCGCCGCGCTGGCCGCTGCCGAGGCGGCGGGCGCGGACGGGGACGCGGTGCTCGCCGCGGTCGCCGCCGGGCTCGAGGTGTGCGTCCGCCTCGGCATGGCGGGCTACGACCGGGACGCGAAGAACTCGACGTACTTCGAGCACGGCCAGCACGCCACGTCGATCTGCGGCGCCATCGGCGGCGCGGTCGCGGCGGCGATGCTGCTGGGCCTTGACGAGGACGGCATCGCCAACACCATCGGGGTGTCCGCGTCGATGGCCGCGGGCGTGATCGAGGCCAACCGCACCGGCGGCACGGTGAAACGGCTGCACTGCGGGTGGGCGGCGCACGCCGCGGTGAGTGCGGCACAGCTGGTGCGGCACGGCTTCACCGGCCCGCCGACCGTCCTGGAAGGCCGGTTCGGGTTCTTCGAGGCGTTCCTGCGCGGCGAGTTCGACCCGGCCGAGATCACCGACGGGCTTGGTGAACGCTGGACCGTGCCGGGCATCTTCTTCAAGCCCTACCCGGCGAACCACTTCACCCACACCATCGTCGACGCGGGTCGCGCGCTGCGCGAGCAGGGCGTCGACCCGGCGGAGATCGAGTCGCTGACCATCGGGGTGCCCGCCGCCGTGGTGCGCACGGTCGGCGAGCCGATCGCACGCAAGCGCACCCCGGCCACCACCTACGAGGCGCAGTTCAGTGGCCCGTACGCCGCGGTCGTCGGGCTGCTCGGCGGCGCGGGCCTCGGTGCGTCCTACGCGGACTACGCCGAGGCGCTGCTCGGCGAACCCGCTCGCGTCCGGCTGATGGCGTGCACCGACGTGGTCGCCGACGACGAGTGCTCGGCGATCTTCCCGTACCAGTTCCCCGCCGTGCTCCTGGCGCGAACCCGCGACGGTCGCGAGTGGACGGCCAAGGTGCTCGTCAACCGCGGCGGCCCCGACCACCCGCTCACCATCGACGAGCTGCGTGCGAAGTTCCGCGACAACGTGGCCGGTGTGCTGACCGACGACGCGGCGGGTGCCGTCGAGAAGTGCGTCGCCGGACTGGGGAACGGCACGCGCCCCGACGAACTGCTCGCGCTCGCCCACGAACAGAAGGAACAAGGGGATGTCTGAGTACGACCTGGTACTGCACAACATCGAGCTGGTCCGGCCGGGCGCCGACGCACCGGAGCGCACCGCGATCGCGGTACGCGACGGGAGGATCGCCGGTGTCGGTCCCGAGCTGGCCGGCGCGGCCGCGACCGAGGTCGTCGACGGCGGCGGGAAGCTCGCGTTCCCCGGCGTCGTCGACGCACACCAGCACTGGGGCATCTACAACGAGCTGGGTGCCGACACCGAGTCGGAGAGCAGGGCGTGCGCGCAGGGCGGGGTCACCACCGCCCTGACCTACATGCGGACGGGGCAGTACTACCTGAACAAGGGCGGCGAGTACGGCACGTTCTTCCCCGAGGTGCTCGCCACCAGCGAGGGCCGGTCCCATGTGGACTACGGGTTCCATCTCGCGCCGATGATGAGCAGGCACATCGAGGAGATCCCCGAGCTGGTCGAGAAGTTCGGCGTGCCGTCGTTCAAGGTGTTCATGTTCTACGGCTCCCACGGCCTGCACGGCCGGTCCAGCGACCAGAGCAAGTTCCTCATGATCCCCGATGGCGAGCGGTACGACTACGCGCACTTCGAGTTCGTGATGCGCGGCATCCAGGCCGCGCGTGAGGCCTTCCCCGACCGCGCCGACGAGATCTCCCTTTCGCTGCACTGCGAGACCGCCGAGATCATGACCGCGTACACGAAGATCGTGGAGCGCGACGGGAAGCTGACCGGCCTCGAGGCGTACTCGGCGTCCCGCCCAGCGCACTCGGAGGGCCTCGCGATCTCGATCGCGTCGTACCTGGCGCACGAGACCGGGCTCGCGAACATCAACCTGCTGCACCTGAGCTCCCGCAAGGCGGTCGACGCCGCGCTGCGGATGGCGGAGGCGTTCCCGCACATCGACTTCCGGCGCGAGGTGACCATCGGGCACCTGCTCGCGACGTTCCGCACCGCGCACGGCATCGGCGGCAAGGTGAACCCGCCGCTGCGCGACCAGGACGACGTGGACGCGCTGTGGGAGTATGTCCTGGACGGCACCGTCGACTGGGTGGTCAGCGACCACGCCTGCTGCCGCGACGAGACGAAGTTCGGTTCGCCGCGCGAGGACGTGTTCGTGGCGAAGTCCGGGTTCGGCGGCACCGAGTACCTGCTGGCAGGCCTGGTGTCGGAGGGCCGACGGCGTGGCCTGCCGCTGGGCCGGGTCGCGGAGCTGATCTCCAGGAACCCGGCGCGGCGGTACGGCCTGCGTACCAAGGGCGACGTCGCGGTCGGCTTCGACGCGGACATCGCGCTGGTGGACCCGGACCACACGTGGGTGGTCCGCGCGGCCGACTCCGAGTCGACGCAGGAGTACACCCCGTTCGAGGGCTTCGAGCTGTCCGCCCGGGTCACCGACACGTTCCTCCGGGGCCGGCGGGTACTGGCGGAGGGCAGGGTGACCGGTGAACCGGCGGGCCGGTACCTGTCCCGCCCGACGGCGTAGGGCCATCACACCCCGACGAACAGGTACACCAGTACGCCGCCGTACAACGCGGCCCACGTGAGGATCCACGGTGTCGTGAACCGGCCGGTGCGGCGCACGTTGACCAGTGCGAGCGCGCCGCCGACGAACGCGCACGCCATGGCGATCACGGCGGCGGGCTCCAGCTGCCACGAGACGAACACGAGGCCGATGGAGACGGGGATCGCGGTCTGGAAGACCATCGCGCCGGTGATGTTGCCGAGGGCGAGCGCGTCCTTGCCCTGCCGGACCCACAGGATGCTGTTGAGCTTCTCCGGCAGCTCGCTGGCCAGCGGCGCGAGGGCGAGCGCGAGCACGAGTGCGGTGATGCCGAGCGCCTCGGAGAGGCGTTCGACCTCGTGCACGAACAGTTCCGCGCCGCCGACGATCAGGGCCAGGCTCACGATCACCTGCGCGATGACCAGGATGTTCCTTGGCGACGACGGCCTTGCCGGGTCGAAGTACAGCCTGCCGAGGTCCTCGTCGTCATCCGAGTCGCCCGCGCGGACGACCGTCCGCCAGACGTAGACGCCGTAGGCGATGACGAACACGCCTGCCATCACGACGTGCACGGTCTTGCCGACGGGCACCACACCGAGCACGAGCCCGGCGCTCAGCAGCACCAGGAACACCGACAGGTCCCGGATGGTGGACGACCGGTGCAGCTCCAGCTGGATGCCCTGGTCGCGTCGCCCGCGTGCCAGCCAGGTCGAGGTGCCCACCACCACCATGCCGAGGGTGGCGAGCAGGAACGGCGCCCCGATGATGGCGCCGATCGCGATCTGCCCGGACTGTTCGCCCGCGATGATCGCCATGACCGGGATCGTGGACTCCGGCAACGCGGTCGCGACGGCGGCCAGCACACTGCCCACCGCGCCGTGCCCGAGGTTGAGCCGCATGCCCGCCCACTCGACGGCGTTGGTGAACGCGATGGCTCCGGCGAGGATCATGGCGAAGCTCAACGCCAGCCAGGCCACTGTGAGCACCATCTGGTCGGCCCTTTCGTGTGCCCGGGTGTGTCGTTTCGACGAGTAGTAGTTCCCGCGAAACGCCCGGCCAACCGTCCTCGCCGAGTTCAGGCGGCGAGGACCTCGCGTGGCTGGGGGACCAGCCGCAGCAGGGGAGCCGCCATCAGGGTCGTCACGAGCGCCATCAGCAGCATGATCGTGAACAGGGTCGGCGTGATGACACCGAGCTCAAGGCCCACGGTGAGGATGACGATCTCCGTCAGGCCCCTGGTGTTCATCAGCAGGCCGATCGTCGCCGAGGACTGCCAGGTCTCGCCTGCGGCGCGGGCCGCCAGTGCCGCGCCGCCGAACTTGCCCGCGACGGCCACCACGATCACCAGCGCGGTGACCCCCCAGAGAGCAGGCGAGGTGAGCAGGTCGACGCGGGTGCCGAGGCCCACGACCACGAAGAACACCGGCAGCAGCAGGTAGGTGACCGTGGTTTCGAGGCGGTCGTGGACCTCCTGGCGCCACGGCTCGCGTCGCGGCATCACCACCCCGGCCAGGAACCCGCCGAAGATGGCGTGGATGCCGATCTGCTCGGTGGTCCACGCGCTCACGAGCAGGAGCACCAGCACCGCCCACAGCGGCACGCGCTCGAACCTGGTGAGCAGCGGGGCGATCACCTTGAGCATGACGAGCACGTACACGACGGCCAGCCCGATGGTCGCCGCGGCGTCCCACATCCCGGAGGACGACGTGGTGGCCACGACCACCGCCAGCAGGCACCACGCCGTCACGTCGTCGATCGCCGCGCAGGTCATCGCCAGCACGCCGGTCCGGGTCCTGATCAGACCGGTCTCCTGCAACAGCCTGGCCAGCACCGGGAACGCGGTGATCGACATCGCGGCGCCGATGAACAGGACGAAGGCCAGCCGGTCGACACCGGCGCCGTAGGCCGGGTACAGCCACAGTGCCAGCGCGGCACCGAGCAGCATCGGCACCACGATCGACGCCTGGCTGATCGCCACCGCTCTGCGCCCCTGGCCGCGCAACGACCGGAGGTTCAGCTCGATCCCGATCAGGAACATGAACAGGGTCAGACCGAACTGGGCCAGCACCTTCAGCGCGCCGATCACCCCGTCCGGGAACAGGAACCCGAACGCCTCCGGCCAGAACAGTCCCAGCACGCTGGGTCCAAGCAGGATGCCCGCGATGATCTCGCCCATGACCCTCGGCTGGCCGACCTTCGCGATCAGCCAGCCGACGGTACGGACGCTCACCACGACCGCGCCGACCGACAGCAGCGCCTGAACGTTCGCCGCGGCAGCGGACATCCTGTCTCCTCCGGTCAGAGCCTGCCGTAGCGGCCCGGCGCGATGACGTGGTCCGGGTCCAGCGCGTTCTTGAGCAGCTCACCGGCGGCCCAGACCGGGGTGTCCTGACCGGTCAGGTAGGCCATGTTCGCGATGTCGACGCGGTAGAAGCGGAACCCGTCCTCGTACAGCGCGCGGTGCAGCGCTGCACTGCACGCGTGGGCGTTGCGTACCTGCGCGGCGTCGGTCGTGTCGAAGTAGACGTTGATCACCGACTCGAGCGCGTTCGCGTCGACCGGGTTGAGTGCGATCGCGGGCACGAGGTCGTACTGCGCGCACACCTTCTCCACCAGCTCGACGGCCTCGGTGACCACCGGGCCGTCCGCGGGCAGGAACGGCATGCACGCGAGCATCCCGTACCGCGTCGCGTCGAGGTCGTCGGGATCGGCGACATCGGACCCGTCTCCGAGCGTCTGGTAGAGCCCGTTCATGAACACGCTGTTCGACTCGCCGCTGTGCACACGGAACATGCCGTCGACCATCGGGTCGGCGCCCGCCATGTCCTCCTGGGAGAAGAACGTCACGGCGCCGCCCAGCGGCGCGAGCGCCGCGGTCAGCTCTTCCCGCGCGAACGCCACATAGGCGGCGGAGCCGTCGATCGCGGTCACCCCGGTCCACGTGGCCGACTCGGTGCTGGCGCTCATCGTGAGGATGCGCTTGTCGTTGAAGACGTGCACGATCGAGCGCAGCGTGCGGTCGCGGAACAGGCCGGACACGGTGTCGATGGCGTCCGCGAGCCGGGGGTCAGGGAAGGTGAACATGAGCATCCGCATGGCTTCCTGTGCGGGCACCAGGTTCACCACCGCGGAGGTCACCACGCCGTAGTTGGACTGCGTGAACAGCCCGTCCAGGTACGGGCCCATACCGTACTTGTAGTGGTGCGCCTCGCGGATGTTGTCGTCGTTGCCCCAGTACCCGGTGCGCACCAGGTCACCGGTGCCGAGCACGACCTCGACGCCGCGCACGTCCTCCGTGCGGTGGTTGCGGAAACCGGTGCCACGTTCGATCGCGTTGCCGAGCACGCTCGACTTCGGCGAGGACCCGGTGACGTTGAGCAGCAGCCGCAGCCCGCGTTCGCGGAGGTACTCACCGAGCTGTTGTTGCGTCACACCGGGTTCGATGATCGCGTAGTGGTGCTTCTCGTTGACCTCGCGGATCCGGTTCAGCTTGCCGAGGTCGAGCAGCGCGCACCCGTCCCTCGGTGGCACCCGCGAGCCGAGGCCCCAGTTCTTGCCGGTGCTGTACGGGTAGAGGGGCACGCCGGTCTCGCGGGCGATCCGCACGACCGTGATCACGTCGTCGACCGAGTCCGGCCGCAACGCGGCCACAATGGACCGTGGGCCGTAGGCGGTCGTGTTGCGCAGCAACGCGTCCAGGCCGTCCTGGTCGCTGGTGACGGCGTCATCGCCGAGCAGGTCGCGCCACTGACCGATGGCGCGTGCGTGGTCGGGAGTGGTGGTCATGGTCACGCCGCCTCCGCGGTCGGCGCGGCCGACGCCACGGTCACCACACCGGCCAGGTACAGCCGCTTGAACAGCTGTAGCTGGGGGAGTGTCAGCGTGTCGAGGAGTTCCTGGTAGCGCACCGGCCCACTCGCGAGCAGCGCGGCCAGCTCAGCGGCGCCGTCGCGGTCGAGCCCTCGGATCTCCTGGGTCGGCGTCTCGAACCGTTGGCAGGGAATCGGTTCGGCCGTCGGCGACGGTGCGACGTGCCCGTTCGCGACCGGGTCCTCCCAGTACTTCGCGATGGCCTCCTTGACCGGCGGTGGCAGGTCGAACGGCGGTGGCGGGATGAACGCCTTGAACCCCGGCACGTCCAGCCCAGGACCGGGCCGCACCCGGACGTCCGCCGCCAGCTCCAGTTCGGTGTCCGGCGTCAGGTCCTCCGGTTCGGCGAGCGCGGCGGCCGCGGCGAACGGGCCGTTGCGGTCGAGGTCGGCCATCCGCCTGCTGCCACTGGTGATCACCTGCAGCAGGTCGGGGGTGAAGCCGGTGTTCAGCAGGGCGTCGAAGGTCCGCTCCTGGATGCCGAGGTCGACCGTGTTCCCCCTGCTCTGCCAGTAGACGCTGCCGGGGTTGTTCTTGCCGATGGCGTGATACCACTGGTCGATGGACAGCGCGTAGGTCTTCGCCATCCCGTGCCAGCCCTCGTCGTAGTCGTGCCAGAGGTCGCGGGCCTCGCGCTCGGAGGTGGCCGGATCGGCGCTCTGCTTCAGCAGCAACGCGGCGGTGGCGGCCTGGTTGGCCGCGAACGCGACGCCGGAGGAGAACAGCGGGTCGACGAAGTAGGACGCGTCGCCGATGAGCAGCCACCGCTCGTCGTAGTTCGCGAACTGGTCGTTGATCATCGAGTAGTTGGTGGCGGTGAGCATCTTGTCGGCGATCGGGGTGACGTCCTGGATCAGCTCGCCGAGCAGCGGCACCTGCTTCACCGTGTCGATGAAGACGTCCTGCCTGGTGAAGTCCTTGCCAGCCAGCTTGAGCACGGCCGGGTTGGTGACGATGCCGATGGAGTGGGTCAGCACCCGCTTCCCGTCGACGAACTTCGGCACCGGGATGTACCAGCACCAGCCGTCGGGGAAGGCGAAGCAGCCGATCGGTGACACGTTCGGCTCGTGGAAGACGTTCCAGTCCTCAGGCATCGACTGCACGGACTGTCCGCCGAGGAAGTGCTGCCAGATGGCGATGTTGCGGTAGCCGGACAGCCACTCGCGCTTCTGCTTGGCGGCGATGCTGTTGCGTCGGCCGGACGCGTCGACGAAGTAGCCGCCGCGCACGGTGGTGCCGTCCTTGAGCGTCACGACGCACCCGTCGCCGGTCGGCTCGAACTTCGAGACCGACACGCCCTGGAAGACGTCCACTCCCGACTCCGCGGCGTGGTCGAGCAGGATGTGGTCGAACTCGGCGCGGTTGACGTGCATGGCCCATCGGTGCACGCCGTCGTTGACCCAGTTGGCGTGGTCGAAGAACGCGACCTTCGGGTCACCGTCCTCCCAGTTGAACACGCCGCCGTACTTCTTCACCCAGCAGTCGCTCGCGAGCACCTTCTCCAGTGCGCCGCTCTCCTCCAGCACCGGGATGAGCGGGTGCGCGAAGGACTCCCCGATGTGCTCGCGCGGGAAGACCTCCTTCTCGAAGACGCACACCCGCAGGTCGCTCTGCCGCGCCAGCAGCGCGCCGAGCGTCGAGCCGGCGGGCCCGCCACCCATGATGATCACGTCGTACTCTGGCCGAACATTCATCGTCTGTCCCCTCGCGGTGCTCAGATGACCTGGATGCGCTGCAGGTGCCTGGACGGGTCGCCTCGGAACGCGTTGCGACCGTGCACCAGCGCGTGGTTGTCGACGATGACGATGTCGCCGTCGCGCCACTCGTGGTGGTAGCAGACCTCGGGGTCGTGCAGCCGGTCCCGGAGGTCGGCCATGAACGGGCCCGCGTCCTGGGCGGGGACACCGGACATGGTGAGGAAGAGCGGGTTCAGGTACCGCGCGGGGTCGAGCGGCTCCGCGTAGCGGATGGTGGTCTCGCCGGTCACCGGGTGGGTGGACAGCAGCGGTTGCGTCACGTTGCCGCCGTAGTGCGCGAGCTTGTCGGTGCGGTAGGTGACCTCGACGGACTCCCACGTCCTGCGCAGTTCCGGACCGGCCCGGCGGACGACCTCCGCCGTGTCGCAGAAGACCGTCTCCCCACCGGTGCCCGATGGCGGGGCACTGACGCACTGGAAGAGGAACAGGCTGGGGGTGGCGCGTGCGAACGCGCCGTCCCAGTGGAACGGCACGTCTCCCCGGCTGAACAGGTAGTTCGACGGGTCGTCGTGGATCACGAGGTCGAGCACCGCGCCGAAGTCCCAGGTGAGGATCTCGCCCCAGTTCTCGCAGTAGCCGACGAGCTGGTCGGTCTCCAGCAGGTCGAACCCGCGCAGCACCACCACCTTGGACTCGATCGTCCAGTCCCGCAACAGGTCGGGCGGGATCCGGCGCACGTCGGCACCCGGTTCGGCTTGCACCACCCGCCCGAACGGTCGCAGGTCGGTGCGGATCAGGTCTGGTGATACGGATCGTGTCATCAGGCGGCCTTCCCCTGAAGCTCGGTCATCTCGGTCGCTGCGGGACGGACGAAGTGGCTCGGTCTGCTGTTGCGCCAGATCAACGAGGCCCGCATGTTCTCCGCGTCGCTCCGCTTGACGAGCGTGAACCTGTGGCCGTCGTCGACGACCACGCCGTGCCACGGGGTCAGCCAGCTGTCCGTGGTCCTGATCATGTGGAACCCGATCTTCTGCCCGTGGCGTTCCTGCGGGTGGATCGAGAGCCGCAGCGAGGCGGGGAACACGTCGCCGATCAGTTCGCCCCAGGCGTTGCTGCGCTGGATGACCTGGTAGGCCATCTCCTTGCAGTGGGTGCGGAGCTTGGTGCGGGAGAGCTCGGGCCGCAACGCGGTCTGGTCCTCGACCATGAAGCGGTGGATCCCGTTGAACAGCCCGCGTCTGGCCGGCAGCTCCTTGACCTGCATGCGGATCTCGTCGATCGACTGCGCGTACTTGAGCAGCAGCGTGTCCCGCATGTCGGCGAACGACGCCGAGCGGAACGCGTCGTCGAGAGAGTAGATGTCCACCGAACCACCACCGGTGGCGCGGATCATCCTGCGCAGCTCGGTGCGGTATTCCAGCACGTCGTCGTCGGGAATCCCGAGTACGTCGCTGAACACGTGGCCGTCCGAGCAGATGGTGATCCGCGCGCCGGGCGGGTAGACGTGGCTCAGCTGGTCGCAGAAGGACTCCAGGAACCCGATGGCAAGGTGTTCCCCGAGATCGGGCAGCGTGCCGAGCACCTTGTTCGGGTTGCGGGACTTCGCGGGAAACGCCGGAAGCACGAAGTGCACCGGTCTCCCCGCGACGACGAAGTCCCTGACCTTGTCCCGGTGCACCGCGAAGCAGGTCTCACATGGCCGCTCCGCACACGGACCGGCGGTGTCGTCGGTCCGCCGGAACTCGAAGATCAGCTGAAGAAGTTGCCGGACCGTGTCGTCCGTGGAAAGGGGTGGAGCAGTCCGCATTGGTCACTCCCTGTTCAAGACCACGACCGTTCGTAAGCGCTCGCAGACCATGTCTACGGCAGACTGCTTTTCTTCTGTTGGTGACGAAGTGGTCATGCGGTGGAATCGGCATGAGTACGGCTCGAAGCCCACGGTCAGGACGTTGCCCGCGCCACGGGCCGGTGATGCCGTCGGCGACGGCGTAGTCTCTTTTGTGGCGTTGTCTCACCTAGTGACAAAGGGGTGCTCATGGGTGTGAACCAGCGCGACCAGGTCGTGATGTCCGACGACGAGATCGCCAGGTTCCTGTGTGAGCAGCGGGTGGCGACCCTGGCGACGATCGGCCCGTCCGGCCAGCCGCACCTGGTGGCGATGTGGTTCGCCGTGATCGACGGCGTGGTGTGGTTCGAGACGAAGGCCAAGTCGCAGAAGGCGGTGAACATCCGCCGCGACGGCCGGGTGACCGTGATGGTCGAGACCGGCCACACCTACGACGCACTGCGTGGTGTCGCGCTGGAGGGGCACGCCACCATCGTCGACGATCCGGCCGCGCTGTGGGCGGTCGGCGTGAACGTCTGGGAGCGGTACAACGGCCCGTACAGCGAGGAAGTGCGGCCGATGGTCGAGTTCATGCTCGCCAAGCGGGTCGCCGTGCGCATCGACGTCGCGCGCACCCGGTCGTGGGACCACCGCAAGCTCGGTCTGCCCGCCTTGGAGCTCGGCGGTACCACGGCCGAGTACCTGTAGGGCTCAGAGCCACCGTGGCAGCGCCGGGAGCGACGGCTCCCGGCGACGTCCGCTGAGCCACGCCGCCAGCTCGGGCACGGGCATGGTGACGTGCACGGGTGTGCCGTCACCGGCGATGTCCCAGGTCCGGTCGGCGGAGGTAACCGTAAGAGCCGGTCCGTTCCCCTGCTTGTCGCGCCACCGGGCGATGTCGGTCACCAGCGCCTCGCACACCCCGTCGGGCAGGTCGGCGAAGTCGGTGCCCGCCGCCAGGTCCACCGCGTGGACCGCGACCTCCCTGGTGCGCAGCCATGGCAGCTCGGTCGCCCGCACCGTGCGGCCCTGCGCCGTCACGACCTCCGCCTCCCACCGGGCCGCCGGCAGGCCGGCGAGGTCCGTCGCGAGGGCGGCGGCCGAGGCGTGCGCCGTGGCACGGAGGTCCGCCGGACTCCTGCGGGCACCCAGCTCGATCTCCTGGTCCCGTTCGTCCGGTGAGGCGTACATCGGTGTCCGGACGCCGGTCCTGGCCCACGTGACCAGTCGCCGCAACGCGTCCGCGTTGGCGGCGACATGGGCGACGACATGCGCGCGGGTCCAGCCGGGCAGCACCTCGACGGCGAACTCGTCGTCCGCGATCTTGTCCATTGTGGACAGGAACAGCCCGGTGGCGGCCTCGATCACGCCTGCACCGGGGCCTGCGCACGGGCGACGTTGGTCAGCGTGCCGATCCCCTCGATCTCGGTGCTCACGGTGGCCCCGTCGGTGAGGTACCGCCGAGGGTCCCTCGCGTGGCCGACGCCGCCGGGTGTGCCGGTCGCGATGACGTCCCCCGGGCGCAGGGTCACGATCTCGGAGACGTACCGGACCAGTGCCACCGGGTCGAAGACGAGATCCTCTGTGGTCGACTCCTGGACGATGACGCCGTCGACCGCGCACCGCAGCGCGAGAGCGGGCCGGACACCGCCCGGCAGCTCGTCCGGCGTGACCAGCACCGGGCCGAACGGGGTGCTGCCCTCGAAGGTCTTGCCCTGCAGCCACTGCGGTGTCCGGTACTGCCAGTCCCGCATGGTGATGTCGTTGAGCACCGAGAAACCGGCGATCGCGGCCGCGGCCTGCGCCTCGGTCGCGCGGCGGACCGGTGCGCCGATGACCACCGCGAGCTCGGCCTCCCAGTCCACCGCGTCGGACGCGGGGTCGAGCGCGATGTCGTCCTGGGGGCCGACCAGCGCCTCGGCGTACTTGGCGAACAGCGTCGGGTGGGCAGGCAGCTCGCGCCCCATCTCCAGGATGTGGTTGCGGTAGTTCAACCCGACGCACACGATCTTGCCCGGCCGGGGGACCGGCGGCGCGAGGTCGGTGACGGGGTGGTGTGCGCCGTCGCGGGCCGCGACGGTTCGCCAGCCGGGGTCGGCCAGCAGCGCGCCGAGATCCGGCGCTGGTAGCTCGACCGCGGTCGTGTCGTCGAGCAGGCGGGCGGCGGTGGTCCGGCCTGCCAGCCGCAGCGTGGCGAGCCTCATTCGTCACCCTCCTGAACCCGGTAGGCGTGCAGACTCTCGAAGATCGGGGTGTCGCTGAAGCGGAACAGGTCCACCTCGGACTCGGCGGTCACCGCGAACGGCACCCAGGACGGCACCGCGACGAGGTCGCCGCGTTCGACCCGCCATGCCCGGCCGCCGAGCGAGACCCGGCCGGTGCCGTCGAAGACCTGCCAGACCGACGAGCCGACCTCGCGCCGGGTCGTCGTGGTGGTGCCCGCGCACACCCGGTGCATCTCGGCGCGGATGGTGGGCAGGACGTCGCCGCCCGTCGTGGGGTTGCTGAACCGGACCGCGGCGTGGCCCCGTTCGACCACGCCGGGCCTGCCCTCGGCCGCCAGTTCCAGCTGCGCCGACAGCGCGGCGTCGGTGTGTTCCCACCGGTAGGCGGTGATCGGGGAGGAGGGTGTGGCGCCCGGCTGGGAGACCGGGCGCAGCCCGGGGTGTGCCCACAGCCGCTCCGCGTATGAGCGGGCCGGCGTCGAGCGGTTCTCGACGACGTCCGGCCCCAGCTCGAAGAACGCCGAGCCCGTGGCGTGCACGAACGGGATGTCCAGCCCGTCGAGCCACGCCATCGGGGTGTCGCTCTGGTTGTGGTGGCCGTGGAAGCGCCACCCTGGCGTGAGCAGCAGGTCGCCGCGGCGCATCGCCACCGCGTCGCCGTCCACGACCGTCCACACGCCCTCGCCCTCGACGACGAACCGGAACGCGTGCTGCGTGTGCCGGTGGACGGGGGCGTCCTCGCGCGGGTTCAGGTACTGGATCGCCGCCCACAGGGTCGGCGTCGCGTACGGGGCCCCGCCGAGGCCGGGGTTGGCGAGCGCGATCGCCCGCCGTTCGCCGCCGCGTCCCACCGGGACCAGTTCGCCGGACCGGCCCGCGATCTCCAGCAGCCGTGCCCACCGCCACACGTGCGGGGCCGCGTCCGGCTTCGGGCTCGTCGGCATCAGGTCGCCGATCTCGGTCCACAGTGGAACGAGCAGCTCGCTCTCGAAGTCGCGGTAGAGGCGCGCGAGGTCGGGGGAGGGCGTTGGCTGACCTGGTGCGTCCGGCATCGCGAGCCGGACGGGGGACTCGGTCGACGTCATGGCCCGACGCTAGCGCCGTTCTGCTCACCGGCATCTAGGATTCTGTTGTGCGGAACAAACCGGCCTACAGCATCGAGTCCGTCGACCACGCGCTGCGTCTCGCGGTGCTCCTCCAGCAGGAGGGGCCGCTGCGGGGCAGCGAGGTGGCGGAGCGGCTCGGCGTGGCCCGCTCGACCGCGCACCGGTTGCTCGCGATGCTCGTGTACCGCGAGTTCGCCGTGCAGGACCAGGACAAGCGCTACGCCGCGGGACCGGTGCTGTCCCACCCCGTCGCGGCGGAACCGGTCACCAGCCTGCGCGAGCTGGCGCTGCCACACGTGCGGGAGCTGGTCCGCCGCTGCGGGGAGACGGTGAACCTCACCGTCCTCCACGGCGCCGACGTGCGGTTCGTGGTCAGCGTGGAGTGCGACCAGGTGCTGCGGGTCGGTGACCGCGAGGGGAGGCTCCTCCCGGCCAGTCTCAGCTCCGGCGGTCTCGCGATCCTCGGCGCACGCGGCGAGGAGGGCCTCGAGCGGTACTGCGCGGGCGACGCCGACCTCCCGGCGCTGCGCAGGGAGGTGCGCCGGGTGCGCCGCCAGGGGTTCGCGGTCAACGACCAGCGCACCGAGGCGGGGGTCACCGCCATCGGCCGGGCGCTGCGGGACCAGGCGGGCTCGCCGGTCGCCGCGGTGTCGATCGCCATGCCCACGGCCCGCTACGACCGCACCCGCCTGCCCGAGTGGGTCGCGTTGCTCACCGCGACCACCTCGGCGATCGAGCGAGCATCCGGCCTTGACACAACCCGGGCCTGACGTTAGACACTATTGCTCACGCACGTAATGTGTAATCACATATATCAACGGCGGGAGCACCGATGCTCAAGTCCCGTGGAACCCTTCTCGCGTCGCTGGCCGTGGTGCTCGTGACCACGACCGCCTGCGGCGGTTCGTCCGACGACCCCGGCCAGGCACCCGCGGACAACGCGGGCAACGCGCACCACGACAAGCTTCCCCAGCAGTTCAAGGACTCCGGCGTCATCCGCTTCGCCGGCGACTCGCACCCGCCGTACCGGATCGTCGGCGCGGACGGCAAGACCGTCACCGGCATCGACCACGACATCCAGCAGGCACTCGGCGAGGTGCTTGGCGTCCGCACCGAGATCGTCATCGTGCCCGGCCTTCCCGCCGCGCTGTCGGGCATGCTGTCCGGCCGCTACGACGCGTTCAACGGCCCGGTGAAGGACACCGAGGAACGGGAGAAGCAGTTCGACGCCATCGTCTGGATGGTCACCAGGACCGCATACCTCGTCCCGAAGTCCGGCGCGGGCGACATCAGGTCCAGCGACGACCTGTGTGGCAAGCGGGTGTCCGGTGTGGACGGCAGCATCATCGAGGACCAGACCACCCGGCTGTCGGACTGGTGCGCGGACAACGGGAAGCAGGCCGTGGAGTTCGTCGGGCTCGCCGACACCAACGGCACGATCCTCGCCGCCAAGTCGGGCCGCGCGGACGCCGTCGGCATGACCGAGAGCGCCGCCCTCGACGCGATGGCGGCGGCCAAGGGCGAGTTCGGCTATGTCACGCAGACCGACGAGCAGGGCGCGGGCGTCGACCAGCTCGCCATGCTCGTGCCGAAGTCCGGCGGGCTCGGCCCGGTCATGCTCGAGGCGTTCGAGGAGATCTTCGCGAACGGCGCGTACGACAAGATCATGAAGAAGTACGGGCTGGAGAAGGTCGCCGTCGAGGAGCCGAGGCTCAACACGGCGGCCGCGCAGTGACCACCACCGTCGCCCCGGTGCCACCGGACGTCGACGTCGCCACCGCACGCCCCCGTCCCCGGCCGCTGCGCTGGCTCGGTGGCGCGGTGCTCGTCGTCCTCGCCGCCCAGGTGGCCTGGTTCGTCACGCACAACGACCAGCTGGAGTGGCCGGTCGTGGCCGAGTACCTGTTCGACCCGAACGTGCTGGCCGGACTGGGCACCTCGGTCCTGCTGACCGTCGTCGCGATGGTCGCCGGCTCGGTGCTCGGCGTGCTGCTCGCCATGGGGCAGCTGGCCGACTTCGCGCCGGTGCGCTGGGTGTGCACCGTCTACGTAGGACTGTTCCGCGGCATCCCACCGCTGGTGCAGCTGCTGTTCTGGTTCAACCTCGCCTACCTGCTGCCGCGCCTGTCGATCGGGCTCCCGTTCGGGCCGACGTTCGAGTCGTGGTCGACGAACGAGGTGATCACCCCGCTCACCGCCGCGCTGATCGGGCTGACGCTGCACGAGGCCGCGTACATGGCCGAGATCGTCCGCGCGGGCATCCTCTCGGTGGACTCCGGTCAGCGGGACGCGGCGATGGCGATGGGTTTCACCGGCGGGCAGACGTTCGTCCGCGTGGTGCTGCCCCAGGCGATGCGGGTGATCATCCCGCCGAGCGGCAGCCAGTTCATCTCGCTGCTGAAGGGCACGTCGCTGGTGAGCGTGATCGCCATGACCGACCTGCTGCACGCGGTCCAGTCCGTCTACAACCAGACCTACCAGATCGTCCCGCTGCTGATCGTCGCGTGCTTCTGGTACCTCGTCGTGGTCACCGCGCTCTCGTTCGGGCAGCAGCGCCTCGAACGACGGTTCGGCCGGGGGCAGCGGACCGCGGGCGGGAGGCGGTCGTGACCCCGGTGCTGAGCGTGGCGAACATCCGGCGGAGCCTCGGTGCGCACGCCGCGCTCGACGACGTGAGCCTCGACGTGGCGGAGGGCGAGGTCGTCGCCGTCATCGGGCCGTCCGGTTCCGGCAAGTCCACGCTGGTCCGGTGCGTGCACCAGCTGGAACCGATCGACAGCGGCGCCATGTACCTCGACGGCGAGCTGCTCGGCCACGAGCGGGACGGCGCGACGCTGCGCCCGCTCCCACCGCGCAGGGTCGCCGGCCAGCGGCGCCGGATGGGCATGGTGTTCCAGCAGTTCCAGCTCTTTCCACATTGGACGGTGCTGCGCAACATCACCGAGGCCCAGGTGCGGGTGCACGGCCTCGGTCGCGAGCAGGCGCGTGAGCGGGCGATGGAGCTGCTCGGCAAGGTCGGCCTGACGGAGAAGGCGGACGCCCACCCGAGGCAGCTCTCCGGCGGCCAGCAGCAGCGGGTGGCGATCGCCAGGGCACTCGCCACCCGGCCGCGGATCATGCTGCTCGACGAGCCGACCAGCGCGCTGGACCCGGAGCTGGTCGACGAGGTGCTCACCGTGGTCCGCGACCTGGCGGCGGCGGGCATGACGATGGTCATCGTCACTCACGAGATCGCCTTCGCCCGTGAGGTCGCCGACCGCTACGTGTTCATGGACCGCGGCCGGGTCGTCGAGCAGGGTCCGGTCGGCGGCGTGCTCGGGGACGGCACGTCGGACCGGCTGCGTGCGTTCCTGTCCCGCTACACCAGCCAGCTCACCGCCTCCCGAGGAGCGCAGACCGATGCCTGACCCGATGACCGTGCTCTCGGTCGGGGACCTCGTGCTCGACGAGCCGGACCCGGCCTCCTTCCTCGCGCCGGCCAGGGCGGTGCTCGCGGGCGGCGACGTCGTGATCGGGCATGTCGAGGTCCCGCACAGCACCTCGGACGTACAGATCAGCACGGACATCCCGGCGCCACCGGCCGACCCGGCCGCGCTGCACGCCTTGGCACAGGCCGGTTTCCATGTCGTGACGCTGGCGGGCAACCACGTGTACGACGTCGGCGACATCGGCGTGACCGACACGATCGCGCACGCACGCGCCGCCGGGCTCGTGACCGCGGGCGCCGGTACCGACCTCGACGGCGCACGGGAACCGGCCGTGCTCGAACGCGACGGGCTGCGGATCGGGGTGCTGAGCTACAACCTCGTCGGCCCGCGCGAGTCGTGGGCCACCTCCCGCAAGGCGGGCTGTGCGTACGTGCGGGTGCTCACGCACTACGAGCTGGACCACGCGACCCCGGGCGGGCCGCCCAGCGTCTACACCTTCGCGGACCCCGCGAGCCTGGCCGCGATGACCGACGACATCGCCGCGCTCGCGGAGCGGGTCGACGTCGTGGCGGTGTCGATGCACAAGGGGGTCGGGCACACGCCCTCGGTGCTCGCGATGTACGAGCAACCGGTCGCACGGGCCGCGGTCGACGCGGGCGCGCACGTCGTGTTCGGCCACCACGCACACATCATGCGCGGCATCGAGGTCTACCGGGGACGGCCGATCTTCCACGGCCTCGGCAACTTCGTGACCGTCACCCACGCGCTCACCCCGACCGGCAACGACAGCGCCGAGCGGGCCGCGTGGGCACGCAGGCGGGTGGAGCTGTACGGCTTCACGCCCGACCCGGACATGCCGTGCTACCCGTTCCACCCGGAGAGCAGGAACACGGTCGTCGCCGTGTGCCGCTGCACCCGGGACGGCATCGTCTCCGCCGGGTTCGTGCCGTGCTGGATCGACGACGCGGGCCGCCCGGTCCCACTGTCGCGTGTGGACGGCGGCGATGGTGTCGCCGACTACGTCGGCCGCATCGGCAAGGAGGCGGGCCTGGACACGGTGTTCGAGTGGGACGGCGACCAGGTCGTGCTGCCCGAGGTGGGCACCGTCGGCTGAGACCTCAGCCCGCGAAGTCGGAGCCGTGGCCGAGGACCAGCGCGGCCACGTCCTTGTCGAACTGGCCGACGACCTGCTTGACCCGCTGCTCGGCGAGCCACGCCAGCTCGTCGTACAGCTCGGCGAACAGCTCCCTGGCCCGCGCCCTCGGCCACGGCCGAGGCAGCAGGGTCGCGGGCAGTTCCGGGTCGAGCCCTGGGAACCGCCGCCACGCGTCCATGAGCGCGGTGCGGACGACCAGCGCCTCGGCCGTGCCGATCCGTCCTGCCCGCAGGCGCTGCCGGACCGACTCGTACTCGGTGACGAAGGCGACGTAGGAGGCCTGCAACGCGTCGAGGTCCCACGCGTTGATCGGGTGCCCACCGGCCGGGCTGCCGTCCGCAACCTCGGACCGCAGCACGGTGGCCGTGTCGATGGTCAGTTCGTCGAGGACCCCGGTGATCTCCGCGACGCGCTCGTGCGGGGACACCCACACCCCGTCGAACAGGGACGCGAACCCGAGCCAGCCCAGGCGGGTGCGCAGGGTGTGCCGCAGGTCCCGCTGGTCCTCCGGCACCGAGAACACCGCGACCGTCCACTGTCCAGACCAGGGTTCCTCCGTCGCGCCGAACGTCGTGATGTGGCGGAGGCCCTCCGCGAGCACCCGTGCCGCGCGGCTGCTCAGCGCGTACGACGTGTGGCGGCCCGCCCGTGACAGCTCCAGGAGGCCGCGGCGGGACAGCCTGCTCAGCGCCGCCCGCGCGCTGATCTCGGTGATGGCGAACTCGCCGAGCAACGCCACGAGCGCCGCGGACGGCAGTGGTGCGCGCTGGCCGTACCAGTAGTCGCCGAGCAGGGTGAGGAGCAGGTGCTGGGGGCTGCCGCCGGACTGCATCCTGGGGAGGTCGAGGTCGGCTCGCGCAGGCGGGTCCTGGGGGGCGGCGGTCATGCCGTTACTGTACAGTTTGGTGTCCGCTCGACACGAGTTACGTTTGCTGTCGTGCGACGAGTGGCTCATGCCGGGGCGGCGACCAGGACGTGGTCGCCGTCCACCGTGAAGGCCGTGTCCAGTTCCTGGTCCGTGCCCGCCGCGGCGAGGTAGCCGACCACCTCGCCGAACCTGGGGTCCTCGGGGGACAGCAGCTCCGGCACGGACTGCCTGCTGATGTCGGCGGGCCGGAAGCCGACCGACGTGATCCGCCCGCCCTCGATCACGCAGCGGACGAGGACCGTCTTGCGGGAGTCGGGCGGGAAGTTGTAGCTGCTGCCGAGGTCCGGCTCCCAGCCTGGGTGCAGGCGCAGCAGTTCGCGGAAGCTCGGCCGGGCGGCGTGCTCTGCGGTCATGGGCAGGTCCATCGCGAAGTTGCCGAGGCTGTAGAAGATCGCCTTGCCGCGGTACACCTCGACGCCCTTCAGGAGGTGCGCGTGGTGGCCGAGGATCAGGTCCGCACCCGCGTCGACCGCGGCGTGCGCGACCTCGCGCTGGTAGTCCGCGAGCACGGCGGGCACGAAGTGCACGCCCCAGTGCAGCGACAGCACCACCACGTCGGCCAGTGCGCGTGCCTTTCGCACGTCGTCGAGCAGTGCGGCAAGGTCGTCGCGGTGCGCGTAGGTGTGCACGCGGGCCGGGGTGCCCGGCTGGTCGGGTTCGACCTGCTCGTAGTAGGTGTGGGCGCGTAGCGGTGCGCAGCCCGGCCGGGTGTCCGTGGCCCAGTACCCGGCCGGAAGGATGCTGCAGTAGGCCAGGAACGCGACCGTGGTGCCGTCGTGCTCGACGATTCGTGGCGTGCGGGCCGAGGAGAGGTCCGCGCCGACACCGGCGACGGTGACACCGGCTCCCGTGAGCGCGTCGATGGTGTCGTGGAAGCCCTCGGGTCCCCAGTCCATGCAGTGGTTGCCCGCCCACGAGAGGACGGTGAAGCCGGCGTCACGCAGGTCCTGCGCCGCGCGTGGGTCGCACCGTGCGGTGTGCCGGGCCTGCGGCAACCGGGTGCCGCGCCGGGTCAGGTTCATCTCCAGCTGACCGAAGACGATGTCCCCGCCGCGCAGCGTGTCCCGGACCCGGCTGAACAGTGACGCCGGGTCGGCGCGTTCGGGGCCGAGGTCGCCGACGGCGTACAGGGTCGTGGTCATGGTGTCTCCTCGATGGTGCGGCGCAGGGGAGCGGTGACCGCGTCGACCGGACCGTCGTCACGCAGCGCGTCGACCGCCGCGACCACCGCCGCCGCCGTGCGGTCACCGACGACGGGTGCGGCGAGGCCGGTGAACTTGGCGCGGACCTCGTCACCGGACAGCGGCAGGGCGGGGGTGCCCCGTGCCTCGGCCCGCGCGGTCAGCTCACGGCCACCGGCCCGGATCGTGACCCGCGCGAGGAGCCGGTGGGGGAACACGGCCTCGGCCTGCGCGTCGACCTCGAGCCGGACCCGCTCGGCGACCCTGGTCACGTCCGGCAGGTCGAACCCGGCCGCGCGCAGGCGGGCGTACTCGGCAGGCCCGTTGCCGCCGAGCACGAGCCGGGTGGCGACGGCGTGTTCGGCGCTGAACTGCGCGCCGGTCATGTCCTTCGGCCGGGGGCCGATCGCGCCGACGTGGTGGCGTGTCGCGGCGTCCGTCCCGACCACGACCTCGTCCACGGTGGACAGGTCGAGGCCGGGACGTAGCGCGGCGGCCGCCTCGATCGGGGCGTGCAGGCCCGCGCACACGCAGAACCGCTTGACCGCGAGGCCGTGCACCCGCCACGCGGTACCCAGCTCGTCGGTGAGTGCTTCGGGGCGGGCGTTGGCGACGAAGGCGTGCAGCAGCCCGCGTTCGCCCTCGATCGCCGTCGGCGGGCCGGGGAACCCCTCGGCTGCCAGCCGTGCCGCGCGGATGCCACCCATCGCGGCGAGCCCGGCGTGCAGCCGCTTCACCTCACCGCCGGAGCGCGTGTATTCGGTGACGCCACCCGCCTGGCTCGCCGCAAGCCCGAACGCGGAGGCCATGGTGGCCGGGTCCAGCCCGGCGAGCCGGCCGGCGACCGCGGCGGCGCCGAACACCCCGTGCACGCCGGTGACATGGAACCCGCGGTCCGAGGTGAGCGACGGCGTGGTGGCCAGCCCCAGGCGCAGCACCACCTCGAAACCGGCCGCCAGCGCGGTGAGCGCGGCGTGACCTCGGGCGCCACGCGACTCAGCCACCGCGAGCGCGGCGGGCACCACCACGCAGCCGGGGTGGGCGAGCGCGGGCAGGGCGTAGTCGTCGATCTCGAAACCGTGGCCCGCCGTGGCGTTCGCGAGTGCCGCCCATTCTGGGCGCCCGGTCCCGGTGGCGCCGAGGATCGTGCACGGTCCGTCCGGGGTCTCGCCGAGTGCGTACCGGCGCACCACTGCGTTCCACGGCATGGTGGCGCCGAGCAGTGCCGCGCCAAGGTGGTCGAGCGTATGGGCGAGCACCCGGTCCACCACGTCGTCGGGCAGGGCGTCATGGGTCAGCCCGGCGACGAACGCACCCAGTGCGGCCGTTGCTCCGCCGTGTTGGTGATTCGCTCCGCGAGTTCCGCCGTGTCGATGATTCGCTCCGCAAGCTCCGCCGTGTTGATGATTCGCTCCGCAAGCTCCGCTCATGCGAAGTGGCACGCGGCGGCATGATCCTGGCCGACCTCACGCAGTTGCGGCACGCGTTCCGCGCACACGGGTTCGGCGAGCGGGCAGCGGGTGCGGAACCGGCAGCCGGACGGTGGGTTCATCGGTGAGGGCACCTCTCCGGTCAGCGCGGGCTCCGCCGGTGGCGCCTCGGGGTCGGGCACGGAGGCGAGCAGCGCGCGGGTGTAGGGGTGGGCGGGGGAGTCGAACACGGCCGCCGCGTCGCCGGTCTCCACGATCCTGCCGAGGTACATCACCGCGATCCGGTCGCTGACGTTGTGCACCACGGCCAGGTCGTGGGAGATGAACAGCATCGCGAGACCGTGCCCGGCCTTCATGTCCTCGAGCAGGTTGAGCACCTGCGCCTGCACCGACACGTCCAGCGAGGCCACCGGCTCGTCGCACACCAGCAGGTCCGGCCCGACGACCATGGCCCTGGCGATCGCGATGCGCTGGCACTGCCCGCCGGAGAACTCGGCCGGCCTGCGGTCCCCGGTGCGTGCCGGGTCGAGACCGACCTCGGTCAGTGCGGCGTCGACCAGGGCACGGACCTCGTCCTTGGGTCGCCCCGCGATCGTCAGGCCCTCGCCAACGATGTCGCGGACGCGGCGGCGCGGGTTCAGCGCCGACCTGGGGTCCTGGAAGATCATCTGGAGCTTGCGCCGGGTGGCGCGCAGACCCGCACGGTCGAGGGCGGCGAGGTCCTGGCCCGCGAACCGCACCTCGCCCGCGTCCGGCGGCGGGAGGCGCAGCACGGCGCGGCCGGTGGTGGACTTGCCGCAGCCGGACTCACCGACCAGGCCGAGCGTCTGGCCGCGGTCGACGGTGAAGCTCACGCCCGACACCGCGTCGACCGTCCCGCCGCGGACCCGGAACCGCTTGACGAGGTCGCGCACGGACAACAGGGGCTCGGTCATCGCACCTCCTGGGCGGCGACGGGGACGGGGACGAGACAGGCGTGTTCGTGACCGTCCACACCGGACAGTGCGGGCACCGTCGCGCCGCACCCGGGTTCCGCGTGCGGGCACCGGGCGGCGAACGGACAGCCAGGCGGCGGGTCGTACGGGTCGGGTGGCGCTCCCGCGATCACACGCAACCGGCTGTGCGGCGCCTGGTCGAGCCGGGGGACCGCGGCGAGCAACGCCTCCGTGTAGCGGTGGCGCGGCGTGGTGAACACGGCGGCCGCACGACCCCGCTCGACGATCCGCCCGCCGTACATGACCGCGACGTGGTCGGCGCGGCCCGCGACGACGGCGAGGTCGTGGCTGACGAGGATCATCGCCATGCCGCGCTTGCCCGCCAGGTCGGCGAGCAGGTCGAGGATCTGCCGCTGCACGGTCACGTCGAGCGCGGTGGTCGCCTCGTCGGCGATCAGCAGGTCCGGCTCGCACGACAGGGCGATCGCGATCGTGACGCGCTGCCGCAGACCGCCGGAGAACTGGTGCGGGTAGTGCGAAAGCCGCCGCACGGGATCCGGCACACCCACCTGTGCCAGCAGGTCGACCGCCCGCTCCCGTGCTTCGCCCCGGCCGAGGCCGAGGTGGTGACGCATGCCCTCGGTGAGCTGCCGCCCGACCGGCACCACCGGGTTGAGCGCCGTCATCGGGTCCTGGAACACCATGCCGATCCGCTTGCCGCGCAGCCGCCGCGCCCGCGCGGGCGGCAGCGTCGCCGGGTCGACGCCGTCGAGCAGGACCTCGCCGGTGACCCGGTGGCCGGGCCCGAACGCGCCCGCGATGGCCCGGACCAGCGTCGACTTGCCGCAGCCGGACTCGCCGACCACGCCAAGCACCTGCCCGCGTGCGACCGACAGCGACACGTCCTCGACCGCGCGCACGGTGCCCGCCGCGGTGTCGATGTGGCAGCTCAGGCCGCGCACGGCCAGCAGCGGCCCGGTCATCGCGCCTCCTCGCCGGACAGCCGCGCACGAAGGCGTTCGCCGACCGTGTTGAACGACAGCACGGTCAGGAAGATCACCACGCACGGCACGAGCACCAGATAGGGCGCGGTGTAGAGGAAGTCCTTGCCCTCGGCGATCATCGCGCCCCAGCTCGGCGCCGGTGGCGGGATGCCGACGCCGAGGAAGGACAGCGACCCCTCGACGACGATCATCAGCGCCATCATCACGACCGCGTACGACGCGACCGGCGGCACCGTGTTCGGCAGCAGCTCACGGAACAGCAGCCTGCCGTGGCCCGCGCCCATCGCCCGCGCGGCCAGCACGTAGGTCCTGGTCAGCTGGCTGAGCGCGGTGGCGCGGGCGATCCGTGCGAACGGTGGCAGGAACAGCAGCCCGAGGCTCACCACCAGCGTCCCGACGCCGGGGCGCGCCACGGCGGCCAGCGCGAGCAGGAGCAGCAACGGCGGGAACGCGAGGATGGTGTCGGTGACCACGCCGACGACCTCCTCCACCGCACCCCGCCGGTACGCCGACAGCAGGCCGAGCAGGGTGCCGAGCACGCACGCGGTGACCGTGGCGCCGAGCCCGACCATCAGTGAGATCTGGGTGCCGTGCACGAGTCGCGAGAGGACGGACCGGCCGATCCCGTCGGTGCCGAGGAACTCGGGGAAAGCCGAGAACGGTGGCCGCGCGGGCGGACCGACCGGCGCGTCGTAGGCCGCGATGGGCAGCACGTCCGCGGTGAGTGCCAGCACCACCAGCAACCCCAGCCATCCCACCGCGAGCAGGCCGGTGCGCGTCATCGGGCCCTGATCCTCGGGTCGAGCACGGCGTAACAGGCGTCCACCGCGGCGTTGACGAGCACGTACCCGACCGCGACGAGCACCACGAGCCCCTGCACGGTCGGGATGTCCTTGGCGGGCACGGACTGGATGGCCAGCCCGCCGAGCCCGGGCAGCGCGAACAGGCTCTCTACGACGATCGACCCCGCGAGCAGGCGGCCGAGCGCGACCCCGGCGACGGTCACGAGTGACAGCGACGACGGCCGCAGCACGTGCCGGAAGAGGATGTAGCGCGGCGGCAGACCGCGGGCGGTGGCGGTGCGGACGAAGTCCTCCCGCATGGTGGTCGCCACGTCACCGCGCAGCAGCCGCAGGAACGCGGGCAGCTCGCCGACGGCGAGCGCGATCGCGGGCAGCAGTGCGTGACGCAGGTTGTCGGTGAGCCCTTCCGACAGCGGGGACCAGCCGCTGACCGGGAACCAGCGCAACTCCACGGCCAGCAGGTAGATCAGCACGACGGCGGCGACGAACACGGGGACCGCGAGCAGCGCCGACGAGGTGGCCGACACGAACCGGTCGAACCGCCCACCCGCCCGGTACCCGCTGTAGACGGCCAGCGGCACGGCGATCAGCAGGGAGATCGCGAGTGCCAGCAGCGTGATCTCCAGTGTGACCGGCAGCCGGGCCAGGATCGTGTCCAGGACCGGCTGCCTGGACTGGATCGAGTTGCCGAGATCGCCGGTGAGCGCGCTGCCGAGCCAGTCGAGGTAGCGGGTGGGAAACGGCCGGTCGAACCCGTACTCGGCGTCCAGCGCGGCGACCTGGTCCGGGGTGGCGGTGGGGCCGAGGATCGCCGCGGCAGGGGAGCCGGGGATGAGGTCGACCAGCGCGGTCGCGGCGAGGGTGACCAGCAGGAGCACGGCGAGGAGCCGGAGGAGCCCTCGGACCAGCGGCACCCCCGGCCGGGACCGGCGCCCGGCAGGCGTCGCGGTCCCGGCCGGGGACTCCAGGGTGGGAACGCTCATGCGCTCAGCCCGCGAGCCCGAGCCGGTCGTAGCGCAGGCACCCGTCGCCGTGCAGTGACAGGCCGACCAGGTCCTTGCTGTGCACCGTGTAGCCGGCCTGGTTGCGGAACGGCAGGATCGGCACCTCCTGCGCCACCAGGCGTTCGACCTCCGCGTACGCCTCCGCGCGGGTGGCATCGTCGGTGCTCTGCCGCCCGGCGTCGAGCGCCTCGTCCATCTCGGGCGAGGAGTAGCTCATGTAGTTCGTCTGCCCGTCGCTGTGCAGCAGCTTGTGCAGGTTGGGTTCCGGGTCAGGGACCGGCACGATCTGTGCGGAGAGGTCGAAGTCCTTTGCCTGGAACACCTTCCGGTCCAGCGACGCGTTGTCGAGCACCTCGATGGCGACCTCGACGTCGCTGAACTGGCTCAGCCTGCTCTGCAGGTACTCGGCGGTGCGGCGGAAGAACCCGCTCGCCGGCATGCTGACCGTGAACCGCGCGGGCTTGCCGTCGGCGGCCAGTTCGCTGAACAGCCGCTGCGCCTCGTCCTTGTCGTACTCGGGGAGGACGCGCTTGTCCGGATGGAACGGCGATCCGGGGCCGTAGAGGCTGTCCGGCGCCGACGAACCGGGATCCACGACGGCGGCCATGTCCTTGCCGTCGATGGCGAGCGCGACCGCGCGGCGGGCGCGGACGTCGTCGAACGGGGCACGGGCGGTGTTGAACATCATCGTCGGCCCGCCGCCCGCCTCCGCGCGCGTGACCGCGAGGCCGGAGCCTTCCGCGCGCTGGGCGAACGACAGCTCGGAGCCGGGCACGGCGGCCTGCGCCTGACCCGTGGTCACCGCGTTGATCCGCTGCACCGGGTCGGCGATGACCTTGAACGTCACGCTGTCCAGGTAGGGCCTGCCCTCCTGGTAGTAGTCCGGGTTGCGCGCCAGGGTCATGTGGTCGTCGCGCACCCACTCCTTCAGCACGAACGGGCCCGCGCCGACCGGTTTCTCCGCGAACGCGGCCGGGTCGGCGCGCAGGGCGGCCGGGGAGCCGATGTGGGTCAGGTTGAGGGCGAGCGTCCGGTCGAACTGGTTGTTGGGCTCCGGCAGCGTGATCGTGAGCGTGCGCTCGTCGGCCGCCGCGAACGTGACGCCCTCGACCAGCCCGGCGAGCGGGGACTTCGTCGCGGGGTCGGCGATCCGCTCGTAGTTGTACCGCACGGCCGCCGCGTCGAACGGGGTGCCGTCGGAGAAACTCACCCCGGCGTGGAGCTTCATCGTCCACACGCGACCGTCGGCGTCCGGGGTGATGCTCTCGCCGATGCCAGGGGTGACCTCGCCGGTGGCCGCGTCGGCCGCGAACAGCACGTCGAAGATCGCCGACATCCGGTTGGCATCCCCGGACGGGGTGAGGTTGAAGAGGGCAGCGGGATCGAGCCCGCGTGCCGCGTCGACGCCGAGCACGATCGTGGCATCGCCACCTGTGCTCGGTTCGGCCGACGCCGTTGTTGGTTCGGGGCCCGCACCACAGGCGGTCGCGACGAGCGCGACCCCCACTGTCACGGACGCGAGTCCCCATCGACACCTGTTCCGCATCGGCCAAATATGACACATGCATCGGTACGTTCGTCAAGCAAACTGCGTTACTTGATCGCGTCACCTCCCGATATAGCCGGAGTTGCTGTCCGACAGCCACCGAGAAGCCGCTCTGGTCGACGATGACGTATGACACTCTTATTGACGAGCATCGCGCAGATAGCAATACTCGGCGGGTGCATCTCGGTCCTCTGTTCCACCCACGCGGCATCGCCGTCGTCGGCGCGAGCGACTCGCCAGGCAAGGCGGGCTACGCGCTGACCCGGACGCTGTCCGGGTTCGCCGGTGACCTGTACCCGGTCAACCCGGCGGGTGGTCATATCGCGGGCAGGCGGGCGTACCCGGCCGTCACCGACATCGGCGCGCCGGTCGACCTCGCGGTGCTCACCGTCCCGCCCCGGGCGGTCCCCGGCGTGCTGACCGACTGCGGCAAGGCGGGCGTGCCCGCCGCGATCGTGTGCTCCGGTGGCTTCGCCGAGGCGGGCGCCGACGGCGCCGCGCTGCAGGACACCGTCACCGCCATCGTCCGCGAACACGGCATCCGGCTGCTCGGCCCCAACACCTCCGGCTACGTGAACCCCCGCGACGGCGTGTTCGCCACGTTCGTGCCGAGCGTCGCCGGCCTGCGTCCCGGTCCCGCGGCGATCCTCGCGCAGAGCGGCGGCGTCAACCTCGCGCTCTGCTTCCTCGCGGCCGCCGAGGGGCTGGGGGTCCGGCTCGGCGTCGGCCTCGGCAACGCCGTGGACGTCGGGTTCGCCGACGTGCTCGACCACCTCGCCGCCGACGACGAGACCGCCGTCATCGGCCTGCACGTCGAGGGCGTGTCCGACGGACGAGGGCTCGTGGACGCCGTGGCGCGGGCCGCGGCCAGGAAGCCGGTCGTCGCGCTGAAGGTCGGCCGCACCGACGTCGGCGACTTCGCCCGCTCGCACACCGGCGCCATCACCGGACCGTTCGCCCTCACCCGCGCCGCGCTCGTGCAGGCGGGCGCGGTCGTCGTGGACGACCCGACCGAGCTGGTGGACGCGCTGCGGGCCCTCGCCGTCTGCCGCATCCCGGCCACCGCCCGTCCCGGGGTGGGGGTGCTGACCGGCCAGGCCGGTCCCGGGTTGATCATCGCGGACGCGCTGCACGCCGAGGGGGTGTCGGTGCCCGCGCTGACCCCGGCGAGCCGCGACCGGGTGGGGGAGTTGCTCCCGCCGCTGACCTATCAGGACAACCCGGTCGACACCGGGCGGCCGTCGGACACCTTCCCGGAGATCGCGGCCACGGTCGCCGCCGATCCCGGCATCGACGCACTCGCCGTCTACGCGCTCGACGAGCCGGACGCGCTCGACCTCGCCGCCACCGTGCGTGCCGTGGGGGGCACCGTCCCGGTGCTCGTCGCGAGCGGCGGCCCTGCCGAGGTGCTCGACACCCGGCAGGCCGGGCTGGCCGTGCCGCTGTTCCGGTCACCCGACCGGCTCGCGCGGGCGATGTCCGCGCTCGTCGCCGACGCGGCCGCCGCGCATCGCATCGGCCACCGCGCCGACGCCTGCCCTCCGGCCCGGCGACGTCTGGGCGAACCCGTCGACGAGGACCGCGCCAAGGAGCTGCTCGCCGGGTTCGGGCTGACGGTGCCGCAGCGGTTCGCGTGTGACAGCCGGGCGGACGCCCATCGCGCGCTCGACACGCTCGGCGGCCCGGTCGTGGTCAAGATCCGCGACGCCGCGCTCACCCACAAGTCCGAGGTGGGCGGTGTCCGGATCGGGGTGCGCACCGCCGCCGACCTCGACGACGCGCTGGACGGGTTCGGCCGGGCCGCCCGCTACCTCGTGGAGCGCCAGGCCCCGCCCGGCCAGGAGCTGATCGTCGGCGGCACGCGCGACGCCGCGTTCGGGCCCGCCGTGCTGCTCGGCATCGGCGGGGTCGGCGTCGAGCTGGCCCCCGACCCGGTCCTGCGGCTGGCCCCGTTGTCCGAGGTGGACGCCGAGGACATGGTCGCGGCACTGCCGAAGGCGTTGCTGGCCGGGTACCGAGGCGCGGCACCGGTCGACCGGGCCGCGGTCGCGGCCGCGATCCGGTCGGTGGCCGCGCTGTTGCTGCACTACGACGACATCGCCGAGGTGGAGATCAACCCGTTGCGGTTGACGCGGGACGGCCCCGTCGCGCTGGACGCGGTGATCGTGCTCGGACAACCGGCAGGCGAGAAAGAGGTGGGTTCGTGACAGGGGACAGGCACGAGGCGCTCGTGGTCGGCGCCGGACCGGTCGGCATGACCGCCGCGCTGGCTTTGCGGTCGCTGGGGCGGTCGGTGACCGTACTGGAGGCCGGCGCGCAGGACCGGCTGCGACCCGGCAGCCGGGCGATCTTCGTGCACGGCGTCACCCTCGGCGTGCTGGACCGGTCGTGCCCCGGCCTCGCGGCCACGCTCGCCGCCCACGGCGTCCTGTGGCACACCAAGCGCACCTTCTACGAGGGCCGCGAGGTCTTCCACCGCGGCTACGCACCACCCGCGCCGGGCAGTCTGCCGCACTTCACGAGCCTGCCGCAGGTGGACACCGAGCGGCACCTGTTGGCCGCGTGCAAGGAGGCAGGCGTCGAGTTCGCCTGGAACAACGCCGTGACCGCCGTCGAGTCCACGCCGGACGGTGTGGTGCTCGAGACCGCCGCCGGTGCGCGGTGGCGGGCCGACTATGTCATCGCCGCCGACGGCGCGAGCTCCTCGGTGCGCAAGGCCGTGGGCACGGTCATGGACGGCAACCGGTCCGAGGGCTGGTACATCGTCGTCGACACCGAGGAGGACCCGGCCGACCCGCTGCCGGTCGAACGGGTCTTCCACTACGGCCACCCGGCCGTCGACGGCCGCAACGTGCTGCTGGTGCCGTTCGCCGGTGGCTGGCGCGTCGACCTTCAGCTGCACGACACCGACGACCCGGAGGAGCTGCGCCAGGGCGACGGCCTGCGCGACTGGATGCGTGCGGTCATGCCACCCGCGTACGCCGAGCGGGTCACGTGGGCGTCGTCGTACCAGTTCCTGCAGGTGGTCGCGGACGACTTCGCCGACTCGCACCGCAGGGTCCTGCTCGTCGGCGAGGCGGCGCACCTGTTCGCCCCGTTCGGTGCACGGGGCCTGAACTCGGGTGTGCCGGACGCCGACGCGGCCGCCACCGCGGTGCACCTCGCGCTGTCCACCCCGGTCCGGGCCCGCGCGGTGGCCGCGGTCGAGGACTTCGCCATCTCGCGTCGTCGCGCCGCCCTGTTCAACCGCGACGCGGCCGGGGTGTCGCTCGAACACCTGCGACCCGACGACGAGGTGCTCGCGAGGCAGCGGGCCGCCGCCGAGGGTGCCTCGGCCGACGAGAAGCTCGGGCACTGGCTGGACATCGCGCCGTACGGGCCGCGCGAGGCGCCGCGGGCCAACACGATCTACCGGTACTGAGGGGGCACGCGTGCAGGGCACGATGGGACGGATGCCGCTGTCGCTCGCGATGGTGCTGCGGCGCGGTGCGGCCTTCGGCACCCACGCCCGGCTCGTCGGCGTCGACCCGGCGGGCAGTACGACCCGCACGTGGCCGGAGGTGGCGCGGCGGGCCCGCAGGCTCGCCGCCGCGCTGCCGTCGCTCGGGGTGGCGCCGGGGGAGCGGGTCGGCACGTTCTCGTGGAACCGCCTGCCCCACCTGGAACTGATGTACGGCGTGCCGCTGTCCGGCGCGGTGTTGCAGCCGCTCAACGTGCGGCTGTTCGGCGAGCAGATCGCGTGGATCGCGGGCCACGCGGAGGACCGGGTGATCTTCGTCGACGCCTCGCTCACCCACCGGCTCGCGGAGATCAGGCCGTTGCTGTCCGGTGTGGACCGGTACGTGGTGATGCCGGACGGCACGGCGCCGCACCCCGGCTTCTCCGACGCCGTCGACTACGAGGAGCTGCTGGCCGCCGCACCCGACGACGAGCAGGCCGAGCCGGACGAGTGGGCCGCCGCCTGCCTCTGCTACACCAGCGGCACCACCGGCAACCCGAAGGGCGTCGTCTACACCCACCGCTCGCTCACCCTGCACGCGATGAGCGCGCTGTTCGCCGACTCGTTCGCGGTCCGGGAACGCGACGTGCTCCTCCCGCTCACGCCCCTGTTCCACGCCACCGCGTGGGGCCTGCCGTACGCGGCCGCGCTCGCCGGGGCGTCGCTGGTGCTCGCGGGCCAGGACACGAGCCCGAGGGCCATCGTGGACCTGGTGCGTGGCGAGGGCGTGACCATGGCCGCGGGGGTGCCGACGTTCTGGCTGGCCGTCGACCAGCTCGCCGACGCCGATCTCGGTGGCCTGGAACGGATCCTGTGCGGTGGCTCGGCGATCCCGCTCGACCTCGTCGCGCGCTACCACCGCCGCGGCGTGCGGATGCAGCAGGGCTGGGGCATGACCGAGATGTCCCCGTCCGGCAACCTCACCAACGTCCGCGCCCGGCTCGAGGGCCTGCCGGAGGAACAGCGGCACGCCCTGCACGCCACCCAGGGGCTCACCACGCCCGGCGTCGAGCTGCGGGTGGTCGGCGACGACGGCACCCCGCTGCCGTCCGACGGGGTGTCGGCCGGGGAGGTCGAGGTGCGTGGCCCGTGGGTCACCGAGTCCTACCACCGCCCCGACGACGACAGCAACGAGACCCGGTTCCGTGACGGCTGGCTGCGCACCGGCGACGTCGGCACCGTCGACGCCGACGGCTACCTGCGGGTGCTGGACCGCACGAAGGACCTCATCAAGTCCGGTGGCGAGTGGATCAGCTCGATCGAGCTGGAGAACCACCTCATGGACCATCCCGGGGTCGCGCGGGCCGCGGTCATCGCGGTGCCGCACCCGGAGTGGGTCGAACGGCCCGCCGCGCTGGTCGTCGCGACCGGCGACGTGACCGCGGGGGAGCTGCGGGACCACCTGCGCGGGCGGGTGGCCGGCTGGTGGGTGCCGGAGCTGGTCGAGTTCGTCGACGACCTCCCGCTGACCGCCACCGGCAAGTTCGACAAGCGCCGCATCCGGCAGCTCTGGCAGACCACGCTCACCGCGCCGCACGAGTCGAGGAGGACTTCATGAGTGGAGCTTGCGGAACGAATCATCAATGTTCATGCCGCCCGCGCGTCCGCGGAGGGCGCTGGAGGAGCGGAGCCTGCGGAGCGTTCCGGCGCCACGCAGCGGGCGAGGGGGTGGCATGAGACTGGACAACGTGGCCGTACCACTGGGACTGGGCTGGTCGTCGCCGTTCACCCGGTGGCAGGGGCCGCTGTCGGAACTGTCGAGCATCGACCTGGCCGTGGACGTCACCGGCCGGGCACTGTCCGCGCGCGGGTTCGACCCCGCCGAGGTCACACACGCCGTCCTGGGCACGACCGTGCCGCAGGAGACCGGGTTCTACGGGGTCACCTCCGTCGCACCGCGCCTCGGCATGCCCTCGGTGACCGGGCCGGTCATCTCGCAGGCATGTGCCACGTCGGCCGCCGTGCTGCAGGCCGCGGCCGTGCAGGTCCAGCTGGGCGCGCACCGCACGGTTCTCGCCGTCGCCGCCGACCGCACCAGCAACGGCCCGCTCATGGTCTACCCGTCACCCGTCCGCCCAGGCGGCGCGCCACGCACCGAGCACTGGGTGCTCGACCCCATGGGCACCGACCCGACGACCGGCGACTCGATGCTCGCCACGGCCGAGAACGTCGCCGCCGACGAGGACTTCACCCGCCAGGAGCTGGACGACGTGACGCTGCTGCGCCACGAGCAGTACCGGTCGGCGCTGGCCGAGCAGGGGCGCTACCTGGTCGAGGTGCACGTCCCCGGCCGCAAGGGACACACGGTGGTGGCCGAGGACGTCGGCGTGCACCCGGCCACGCAGGAGGGCCTCGCGAAGCTGGCGCCGGTCACGCCGGGCGGCGTGGTCACCTACGGCTCGCAGACCCACCCCGGCGATGGCACCGCGGGGGTCGTACTGTCCACTGTGGACGCGGCGCGGGCGCTCGGCGGTGGGGTGGCGAGGATCCTGGCCGTGGCGTTCGCGAGGGTCGAGCCCGCCAGGATGCCGAAGGCGCCGGTCCCGGCCGCCAACGCCGCGCTCACGGACGCGGGGCTGGCCATCGAGGACATCGACGTGGTCACCACGCACAACCCGTTCGCGGTCAACGACCTCTACTTCCACCGGCAGACCGGGTTCCCCCTCGAGGACATGAACCCGTACGGCTCCAGCCTCGTGTACGGGCACCCACAGGGGCCGACCGGACTGCGTGCCGTGGTGGAGCTGATCGAGGCACTACGCACCCGAGGCGGCGGCCGGGGCCTGTTCACCGGCTGCGCGGCGGGCGACACCGCGGGCGCACTCGTCATCGAGGTCGACGACCGGTAGGGACGGCCCCGAAGGGCCTTGGGTCAAGTCGGGAGGATCAGTACGTCCTCCGCGCGGACGGTCACGGTCGCCGACTCACCCTGCGCCACATCATGGTCGCCCAGCAAGCGGAACGACTGCTCACCCGCCTTCGCAAGAGTCTCCGTATGCGCGCCAAGGAACAGCACCGCCGTCACCGTCACGGGCCAGGCGTTGTCACCAGCTGTGTCCCCGAGCCGCGTCCGTTCCGGCCGGAACAATGCCACGGCCTCGGTACCGACCGCGAGGTCGGCGCGCACGCCGGTCACCTCACCGAGGTCGGTCGACAGCGTCGTGGTCCGGTCGTCGTGCCGGGTCACCGTGCCGGTGAGCTCGTTGCTGGTGCCCACGAAGTTCGCGACGTAGCGGGAGACCGGCCGGCGGTAGATCGTCGCCGGGTCGGCCAGCTGCCGCACGCTGCCCTGGCCCATCACCGCGATGCGGTGCGCGAGCTCCATCGCCTCGGTCTGGTCGTGGGTCACGTACACGGCCGCGAACCCCAGCTCCCGCTGCATCGACAGCAGCTCCAGCCGCAGCTGCTCCCGCACCTTCGCGTCCACGTTGGACAGCGGCTCGTCGAACAGCACCAGGTCGTCGCCGCCGACGATGGCGCGGGCGAGCGCGATCCGCTGCTGCTGCCCGCCGCTCATCTGGTTCGGATACTGCCGCGCCAGCTCCGGCGTGCCCACCATCTCCAGCACCTCGCGCACCCGGCGGTCCACAGTGGCCCTGCCGGGCCGAGGGCGGGCGTTGCGCAGCGGGTACGCGATGTTGTCGTACGCGGTCATGTGCGGCCACAGCGCGTAGGACTGGAAGATCATGGAGAGCCTGCGCCGCTCGGGTGGCAGATCGATGCCACGCGAAGCCGAGAACACCTCCTGCCCGCGCAACGAGACGCTGCCCGCGTCGGCGCGCTCCAGCCCGGCGATGATGCGCAGCAACGTCGTCTTGCCGCACCCGCTCGGTCCGAGCAGCACGAGGAACTCGCCGGACCGCACGTCGATGGACACGTCGTCGACCGCGTTCGCGATCGTGCCGTCGGCGCGGCGGAACGCCTTGGACAGGCCGCTGACCCGGACCACGGGCTCCGCGCCGTCCGGAACGGGGCGGGTGGCGGAGTCCTGTGCCATGAGTGTCATCTCGCTCCTGTCGGGGTCGTCGGTGTGCTCCACCGCGCGCTCCGCCTGCTCAGCACCATGACCACGAGCACGACAGCACAGCTGATCACCGTGAGCACAGTGGACAGTGCGGCGAGCGTGGCGTACGAGCCGTTCTGGTAGATCTCGAGGATCCGGAAGCCCACCACCGGGTTGCCGGTCCCCGCGAGGATCGACGACGCGGTGAGGTCGCCGATCATCCGGACGAACAGCAGTGCCCAGCCGGTGATCAGCCCGGGCAGCATCAGCGGCAGGTAGACGCGCCGGAACGTGCGTGCCTCGCCAGCACCGCCGACCCGGGACGCCTCGGGCAGCTCACCGCCGACCTGTGCCACGGCGGCGTCGGCCGCGACCGCCGCCTGCGGCAGGTACAGCGCGAGGTAGGCGAGCAGCAGGATCGTGAGCGTGCCGCCCAGTTCGAACGGCGGACCGGCCAGCGCGAGCACGAACCCGACGGCGAGCACGATGTGCGACAGCGTCGAGGGGAACTTGATCGCGCCGTCGAGGAACCGGCCGAGCCTGCCCGCCTTGCTCACGTACAAGGCGACGACGGCCGCCACGCCGATGCCGATGGTGGCACCGAGCAGGCCGAGCCCGAGGCTGTTGAGCAGCGCCTCCTGGGTGGTGGAGTCGTCGATGATCGCCCTGCGCAACGCGTCGAAGCCCAGCGCGCCCCAGTTGATCTTCGTGGTCCAGAACCCGGTCAGCGAGACGATCAGGAGGGCGACCAGGGGTAGCACGGTCGTCACCACCAGGTACAGCACCATGAGCGCGCGTACCGGGCCGCGCCACCGGCCGAGCCGGATCCGGCTCACCCGCTGCCCCTTGCCGCCCACCGTGGCGTGCCTGCCCCGGCCCACGACCAACCGCTGCGCCCACCACGCGAGCGCGACGAACACGACGACGATCAGGCTCAGCCCCACCGCGACCCCGGTTCGGGACGGGTACTCGGCGAGCGACTCCACGATCCGCACGGACAGGATGTCGATGTCCGCGCCGGTGCCGATGACCGCGGGGATGGAGAACAGCCCGAAGCCGCTCCACAGCATCAGCAGCACCGCTCCCGCGAGACTCGGCTGCACGCCGGGCATCGTGACCTTGCGCAGTGTCCTGAGTGGACCGGCGCCGCTGACCCGGCTCTGCTCCTCCAGGCTGGGGTCGAGGTTGCGCAGCCCGGCGGAGGCGAGCATGAACGCGTAGGGCACCTGGTAGATCGTGTAGACACCGATCAGGCCGTACCAGGAGTAGATGTCGAACGGCCCCTCGGTCATGGTGATCCCGACCGCCCCGAGCAGGTCCCGCAGCACGCTGTTGAGGTAGCCCGCGCGGGGGGAGAGCAGCAGAACCCAGCCGATCGCGCCCGCGACCGGCGGCAGCAGGAAGGGCACCATCGGCAACGCGTCGGTGAGCACGCCCATCCGCGCGTCGGTGCGCTCGTTGACCCACGCGAGCACGGTGCCGATCACCAGTGCGATGGCGGTGCTGGCGACGACCACCACGATGGTGTTGACCAACAGCGCCACCAGCCCCGGCTCGGCGAGCGTCTCCCGGATCGGGCCGAGGTCCAGGCTGCCGCCGGAGAACAGGAGGCGGTGCACCACGGCGCCGAGCGGGTAGAGCGCGAGGGCCGCGAACAGGACGGCGATCCCGATGCTGACCTTGCCGAAGGCCGAGACCGGCCGTCGCCGGGGACGGCGGGCCGGCCGGTCGGTGGACCGAGGGACGGGTCGCAGGTCAGTCGGCACCGAGGGCACCGAGGATCTCCTTCTCCAACTTGGCGGCGTCCGCGTGGGAGACGCGGGTGAACTTGGCGGGCATCTTGGCCTTGTCGTACGGCGACACCGATCCAGGCTGGCTGTTGAGGATCTTGTTGCCCTCCTCGGACAGCACGAAGTGGGTGAACAGCCGGGCCGCGTTCGGGTGCTCCGCCTCGGTCGCGATCCCGGCGACGATCTCGGGGCCGTTGGTGAGGTCCGGGACGTTGATGGCGACCGGGGCGCCCTTGTCCTTGACCGGCTGCACGGCCGAGGTCACGTTCGGCACGGTGATCGCGCCCTCACCCGCCGCCATCGCCTCCGTGAGCGGCACCGTGCCGTCGTAGAAGCGGGCGACCTGCTCGCCGAGGTCTTCGAGGTAGTCGATGCCATACTCTTGCTCGATCATGTACCAGAAGTCCACATAGGCCGGTGAGGACTTCGGGTTCGCCATGAGGATCTTGCCCTTCCACTTCGGGTCGAGCAGGTCGGGCCAGTCCTTCGGGGCATCGGCCTGCGACACCTCGTCGGTGTTGTAGCCGAAGCCGGACGGCTGCACCTGCACCACGGCGGTGCCCGGGTCGGCGAGCACGAAGTCCTCAGGCAGCCCGGCCGGGTAGTCGGGGATCTCCGCGTCCGGCAGCGGGGTCAGCCAGTCCTTGGCGACGCCGTCGGCGTAGAAGGGGGAGTTCGACACCATGATCATGTCCGCGCCCGGCTTGCCTGCCTCCGCCTCGGCGGAGAACCGCTGGGCAAGGGGCGCGGCGGTGAGCCGGACGAAGCTCGCGTCGATGCCGTACTTCTCGGTGAACGCGTCGGCGAGCGCCTGGGCCACGTCCTCCGGCGGTACCGAGTAGAAGGTGACACCGCCTTCCTCGCGTGCTTTCGTGATGAGGTCGGCCAGCGCCTTGTTGCCCGCCTTCGCGGCCTCGTCGGCGGCCGCCTCGCCGTCGCCGCCGCCACCGCAGGCGGTCAGGCCGAGGAGGGCGACGGCCGCCAGCGCGGCCCCGAATCTGGTGCGTAGAGCCATCATTGCTCCTTGGCGAACTGGGCCTGCACTGCGTGTCAGGTCACATACATTGACGCTGATACAAAGAAGTGTCAAGAGCTTGCTGAGCTGGTCGCGTGGCGTGCGTGGCCCCTCACGCTGGGCGTGCGACGATCCGCAGCGGCACCCGCTGTGCGCCCAGCTCGGGCATGCGGGTCGGCTCGATGTCGCCCGCCAGCGTGAAGTGGCTGGTCCTGGCCAGCAGCTCGGTCAGCGCCACCCGAAGGGACAGCCTGGCGAGTGCCATCCCGGCGCAGCGGTGCGGGCCACGCCCGAATGCCAGGTGTTGACCGATGTTCGGGCGGTCGAGACGAAAGGTGTCGGGTTCGTCGAACACGCTCTCGTCCCGGTTGGCCGACGCGTACACCAGCGTGACGGGCTCGCCTGGCCGGATCCGCCTGCCGTGCAGCTCGACGTCGTCCGAGACGGTCCGCGCGAACCCGCGGTAGGGCGTGTAGAGGCGCAGGAACTCCTCGAGTGCCGCCGGGATGAGGTCCGGCTCGGCCCGTAGCCGGTCCTGCAACTCGCGGTCGCGGGACAGGTGCACGCAGATCCCACCGATGAGCAGGGGCGGGGCGACCAGCCCGACGACGAGCGACTGACGCAACGCGCCGACGACCAGGTCGTCGGACAGTGGCTCTCCGTCATAGGTCTCCGACAGCAGGGAGCTGGCCGGGTCCTGTTCGGGGTCGCGTGGTGACTGCTTGCGGTCGGCGACCAGCTCGCGGGCCATCCGGTACATCTCGTTGCTCTTCTCGGTGACCAGGTCACCGTCCTGCTTTCGCCACGCGGCGATCCAGGCGGCGGCGGTGGCCGCGAGGTGGCGGACCTGCTCGGCGGGCAGGTTGAGCCACTCGGCCGCCACGAACGCCGGGTAGGTGCTGCCGAACTGCGCGGCGATGTCCCCGCCGCCCTCGGCCAGCAGCGGCGCCAGTTCGCGGGCCGCGTGCTCGGTGAGCACGGGTTCGAGTGCCGCGAGCCTGCGCCGGTGCAGGGTGCGCTCGAGCGCCTTGCGGAACGGGGTGTGTGCCGGCGCGTCGAAGTTCAGCGGTGGCCGCCGGATCCCGCGCGGGTCGCTAGGCACGACGGCGCGGACCGACGAGATGAACAGGCCGGGGTCCCCCGCGGCCGCCTTCACGTCGGCGTAGCGGGTGAGCGCCCAGAAGCCGCCGTACGCCGACGTGTGCGCGACCGGGCAGCGGGCCCGCAGGTCGCGGTAGACCTCGTGCGAGCTGTCGAAGGTCTCGGGGGCGAGGGGGTCGAAATCGTCGCTGTCGGGCATGTCCGGCACAATACTTGACACTTGTTGTTTCTAGTGGTGATCTATCCGTCGAATAAAGAGAGGGGGCTTGGATGGGATCGAGTGACCACGACTTCGACCCGCTCGCGGCGGAGACGTTCACCAGCGCGCACGAGACCTACCGGCGGATGCGCACCGAGTGCCCGGTCGCGCACAGCACCACCTATGGCGGGTTCTGGGCGCTGTTCCGCCACGAGGACGTGCTCCGCGTGCTGACCGACACCGACACGTTCACCACGTCGGTGCAGAACGTGGTGCCGAAGTTCGCCTTCACCGGCCGCCGCCCGCCACTGCACTTCGACCCGCCGGAACACACGGTCTACCGCCGCGTGATCAACCGCGCGCTGACCCAGCGCAAGGTCGCGGAGCTGGCGCCGAAGGTGCGCGAGCACTGCGCTGCCGTGCTCCAGCCGCTCATCGACGCGGGCATCGGCGACGTGGCCGCCGACTACGCCCAGGTGTTCCCCGCACACGTGTTCGCCGAGTTCTTCCACGTGCCGCTGCACCTGTCGGCGCGGATCAAGCAGATCAGCGCCGAGTACGTGGCCGCCATCCAGGTCGTTGACGACGAGAACGTGAAGCGGCTGTCCCGGGTGCTCTACGACATCGCCGCCGAGGTGATCGAGGCCCGCAGGTCCGACGGCTGGGCGGCCGAAGACGACCTCACCACCGCGCTGCTCGCCGAGACCCACGACGGCGAGCCGCTGCCACCGGAGCTGGTGCACGGCTGCGTGCGCCAGCTGCTGGTCACCGGCATGGTCGCGCCCAGCGTCTTCATCGGCACCATGCTCGCCCACCTGGCCCAGCACAAGGATCTCCAGCGGATGCTGCGTGCCGAGCCGGACCGGATCGACGCGGCCGTCGAGGAGTACCTGCGGCTCTACACGCCCTACCGCGGCATGTCCCGCACGGCACGCCACGACGTCGAGATCGGCGGCAGGCTGATCCGCGAGGACGAGCCGATCGCGCTCGTCTACACCTCGGCCAACCGGGACGAGACCGTGTTCGGCGACGGCGAGAGCTTCGTGCTCGACCGGCCGGAACTGCGTCGCTCGATCGCGTTCGGCGCCGGTATCCACTCCTGCCCTGGCGCACCGCTCGCGCGCCTGATGCTGCGCACGACGGTGGCCGAGCTGCTCGCCAGGACCAGCGACTTCAGCGTCGCGGGGGAGATCGAGATGGCCCGCTGGGCGGAGTGGGGCACCCACCGCGTCCCGCTGAGCTTCCAGTCGGCATGAACAACAGGGAGGAACCCGACATGGACCTGACCGGGAAGGTCGCGGTGGTCACCGGGGCAGGCCGCGGCCTCGGCCTCGCCTACGCGACCGCGCTGGCCGGCCGGGGCGCCGCGGTCGTGGTGAACGACGCC